>NZ_CP089301.1:3156944-3788333 GCF_021227995.1 Novosphingobium kaempferiae
GCCCACGACCGACAGGTCGGTGGCCGAGATCTTGCCGCCGCGATCGACGAGCTGGAATTCGAGCTGCTGGCCTTCGGCCAGGCCTTCGAGGCCGGCGCGCTCGACCGAGCTGATGTGCACGAACACATCGTCGCCGCCTTCATCACGCTGAATGAAGCCGAAGCCCTTTGCTGCGTTGAAGAACTTTACGACGCCACGGCCCTGACCGACGACCTGCGCGGGCATACCGCCACCGCCACCGCCGCCGCGGAAACCACCGCCGCCGCCGCCGAAGCCGCCACCGCCGCTACGGAAGCCACCGCCGCCGCCGCCGCCGAAGCCGCCACCACCGCCGCCGCCAAAGCGGTCACCACCGCCGAAGCCGCCGCCGCCGAAACGGTCACCGCCGCCACCGAAGCGATCCTGCCCGGCAAAGAACGGATCGAACTCGTCCTCACCAGACCGCTTATTGTCGCGGCCCCTTCCGCGACGACCTCTGTCAAAACCCATGTCTACTAGCGTACCTTCGCTGCGCCCCAGAATTAGTCGCCAGGCGCGTGGACGAACCGCACCAGACGTCAGGCAAGCGACCGGGCAGAGGCCCGATCTTCTCCTGCAACCGTTAGTCTTACACGACTCAAAACGCGATGGCGAACGGAAATGCGAGGTGTTTGCAGCCGTTCTCGACGAATTGCGGCATTTTACGCGACGAATGGGCTTGCACCATCGACAGGAAGCGGCTTGATGCCCGTTTACACGGCCCTTCGTTCATCTTCGGGTCGCTCGATTACGGGAGAATGCGAGAATGTTCCGCCAGATCACCGAGTCCGTTTTCGCCAGCCCGCAGATCGATGTTGCCACCATTGCGGAGGCACAGGCCCTTGGAATCGTTCGAATCGTCAACAACCGCCCCGAAGGCGAGAGCGACGACCAGACCCCGGGCGCCGAGATCGAGGCCGCCGCGCGCGCGGCAGGCATCGACTATGTGGCGATTCCCGTGACTCATGCCGGATTCAGCCAGGCGCAGGTGGACGCGATGGAGCAGGCGCTCGATGTCGAGGGGCCGGTGCTGGCCTATTGCCGCTCGGGCACGCGCTCGACGCTGCTGTGGGCGCTGGCGCGGGCCAAGGCGGGCGACAATCCGGCAGTGATCGCCTCGAAGGCGGCGGGCGCGGGTTACGACGTGACGCCGGTGCGACAGCTGATCGAGATGCTGTCCGCCGGGCGGTGAGGCCGAAACACGTTCGTCATTGCGAGCGCAGCGAAGCAATCCAGCGGCCCAATCCGTCAGTAGGCGCCGACCATGGATTGCTTCGCTACGTCGCAATGACGAGGGTTAAGTAAGCTTTGCGATATTCTAAAGCGCGTCGTCGCCCTGCTCGCCGGTGCGGATTCGCACGGCCTGCGCGAGCGGCAGCACGAAGATCTTGCCGTCGCCGATCTCGTCGTTGTTGGCCTGGGTGCGGATGATCTCGACCACGCGGTCGGCCAGCGCGTCGGGCACGGCGATCTCCATGCGGATCTTGGGCAGCATGCTCGATGCGTATTCGGCGCCGCGATAGACTTCGGTCTGGCCCTTCTGGCGACCGAAGCCGCTGACCTCCGACACCGTCATCCCGGAAATGCCCGCAGCGCTCAGCGCGTCGCGCACTTCGGTGAACTTGAACGGTTTTATGATGGCCGTGACGTACTTCATGGTCCCTCCGCTCTCGCTTGCGTGTTGGGCGGCACCGGCCCTCGCCCCCACCCGACCTCCCTAGGGTACTATCGTTGGGAGGTCGGGTGGGGGCGAGGGCCGGTGCCGCTTCCGCCGAAGGCGGATAAGATCGACCCCGTAACGGCAGCATTTCACAATCGGGACAAATAAAAAAGGGGCCGGAGCGGCTGGCTCCGGCCCTTTATAGGTTGTGTTCGCAGGAGGAACATCGGTTGGCGACGACGGGTGGAAGGAGAGGAGGAAGTACCCGCCGCCGCCAAACTGGAGATTCTTAGTTGTAGGCGCGCTCGCCGTGCTCGCCGATGTCGAGGCCGTCGGCTTCGACTTCGGGGCTGACGCGCAGGCCGGTGATTGCCTTGGCGATGAACATCGCAATCGTGGTGCCGACGACCGAGAGGACGATCGTGGCGGCGACAGCGGCGACCTGGACGCCGAGCTGCGAGCCGATGGCGAAGTCTTCGCCGCCCGGGCCGCCGAGCGACGGGGCATAGACGATGGCGGTGCCGATGGCGCCGACGATGCCGCCCACGCCGTGGATGCCGAAGGCGTCGAGCGAGTCGTCGTAACCGAGGGCCGGCTTTACCTTCGAGACGAAGATGAAGCAGACGATCGAGGCGACGGCGCCGAGCACGATCGCACCGAACGGACCCGAGTTACCGGCAGCCGGGGTGATCGCGACGAGGCCGGCGATGATGCCCGAGCAGTAGCCCAGAGCCGAACCCTTGTGGCCCGAGAACTTCTCGGCAAGCATCCAGAACAGGCCGGCCGAAGCGGTGGCGACGAACGTGTTGATCATGGCGAGAGCCGCGGAACCGTTGGCTTCCAGCGCCGAACCGGCGTTGAAGCCGAACCAGCCCACCCACAGCAGGCCGGTGCCGACGAAAGTCAGCGTCAGCGAGTGCGGAGCCATCGGCTCGGTCGGGTAACCCTTGCGCTTGCCGAGGATCAGCGCGGCGACCAGCGCCGAGACGCCGGCGTTGATGTGGACCACGGTGCCGCCCGCGAAGTCGAGAGCGCCCATCACGAAGAAGACGCCGCGCGCTTCCCAGACCATGTGTGCGATCGGGTAGTACACGATCAGCAGCCACACGAAGGCGAAGGCCATCACGGCCGAGAACTTCATGCGCTCGACCACCGAACCGAGGACCAGCGCGACGGTGATCGCCGAGAAGGTCATCTGGAAGCAGACGAAGATGAGTTCGGAGATGACCACGCCGTCGGTGAAGGTGGCGGCGGTCGCGTCGGGCGTGACGCCCGCGAGGAAGAACTTGCCCCAGCTGATGAACTGGTTGCCTTCGGGACCGAAGGCGAGGCCGTAGCCCACGATCACCCACATGAGCATGGCGAGCGCGGTGACGCCGCCGATCTGGGTCATCGTCGAGAGCATGTTCTTCGAGCGGGTAAGACCGCCGTAGAACAGCGCGAGGCCGGGAAGGATCATCATCAGGACGAGGATCGTCGAGACCATCATCCAGGCATTGTTGCCGGGGTTCGGCACGGGTGCGGCAGCGGCCGCTTCCTGCGCCCAGGCGGCAGTCGAGACGGCGAGCGACGCGACCGTCGCTGCGATGCCGCCGAAAAGCTTGCGGTTCATCATGAAAGCTCCCCTCAGAGCGCGGTGTCGCCCGCCTCGCCGGTGCGGATGCGCACGGCCGAAGCGAGGTCCAGGACGAAGATCTTGCCATCACCGATGGCCTCGGTGCTTGCGACCTGCTGGATCGTCTCGACGATCTTGGGCGCGAGATCGTCAGGCGCAGCGACCTCGATCTTCACCTTGGGCAGCATGTTGGTCGAGTACTCGGCGCCGCGGTAGATCTCCGTCTGACCCTTCTGGCGACCGAAGCCCTTCACTTCCGAGACGGTCATGCCCGCAACGCCGATACCCCCAAGGGCCTCGCGGACTTCGTCCAGCTTGAAGGGCTTGATGATGGCGATGATGAACTTCATGCCTATCCCCTGTTAGCCACCGGCCCCAGCGCCGGCTGCCAATAGGCCTAGCAAGGGGTGTGCCAATTTACCTTTCGGCAAGAAAGGGAGGGGATTCAGGGGTGCGACAAACCGCATGCCTCAGGACAAGCACGGATCGACGCTCGATTCCTGAGCAGTTGCCTAAATTTTAGGCAACGAAAGCGAGGCCACGACCGGCAGGTGGTCGGAACCTACAGCCGACAACGGGCTATGGTGCACACCGGTTCCCAGCACTGACCACTCTGCGGATACGATGATGCGGTCGAGCGTGGCCATCGGGCGGCGCGAAGGAAAGCTGCGGCCCGGCGCCAGCACCTGCCAGCCGCCGTCGAACTCGCGCAGGCAGCCGCCGTGCCGCGCCCATTCGTTGAGGTCGCCCATCATCACCGTCGGCACCCGCGCGTCGCAGCCGGAGCAGTGGGCGAGCACCGAGCGGACCTGATGCCGCCGCCGGATGCCCGAGAGGTCGAGATGCATGCCGACGACGCGCAGGCGGCGGCCCTCGATGGACAAGTCGGCGCGGATCGCCCCGCGCGGCTCCAGCACCGGCAGCGGCACCGGCGCGGCCTCCACCAGATCGATGCCCTTGCGCACGAGGATCGCGTTGCCATGCCAGCCGAGGCTGTCGGGCTTCATGGACAGGGGAACGGGAACGTAGTCGGTCCCCGAATGGATCGCATCGAGCGGCAGCACCGCCATGCGCCGGCCATAGCGCCGGTCGACCTCCTGCAGCGCGACGACGTCGGCGTCGATCTCGCGCAGCACCGTCAGGATGCGCTCGGGGTCGCGACGCCGGTCGAGACCGACGGCCTTGTGGATGTTGTAGCTGGCGAACGTGATCTGCAACGGCGGCGTCCGAAGGGTCCGGTGGAGGGGTGTTCCTAGCAATCCGCCGGACCCGCGTCAGGTTCCTGTCAGGTCCGTTCTGGAGCGGCCAGGTGGTCCTCTGGCGCCGTTAGGTTCAGTTCAGTGTGTTCACCGTTCCTTAGTGGCGCTGAACGTGAGGTCGGGGTTGCGCTCCTGCTGGTAGCCGACGTCCCAGGCCGAGCGGGCCATGAACACCGGGTCGCCGTCGCGGTCCTTTGCGAGGTTCATCTTGTTGAAATCGCTGAATTCCCGCAGCGCCTTGTCGTCGCCCTTGAGCCAGCGCGCGGTGTCGAACGGCGATCCTTCGAGCATCGCCTCCACCTTGTACTCGGCTTCGAGGCGGCTGATGAGCACGTCGAGCTGGAGCTGGCCGACGACGCCGACGATCCACTGCGAACCGATCTCCGGATAGAAGACCTGGATCACGCCCTCTTCCGAAAGATCGTCGAGCGCCTTGCGCAACTGCTTGGTTTTCGTGGGATCCTTCAGCGCGACGCGGCGCAGGATTTCCGGCGCGAAGTTGGGCAGGCCGGTGAAGCGCACGTCGTTGCGCTCCGACAGCGTATCGCCCACGCGCAGGGTGCCGTGGTTCGGAATGCCGATGATATCGCCCGGCTCCGCATTGTCCGCGATCTCGCGGTCCTGCGCGAAGAAGAGGATCGGCGAATGCACCGCGATCGGCTTGCCGAGACCCGAGGGCGTCAGCTTCATGCCGCGCTTGAAAGTACCGGAAACCAGCCGCATGAAGGCGATGCGGTCGCGGTGCATCGGGTCCATGTTGGCCTGCACCTTGAAGATGAAGCCGGTCACTTCCTTGTTGTCCGGCTCGATCGTCCCCTGCTCGGAGGGCTGCGGACGCGGCGGCGGAGCATGGCGCGAGATCGCGTCGATCAGTTCCGCAACGCCGAAGTTCTTGAGCGCGGAACCGAAGTAGACCGGCGTCAGGTCGCCGCCACGATAGGCCTCGACGTCGAATTCCGGATAGCCCGCCTGCGCCAGTTCCAGCTCCTCGGCGACGGCGGCAGGCAGCGTGGCGCCTTCGTCGACCTTGCCGAGAAACTCCTTTGACGGGCCTTCAGGGCGGCTGATGCGGCCGCTCTCGATGTCGAGGATGCCCTCGAACAGGCCGCCCATGCCGACCGGCCAGGACATCGGGCACACGTCGAGCGCCAGCATGTCCGCCACTTCGTCGAGCAGATCGAAGCAGGCGCGGCCCTCGCGGTCGACCTTGTTGATGAAGGTGATGATCGGAACCGAACGCAGGCGGCAGACCTCGAACAGCTTGCGGGTCTGCGGCTCGATGCCCTTGGCCGCGTCGATCACCATAATCGCCGAATCGACCGCGGTGAGCGTGCGGTAGGTGTCTTCCGAGAAGTCCTCGTGCCCCGGCGTGTCGAGCAGGTTGAAGGTGATGCCGTCACGCTCGAAGGTCATGACCGAGCTGGTCACGGAAATGCCGCGCTGCTGCTCGATCTTCATCCAGTCCGAGCGCGCACGCCGCGCCGCGCCGCGCGCCTTCACCTGCCCGGCAAGGTGGATAGCGCCGCCCTGCAGCAGCAGCTTTTCGGTCAGCGTGGTCTTGCCGGCGTCAGGGTGCGAGATGATCGCGAAAGTGCGCCGGGACTGGAAAGGCGAGGTAGTCATCCGGCGCCTTTACTGGCGCCGGATGGATATGGGAAGTGCGTCAGCCTTCGCGTGCGATCTGGAAGCCTGCAAACGACTGGTTCACCGGCATCAGTTCCAGCGTGTTGATGTTGACGTGCGCGGGGAGCGAAGCGACCCACAGCACGGTTTCGGCGATATCCTCACCGGTCATCGGATTCACGCCTGCGTAGAACGTGTCCGAGGCCGCCTGATCGCCGCCGTTGCGCACCACGGTGAACTCGGTCTCCACCATGCCCGGCTCAATCGAGGTGACGCGCACGCCGGTGCCCGACAGGTCCGAGCGCAGGCCGAGCGCGAACTGGCGCACGAAGGCCTTGGTGCCGCCGTAGACGTTGCCCCCGGTATAGGGATAGGTCGCCGCGACCGAGGACAGCATGACGATCCCGCCCTTGCGCTCGATCAGCCCCGGCAGGAGCTTGTGGGTCAGCGAGACAAGCGCAACGACATTGGTGTCGATCATCGTCTTCCAGTTGGCGAGGTCCGACTTCTGCGCAGGCGCGGCGCCGAGCGCGAGACCGGCATTGTTCACGAGGCAGTCGATCTGCGCGAAATCGCCCGGAAGCGCGGCCAGAGCGGCGTCGCGGGCGGCTTCGTCACGCACGTCGAAGACGGCGGCGTGGAAGCGGTCCGCGCCGAGTTCCGCCGCCAGCGCTTCCAGACGCTCGGCGCGGCGACCGGTGCCGATCACACGCCATCCGGCCTTCACGAAGGCGCGGGCGCAGGCCTCGCCGATACCGGCCGTGGCGCCGGTTACGAGTACGGTCTTCATCGGGGAATACTCCTTCAATCGGCCGGAAGGACGGTCACGTCCAGGCGGAAGCCGCGCGCCTCACCGGGCGGCAGCGAGATCATGCCGGGCTTTTCGCGGAAATCGCCCGTGAATCCAAGGGGGTCGGCCATGCCCTGCCACGGTTCGATGCACAGATAGGGCGCGCCGGGCTTCTGCCAGATGCCCAGCATCGGCGTGTCGGGAAAGGCGATGCCGAGTTGCGTGCCGCCGGGCGCACCGAAGGTCAGCGCACGGCTGGAGAGCCGGTCCCAGATCAGCGCGTCGGCCTCGAACTGCGCGGCTTCGGGATGCAGGAGGTGGCCGTCCACCGGGGTCGCAAAGGGCTCCGGCAGCGCGAGGCCGCTCGGCGGGTCGATGCGGCGGATCGGCTGCGGTTCGGGCTGCTCGAAGGCGATCATGTGGTCGGCCTTGGCAGCGCCGCCGGGCAGCGGCCACGCGAAGCCGGGATGAAAGCCGAGGCTGAACGGCATCGCCGCCTCGCCCGGATTGGTGACGCGCGCCTCCATGTGCAGCGTCGCGCCGCTCAGGCGGAAATGCATGTCGAGCACGAAGGCGAAGGGGTACGCCACACGGGTCGCCGCGCTGTCGGTAAGGCGGAACAGCGCGCTGTCAGCGGTGACTTCGATTATCTCGAACGTGGAGCGCCGCGCGAAGCCATGGCGCGGCAGTTCGTATTCGGTGCCATCAAGGCGGTAACGGTCGCCGTTCAGGGTGCCGACGACGGGGAACAACAGCGGCGCGTGGCCGGTCCAGAACGCCGGGTCGGCATCTGTCATGTACTCGCGACCGAGACTGTCGGTCAGCGACCAGAGTTCGGCCCCGAGCGGGTTGATCCGGGCGGTGAGATCGCCGGAGGAGATGGTCACGAAGTCCACGTCAATCACCGGCCACCTCCGTCAGGGTAGTTCGTCATTGCGAGCGAAGCGAAGCAATCCAGGACGACGCTGCCGCTCTGGATTGCCGCGGACCTTCGGTCCTCGCAATGACGAAGGTATGAAGTATCACCCCCGCAGCACGGCCCCCAGCTTGGCGGCGGCGGCGGTCACCTTCTCGCTGATCGCCTTGAGGTCTTCCTCCTTGTAGCTCTTTTCGAGCGGCTGGAGGGTGACTTCGAGCGCCAACGACTTCTGCCCCTCGGGCACGCCCTGACCGCGGAAGTCGTCGAACAGGCGCACGGCGACGATGTTCGCCTTGTCCGCGCCCTGCACCATGCGCACCAGATCGGCGGCAGGAAGCGCGGCGGGAACGAGGAAGGCGTAGTCGCGCGTCACCGCCTGAAGTGGCGGCGGAGCATAGGAAACGCGGGCGAAGCTGGCCGCGCCCTTGCGCGCCGGGATGGCGTCGAGGAAGACCTCGGCCAGCGCCACCGGGCCGTCGACGTCGAACTGCTTGGCCATCTTGGGATGCAGCATGCCGAAGCGCGCCAGCACCGTCTTGGGGCCGAGGCGCAGCGTGGCCGACTGGCCGGGGTGGAACTGCGGCCCGGCTTCACCCATGACCTGCAGCTTGTCGACCGGCGCACCGGCCTCGGCCAGCAGCGCCACGACTTCGGCCTTGGCATCGAAGGCGTCGAAGGTGACGGCCTTGCCTGTCGCCCAGCCGCGCGCGGTCTTCTCGCCCGCCAGGACGAGGCCGAGCGTCAGCTTTTCATCGCTCACACCGCCCTGCCCGCGCAGATAGCGGCGGCCCAGTTCGAACAAGCGCAGCGACGATGCGCCGCGATCGAGGTTGCGCTTGGCGGCCATCAGCAAGCCGGGCAGCAGCGAGGGGCGCATGGCCTTCATGTCCTCGCTGATCGGGTTGGCGAGCACCCACAGGTCGCCGTCCGCAAAGGCCTGCGCGGCGGGCTCGGGCAGGAACGACCAGGTGACGGCCTCATGCAGACCGCGCGCGGCGGCGGCACGGCGCACCCGGCGCTCCAGCGCCTGCGCCGGGGTGGCGGTGGGCTTGGCGATGCCGTCAGCCCGAGACAGCGGCACGCTCTCCACCTTGTCGAGCCCGTGGATGCGCACGACTTCCTCGACGATGTCGGGGGCACCGTCGACGTCAGGGCGCCAGCCGGGGACGGTGATCGCCCAGCTCTGCTCCCAGTCCGCATCCTCGCCGACCACCGAGAAGCCGAGGCTTTCGAGGATGCGCTTCTGCTCGGCGGCTTCCACCTTCACGCCGCCCAGCTTCTCCACCAGCGAGGGCGCGAAGTGGACGATCTTCGGCGTGCTCGGCGCCGTGCCTGCACGCACGACCTGCGAAGCCTCGCCGCCGCACAGCGTCTGGATCAGCTTGGTCAGGTGGGCGAGGCCGGTGTCGAGGAAGTTCGGGTCGATCCCGCGCTCGAACCGTCCGCGCGCGTCGGAGGTGAGGTTGAGCTTGCGGCCCGTCTTCGCGATCCGCTCGGGATCGAAGTAAGCGATCTCGAGCAGGATGTCGGTGGTCTCGTCACCGCAGCCCGAATGCTCGCCGCCCATGATGCCCGCGATGTCGTGGACGCCGCTGTCGTCGGCGATCACGGTCATCTCGGCGTCGAGCGTGTAGGTCTTCTCGTTCAGCGCGACAACCGTCTCGCCCTCGACCGCGCGGCGGGCGACGACGGTGCCGTTCAGCTTCGCGAGGTCATAGGCGTGGGCCGGGCGACCATAGGCGAGCATCACGTAGTTGGTCGCGTCGACCAGCGCCGAGATCGGGCGCTGGCCTGCGGACTTCAGGCGATCCTGCAGCCACTGCGGCGAAGGGCCGTTCTTCACGCCCCGGATGACGCGACCGTAGAAGGCCGGACAACCTTCGGCGTCGTCGGTGCGGATCTCGACCGGGCACGGGAATGCGCCCTCGATATCCAGTGCCTCGATGAGCTTCAGGGTGCCGAGGCCCGCCGCCGCGAGATCGCGGGCGATGCCGTAGAGGCCCATGCAGTCCGGGCGGTTGGGGGTGATCGCCACGTCGATGACCGGATCGGCGCCATGGTACTGCGCGAAAGGCGTGCCGACCGGCGCGTCCTCGGGCAGTTCGATGATGCCGTCGTGGTCCTCGCCCAGCTCCAGCTCGCGCGTGGAGCACATCATGCCGTTCGATTCGACGCCGCGCACCGCCGCGACCTTGAGCACCATGCCGTTGACCGGAACCACCGCGCCCGGAAGGCCGAGCACGCCGACGAGGCCCGCACGCGCGTTCGGCGCGCCGCAGACCACGGTGAGCACCTTCTCGCCGGTGTCGACGGTCAGCACCTGCAGCTTGTCGGCCTGCGGGTGCTTCTCTGCGGTGAGCACCTTGGCGACACGGAAGCCCTCGAGCTTCGCGGCGGGATCCTCGATGCCTTCGACTTCGAGGCCGATGGCGTTGAGCTTTGCGGCGATCTCCTCGATCGTCGCGTCGGTTTCCAGGTACTGCTTGAGCCAGGAGAGCGAGAACTTCATCGTATTATCCTTCCCGCCTTAGGCCGGTGTGCCGACGCCGCCCGAAAGGGTCGGCACGTCGAGGGCGGAGAAACCGTAGTGGGAGAGCCAGCGCACATCGCCGTCGAAGAAGGCGCGCAGGTCGTCCATCCCGTACTTGAGCATGGCGAGGCGATCGACGCCGATGCCGAAGGCGAAGCCCTGCCATTCGTCGGGGTCGATGCCGCCCGCCGCGATGACGTGGCGGTTGACCATGCCCGAGCCGAGCACTTCCATCCAGGCATGGCCCGGCGCATCGCCCGACCCGCCAACGACGCGGCGGCCGCCTGCGTTGGAGTAGCCGACATCGACCTCGATCGAGGGTTCAGTGAACGGGAAGTAGCTGGGACGCAGGCGCAGCACGATGTCGTCACGCTCGAAGAAGGCCTTGAGGAAGGCTTCCAGCGTCCACTTCAGGTGGCCGAGGTGGATGCCCTTGTCGATGACGAG
This sequence comes from Novosphingobium kaempferiae, assembly GCF_021227995.1. NCBI lineage: Bacteria > Pseudomonadati > Pseudomonadota > Alphaproteobacteria > Sphingomonadales > Sphingomonadaceae > Novosphingobium > Novosphingobium kaempferiae. Next base: position 3,167,806 of record NZ_CP089301.1, read on the forward strand.
GCCTTCGATCTGGTGGAACATCGGCGTGTGCGTGGCGTCGCTGTCCGAGCGGTAGACGCGGCCCGGCGCGACGATGCGCAGGGGTGCGCCCTGGCTGAGCATCGTGCGGACCTGCACCGGCGAGGTATGCGTGCGCAGCAGCATCTCGCGGCCGGCGTCGTTACGGTCGGGGAAGTAGAACGTGTCGTGCATCGCGCGCGCCGGGTGGCTTTCCGGCATGTTGAGCGCGGTGAAGTTGTGCCAGTCGTCCTCGATCTCCGGCCCGGTGGCGACCGCGAAGCCGAGGTCGGCGAAGACTTCTGCCAGTTCGTCCATCACCTGCGACACCGGATGCACCGACCCGCGCGGCGCCTGCGGAGCGGGCAGCGACAGGTCGATGGTCTCGGCCGCGAGACGCGCATCGAGCGCGGCGGTTTCGAGGGTGTCCTTGCGGGTGGCCAGCGCCTCGGTCACGCTTTCGCGCAGGGCGTGGATCTTCGGACCCTCCACCTTGCGCTCCTCGGGATCGAGCTTGCCGAGGGTCTTGAGCAGGCCCGAGATCGAGCCCTGCTTGCCCAGAAATTCGACGCGCAGGGACTCCAGCGTATCGAGATCATCGGCGCCCGCGATCCGCGATAGCGCCTCCTGGCCGGTTGCTGCGTAGTCCACTGGTCGTCTGCCTGCCTGGTTATGAGTGTGGGATATTGCGCCGCGTCCTTAAGGGGCCATCACCCGAACCGCAACGCATGAAGGGCATGAACGCGAAAAGGGCGCGGACGGCACTTGCCATCCACGCCCTTTAATTCGCGCGATGAAGCTGAGGAGCTTTACGCTTACGGTGGCTTACGCCGCCGCGGGCAGAGCTGCCTTCGCCTGCGCGATGACGGTGCTAAACACGCCGCCTTCGTTCATGGCGAGGTCGGCCATCGTCTTGCGGTCCAGTTCGATCCCGGCGAGCTTCACGCCATGGATGAACTGCGAGTAGGTCAGGCCTTCGGCGCGGACGGCAGCGTTGATGCGCTGGATCCACAGGGCGCGGAAGGTCCGCTTCTTGATCTTGCGGTCACGATACGCGTACTGGCCGGCCTTTTCGACGGCCTGGCGTGCGACACGGATGGTGTTCTTGCGGCGACCACGGTAGCCCTTGGCCTGGTCCAGAATCCGCTTGTGCTTTGCGCGGGTGGTGACACCCCTCTTGATACGGCTCATTCGTCAGTACTCCTCAGTTGAGCCCGTAGGGCGCCCACTTCTTGATGACCTTGGCATCGGCGTCGGAAATGACTTCGGTGCCGCGGTTCTGGCGGATGTACTTGCCGTTATGGCTCATGAGGCGGTGGCGCTTACCGGCAACGCCGTGCTTCACCTTGCCGGTGGCGGTGAGCTTGAAGCGCTTCTTCACGCCGCTCTTGGTCTTCAGCTTGGGCATTTTCATCTCCTTTGATCGGGACACGTCCCGCCGGCCATGGCAGCCCTTTTCGCCAGGCCGACCCGCGAATCTCCCCGGGGGAAGACTCGACCGTGTCGATTGAAGGACGCGCCCTTAGTGGCGGATCGCCGCCAAGGCAAGCTATTCCGCGTAGATCATGCGCTTCGTCATGCCGCCGTCGACGACGATCTCCTGCCCGGTGACGAAACCCGCGCCCGCCAGCCATTCGACGGCCCCGGCGATATCCTCCACAGTGCCGACGCGGCCGACCGGGTGCTGGCCGGTGTCCTCGGCGGAATAGGTGGGCGCGCGACGCTTCGCCGCCTTCTGCCACGGCCCGGTCTCGATCCAGCCGGGCAGCACCGCATTGACGCGGATGTCGGGGCCCAGGCTGACCGCCATCGCGTGGGCCAGCGCACTCACTCCGCCCTTCGCGGCGGCATAGGCGTAAGTATGCGGCTCGGACTGGTGTGCGCGGGTGGACGACATATGGACCACGCAGGCGGGCGCGGCCTTGCGCAGCAGCGGCAGCGCCTCGCGCGTGCAGAGAAAGGCGGCGGTCAGGCTCGCATCGATGGCCGCCTGCCAGCGATCGAGCGTCAGGTCTTCCAGCGGGCCGACGAAGGGATTGGCGATGCCCGCATTGTTGACCAGCAGGTCGACGCTCTCGGTCCACTTCATGATCTTCGCGAAGGCCGCGCGTACCGGTGCCTCCTTGCCCACGTCGCATTCGACGGCGAGGAAACGGTCGGCGGGCAGCAGGCCCGAGAGTTCCTCCAGCGCCTCCGCATCAAGGTCGAGCGCGGCGACGCGCCAGCCCAGACCGATGAAATGCATCACGAGCCCGCGCCCGATCCCGGCCGCGCCGCCGGTGATGATTGCCGTCCTGTCGGTCATGTCGCCTTCCGTCCTGAATCAGATGCCGTGACGCGCGGTGGAATAGGCCTCGCGCCGCCCCTCGCGCAGCCATGCGAGGAAATCGCCGCTGCCGATGGCCGGTGTAGCGGGCGGCAGGCCCACGCGCCACAGATAGACCTGTGCAGCAAGGCGCCGTCCCGACGCGGTGCGCGCACAGACCGTCACGCGCCGGTACTCGCGCCCCTCATAGCGGTCGAGCAGAGCCCGTTCGCCGGGACGCAGGCGCAGTTCGCACAAAGCGCCGCGCACGCAGGCATCGCCCTTCGCGGGAACGAGCGCCGGAAACCAGCCGGTGCCCCCTCGTATCGCATGGAGCCGCCCCGGAATGCTCGCAGCCTCGGCGCTCTCAAGCCTCGCCGCCAGCCACCCGGCCATGCGTGTGCCCGCCTGCGGCTGGAGGGTGCCGTAGAGGAAAAGCCTGAGCTTCAATGGTGGTGATGGCACCCCATCGCCTCGATCACATCCTCGAGCCGCGCCGGATCGCCGATCGCCAGCACCTCGCCGCCCGATTCCGCGTGGAGCGGCTCACCGTTCCAGTCGCACATCGTCCCGCCCGCGCCCTCGACGATGGGGACCAGCGCCGCCCAGTCGTGCAGCTTGAGGCCAGCCTCGCAAACGAGGTCGATGTGGCCGCTGGCGAGCAGGCCGTAGTTGTAGCAGTCGCCGCCGAACATCATGCGCTTGTGGTCAGTCTTCGACGCCAGCGCCATGAAGTGGTCGCCCTGGTGGTCGTCGAAGTACTGCGGCCCGGTGGTCGCCAGCATCATCTCGGACATCTCGCGGCAGGGGCGGGTGCGCACCTCGCGCCCGTTGAAAGTGGTGGCGTAGCCACTGGCGCCGACCCAGCGCTCGTTCAGGATCGGCTGGTCGATCACGCCGAGCACCGGCCAGCCGTCGACCAGCAGCGCAATCAGCGTGCCGAAGATCGGACGACCGCCCATGAACGAGATGGTGCCGTCGATCGGATCGAGCACCCATGTCCGGTTCGACGAGCCCTGCTCCGTGCCGAACTCCTCGCCGATGATGGTATCACGCCCGACCTCGGCCTTGAGGATGCGGCGCATCGCCTCTTCCGCCGCACGATCGGCGACGGTGACGGGCGAGGCGTCGGACTTGCGGTCGGCGACGAGGCCGGTGCGGAAGTGCGGGCGAATCGCTTCACCTGCGGCATCGGCGAGACGGAGGGCGAGGGCGATGTCGGAATCGAGTTTCATGCCTCCGATCTGCCCGCGACGTACCGATCCGGTCAAGTTCCTTGGTTTGGCAGCCCAACCTGTAAGAAAATATTAGGTATCTAACAAACCTTGTAGATTTTCGCGCATTGCCCCCAGGCCTTCGCGCAATTATCGCGTTTCCAAGGCATCTTTTCAGCCGAGGGGGCATGCAGCGCAGGAATCGCCCTGCGGTCGATCCTGCGATCGAACCGCAGCAGGGCATCACACGGGACGGGCAACCGTTGTCATACAACCGTGCTCCGGCATCGGACCTCGCACCGTGGCTGGCGCGCCTCTACGTGACAAAGGTCGATCTGCCCGACGACTACACGGTGTCGTGCGGCATCTTCAACGACACCGCCGTCGTGCGCATCCAGCTTGCCGGGGACTGGTCGGCCGAGACTGTCGCCGGGACCGTCTCCACGCGCCGCGGGGCCTTCTATTTCGGGCCGCAGTCCCGGCACATGCCGGTCTCGGTGACGGGCAGCTTCATCAGCCTCGGCTACGCCATCCGCCCCGGTACCGGTACCGCGCTGCGGCTGCCGCGCGTGGGCGACTTCATCGACCGCGTCGTGCCGACCGACATGATGACCGCCCCCTCCGAGGATTTCCTCGATGTCCTCGCCGCCGACGCCACGCCCGAGGAATGGCTGCAGGCGCTGGAGGCGCTCGTGCGCACGCAAGTGGAAGGGCTCGGCGGCGCGGAGCCGGATCCGCTGACCGCGCGGTTCGAGGAGCTGGTCCTGCGCGACCCGGGCATGTCGGTGAGCGAGGCCGCCGCCGAGTGCGAGGTGGACCGCCGCAAGCTGGAGCGCGTCGTCAGCCGCGACTTCGGGATGCCCCCCAAGCAGGTGCTGCGCCGCGCCCGCGCCCTCGACATGGCGAGCCACCTGCGCGGCGTCGCCGATTCGGCGGAGGGCGAGGAGATGGCGCTAAGGTACTACGACGAGAGCCACCTCATCCACGAATTCACCGACCTGTTCGGCATGTCGCCGCGCCAGTTCGTCGCCAAGCCGCAGCCGATCCTAACGCTGGCGCTCGAATCGCGGCAGGCCCGGCGGCTGGAGGCTCTGCATCGGCTGGAGCCGGGTCAGAGCCGCCCTTGGGAGTGAGGAATGCGTCGTCCCGGACCTGATCCGGGACGACGGCAGCGATCGAGGATCAGTCGAACAGGCTCGACACCGAGCTTTCGTCGGCGATGCGGCGGATGGCCTCGCCGACCAGCGGGGCGATGGTCAGGATGCGGATCTTGTCCGAAGCCTTGGCCGCGTCGGTCGCCTGGATCGAATCGGTGATGACCAGTTCCTTGAGCGCGGAGTTGGTCACGCGGCTCACCGCCGCGCCCGACAGGACGCCGTGGGTGATGTAGGCGGTGACGCTGACCGCGCCCGCGTCCATCAGCGCCTGCGCGGCGTTGCACAGGGTGCCGCCCGAATCGATGATGTCGTCGATCAGGATGCAGGCGCGGCCCTTCACGTCGCCGATGATGTTCATGACCTCGGACTGGCCGGGCTTGTCACGACGCTTGTCGACGATCGAGAGCGGCGCGTTGTCGAGGCGCTTGGCGAGCGCGCGGGCGCGCACCACGCCGCCGACGTCGGGCGAGACCACCATCAGCGACTGGTCGCCGTAGCGGGCCTGGATGTCCGCGGCCATCACCGGCGCGGCGAACAGGTTGTCGGTCGGGATGTCGAAGAAGCCCTGGATCTGCCCGGCGTGCAGGTCGACCGAGAGCACGCGGTCGGCGCCCGCCTCGGTCATCAGGTTGGCGACCAGCTTGGCCGAGATCGGGGTGCGCGGGCCGGGCTTGCGGTCCTGGCGGGCGTAGCCGAAGTAGGGCACCACCGCCGTGATGCGCTTGGCCGAGGCGCGGCGCAGCGCGTCGATGCAGATCAGCAGTTCCATCAGGTTGTCGTTGACGGGGTAGCTGGTCGGCTGGACGACGAAGACGTCCTCGCCGCGGACGTTCTCGTGGATCTCCACGAAGATCTCCTCGTCGGCGAAGCGGCGGACGCTGGCGTCGGTGAGCGGCAGTTCGAGATAGCCTGCAATCGCGCGTGCGAGCGGCAGGTTGCTGTTGCCGGACATGATCTTCATTTGGCGAATCCCCGTGACGGTTCCTGGCGGTCTGTCGTTGGGACCGGCCCTGTAGCCGGGTGTCCCGGGAATGCAATAGAGCGTGGACGGTTTTCGTCGTCCCAAATCCGGTCCACGATGAAACGAAAAGGCCGCCCCCGGTTCAACCGGAGGCGGCCTTTCGTAATCCCTTCAACGGGATGTATCAGAGGCGGTGTTCGCCCTTGATCCAGCGCACGGTGCCCGAGCTGGCGCGCATCACCACGCTGTCGGTGGTCATCACGCCGCCCTTGCGGTGCTTCACGCCGTCGAGCAGCGAGCCGCTGGTCACGCCGGTCGCCGCGAAGATGCAGTCGCCCTTGGCGAGTTCTTCCAGCTTGTAGACCTTGTCGAGGTCGGTGATGCCCCACTTGCGGGCGCGGGCGCGCTCGTCGTCATTGCGGAACAGCAGGCGGCCGTTGAACTGGCCGCCGACGCAGCGCAGCGCGGCTGCGGCCAGAACGCCTTCCGGCGCGCCGCCCGAACCCATGTAGAGGTCGATCGTGGTGTCCTCGTCGGTCGTCGCGATGACGCCCGCGACGTCGCCGTCGCCGATCAGCACGACGCCGCAGCCGATCGCGCGCAGTTCGGCGATCAGCGCTTCGTGGCGCGGACGGTCGAGCACGCAGACGATGATGTCGGAGGGCTGCACGCCCTTGGCCGCCGCCACCGCCTCGACGTTCTGGGTCGGGGTCTTGTTGAGGTCGATCACGCCTTCGGGGTAGCCCGGGCCGACCGCGATCTTGTCCATGTAGACGTCGGGCGCGTTGAGCAGGCCGCCCTCTTCCGCCGCCGCCAGCACCGCCAACGAGTTCGGACCGGCCTTCGCGGTGATCGTGGTGCCTTCGAGCGGATCGAGCGCGATGTCGATCTTCGGGCCCTTGCCTGGAGCGCCGCCGACCTTCTCGCCGATGAAGAGCATCGGCGCCTCGTCGCGCTCACCCTCGCCGATCACGACGGTGCCGTCGATGTAGAGGCCGTCAAAGGCCTTGCGCATTGCCTCCACTGCGGCATGATCGGCGGCCTTCTCGTCGCCGCGACCGATAAGCTTGGAAGCGGCGATGGCGGCAGCCTCGGTGACGCGCACCATTTCGAGGACCAGAACGCGATCGAGTACGTGACTTGCGGGGGTAGTGTTTTCGGACATGTTCACTCCGGATTAATCCAGGGAGGAAAGGTTTTAACCGCTTAGACAGAGGATTTTGAATTGTCGAGAAGCTGGTCTTACCTTTTCGCAATCGCAATAATCGCTCCCGCTCCGGCGATTGCCCAGCAATCGTCTGCAGCGTCAGGTGGAGCTACTGAAAGCGACCGCGTGATCGCGGAGAAAATGCTCGGTACGGGCGGCAGGATCACGCCCGATACTTCGCGCAATGCGTGCCTGCGCACGATCCGGCAGGGCGAGATCGTCGTCTGCGCGCCGACGCCCGACCAGTACCGCGTGCCCTCCACCGGCGACGACGATCCCACCGGTGCGGGCGCCGACGACGGCCGCCTCGATCCGCCCGACATCGCGGGCAAGGGCATCTTCCGTGGCAAGTCCACCATGAGCGGGCTCTGCGTCATTCCGCCCTGCCCGCCCGAGCAGCCTTATATCATCGATCTTTCGACGATTCCCGAGGCGCCTGCGGGTTCGGATGCCGACCGGATCGCCAAGGGGGAACTGCGGGCGCGGTAGTCGGCTTATGGTCCGGGGGCTAAAAAACCTTGCCCGATATTGATCCCCCACCCCGTCGCCCCTGCGAAGGCAGGGCCCCATCCCAAGCTAGCAGCCTCGCAGTGAGCAAGGTGTCTGGGCGATAGACCTGATGGGCCCCTGCCTACGCAGGGGCGACGAGGTGGGGGGTGTTTTAGGATGTTATGATCGCCGGATAGCGCCTTTCAGCGCACCCCCGCTTCGTCAATGCGAGCGGCGAAGCCGCGCGGCAATCCAGCACCGCGCAGAACCGCGCCGGATTGCTTCGCTGCGCTCGCAATGACGGACGTAAGGCTTCAAGCCCCGATGATCTGCATCACCAGCGGGCGCCCGGCGAGGCTGTCCGAGCCGTCGAGGATGCGCATCGCCTCGGTGACGGCGCTTTCCGGCCCGGGATGCGTGACGACCGCAAGGATCACCACGCCGTCCTGGTCGGGGTCGCCCTTCTGGATCAGGCTCTCGATGGAGACGCCCGCATCGCGCATGGCCGCGGTGATGTCGGCCAGCACGCCCGGGCGGTCGGGCACGGTGAAGCGGATGTAGGAACTGCCGACGCGGTGTCCGGTCGATGCGGGCTCCATCGCTTCCAGTTCGCCGGCGGGCATCGAGAACGCCGCGCCCTTCTCGCCGCGCGCGATGTCGATGATGTCGGCGACGACCGCGCTGGCGGTCGGACCGTCCCCCGCGCCCGCGCCCTGGAACAGCAGGCGGCCCATGAAGTTGCCCTCGGCCACGACCGCGTTGGTCGCGCCATCGACATGCGCGAGCGGATGATCGATGGGAACGAGGTGCGGGCGCACCCGCTGGAACAGGCGCGGCGCGCCATGCGCAGTGTCGACCCCCGCCATGCCGAGCAGGCGGATGACGTAGCCGAGCGAGCGGGCCTGCTCGATGTCGGCGGCCTTGATGCGGCTGATGCCCATGGTCTCCACCGCATCGAACCGCAGCTGCGAGCCGAAGGCGATGGCGGCGAGGATCGACAGCTTGTGCGCGGCGTCGATGCCCTCGATGTCGAAGGTCGGGTCGGCCTCGGCATAGCCCAGCTTCTGCGCATCGGCGAGCACGTCGGCAAAGTCGGCCCCGGTGTCCTCCATGGTGGAGAGGATGTAGTTGCAGGTGCCGTTGAGGATGCCGTAGACACGCTCGATGGCGTTCGCCGCCGCGCCTTCGGACAGGCCCTTGATGACCGGGATGCCGCCCGCGACCGCCGCCTCGAACTTGAGCGCGACGCCCTGCGCCTCGGCGGCAGCGGCCAGTTCCAGCCCATGATGCGCGATCATCGCCTTGTTGGCGGTGACGAGGCTCTTGCCTCCGGCGATGGTGTTGCGCGCAAGCGCGAGCGCCGGGCCGTCCGACCCGCCGACCATCTCCACCACCACGTCCACGTCGTCGCGCGCGGCAAGCGCGGCGGTGTCGTCCACCCAGTCGTAGGCCGAGAGGTCGACGCCGCGGTCCTTGCTGCGGTCGCGCGCGCTGATGGCGGCGATGCGAATCGGACGGCGGGCACGGCGGGCGATCAGCTCCGCGTTGGTCTCGATGAGACGGACGACGCCGCCTCCGACGGTTCCCAGTCCGGCAAGCGCAATATTCAGCGGTTCGACCATGCAAACTCCTTTTCGGGAGCGCGCACTAAGACAGCCGGAGTGGAATTTCCAGTCGTTCCGTTTGCGGGCGAGATCAGCAAGACCCTTCGACAAGCTCGGGGTGAGCGGGAGTTGTGCAAGCCCCCCTCAAACCCGCTCAGGCTGAGCCTGTCGAAGCCCCCGCCGCAAGCGCCCTTATTTCAACGTGCGCGTGCAGGGACCAAGCTGCGCCAGCACCTGCCGGTAATCGGTCAGCGCCTGCTGCTGCTCCGCGAACGTGCCAGAGACATTGGCCTCCGCAGGCGGCGTCTTCGGCAGGAAGCAGGCGAGGCGATACCATTCCAGCGTCTCGGGCGCAGGCGGATGATCGACGTTGGCGACGAGTTCGGAGAACGACACGCCCCAGACCGGTGCCTGCCCCTGCTCGTGCCGGACGGTGATCGAGGCGGCCGAGTTGTCATGCGTGTTGAGGAAGATCTGCGTCTCGCCCTGTCCCGCCAGCGTACCGGGCACGAACAGCAGTTCGCGCACGCCGGTGATCTTCGCGGGTGCATCGGGCGACACCAGCGCCTGCAGGATCGAGCGCAGCCGCGCGTCGCGCGCCGGGGTCCAGAGCTGCTGCGCGGTGGGCCAGACGAGCTGGAGTTCGCCGGGACGACCCGGCACCGCGCGCGCGAAGAGGAAGACGTCCTGCTTCTTGAGCTTGGCCGCCTTGCCCTTGGCGTCGAGCGGAAGATCGACAAGGTAGTTAACCGATTCGCCCAGCGGCGCCTTGCCGGTCAGCAGCGCCTTGGTCTTCGCCTGTATATAGAAGCGTCCATGTCCCGGAGTGAGACCGCGAGCCCGTTCGTTCTCGATACGGGTCATCTTGGCGATCTGGACGAGCACGACGAGCCCTGCCGAATCGGCAAGGTCGGCAACGTCCGCGTAAGTGACCTCTCCGGGGGTTTCCATAGCGCCCTGAGCGCTCGCCATGACCGGCGTCAGTGCAAGATAGGTACCTGTCAGTGCCGCTACAAGAGGGCGCAGATTCGGTGACATGAACGATAATCTCCGTGGAAATGCGAAGGCTTATAGCCGCTGGACGATGGGAACTCAAAATTGCACTGGATCAAATTGACCGGAGCGGGCATGAATCGTGCGTTAACCCCCGCCGGGCCGATAAGGCGTTGCGTGGGGTGGGCTTCGACGTTAAGAAGCCTGCAAAATGGGGCAAAAATATCAAAAGCCCCTCGGTTCGCCTCCCGTTACGTATTGTTCACGGATGGGCAGACTGTTAGCCGTCAGGGTGGGTAATTTGGATTTTCGTCATGGGTTCCTCTTCCGGGGGGAAGCCATGGGCGCCCTTGGACATGTGCTTTTTGGACCTCTGTCCGGGGCTTGGTAATGGAGTGATGCGTCTGAATGGCTTACGCTGACCAGCAGATGAGCACCAACAAGGTTGTTGCTCTTGTCATTGTCGCCTTGATCCATGTCTTCGTCGGCTATGCGCTCGTCACCGGCTTGGCCTATGAGGCGGCGAAGAAGGTCATCAACAAGGTGACCACTGTGGACATCAAGGAAGAAAAGCCCAAGGAGGAAGAGCCGCCGCCGCCCCCTCCGAAGGAAGATACGCCGCCGCCGCCTATCGTGGCGCCGCCGCCGCCGATCAACATCGCCCCGGCCCCGCCGCCGGTGCAGACCGTGATCACCCCGCCCCCGGCTCCGCCGGTGGTGATCCAGACCGCGGCCCCGCCGCCGGCCCCGCCGCCGCCGCCGCCCGGTCCTTCGAAGGCCCGTGGCGTGAAGCCGAAGGGTCAGGGCAGCTGGGCAGCCCGCATCCAGTCGAACTACCCGACCCGCGCCGCTCGTGAAGAGCGTGAAGGCCGTGTCGGCGTGCGTGTGACTGTCGGTCCCGACGGCAAGGTTTCGGCCTGCTCGGTCTCGGGTTCAAGCGGCAGCCCCGATCTGGACGAGGCAGCATGCGACGGCATGCAGCGCTACGCCCGGTTCGATCCGGCCCTCGACGCGGATGGCAACCCCATCTCGTCGTCGTACCAGACCGCGATCGTCTACAAGCTCAACTAATCTCCAAGGGGTCGGCCCCGCATTCGGATCCCGACCACATCCTGCATTCTTCTTGAGAGGTAAATCGCATGCTTATCGTTGACATCCTTGCCGCCGCCGGCGCGCCTCAGAACAAGTTCGGCTTCGCCGAGGCTCTGGAGCAGGGCGGTTTCATCGCTTACGCGACCGTCATCATCCTGGGCATCATGTCCTTCGGTTCGTTCTACATCCTGTTCACCAAGTGGTTCGAGCAGTCGAAGATCCTGCGCCAGTTCGGCACCGTGCGCACGACCTTCTGGAAGGCCCCGACCCTGCGTGAAGGCGCCGCCAAGCTCGAGAAGAACAGCGCATGGCGCCAGCTCGTCGAAGACGGCATCGCCGCTGAAGACCAGCACGCCAAGATGACCGACTCGCTCGAAGCCCACGACTGGCTGCACGGCTCGCTCGCTCGCTCGGAAGCGACCATCAACGCCCGCCTCGCCGGCGGTCTGCCCTTCCTCGCCACCGTCGGTGCGACCTCGCCGTTCATCGGTCTGTTCGGTACCGTCGTCGGCATCTACCGCGCTCTGATCGCCATCGGCCTCGCCGGTTCGGCCTCGATCGACAAGGTCGCGGGTCCGGTCGGTGAAGCTCTCATCATGACCGCGCTCGGTCTGCTCGTCGCGGTTCCGGCCGTTCTCGCCTACAACTACCTGCAGGCTCGCAACAAGCGCATCGCCGAACTGCTGACCGGCTTCTCGAACGACGTTCTCGCGAACATCAACTCGAAGGGCGCCGTGAAGCCTTCGATCGCTTCGGCTCCGGCCAAGGCTGCTCCGGCCGCCGCCAAGCCGGCTGCCGCTCCGGCCAAGCCGTAAGAGTACGGGGACCGATCGGACCGGCCACAGGCACCCCCTGAACCGGTCCGCCCCCGTCGGGGTCAACCAAGGCGACGGCAACGAAGCATGCGAAAGGCCGTCGCCGGCCCCCAGGCAACGCAAGGATTAGGATAAGACTATGGCGATATCCACGGGCGGAGGCGGTGCAGAGACACCGATGTCCGACATCAACACGACGCCGCTCGTCGACGTCATGCTGGTGCTGCTCATCATCTTCCTGATCGCGGTTCCGGTCGCGATCCAGACGATCGAGAAGCTGCGCATCCCCGTCATCGTAGCCCAGGAGTCGAAGGACAAGGTGGAGAACCTCCTCCTTACCGTCTCGACCACCGACGTTTCCGGCAAGTCCGCCGGTGAACCCGGGTTCCAGGGTGCGAACCGCGGCGGTGAATGCCGCATCTACATCAACAACGTGACGCCGGTGACCTCCGAGGAACTGCGCGACCAGGCCTTCAAGCGTCTCGACGCGATCGTGAAGCGCGAAGGTGGTCCGCAGGCTCTCATGGCGAACCCGGATCTCATCCCGCAGGTCCACATCCGCGGTGACGTCGAGGCGCCTTGGCGCTGCGTCGCCGGTGCGATCTACAACGTTCAGGTTTCGGGCTATCCGACGGTTGGCTTCATCTCCAACCCGATCGATCCGAACGCCTGACGCGCGGAACAGGAGTAACATCTCATGGCAATGTCAGGCGGCAAGGAAGATGGCTCGCCGATGATGGAGATGAACACGACGCCGTTGATCGACGTCATGCTCTGCCTCCTCATCATGTTCATCATGTCCATCCCGGTTGCGACGCACTCGATCGACATCGATCTGCCCGTAGCCACCCCTCCGACGGACACGCCGCCCCCGATCGATCCCGTGAAGAACAAGATCGTGCTGACTCAGGACAGCAAGATCATGTGGAACGGAACCCAGATCGACCAGGGCCGGCTGGTCCAGACGCTCGAAGCCACGACCCGCATGAATCCCGAGCCGGAACTCCAGTTCCAGCCGGAACCGGAAGCCAGCTACGATCTCTCGGCGCAGGTTCTCCAGGTCATCAAGGCCTCGGCCGTCACGAAGTTCGGCTTCGTCGGCAACGAACAGTTCGCGACCTTCGGCAAGTAAGCCATCGGTCAGAGACTGGTCCCGCAAGGGGCACCCAAAGGGGCGGAGCAATCCGCCCCTTTTTCTATTCCTCCCCGAGCTTGCTCGGGGAGGAGGACCGCCGACGCAGTCGGTGGTGGAGGGGCACCCGCGGGATCACCAGCCCTTGCTGCACGCGTCCTAAATGGTGCTGTCCTTCGAGGACCAGCAATCCACCGCGTGCCCCTCCACCATGCTTCGCATAATTTCAGTAATGAATGCTTTCCGACTGCGAACGCTCAGCCGGTGCTGAGACCACGAGGTTTCTTTGACGCTGCGATCAAGCGGGTCGGAAGACGAAAATCTCGCGGATTGATGACGAAGCCGAATGCGCACAGCGCGTAATCGCAGATCCCGCGCGTTGGTGTGCAGTCCAACATTGGAGACAGAATGCAGCGCGATAACTGTATCAAGGAGGAATGGCTCGTTTTTGGACCATTTCGATATGACAGCCATAGGGGTGTACTTTATGAAAACAGCCGTTTGATCGGCCTTGGCAGGTACGAGGCAATACTTCTTGCGGCACTGATCGATGGTGCAGGTGACGTTGTTTCACGTGAGGATCTTCTCAGGAAGATGTGGCCCGAAGGGTGCAGCGCCGATTACAATCTTCGCTGGCAAGTGTCGTCCCTGCGGCGGCGCATTCGCTGTACGCCAGGACACCGACACATCGTCGCAGTTACAGGAAGAGGCTATCGCTTCGTCTCGACCGTTAAACGTATCTCGCCGCGGGCAACCGAGGCGCTAGTCGGCGAAAATGATGCGCGCGTAAATTCAACCGAAAAATACCAAGGGAGCGAAGTTTCCCTGCTGACCCTTGTCGTTACGACCTTGGAACGGGTGCCCGTGCATCTCCTTGCCGACCTTGCGTCAGAAGATGATGATCGGAAGGAAAGCGCTAGAAGTATCATAGCTGAGCGCATCACACGTGAAATCATTAATCATTAAATTATGTGAATTTATATTCAATACGACCTATTTTCCGTGTTCAAATACGTTTCCACTTTAATTAAATGTTTATTACGTAATGACAAGTATTGCCTTTACTTTGTACAGACTGGGTGGTGGTTTCGTGAGGTAATAAATCAAATTTCTTCAGACGTATCTGCCGCCAGATCATCGCCGACATACCATCATGCGCCCAGCGCTAAGCGAATGATCGATCTCTCAATTTCCCACAACTTCTCACTAGCGGTCGGACCACTTCCGTAGGCTTTTGTGTCGCAGCAATGCGGAAGACACGGTGAGCGACCGGCTGGGGCGGCCTGTCGATGCACCCGCCTCTCTCGCTTGTCTGCAGGAAGTCATGAATTTCGCGATCCGGCGCGCGGCACCATAGCGGCAATTGATGTCAATTTGGTGGCGGACGGCGGAGATATCGGCTTGCTTAAGGGGAATAATCAGGTGTCTTCACAGGTTCGTCACGTTTTCCATGGTCGCGCCCTGCGCACGCTGCGCCTCGGTGCCGGTGCAGCCGCGCTGGCTTCCTCGCTGCTGCTCGCTCCCGGCGGCGCGCTTGCCAAGGATCATTGTCCCGGCCTTGCCGGAGCAGGGTGCACCCTGACTGCACCCGTTCTGGCGCGCGTGACGCCTGCTGCGGCCGATCCGCTGCCGCATGACCTGACGCTGCGTGTATCGCCGGTACAGGCCGTGATCGCAGCTCCGCGCAGCGGCGGCATCACGGTGGCGCAGGCCGGGAGTGCGGCGCTCGCCCCGGTGAAGTCGACCAACGTGATCGACCCGACCGTCGCCGCCGTTCCCGGCTGGCCGGACGGCAACGTGGTGGTCGATGAAGGCACCGTGGTGAAGACCGGCGACAACACGCCGGGCATCGGCACCGTCACCAACGGCACGACCACGATCAAGGCCGGTTCGATCACCACCGACGGCTCCGTCTCGGCGGGCATTCACGCCGAGGGCTCGGGCCAGATCAGCATCGACGTCGGCACCGTGGAGACCAGCGGCTGGCGCTCCGACGGCATCTTCGCGACCACCAACGTCGGTGGATCGACCGGCGGCATCGCCATCAAGGCGGGCAGCATCGACACCACCGGCGATCTGTCGAACGGCATCACCGCCACGGCCTATCGCGGGGACGTCACCATCGATGTCGGCCAGGTCAAGACGACCGGCTACGGCGCGGGCGGCATCTACGCCAATGCCGGGGAGGGCAACGCGACCGTAACCGCCGGGACGGTGAACACCTCCGGCGAAAGCGCGCGCGGTGTCGTCGCGTATTCGAACGGCACCACCAAGGTCGTCGTCGACAGCGTGAGCACCGTAGGCGGCGGCGCCGTGCAGGATGCCAACGCGGGCGCGATCATCGCGATGGGCACCTCGGTCGAAGTGCACGCGGGCACCGTCAGCACGCAGGGCGACTATTCCGACGGAATCTACGCCAGTTCGAACTTCACCTATGACAACGGCCAGGCCTCGCACGACATCGCCATCACCGCAGGCTCGGTCTCGACTGCGGGCGACCGTGCGGCGGGCATCGTCGCCATCAACGTCGAGGGTGACAACCATATCGACGTCGGCACCGTGAAGACCACCGGCGACTATGCGACGGGCGTCTATGCGCTTTCGGTGTACGGCAACACCAGCATCAAGGCCGGTGACGTATCGACGACCGGCTACGCCTCGCAAGGCGTGTACGGCAAAGCCATCTTCGGCGGAGACGTCAACATCGACGTCGGCAAGGTGACGACTGCCGGCGATCACGCCCCGGCGGTCTATGGCCTCGCCTATTATGGCAACGTGACGATCAAGGCCGGCGAAGTCGCGACTTCGGGCTATCACTCCGAGGGCGTCGTCGGCATCGGCGCGTTCGGCGGCAAGGTCTCGATCCAGACCGGCAACGTGAGCACGACCGGAGACTTCTCCGCCGGCGTGGTCGGCGTCAGCGGCAGCTTCTATGCGCCCAGCGCGGGTGGCGGCGTCGACATCAAGCTTGACGGCGATGTCAGCACCGCCGGCCTCGGCTCGCACGGCGTCTTCGCCTATGCGATCGAAGGCGATATCGCCATCACCGGCAAGGGCTCCATCACCACGGCAGGCGACTACGCTCGCGGCATCTTCGCCCAGGCCTACAAGGGTGATGTCGATATCGATGTCGGCAACATCGAGACCGGTGGTTTCAGCAGCGACGGCATCTATGTTCGGGCGCTGGACAGCAACCTGACCATCAAGGCGGGCGACCTTGTCACGCATGGCGGCTACGCCAACGGTGTCGAGGTTCACATGCGTGGCGATGCCGATATCACCGTGGGCAATGTCACGACAAACGGTCTCTTCGCGTCCGGACTGAACATAGGAGCCTCGGCCATCGATGTTCATGTCGCCGGGGATCTGACGACCAACGGGATGTTGTCCGCCGGCGCATTCCTTCAGGCCTATGACGGCGTTGCGAACCTGACGGTGGACGGCAAGACCCTCACCAACGGCGGCGGCTCGACAGGCTTAATGGTGCGGGGCGCACAGGGTGCCGTCGTGACGGCGGGAGAAGTGATCACCTACGGCGACAACGCTTCCGGCATCATTGCGGTCAGCGAGTATGGCGATGTGACGGTCAACGCCAACGGCGTCACGACCAAGGGTTTCTACGGGGACGGCATTCGCGCCCGGACGTTCTCCGAAACCGGCGGCATCACGATCAACAATACCGGCGCCATCAAGGTGTCAGGCGCCTATTCGGCGGGCATCCACGTCATCAGCCAAGGCGGGCCGATCAAGATCGACAATCCCGGCAAGATCTCCGTTTACGGCGATTATGGCATGGGCATCTATGCCCGGGTGCTCAACGGTGCGGGCGCGATCGACATCAGTGCCGGCGACATCGTTACCGAGGGCTACCGCAGCGCAGGCGTCATCGCTCTGGGGTTGGGCGATGTGAATATCGATGTCGGAGCGATTTCGGGAACGAAAAGCGACGGAGCCCTCGGTTTGGTGGCGATCTCCAACGGCGGTGGCAACGTCAACGTCACGGCGAAGAGCGTAGAGGTCCTTGGAACGGCGATCCAGATCGGAACCGATGGCAACGTCAATCTCGACGTCGGGGACGTGAAGAGTGGCGGCAGCCATAGCCGTGGCATCCAGATCGACAGCAAGGGCGACGTTACCGTGAAGGCGGGGAAGATCGATAGCTTTGGTCTTTACGACGCAACGGCGATAGCCATCACGACCGAAGGTGCGGTCAGGCTCATGGCCGCAGATGTCGTGACGCAGGCTGACGGATCCAACGCTATCGATGTCCACGCTGGAAGCGCGGATATTCGTGTAACCGGCGACGTCGTTACACTTCTTGACGGTTCGACCGGGATCAATGCGCGTTCCGATGCAGGCGATACTCTGGTCCAGGTCGCTGGCACCGTCTTCACGGATGGCGTCGGCAGCAAGGGCATCTATGCCGGCGGCAATGGCAATGTGGCCCTGTCGGCGAACGAAGTTGTCACCTTGCGTGGCAGTTCTACGGCCATCACCGGTTTCAGCACCGCCGGGGATGTAACGATCGGCGTGAATAGCGTGGCAACAAGCGGTGCGGATTCGACAGGTGTCTACGGCGCCGTCCGCGATGCATACGGCACCGGATTCAAGGGTGATGTCACCATCACGGCAGGCACGGTCGCGACGCGCGGCGCAGACTCCGTGGGTGTCGTGGGCATCAACACGACCCACGGTGGCAACGTCGATATCACCGTTTCGGATGTGACGACCCGACGGGAAAAGGCCATGGGTATCTACGCATATTCTTCCTACGGCTCGGGTAAGGTGGTGGCTGGCAACGTCTCCACCCGAGGACCAGCGGCGCATGGTGTCTTCGTGAACGTCAACCAGATCGCGGACGTGACCGTCAATTCGGTTGAAACGCTGGGTGACGTGTCGACGGGTATTTCCGCGTGGAGCTTCGTCGGCTCGAAGGTCAAAGCCGGAAAGGTCGAGACGTCCGGCCCCGGCTCGACGGGAATCCATGGTCTGACCGGCATAATCAGTAACTACCTCACGTATCGCGGCGATGTCGAAATCACTGCGGGAGAGGTCATCACGCATGGCGATGAATCAATCGGCATACTTGCGCAATCAAAATATGGATCGTCCAAGGTCACGGCCGGGTCCATTACCACTACCGGGGCCATCTCGAGCGGTGTATTCACTTATACCAGAGGCTTGCTGGGATCGCACCTTCGTGCCGATAGTCGTATCTACGTCAACGCCGTGTTGACAAAGGGTGAAGGGTCAGATGGTATATACGTGTCCGGCCAATATAGCGCGGTACAGATAGCCGCTGGAAAAATTGTCACCGAGGGCGATCATTCCGCCGGTATTCGCACGTTCACTCACGACACTTCGCAGCTAATCGAAGTCCATGACGTCGCGACGTCTGGCTATGACAGCTGGGGTGTTCTTGCGCATGCCGCAAACGGAGACGTCTCGATCAAAGCCACTGGAATGGTCACGACCTCCGGCGATGGAGCGGAAGCCATTCGCGCCAATGCTTCGGACGGGCACGTGTCGCTGGAGGTCGCCAACGTGGTGACTACGGGTAATAAGGCCGAGGGGGTTTACGCCTTTTTGGTCGGCATCACGAAGTCGGCGGAGATCACGGCTGGATCGATCAAGACCTCCGGGGATGAATCCCATGGTATCCGAGCCTACAACCTGAATGGCGGGGTCATCGCGTACAAGGACAACTTGGTCGATGCGAGCAAGTCGAACACGGGCATGTCGAGTGTCAATGCATCAGCCCAGGATCTCGCGATCTCCATTGAAGCGGGCAGCATTGATGTTTCGGGGCTCGGCGCCAAGGGTATCTTCGTTCAAGGACAAGGAAGCGTCAGCACAACGGTAGGAAATGTGAAGTCTGCGCAGGATGAGGCCATCCATCTTCTGGCGCGTGGTAGCAACGCACTGACCGTCAGGGGTGCTGTAAGCGGCGGGATCGGCGACGAGCTTAGCAATATCGCTGCGGTCTTTATGACAGGCAGTGATGTCAACTTCACAGCGGCAAGTGGCGCGAAGATCAGCGGAATGGTCGGCGTCAGCGCGATGGCAACCGGGGCCGCTCCAGAGGCTGAGGATCCCGGCATTGGCCTTCCGGAGGAACCCGGTATTGGTATTGGCGTGCTCGACGCTACGCCGGTAACGGTCAAGGGTACCGTGCGGATCGAGAACGCTGGAACCATTACAGGAACGCGAGCTGCCATCAGTACAATCATGAGCAATAGCATCATTGTTAACAGGGGCGTCATTGATGGTGCGATCGTCACCTCCGAGGGCGACGACACGATCACAAATTACGGAACCTGGATCTTCGGCGGAAGTCGCGCGGCAACAGGTTTTGGTGGGGGTAATAACCTCCTGATCAACAGTGGTATTGTGCGGCTGGCTGCAAGCAAGGAGGGTAAGCCGAGCGTTGCCGTATTGAATGACCTGAGCCGCTTCGAGAACTCGGGCACGCTTAGCCTGCAGAACGGCGTGGCGGGCGATACGCTGACGCTTCCGGGCGACTATGTCGCCTCGGGCAAGGCGAAGCTCGGCATCGACCTCGGCGGGCAGGGCAAGGTCTCCGACCGGCTTGTCGTCGAAGGTGCGGCGACGGGATCGACGTCGATCTCG
This sequence comes from Novosphingobium kaempferiae, assembly GCF_021227995.1. Classification (NCBI taxonomy): domain Bacteria; kingdom Pseudomonadati; phylum Pseudomonadota; class Alphaproteobacteria; order Sphingomonadales; family Sphingomonadaceae; genus Novosphingobium; species Novosphingobium kaempferiae. The sequence goes on from NZ_CP089301.1 coordinate 3,187,402, forward strand.
CTCACCAGTACCGATGGCTACGGCGCGACCCTGCTGAACGGGCCGCTTCGGATCGTGACGGTGGGCGCTGGGTCCGCCGCCAATGCCTTCACGCTCGAATCCACCGATATCGGCTTCGTGCGCTATGGCCTCACCTATGACGCCGCCAGCCGCAGCTACAGCGTTCTGAGCACGGCGGGCGCACCGGTCTACCGCTTCGCACGCCTGAACGAGGGCGCGCAGTCGGTCTGGCTCAAGTCCGCCGAGGCGTTCACCACCCACATGCGCACCAGCCGCGATCTCGGCGATCCCGGCAGGCGCATCTGGGGCCAGATGTCGGGCGGCGTCGCCAACCGCGACGAGACGCGCGCGGTGGCGGGCGGCAACGGCTTCGGCGCGACCAGCTACGACCTCGACTATCGCCAGGACTTCTACGGCGGCGAACTCGGTTTCGACGCGGTGCAGGGCGACGGCGTCACGGCGGGCGTCATGGGTGGCTACACAAGCTCGACCCAGCGCTTCAAGGCGAACGGCGACAAGGGCCGCACCGATGCGCTCAACGTGGGTGCCTATGGCGGCGTGACGAGGGGCCTGCTCTTCGCCAACCTGCTGGTGAAGTACGATCACTTCTCGACCCGCGTCTCCAGCCAGCAGATGGACTGGGACGATACCATCGACGGCCACAGCATCGGCGCACAGGGTGAAGTGGGTGCGCGACTGGGCTCGGCGAAGTTCTTCGTCGAACCTGCCGCAAGCCTCGCCTGGCAGTCCACCTCGCTCGGCGACATCGAGCCGCTCGACCAGACGATCGCCTTCGACAAGGCAAGCGGGCTGCGCGGCCGCATTGGAGCCCGCCTCGGCGGCGTTGCGAAGCTCCTCGGAACCGAAGTGACCTTCTATGGCGCGGGCGATTTCGTCCACGAGTTCAAGGGCGATGACGGCGCCACGCTCGTCAGCGGCGGGCAGAGCGTCTGGGTTCCCGGGGCACGCATGGCCGACTACGGGCAGGCGACGCTGGGCCTCGATATCAAGGGTTCCGGCCCGGTCTCGGGCTTCATCCAGGGCTCCGGCACGTTCGGAAGCAGCTACTCGGGTGTCGATGGACGCGCGGGCATCCGCTTCACTTTCTGATCCCTCGGATCCCAAGGGCGTACGGTGGAGAGCAAATAGCTCTCCACCGGAACTCTTCCGGCGACAGATATCCACCAAGATGAAATCCTGCCCTCGGAATGATCGAATTCCGCAGTTTTTCGCACAGTATTGCACTGTCTTCCAATTCACCCCCTCCCGATGTCGTCGTCATGCCGAAGCGCAAACTCCTCTTGAGGAACGGCAAGCTTGTGCGAGTCGGGCGGGAGGCGGGCGCTCGATATCCTCACCACCCTTGTCAGACGGCCCGGCGAACTGATGCGGTGGCGCAGCTCGACCGGGCGGCGAATTAGCGCTTCATCGCCACTATCATAGGCCAGGGTTATCGCTTCATCAGTCCGGTACCGAGCACGAAAGCCTCGCTGCCGGGCTCGCCCGAAGCCGAGGCTGGCACACACGACAACAAGCTGTCCCGGGCCGCGAAGCGGGTCGTGGGACGCACCGAGATCATCGCTGACATCGCACGGAAGCTTGAGGATCACAGGCTCGTCACCGCGGTATGTTCCGGTCGCATTGGAAAGACCACGGCCGCACGCGCCGTGGTCGAGCAGGTGCTGCCTCATCTCGAACACAGCGTGTCGCTGGTCGATCTTTCGCCGCTGAAGGAAGCTGGACGGGTCTCGTCCGCGATCCCGATGGCCGTCGGGATCACGGCGCATGCCGCCACGTGGCGGCGGCGCTCCTCGAATGCCTGCACGGACGTGAGATGGTGCTGGTGCTGAACAGCTGCGAGCATCTGATCGACGCGGTGGCGGCCATCATCGGCAGAATCCTGGTGTCTGCGCCGGGCGAGGGCGCGCCGCCTACCAGCCGCGAGCCGATGGGGCTTGGGAGGGAACGGTTGCGTAGGCTGCCCGACGCTCAGGACGCAGCCGTGCTCATCGCGCGGATTGGAATGACTTGTCCCTTCCCGAAGCCGGTCGTCGGGCGCGCGAGGGACCGGCTGGAGACATTCCGGCTGACCGATCCCTTCACGCGGTGGTTGGCCGAGCTGTCGATGCTACAGCTGCACGGTTTCATTACAGGGGAAGCGAGCGCGACGAAAATCAGGTCGGCATGGCCTCGAACTGCGGCATGTCGAGCGGCGTCACCCACGGCAGGCGGCGCTTCACGTACATCTCCAGCTTGGGCGTGATGAACGAGGGATCGTCGAGGCTGCCGAGCTGGACGAAGACCAGACCGGGGAAGCTTTCCAGATTGCTGGTGTAGAGCCGCGAGGCGCAGGTCGGGCAGAAGTTGCGGTCGAGCTTCTTGCCCGAATCCGCGACATAGCCGTAAGCTTTGGTCTCGCCGCTGGTGACCGTGAAGTCGTCCTCGGGAATGCCGAACCAGGTCGCGGCCTCGCCCCCCGACGCCTTCTTGCAGTCGAGGCAGTGGCATACGGCGATGAAATCGGGATCGGTATCGAACTCGAACTGGACGGTGCCGCAGGCGCATCGGGCGGTGTGTTTCTTGGTCATGGGTCGGCGTTCCTCGTTTCTGGCCGGAGAGCCGTCGGCCGGGCTCTCCGGGAGGGACTTGGCGCCGGCCGACGGGCGCGCGGTGAACCTAGTATTCCACCACGGCGCGGCCGAGCACTTCGCCGGCGCGCAGGAGTTCGATGTATTCGTTGATCTGGTCGAACTGGATGGTCTTGATCGTGTGCTTGATCTTGTCCTGCGCGGCGAGCGCCATGACTTCGCTGAGGTCGGTGTTGTTGCCCCAGAACGATCCGTGGAACGTCTGCTCGCCCGAGACACGCGGGAACAGCGGGATATCGAGGCGGTCGCCCATGAAGCCGACATCGGCATAGTGGCCGCTGGTGGCCAGCAGCGAGAAGCCCATCTGCATCATCTCGGGCGCGCCGACGGTATCGATGATCGCATCGAGCTTGCCCTGTCCGGTCGCCTGTTGCAGCTCCTTGCCGACATCGGCGGCGGACTTGCCCTTGATCGCGATGATGTGGTCCGCGCCGTATTCCTTGGCGATGGCGAGCTTGTCGAGGTTGCGCGCGAAGGCGACGACCTTGCCGCCGCCGCTCATCAGCTTGGCGTACTGCACGGCATAGGCGCCGAGGCCGCCGACGCCGAACACGCCGATCACCCGGTCAGGCCCGAAGCCGCCCGCATCGCGTACCTTCTTGATCGCGCGATACGGGGTGAGCCCCGCGTCGGTCAGCGGCGCGAGCTGGGTGAGCGTGAGGTTCTTCGGCACCTTGATGATGTAGCGCGCGGGCACCGGGATATACTCGGCAAAGCCGCCGTAAGTGCCGAAGCCCGGCCAGCGCACGTTGGGGCAGATCTGGTGGTTGCCCGCCTGGCAGTGGCGGCACACGCCGTCGCCCCAGCCCGGAGAGACGGCGACGTGATCGCCTTCGGCAAGGCCCGCGACCTTGGGGATGAGATTGCCCATCTTCTCGATGGTGCCGGTGATCTCGTGGCCGGGGATGACCGGCGGCGGTATGTCGGCGTAAGTCTGGAAGAAGCCGTCGACCAGCAGGATGTCCGACTGGCACATGCCGCAGGCGGCGACCTTGACCAGCACCTCGTCCGGCTGGATGTCGGGAATCGGGATGTCCTCGATCACGAGGGGCTTCTTGTATTCGAGGATGCGCGCAGCTTTCATCACGAATTTCCTTCCTTCTACGATGCGTTTGCGATGGCGGAGACGGCCGCTCTGGCGACGGTGATGTCCTGCTCGACGGTGCCGGCGCTGGTCCCCACCGCGCCGATGATCGCGCCGTCGAGGTGGACGGGCAGCCCGCCGCCGAAGATCACCACCTTGCCCTCGTTGCTCTGCTCGATGCCGAACAGCGGCGCTTCGGGCTGGGCGAGATGCGCCAGTTCGTCGGTCGTCTTGTCGAACAGGCGCGCGGTCCGCGCCTTGCCGATGGCAAGGTCGATGCTGCCGATCAGGGCGCCGTCCTGCCGCGAGAACGCGATCAGGTTGCCGCCCGCGTCGACCACGGCGATGTTGTAGGCAAGCCCGGTTTCGAGCGCGGCGGCCTCTCCGGCCGCCAGCATCTGCTTCGCGTCGTCCAGGGTCAGGGGCGTGTAAAGCCTTGGCATGATGTCCTCGCTTCCGGCCTTTAGTTTCGGCTTCACGGGCTGAGGGACAATCGGAGATGCCGAACGGCGCTTGTGCGAAATCGCCCGCCTACCATTTCAGCCCAACGTCGTACCCGTCTTGCAAATGACCCGGATGCACATTTCTCGACGGCCTGCTCTTGCGTGAAAGAGCGTCTGGCATGACATTAAAGAATTGGAGATGGCGGCATCGTTATTGACGATTTTGAAGAGCGGCATGCGATGAGGTTGCTTTGCCACTTTACCCGAACGGAAGATCGCATCCGCTTCGATGTGCTACTTGACTTTGCCAAGTATGGCTTACCGCAACAGTTGGTCTTCGCTGGCGCCTCTATCTAAGCGCGACATTGCCGCTTCCCGCGAGGCTGACGCAGCAGTACAACCTTGTGGGGATGCACGTGCACGTTTGGTTCGCAAGCCGGAGCGCTCGGCCCGCATCCCGCCCGCCGGTGGCTGCCTTGAGTGGATTGCGAGCTGTGAGGCTCGTTAGCGGTTGTGCTTTGAATCTCCTTGAGTATCCTGAACCCGCACCGTCCATTTATACGGTGCCGAGGCGTGAGAACCTCGCAAGGGAAAATTGATCGACCCCGTTTCCACGTGGCCGGGTGGCCGACGCGCATGTCCAAGTCGCGAGCGACTAAAGGCGTCGGTGCACGTTCTCTTGCGTGTTCTCAACACCCGGCTTCGGCCGGTTCGCCTCGTTGACGAGGAGAGCCGGCCAATGGCAGCAGTCTGGTTTGTCCCCCCGCGCGGCGAGCGGGATCGTGCGACATGAGGTTCGCACGGCTAGGTTTGGGTGATGGTGATCCTCTGCCTCCCGAACATGACCGGATCGCGCCCGCAGCGATCACGCTGGAGGACCTCTATCGCGATCACAAACCGGGATTGCTGCGTTTCGTGAAGGGCTACGGCGCCGCTGAAGATGCCGAGGACATCGTCCATCAGGTCTTCGTGCGGGTTGCGAAGCGCGGCGCGTGTTCGGCGATAGGCTCGCCGGGGCGCTATTTGCGCCAGGCTGCACGCAATCTCGTTCGGGACCGGCGCAGTGCCTTGCTCCGCACCGGCGCGGACAGGCACGTGTCCATTGATGATGCCATCGTTGCCGACGGCGATCCCATCGCGGCGCTTGAAGCGCGTGATCGGCTTGCGCGGATCGAGCAGGCGGTCCTTCGCCTCAAGCCACTGACCCGGCAGATATTCCTCGCATGCCGCATCGACGGCTGTAGTTATGGGGAGATCGCCCAGCAGACCGGGTTGAGTGTGCGCGGAGTCGAGAAACAGATGAACCGGGCATTGAAACAGCTTGAACGGCACCTGTCGCGCGATGGATGAAACGATACCGCCATCGATCCGCGCTGCCGCCCGGCGCTGGCATGTCCACCGTCAAGGGGCTGGCAGGAGCGACCGCAGCGCCGTGCAACCCGAACTGCAGGCATGGCTCGATGCGGATCCGCGTCATCTCCGAGCCTTCGCGCAAGTCGAGGGGATGTGGGACGAACTGGGCCTGGTCGCAGGCACCGACACCAGCCAGACACGGCATCTGAAAAAGGCGCCGTTCCATATGCGCCGCGCGACGCACGTCGCCTTCGGGGCCGGCGTCGCCGCCGTGTGTGCCGCCATTCTCGCAGTCAGCGTCACGGGCGCAGTCGATCCGCTGACCCTGGTGTCGCAGGCCAAGGCCGTGACCTACACGACCGGCGTCGGCGAAATCCGCAACCTGGCGCTCGATGACGGTTCACGGCTCGTGCTCGATACCGGGACCCGGGTGACGGTACACCGGACCCGCCCCCTGGAAGTCACCGTGCTCGCGGGGCGGGCGCGTTTTATCGTCGGGGGCAGGGACCGGCAGGCCATCGTCTCGGTGCCGGACGGTGAAATCCGGGCTGCCGGTGGCGCCGTGTTCGACGCCAGCCTCATCGTCAGGCCGGTGCAGGTCACCACCCTGCAAGGCGACGTCCATCTGCGCGCGTCCGCGCAGACGAAGTTCGGGGATATGCGCGTACAACCTCGCCAGACCGGTAAACTCGGAATGGCGGGCGAGGCCCGGCCGGCGATCCTCGGGCAATTGCGCTGGGTCGATGGCATGCTCGGCTTCGATGGCGAGCCGCTCGATGCGGCCATCGCGATGATGAACAGGTACAACCGCGTGCAGATCGCGACGCGCGAAATCGACACCGATGACCTGAAGGTGAGCGGGGCCTTCGCCGCGAACCAGCCGGAGGCCTTCGCCGCCGCGATCGCGACAACGTTCCGGCTCGACGTCGAAAGGGGCCGGGGGCCGGTCATCCTCCTGCGTCCCCGCCGCCGTGACTGAGCGCGCGTCCGCAAGGCCGTGCTCAGGGCCGTAAAAAAAGTTGGCGGGTAAACCGGGCCATGCCGGTCCTTCCCCCTAACCCACCGAGTTTTTCGGTGCAGGGGGGAAAAGACCATGACGTCCTACAGGAATACGCTCCTCCATAGTCTGGGGGGCGCGGCCGCGTTCGCCCTCGTTGCGTTCGCGCCGAATTGCCATGCGAGCACGGGCGACGAGCAGGTCCGGCTCGATCTGCCGGCACAGCCGCTCGGCGAGGCGCTGCGGGCGCTCGGGCTGGCGACACACCGCAATATCACCGCCGATACCGCCGAACTGGGCGATCGCCTGGCCCCGCCGCTTTCGGGCATCTACACTGCCGAAAGCGCGCTTCGCGTGCTGATCGCCGGAACCGGCCTGACCTATCGCCGGGTCGGCACCGCGCTGGTGGTCGTGGCCGAGGAGCGCGATGACCTTGCCCCCAGCCGGCCGGACGGCGAGATCACGGTCACGGGCAGCCGCATTCGCGGCGCCGAGGTCACCTCGCTGGTGATCCGATCGGACCGGGAGAGCCTGGAGGCCGCCGGGCTGAGGACGATGGCGGACGTCGCCCGCAGCCTGCCGCAGAGTTTCGGCGGCGGCGTCAATCCCGGGATCGGCTACAATGTGCCTGCCGCCAACGGCGTCGATGTCGGGGGCACGTCGTCCGTCAACCTGCGCGGGCTCGGCAGCGACGCCACGCTCACCCTGATCAACGGGCATCGTGCGGCCTACAACGGTTCGCGCCAGGGGATAGACATCTCGGCCATTCCGCTCGGTATCGTCGAGCGGGTGGAGGTCGTCCCCGACGGCGGTTCCGCGCTCTACGGATCGGACGCGGTGGCCGGTGTCGTCAACGTGCTGCTGCGCCCCGATTTCGATGGGCTCGAGACCCGGGCGCAGATCGGCGGTGCCAGCAACGGCGGAAATTTCCAGCAGCAGTATGGCGCCGTGGCGGGGACGCGCTGGACTTCGGGTGGCGTCGTGTTGGCCTACGAGTATCTCGCCAACAGTGCGATCATGTCCGACCAGCGCGATTATACCGCTGTCCATCCCGGGCTGACCCTGCTCCCGGGACAGCATCGGCATGCCGTGGCCGCGAACGGGCACCAGGAGATTGCGCCGGGTCTGACCTTCTCGATGGATGCGCTGTTCAACAAGCGCTGGTACTTCGCGCAGAACCCCACAAACATCCAGGGTGACCTCGAGGTGTCGCGGCTGGAGAAGAGCTCGACCAGCCGCTCGCTGACCCTGGGCCCTGCGCTCAGGCTCGATCTTGGCGGAAGCTGGCAGGCGGGTCTTTCCGGCGTCTATGGCAACGAGCGGCTCTGGGCGGTCAGCTCGACATACACCGGTGAGGCCCCGACCAGTTCAGGCTTCGTGTGCTATTGCAATGAGCTCTATTCCGTCGAGGCGAGCGGCGACGGCGCGCTGTTCGCGCTGCCCGGCGGCCTCAGCCGCGTGGCGCTTGGGGCCGGCTATCGCCGCAACCTGTTCAAGGCCTATCAGCTCAACGTGGCCAACACCGCTGCCGCGCAAGGCAGCTACTATGCCTACGGCGAGATCAACCTGCCTCTCCTGTCGCGTGCGCAGGGCATCTGGGGCGTCGATCGGCTGAACCTGAGCGGCGCCATCCGCTATGAACGCTACTCCGGCATCGCCTCGGTGGCCACGCCCAAGCTGGGGATCGTCTATGCGCCGCTCGCGGACCTCGCGCTCAAGGCCAACTGGGGGCGGTCCTTCCGCGCGCCGACCATGTACCAGTTGCATCAGGTCCGGCTGGCATCGCTCTACAATGCGGCGAGCCTGGGCGGCGCGGGCGGCACTGCGCTTTATCTCACCGGAGGCAACGGCGACCTGAAGCCCGAGCATGCCCGGACTTGGAGCGCCAGCCTCGAATACAAGCCGCGTGCGGTGCCGGGGCTCGAGGTCCAGGTCAGCTATTTCTCGGTGGTCTACAAGGATAGGATCGTCACACCGATCGTGTATCTCTCCCAGGCGCTGGGCAATGCGATCTACGCCGACTACGTGACAAGCCAGCCGACAACTTCCGCCGTCCAGCAGGCCGTCGCCGGAGCTGGCGTATTCTATAACTATACGGGCGCGGCCTATGACCCCGCCAATGTCGGCTTCATCGTCGACAACGCCAACGTCAACGCGGGACGCCAGGACATCCATGGCATCGACCTGCTGGCGCGATACGAGGGCGATATCGGCGACTGGGGGAGCCTGGGTGTCGTCGTCAACACCAGCTATCTGACGAGCCATCAGCAACTGACGCCGGAGGCGATACGCATGCCGCTCGCGGGCCGGCTCTTCAATCCGCCGCACTGGCGCAGCCGCGCGGACGTAACCTGGCGCGCAGCGGGAGCGACCTTGAACGCTTCGGTCAGTCATGTCGGCGGCGTCACGGACGCACGCGCGAGCCAGAGCAGGAAGGTCGCGGGCATGACGACCTTCGACCTGACTCTTGATTATGTGTTCGGTCGGGATGCCGGACCCTTGTCCGGGGTTTCGCTGAACCTTTCGGCACAGAACCTGTTCAATGCGCGCCCCGATGCGATCGTCGCGCCGAGCTATTACGAGACGGCATACGACACCACGAACTATTCCGCGATCGGCCGCTTCCTCTCCATTGGGGTGACCAAATCGTGGTGAGGCATCGATCCTGGATCGGGAGGGCCGGACTGGTGTTTGCCGGCCTGTGGCCCGGGGTGGCTGCGGCGGCGTGCGACGATCTGCTGGCGAGCCTCGGCGCCCCCGCCGCGCGGCGTCTCGTCACCGCCGACGACCTTCTGCTGCTGCGCGACATCGGCCAGCCGGACGCGTCGCTGGTCAACAACCGCAGCCCGCTGGCGGTTTCTCCCGAGGGTGACCGCATCGCCTTCGTGCTGAACCGGGCCGACCCTGCGAACAACGCCTACTGCCGGGGGGTGGTCGTGCTCGACATCGCGCAGCCGGGCTCGGCACGGCTCGTCGACCACGGCGGCGAGCTCATCACCGAACCGGTGGCCATTCGCGGCATGGTCTTTCCCGGGGGATCTCCGGCGGTGGTGACCCCGGTCTGGTCCCCGGACGGTCAATGGCTCGCCTACCTGCGCCGTGATCACGGGGTAACCCAGGTCTGGCGGGTCCGGGCCGACGGCGGCGATGCGCGGATGGTGTCCCGTTCGGCCGGCGATGTCGTGTCGATGCGCTGGGACGGGGCAACCAACCGCATCGTCTTCACCACGCGCCCCGGGACAAAGGCCCTCAACGATGCCATCGAGCGCGAGGGGCGTGGCGGCTGGCTATACGATGCGCGTTTCGCGCCCAATATCGCCTCGCGGCCGCTGCCGGGCGAGGCGCCTCTCGTCGCCACGTCGATCTCCCCTGACGGAAGCGACGAACGCGCGGCCCGGGCGGCAGCCGACTCCGTCGATGCAGCTGGCGGCTGGTCGCTTCCCTACGCCGTGGCCGCGGACGGCCGCCGCGCCGTCGTGCAGCGACGCGGGGGCGGTGTCGCAGCGCCTCTCGAGCTGGCGATCACCGGGGCTGACGGTGCCCGGATCACCTGCGATTTCGCTGCCTGTGCCGGTGGCCTGATCGGGGTCTGGTGGGAGGGGAATGGCCGAGACCTCCTGTTCCTGCGCAGGGAGGGGTGGGCGCAGGAGGTTACGGCCCTTTATCGCTGGGACCCTGGCGAAAAGGCCGGACCGGCGGCACTCGTGCGTACCCGCGACGTGCTGCTTGGCTGCGTGATGGCGGCAAAGGGGCTGGCTTGCCTGCGCGAGAATGCCACCACCCCGCGCTATCTCGACCTCATCGACTTGCGCAGTGGCAGCAGCCGCGGTCTGTTCGATCCCAACCCGCAATTCGCGAGACTGATCCTGGGATCGGTGCGGCGGCTGCGCTGGAAGAACGATCGCGGGCTCGAGGCATGGGGCGACCTCGTGCTGCCGCCAGGGTACCGGGGAAGGGCCCGCCTGCCGCTGGTCGTCGTCCAGTATCACAGCGATGGCTTTCTGCGCGGCGGCACCGGCGACGAATATCCGATCCATGCCTTTGCCGCAGCCGGCTTCGCGGTTCTCAGTGTCGAGCGGCCGCAGGTGCTCGGCGCGCAGCGCACCGATCTCAAGACCACGTACGATCTTGCCGCATACATGCAGAAGGACTGGGGCGAGCGGCGCAGCCTGCTCTCCTCGCTGGAAACAGGCACGAAGATGGCCATCGCCACCGGTGCCGTAGACCCGGCGAGGGTCGGGCTGACGGGCCTCAGCGATGGTGCCTCGAGCGTCCGCTTCGCGCTGATCAATTCGGATATGTTCGCGGCGGCGGCCATCAGCACCTGCTGCGTCGAGGCCGACACGCTCACCTATGGCGGCATCGGCGTCGCGCGCGACTTCGCGCGCATCGGCTATCCCGCGCCGGGAAACGATTCCGGAGATTTCTGGAAGCCCTACGCGCTCTCGCTCAGTGCCGGGCGGATCAGGGCGCCGCTGCTCATGCAGCTGGCGGACGACGAATACCTCTTCGGCCTGCCCGCTTTCACCGCGCTGCGCGCGGCAGGCAAGGCAGTCGAGATGGTGGTGTTTCCGGGCGAGCACCACATGAAATGGCAACCGGCGCATCGCGCGGCGATCTACCGGCGCAACATCGACTGGTTCACCTTCTGGCTGCAGAACCGCAGCGATGACGATCCGTCGAAGGATGAGCAGTATCGCCGGTGGGAGGCCATGCGCGCGGCTTTGGCACCACCCGGTCAAGCCGTGCCCGATGACGCAAGCCGGTGACGCAGGCTGGAGACGCGCACCGGTGAGCCAAGCTGCTGATCCGACATGATCCGCCGCTTTCGGCATCCGCTGCTCATGACGACCATGCCTGCGCCCAGCTTTCGGCATCGACGCACTTGAGGATGCGATGGAACGTTTCATGGCGGGCGGGCCTCGGATCGTCGAGACGGGCCAGTACGGCGTTGCGGTCGATGAGGCCGTGACGGGCAAGCAGCCCGTCACCCAGCAGCGCCCGGATCGCCGGGCGATGCGTCTCGAAGATCTCGGCGATGAAACTGTCCGGGGTGCCCTTGGTGCGGCGCGCGAGGATGTCGATCGGCAGGTCCCGGGCGAAGGCCCGCCGGGCGATGGCACGATTGCGGCCATCCTCCAGCCAGAGCCACGAAGGAACCCGGAGGCAGGCCTCGACGACAGGCTGCGAAAGCAAGGGCGCGATCGTCGGGATCGGATCCTGCGGATCAAGCGACTCGACATAGGCCTGGGCGATCGCGATCAGCCGGACATGTGCGGCGGAGCCGGGCAGTTCGCCGCGAGGGACCTGAAGCCAGGGGTGGTCGTCGCGTGCGGGAACGCCCTCGCTCGACGACGGCGGCATCAGGCTGAAATCGCGCACGGGCCTCAATGCCGGCTTGCCGAGCCAGGCCCGGCGAACGGCATCCGAGATGACGCTGAGGACGCTCGCCGGCGCGAACCGGCTGGTTTCCAGCGCGGTCCGGACAAACGATCGGCCGGGGCCGGTGGTGAGCAGTCGATCCGCCGCCGGAGCTGCGGACTGGAGCGAGCAGAAGACGTTGTCGCCGCCGCCGCCGTTGAAGATGGCCTCCGCGCCCGTCCGATCGGCCAGTGCCGTGGCGAGGCGTATGGTTTCCTGCGAGAACACCCGCGCCCAGGGCCGGGGAAGCCGCGCCGATACCGAACGATACAGGACGACCTGCCCCACATCGCGGACCTGCTCGTGGAGGGTCATCGCCATCCACGCGCTCACCCGCCGGGCGTAGCGCCGTTCGTCGCCTGACGCGTCGCGGGTCACCAGGTTGAGGGCCTCCACCGCCACGCCGGCATTGCCAAGGCATGCCGCGACGATCGATGAATCCAGCCCGCCCGACAGGAGCAGGGCCACGCGCCGGAATCTGCGCGCTCGGGCAACGACGCACCCGCGCACCGCCGCTTCGACCAGCATCGCGGCTTCGCCGGCATCCTCGACATGGTTCTGGCGACTGGCGAACGACCAGGGGCTCCACGCTGCGCAATCGCTTCGGCCGCGGGAGGACAGGGCAAGGGTTTGACCCCCGCGCAGTTCGGATACGCCCTGAAGGCATGTCGCCGGTCCCAGCAGTTCCGGGGCGGCGAGGTGGATGCGCAACTGGTCCCAGTCGATGGCCGGCTGCCACAGGCCGGCGTCACGCAGGATATCCATGTCCGAGGCAAGGATCCAGGCGTCTTGCGTCTCCACCAGGAAGCACGGCAGGTCGCCGAGCGGCGCACGCACGATCCGCAGGGTATCGTCGGTACCCTCGAGAAAGGCGACATAGCCGCCCCAGCAGGTCTCGATCAGGTGCCGCGGACCGTGCTGGACGATGCGTTCGCTGAACGCTCCGTTGATCCGGGATACCGCTTGCATGCTCGCCGTGTCGAACACGTCGCCGACGATCACCCCGCCGGCGCCAAGGTCGAGGATGGGTGCGCCCAGAACGGCGATCGCGGCGCGCCGGGTGTGCAGCTGCGTGCAGGGAGCATCGCCACCGATGCGAGCGGGAAGGTCCCCAGGCAGGGAAGGGGCCGTGCCGCCTTGCCTGGCAACGACTGCGAGATAGCGCGGCCTGCTCACAGAACCAGCACGGGTGTATAGGTGCGTACCGAGTCCATGCGGTCATTGAGCACGTGCGATCCGGCCTGCACCCAGCTGTGGGCCGCGAAGGGATTGAGGCGGACACCGATGACCAGATCCGCCGCCAGCCCGCGCGAAAGCGCGATCTGGGTCAGCACGATCGAGCGCGACAGGCACTGGTCGTGCGAGCGGACAAGGCGCGCTGTCCGCTCGAAATCGCGGGCCAGGCGCGCCAGTTCAGGCAGGGCGCTGTCGTGGAATTCAGGCAGTCTCGACTTGGCGCGACGCAGGCGATGCAGGATCCGTCCCAGTCCGCCGCGCCGCAGCGATCGCCGGACCAAGGCAAGTCTCACGAGAGCATCGAGCAGGGGACGGTCGAGGCGCAGCGGCTGCGTGTCGTCGAATACGCTGGCTTGCGCGTATGCCGGAGGGCAGGCGGCGACGTGGCCGGCACCGGGCGTTTCGATCAGCAGCCCCGCGTCCTGGAGCCGGGGCGGGACGGCCTGGTGTCCCGGCTTTTCGATCAGCGCCCGGAATTCGGCCTCCCGCAGGGCATCGAGGCAGAAATAGCGATCTGCCCGGGTATCGAGAAAGATCAGTTGCGCATTGACCTCGCAAAAGCTCACGCCGTCTCGCAGTGCATAGCCCATGCCCATGGACCTCTCGTCTGATCAGGTGCGCAAAGGGCGCGGCGCCAGGCGCCGCGCCCTCCATGCGATCGGGTTCAGTCGTCGCTGAGACCCGCTACGGGCTGGGTGAGGACATCGTCGCCGATCCCGCCCTGGGGGCCGAGCGTCTCGATGCTGGCCGTGCCGAGCTCGATCACACTGTCCTGCGTGTCATGATCGCGTTCCATGCGTATGCTCCTTACGTCGCCGCGGAATTGCGGCGATGGTCAGGGTAGGAGGCCGTGACACTTATCCGAATTTTATACGCAACTGATTTGCAGATTGTTGGCGGTTCTCCCGTTCAAGCTTGCCGGTAGAGCGCCCGCACGATCGCTGCCGCACTGCGGATCCGGCGCCGATGATAGGATGCGACCAGGCGGCGCAGTGCGGCGCGATCGCCGGCTTCGATCGCTGACATCCATGGCTCGAGTTCATCCTGAGGGTCGCCCAGCACCTCGGCCTCGATCCGCCGTACGCCGTGGAGGTGCACATTGAGGCGTTCGATCGCCTCGGCATGGAAGGCGTTCGGGGATGCGCGCGCGATTGCGGTGAACAGTCTGGACGTCCGCTCCGCTGCATCGCTCGGATCGGGACTGTGGACGAAACCATCGCCCATTGTCCCGGCACGGCCGAGGGCGGTGCGGCCGCCGGGCGGCCAGCTGGCAATGGCGAGCGTCAGGAGCTGCTGCGCCCAGTGGTAATAGTCCTGCAGGCACGGTTCGTCGAGCGCGGGAAGATGGAAGCCGCCGCTGTGGCGAGCCTCGACGAGACCTTCGCCCGTCAGTCGGTTGAGGGCATCGCGCACGGGCGTGATGCTCGCCGCCAGTTGCCGACCGATCGCGGCAGCGTCGAGACGTTCGCCGGGACGAAAGCCGTTCTCCATGATCCGAAGCCGCAAGGCATCGAGCACCCGTTCCGCCGTCGCGCCCGCGTTCACTGGAGCCTCGCGACGATGCGGCCGGGAGGGTTCGGGCATCGAACCTGCGCAGCCGCCCTGGCAGCGGTACGGGTATCTGCCCTGATATCCTGTCCGATGCCGGCACGGGCAAGGCGTGCGGGAGTGTCGCTCTCGATCTCGATCCGCAACGCGGCGAGGGTCTGGCCGCCAATCCGGCAGGCCGGACCCAGCTGGCGACAGCGCCAGCCGAAGCCGAGGATCTGGTTGCACCAGTTCACCTCGGCGATCGCGCTGTAGGCGGTGATGCCACTCGCCAGCGCGTGATCCACCAGCGCCCGCACGAGCTTGTCACGTGCCTGCCGGCGCTCTTGGGCGCGCAGCGAACGGTCGAGGCAGAACCGGGTGATTTCCCAGACCGTGTCGCCGCGCGGTGGGGTTGCCTCGCACAGTACGCCATAGAAGCTGTCGAGGATGTGCGGCCGGATCGTCGGCAACAGCCGTGCGGAAGCGCGGTGTGCCCCGTCCTCGCCGGAAATCACGAGGTAGCGGGCGTGGGAATCGTCGAACTGGTCGATCTCGTAGCGTCCCGCAAGGACCGGAACGTCCCATCTGAGCAGATCCACGAATACCGATTTGCGTGCTTCGAACATGGCGCCGAACAGCGTCGTTTCGCGCAAGGCGGCTGGTCCGCCCGAAGTAACCGAGGGCGATGGGTTGAGAACGTGAAGCATTGCGTCTGACCTCCCGTGTTGGGAGGTCCAGCGTCGGTCGCAATGTCCGCGAGGTGTTATTCCGGGAAAGGGGAATAGAGGTGCGGCAGTATTTGCGGAAGGATGAGCGTTCCATCGAACACCGCACGGAGCACCAGCAATGCCCGCTTGTTCACCTCGTACCGCTCGAAGGCGTTACTGACGTGCTTGCCCGGCGTCTCCTGGCTCGTGCCCATGATCATCGCGATCTCCGGATCGGTCTTGCCCAGCGCGATCCAGTAGGTCACTTCCTGCTGACACGGTGTCAGCGGTCGGCCGCGTGCGACAGGACCGTGGCCGCGCGGCGTCGACAGGCGGCGGGCCGCCGCGAAGGCGGTTTCGCCGATGGCATGGGCCATGATGAGCGTGAGGTCGCACATCGTCCGGCCCACGGGGTTGACGAAGGTCACCGATCCGCCCGCCTCCCCGGGGATATGGACCGGCACCGTGAACCCGTCGCCGATCCCATGCCGGGCAGCCAGATCCATGAAATGTCGGTCCGCGCGGGAAAGCGCCACGCGTCGTGCAAGGCTCGACCATGTGAAGCCCTCGTTGACGAGGTGGCTGAGGCGATGGACCGGATCGCTGACATAGAGCTGATGGCGATCATAGTAGCGCACCCAGGTCGTTGGGTAGTTGTTGATGCGAAATGCCCTGCCGGCGCACCTTCTGGCATCGAGATGATGAGTGATCGCGAAATGCGTGAAGCCGAGATGGCGGGCGGCGGCATCGACGGCATCGGCCAGGGCCTCGAAGCTGTTGGCCGCATCCACGGCGCGAGCGCAGCGCACGCTGGCGAGCACTTTATCGTACATCATGGACATCGTTCACGACCGCCGGCGGTCTCTCCTGACCCCGTGCTTCCAGCGATCGTCCTTCCTCATTCGCCAGGGCCCGGGCGCAGTTTCTCACGCTGCGATCGGGCGCGAACCGTCACGAATTGGACGAATTATGGAAGTATAACAGACACAAGGGCGCGGGTATCGCCCAACAATTCCCATTTTGGTAAAAAGTGGTTAATCGCCTGCTCCGACGCGAAGAGCGCGCCACTAGCGTGATCCTGCCGGACGCGCCGTCGCATGACTGGCACGATGACACCTACTACGAGCGCTTGTCCCAGGTCGATCGCGGTGGATTGATGTGGGAGTGGTTGCGGCGCGACCCCGAGTATCGCGCCTGGCACCTCGTGGCCAGCCGCGCGACGACGGGCATCGCGCCCGATCCCGCCGCCTGGGGGTTGCACTTTCGCTGAGAGTCCGGACCGGCACGCCAGCTCGGCCCGCATCATTTGGCGTGCCGATTTCGATCCCGGCACGCTCAGGGCCCAGGCCCTGCCGGCCGATCCCGCCGATCCCGCCTCGCTTGTGCTGGCGCCGCTAGCACCCTGGATGAGCGTGGCGGTCGATGGGGACGGTCGCGAACATGCGGTGCTTTCCGACGGGATGCGGCGCGTGAGGCTCGACATCACCGATGGATCGCTGTCCGGGTCCGAGGCGGTGGTCCTGCGTTTCCAGCAGGAAGGGCTGCAGCAGGCGAAAGCGGCGATCCTTCCGCTGCAACGCCTGATCTCGTTCGTCAGCCATCAGCGCTTCACCGCGTCGCTCTATCCGAGGGACAGGGGATCGAGGCGGCTGATCGTGGCACTGCGGGTACACGATGGCCTCGCTCAGGGCGCGAGCCAGCGTGAGATCGCCGCCGTGCTGTTCGGTGCGCGAAGCATTGAAGCCGGATGGCGGGGCGCTTCGGATTCAATGCGGTCACGGCTGCGCCGGCTGGTCGCGGATGCACGGCGGCTGGCGGGCGGGGAGTACCGCAGCCTGCTGGGAGGAGGCCTCGGAAACAGGAGGCACAAATAGGCTCGGCCCCGGTGACCGTTCTGGTTGCGCGCAGCCTTTTCCGGATCGGGTTCGAGACGTCCACCCGGATGCCGGCCCGTTTGGTGACGAAGCGGGGAAACTCGTTTTCCGGCAGGCCCGCCGCAAGCCGACTTCATCCACTCGAAATCGTCCCATCGCGTTCGTCGACAAGGAACGAGAGGGCGGACTGCAGGCGCATGGTCAATCCATCCAGGGGTTCGTGGGCCAAAACAGGATCGCTTCTGCCAGGATCAATGATCCGCCCGAGTGTGCCACAGGTAAATCGTGCATTCAGGCGCCCCGCGCCTGCGGCGCGGCCGCGCTCTAGCTCGCGGCAGCGGCGCGGGCTGACCGCCCGCAGGGGCCGCCCCGCGAGCCCGGGCTCCCTTCCGGATCCCGGCCATCCGGTAACGATCGCATGGCGCTGGCGGGAAAGCCCTCGCGGGCTCCCCCGAAGCGGACGCGCGCGAGGCCGCGCGCGGCGTTTCGGTGCGGCCATCCCGGACGAAGCGCGGGTGGGCGCGGCTCCCTTCTAGGTCCGCTCGCACCGCCGGCAAGCCGCGTTTCGCGCGGCTCCTCCACTGCCGTTCCGGTCCTGCGCCACCCCGCCGCCCTGGCGGCGGGGCCCCGGCTTGGATGCACGGCGGCGCTTGTGCGCGGACCTGCCGGTCGCTGTCGCCGCCCACCCCCGCTTCGCCGGGGGAGGCCATGGTGGTTTGCGGGCGGGGCAGGAGGTGAGCTGTGCGCATGATCGATGGGCCGCGTACCGACGCGGGTGGTGCTGCGAGACAGGGAGACGCGAAGGCCTCGGTGCCGGGGAGGGCCGTGAACGGCCGGAGCCTGAACGGAAGCCGGAGCAGGAACCGGGACGGAAGCGCGAGCGCGAGTGTCGGTGGAGACGGAAACGGAAGCAGGGGCCGGGGAGCGGGAGCAACGGGGCGGGGAGCGGGCGCGAGGGGCTATACGGGGGGCGAGATGCGCGAAATCCCGCATGGCGGACCTGCGGCTCCGGATGCGGCGGACAGCGAGACGCGCGCGAACCGGACAGACCGGGACGCCGGAACCGGTCCCGGAAGCGGTGCCGGAGCCGTGCGCGGTGACCTCTACGGCGACGTGACGCGGCGGATCATCGCCGACCTTGAGGGCGGGCGTATCCCATGGGTGCAGCCGTGGGGGACTGGGGGCGCGGACGGCGGCGCGCCGATGCCCGGCCTGCCGCGCAATGCCGCGACCGCAAGGCCCTATTCGGGGATCAACATCCTGATCCTGTGGAGCGCGGTCATCGACAACGGATGGGCGCAGCAAGGCTGGGTGACCTTCCGGCAGGCGCTCGCCGCAGGCGGCAACGTGCGCAAGGGGGAGAAGGGCACCACGGTGGTCTACGCCGACCGCTTCACCCCCGAAGCCGAGAAGCAGCGCGCCCGCGACACAGGGGGGGATGCGCGCAGCATTGCGTTCCTGAAACGCTTCACCGTCTTCAATCTGGCGCAATGCGAGGGGCTCGGGCACTTGCATCGCGAGCCGGTCGCGCTGCCGGAACGCGAGATCGTACCGGTTGCCGAAGCGGTCATCGCCGCGAGCGGCGTGGATTTCCGCATTGGCGGTTCCAAGGCCTACTATGCACCGGGCGCGGACTTCGTGCAGGTGCCGCCGCAGCACGCCTTCCATGTGCCGGTGAACTATTACCGCACCTGCCTTCACGAACTGACCCATGCCACCGGCCATGCCTCGCGGCTGGCGCGCTATCTGACGAACCCGTTCGGATCGAAGGATTATGCCCGCGAGGAACTCGTCGCGGAAATGGGCTCGGCCTTCCTGTGCGCCGCGCTCGGCATCGTGCCCACCGTGCGCCACGCCGACTACATTGGTGCATGGCTGCACGTGCTGCGCGAGGACAGTCGCGCGATCTTCCGGGCGGCGAGCCTTGCCAGCAAGGCCGCCGACTGGCTGCTGGCCCGCCGCGAGGCGCAAGGCCAAGCCGAAGCCGATGCCGGTGTCGATGCCGATGGGGGGAGGGCCGGGACATGACCCTCCTGCCACACGCCATGCGCGCGCGGCTCGTCGCCAATTTCGATTCCGGCGTCCGCGATCCCGATTTCGATCCGATCCCGGTCGCCCGCCTGAGCAATCCGGCGGGCCGGGCGGTCTGGCTGGTCACCGAGCTGTTTCCCGACGAGGACACGCTTTTCGGCCTCGCCGACCTCGGGTTTGGCTGCCCCGAACTGGGCACCTTCTCGCTGCGCGAGATCGCCGGGGTCCGGCTCCCGCTGGGCCTGCGCATCGCCTGCGACCTCGCCTTCGCCACCCGCCACCGGCTTTCGATCTGGGCGGCGGCATCGCGCCTTGCCGGTTCGATCCCCGAGGCCGCCGAGTTTCTCGGCAGTCTCGCCACCGAGGACCCGGCGGCCCTCAGGCTTCTGCCCCGCGACATCTGACGCGGGGCCGATGACGCTGGCGGTCGTCAACCGCCGATCCGGCCCGCTCGCGCCTCGCCGTTCGACCCGAACGGGCGAGCGGGCATCCACGACAAGGACTACGAACCATGAAACTCGCATTCATCGCGCTCGACAACCTCTCGGTCAGCAAGACCAACATGCGCTATGCGCGCAAGGCACCCGACGTTTCCGACATCCTGCCCACGGTGCGCGCACGCGGCGTGATCCAGCCGATCCTCGTCCGCCCCAACTGCGAAGCGGGCCATTACGAGATCGTGGCGGGATGTCGCCGCTTCCACGCCGCCCGGATCGTCGCGGACGAACGCGCCAAGGCGCGGGAAAGTGCCGAAACGCAGGCCGGACAGGAGATCGCAGGAACCGCCCCGATTTGTCCGGGTGACGATCCCGACGGGCTCGTCGCGCAGATTGCCTGCGCCATCCTCGAGGACGGCGACGATGCCGACGCCGTCGAGGCCTCCCTGATCGAGAACTGCGCGCGGCTCGAGCCCGACGAGGTCTCACGCTGGGAAGCCTTCATCCGGCTGGTGCGCGAAGGGCGCAAGCCCGCCGACATCGCGGCGACCTTCGGTCTGCCCGACCTCGCGGTCAAGCGTATCCTCGCGCTCGGCAACCTCCTACCGCGCATCCGCGAACTCTATCGCCGCGAGGAGATCGACGCGGCGACCGTGCGCCACCTGACCATGGCGTCCAAGAGCCAGCAGAAGGCCTGGCTGGCGCTGCTCGACGATCCCGACGGCTACGCCCCGACCGGCTTCCGCCTCAAGGGATGGCTCTTCTCGGGCCAGTCGATCCCGCTGCGCCATGCGCTGTTCGATGCACAGGCCAGCGGCCTCGCCTGTGTCGCCGACCTGTTCGGCGAGGACAGCTATTTCGTCGATGCCGATGCCTTCTGGGCGCTGCAGAACCGTGAGGTGGAAGCGCGCGCCGCCGCCTGCATCGAACAGGGCTGGAGCGATGCCGTGATCGTCCCGCCCGACACCCACTTCCACGCATGGGAATACGTCAAGACGCCCAAGCGCAAGGGCGGGCGCGTCTACCTCGACGTGTGCGCCAGCGGCGAGGTCGTGATCCACGAAGGCTATCTCTCGGCGCGCGAGGCGGCGCGGCAGGCGAAGGCGGCCAGTGCCGGGGGCAGTACTGGGATCGCGGCCGGAGACGGCGATGAGGGGACCGGCGGTCGTATGCCGAGCCCGGAGATCACCACCCCGACCCGCACCTATATCGACCTGCACCGCCATGCGGCACTGCGCGCGACGATGCTGGAGCGGCCCGGCGCGGCGCTGCGGCTCATGGTCGCGCATGCCATCGCCGGATCGCCGCTGTGGCGGGTATCGTGCGAGCCGCAGACCGCGCGCGGCGATGCCACACGCGAAAGCCTCGAGCAGAGCCGCGCCGAGGCGGTGTTCGACGAGCGGCGGCGCGCGGTGCTCGCGCAGATGGGCTTCGATACCGAGGAACCCAGCGTCACCGGAGGCAACGCCGGTCAGGGGCTGTGCGCTGTCTTCCGGCGCTTGCTGGCTCTGCCCGACCCTGCCGTGCTCGACATCGTCGCGGTCGTCATGGGCGAGACGCTGGCCGCCGGATCGCCCGCAACCGAGGCCGCAGGCGTCGAACTCGGCGTCTCGATGGCGACGTGGTGGCAGGCGGACGATGCCTTCTTCGAAACCCTGCGCGACCGCGAGGTGCTGCTGGCGATGCTCGCCGAAGTGGCGGGGCCCGACGTCGCCTCGGCCAACGCGGCCGAAAAGATCCGGACCCTCAAGACCATCATCCGCGATTATCTGGCCGGGACGAACGGGCGGGTCTGTCCCGAGGGCTGGGTGCCCCGCTGGATGGCCTTTCCGCCCAGCGCCTATACCGGACGCGGCGGCGTCGGCACGGTCGAGGCCCACGCCCTGGCCGCGCCAGAAGACGACGGTCCGAAGTTCCATGAGCCCAGCCCGGAATCCGATGCAGAAGCGGACGCGAAATCTGGTCCAGAAACCGGCCCAGAAACCGGCGCAGAAACTGGCGCGGAAATCCCGGAGGACGATCGCGCCGGGACCGGCAATGGCGCTGGCATCGGAACTGGCATCGAAACTGGCATCGAAACTGGCATCGAAACTGGCATCGAATCTGGTCATGCCGCGACTGACGGCATGGTCACGCCTCCCATCGAGGCGCCCGAAATGCAGGATGAAGGCGCTGGGTACAGCGCCGAAAGCGACACGGCGCCGGAAGGCGAGGGCCTCGCGGCGCAGTCTGACGGTTACCCGCCGGATAATCCGTCCCTCGCCGCCTGAGGCGGGGGCTTGTCGGTTCCTCCGGCCCACGGGCCGGGGGAATCGGAAGCCCGAGCCGATGCGCCGGAGACGGAAGGAAAGAATCAGGGAGGCTGAGACGGAAAGGACGAGGCGCGGCGCCATGCCGGGTCCCGTCCTTTCCGTGGATGTTGCGGACGATCGGGCCTCTTTCTTGCCGGATTTTCGGCGCGCTGCCCCGAAAAGATCGGCGGGCCGGAGCGCGGTCGGCGCCAGTCGGTAGCGCCCCGGCTTGTTGCGCCCCGGCGCGCCGGGCTCCCCTCCGAGCATCGGCCCGGTTGCCGTTTGCAGTTTGCCATTTGCCGTTTGTCATCCGGGGTGGCACAGGCGAGCGGCAGGGGCCAATAGACATGACGATACGCGATGACGTGGAAAAGCTGGTGGTGCGTCTCGCGCCGAGGCCCGTGTGCGACGAATGCGTTGCGCATACGCTGGGCCTGTCAATGCTTCATCACGTCGACCAGGCAACCCGCGAACTGGCCGGAAGCAACGGCTTCGAGCGCCGCAAGGACACCTGCAGCCTGTGCGGCGAGACACGTCCGGTCACAGCTCGCAACTGACTGGCCGCAATCGCCCGCCCCCATCTGATCGCCCGCAACTGACCGCCTGCAACGGCTTGGCGGCGCCTGCCTTCCCTATCCTGCCCCGGCATCTCCTGGCATGCCCCCGCCATGCCCCAACATGTCCCGACACCGGCGCGGCAGCGGCGTTCCGTCCGGGCGCGGCGGATCCTTTCCGGTGGGTGAAGGCGGTGGACTCCGGGCGTTGCCGATGGGGAGGCGGTGGCGTCTGATGCTGCGGCAGGGCGAGCGGCGTATGGTCGGCACCCAAGTCTCCTTGCCGTATGTCTCCGCACCCATTCCCGGCTCCAGGGGCATCGACCTGGAACGCTTGACGGTCCTGCCGAACCATCGCGCGCCGGGTTATTTCCCCGCCCGCGAGCGGGCTCCTCGCGGCCGCTTCGCTCTCAAATAACCCGGCCCGCTCCGGTCCTCCGCTCCGCTTCGGCCTGCGGTCAGCAGTCCCGCCCAATGCGTCCCGGACGGCGTGCCCATCGCCCGGAAATGGTCCGGAAAAAGCGATGATCAAGGAGAAGTTCAATGCCTGCCATCGGATACGTCACCCGCGAAGGCCGCAGCTTCAAGGGCCAGCTTCGCACCCTCTCGATCCGCGCCGAGATCGAGATCGCTCCCAACCCACGCAAGACCGCCGAATCCCATCCCGACTACCGCGTCGTCTCGGCCGGTGTCGAGGTCGGGGCAGGGTGGCTGCGCCGCTCGGAAGCCTCGGGCAACGACTACGTGTCGCTCAGCTTGGCCGCACCCGAATTCGGCCCGCGGCGCATCTACGCCAACCTGGGCCGGGCCGCCGGGCAGGACGACGAGGATGCCTTCGCGATCATCTGGAACCCCGCCGACTGATCGCCGTCCCCCGCGCCCGCCCGGGCGCGGGGGGCACATCGACCGGCGTCCCAAGGCGCAACGTTCGGCATCCCCAATCCCTCATCGGCAGCGACCCGGGCAGGTGGACATGCCCGCCGCAGGTCCGCCCGAAAGGGGGAGGGTCGGAATCGCGTATAGCCGATTGCGACCCTCCCCGGGCGGGGAAACGTGGGTCAGATCGAGTGTCCTTGGCGGGCGGCACGGGGCCGCCCGGATCGAAAGGACCGATATCCATGGACAGTGGCGACGAGATCGATCGCGCGCGCCGCGCGAAGCAGGGCTCACCCTTCCTCAACACCGAGCAGGCGGCCAGCTACCTCAAGATTTCTGCGCGCCTGCTGAAGCGGATGCGCCGACGCGGCGACGGGCCGATCTATCGGCGGCACAGCCGCTACGTGCAGTACCACATCGACGAGCTCGATGCCTGGAGTGTCGCCAACGCCGGGCGGGAGATTGCGCTATGAGCATCCACCGGACCTCCCTTGGGGAACGTCCACTGCTGTCATGGGGCACGGACCTGCGTGCTGCCCGTGCGCGCCGTCGCCGCCACCGCCGGCTGTGGCGGCGATACGGTCTCGCCCTCGGCCTGCTGGCAGCCGCCGTCAACTGGACGATCGTCTACCCGCCCGCACCGCGGCTGGTGTGGAATGCGAGTTCGAGCGCGCCGGTGGGCCTCTATTCCGTCGACCCTGGACCCCGCGTGAAGCCCTTTCATCGCGGCGATATGGTGATCGCGCGCCTGCCGCCGCCGTGGCGCGATCTGGCCGCATCGCGCCGCTACCTTCCCGCCAATGTGCCGCTGGTGAAGCGGGTCGCGGCAGCGTCGGGAGACGAGATCTGCGGGGCGGGCGACATGGTGCGGCTCAATGGCAGGCCGCTCGTCCGCAGGCTGGTGCGCGACCGTGCCCGGAGCATCCTGCCCTGGTGGAACGGATGCCTGCGGCTCGGCAGCGACGACTACCTGCTGGTGATGCCCGGTTCGGCATGGTCGTTCGACGGCCGCTATTTCGGGATCACGAAAGGCACCGAGATCATCGGTCTGGCGGACCTGCTTTGGGCGCGCTGACGGGCCTGCCGGGCCATGCCGCGTCGCGGCCCGGCGATCGGCAGATCACCTCGGTGCAGGACCCGGCACGGCGCTCGTCGCGACCCATGGCGCGAGGTGTCCTGCACCTTCGCCGGTTCGCCGCGACCATCGCGCTGGGGCTGGCGATCGTGCCGTGCGCAAGGGGCCAGGACATCGGTCGATGGCGGCCGCTCATTGCCGAAGCCTCGGCACGTTTCGATGTCCCGCCCGCGTGGATCGAGGCGGTCATGCGGGCCGAGAGCGGGGGACGTGCGACCATCGACGGCAGGCCGATCCGCAGCCCGAAAGGCGCGATCGGTCTCATGCAGCTCATGCCGGGAACCTGGGCGGAACTGCGCGGGCAGCTGCATCTGGGCGACGATCCCGACGAGCCGCGCGACAATATCCTTGCCGGCACCTACTATCTGCGCCTGCTCCACGACCGGTTCGGGTTCCCGGGGCTCTTCGCGGCGTACAATGCCGGGCCCGGCCGCTATGAACGGTTTCTCGCAGGCGGAACGCTCCCCGCCGAGACCCGCGCCTATCTTGGCAGGGTCACCCGGCGTACGGCGCCGGGAGGCGATGGCTGGCACAGGGCGCCCGCCGCAGGTCCACTACCGGCAACGACCCATAAGGCACTGCCGCATGGGGGGATGTGGCATGGATCGACCGGGGTGTTTCCCGCGGATCGCGCCAGGATTTCGGTCAGCGGTCCCGACGACATTGATGAAGCTGTGGAGGCGCGAGACCGACGGCGCGGCGAACTGGCGCGAACCGACCCTGACGGCGTCGCGACGGTCTTTGCTGTGGTGGCCGGAAAAGCCCCTGCGACAGGATCGACGAAGTGGGCGGATGAGGGCGCGCCTCCGGGCACGAAACCGGATCCGCTCTTTGCGATACGTCGGCCGCGAGGTTCCGATGTCGCGCCCTGACGAGAGGGGGGAAAGCTCGTCAGTCACCTCCCAGTGTGACGGGCGCCGCGCCGCCTATCAAGGCCCGCGGGTACCCCCCAATTTGCTGCGCAAATCGGTTCCCCCCACGTCCGCTTCGCGGCTCTTCGCTTCGCTCATCGGCCCTGACAGCCGGCGCGGCGCCCGTCTCGGGAGGGTTGTTCCCACTACCGGGAACGGTCACTCGAGGAACGTGTCATGCATATCGATCGCATCATCCCGTCCGTTACCACCCGCAGCGATCCGGTCACTCGGACCGGGCACCGCAACCCTGTCTGGGAAGCCCTGGTCCATGGTCTCGAGATCGAGTTCGGCACCGGGGTCTCGCGCGCACTGGCGCAGCGGTTTCTCGACGCGGAGGAATGCGATTTCCTGTGGCAGGCAAGGGTCGGCGAACGCTGGCTGGGCCGCTACGAATGTGCCTTCGACGATGGCCACGATAGCGACTGCGACGAGGATGGCGGCCGGGTCGAACTCGACCGGATTGCGGTCCTGGGCACCGGCCCGGGAACGACCGGGCAGGCCGGCAGTGCACAGGCCTGGTACGTCGCCACGCTCATCGTCGATGGCGAAGGCGATCCGCACGGGGTCATCGGTCACCGGGCCTACGCAGACCGGATCGAAGCGGAGCGGGCCTGGGTTCGGGCCGGGTGAGGTCCCGGTCTCCAGGAGGCGGTGTCCACGCGGCACCGCCTTCTCGTATGGCGGCGGGACAGGAAGCGACAGGGGAAAACGGGGAGCGGAAAAGGGGCGACAACAAGATAAAAGCTGTGTCTCTTCGAGCCAGCAACTTTTTGTCTGCACATCGTTTTTCAGGGAGACAGGCGCGGCTCGCACGGACCGCTACGAGATTGCCCGCGGCGAGACTGCCCGATGCGAGACCGCCTCGGGTCGGTGCATCCGCGATGGGTGACGACGATTTCGAACCGCGCCTGGGCCGTCAGGGCAGCGCGGACAAGGGCGCGCGCCGCTATGCCGGCCGCGTCGCTGTGTCTGCCGGGCTCCATGCCGGGATCGACAGGCGCTCAGGCTCCCGTTTCAGCGGACGCCGGATCGGGCGGGGCGCGAGCGTCGGGCGACTGCTCTCGACCCGCGATTCCCTCTCCTCGCTTCGCGCAAGGCGGGTTGTGGTGAAGACCAGCCTGGTGCGCCTGCGCGGTAGGGGCCTGGGGGCGGCGCGGGCGCACTTGCGCTACATCCAGCGCGACGGTGTGACCCGCGACGGCAATCCGGGCGACCTCTACGGGCCCGAACAGGGTGGCGGAGACCGCCTTGCGATGACTGGGCAGGGCCATCGGCCGGGTTCTGGATCAGGGCTAGAGCCAGGCTTGGAATCAGATCGAGTGACTGAGGGGATCGATGGCCGCGATTTTCTCGCCCGCTGCCAGGATGACCGCCATCAGTTCCGTTTCATCGTCTCGGCCGAGGACGGGGATCGCTACGAGGACCTGAAACCGCTCGTCCACCGCCTGATGCGCGAGGTCGGCAAGGACCTGGGGACCGAGCTCGACTGGGTCGCCGTCGACCACCACAATACCGGCCATCCCCATACACACATCGTCGTGCGCGGCGTGGACGACAAGGGCAAGGACCTCGTCATCGCGCGCGAGTACATCGCCCACGGCCTGCGCGAACGGGCGATCGAGATGGTGACGCGCGATCTCGGGCCAAGGCTCGACCACGAGATCGAGGCGCGGCTAACCCGGGAAGTGGATCAGGAACGGCTGACGTCGATCGACCGCCGCCTGCTCGCGCGCATGGACGCGGATCGCCGTGTCATGCCGCGGGGCGGCGATCCGGTGTTCCATGCTCTCGATTCCGGACGGCTGCAGACCCTTGCCCGCATGGAATTGGCCGAGCCGGCGGGCGGCGCCGCATGGCGCCTGAGCGAGGACATGGAAGCGAGCCTGCGCGCCATGGGAGAGCGCGGCGACGTGATCCGCCTGATGCAGCGCGAGATGACCCGCCTGCGCCTCGAGCGTGAGCAGCAGATCCACACCCCGGATGCCGGCCCCCTGGTAGGCCGGGTCGTTGCCCGCGGGCTCGCGGACGAACACCGCGATCGCCATTACCTCATCGTGGACGGCGTCGATGGCCGCTCGCACTACCTCGATATTGGTGCCGGAAGTGCGAACGATGCCTTGCCTTCGGGCGCGCTTGTCCGCGTGGTCCCGCTCGAGGCCAGGGTACGCGAGGTTGATCGCACCATCGTTGCTGTCGCGGCCGGCAACCGCGGCCGCTACTCGCAGCGCGCGCACCTGCGCCACGATCCCGGCGCGACCTATGCCTTTGCGGAGACCCATGAACGACGCCTCGAAGCGATGCGGCGGGCGGGGCTTGCCGGGCCGCGCGAGGTCGATGGCAGCTGGGCGATCAGCGCCGATCATCTCGCCAGGGCGCAGAGGTTCGAAGAGCTGCGGTTGCGCGAGCGTCCGGTCGCGATCGAAGTGCTCGCCGCGCGCCCCCTGGCCGAGCTGGCGCGGGGCGAGGGCGTGACCTGGCTCGATCGCGAGCTCGCGCAGCCCTCGGTTGCGGGTGTGCGCGAGGGCGGTTTCGGTCAGGAGGTGCGAAGCGGGCTGGCGGCACGTCGCCAGTGGCTGATCGAACAGGACCTGGCGTCCGATGGTCCCAACGGTTTCGGGATGCGCCGCGATGCGCTGGCGCAGCTCCAGCGCCGTGAACTGGTGCGGCTCGCTTCGGGGCTGGCCCGCGAGCTCGACAAGGACTTCGCCGAGGCACGGGTCGGCACCCGGATCGAGGGACGGATCGCCCGGCGTGTCGAGGGATTGTCGGCGAGCTATGCGCTCGTCGAGAAGTCGCGCGAATTCACGCTCGTGCCCTGGCGGCCCGTTCTCGAGAAGCAGATCGGCAAGGAAGGCGGCGGATTGATGCGCGAGGGCGGCATCAACTGGCAGTTCGGCAAATCGCGCCAGGGGCCGGAAATCAGCTGAGCGGCGAACAGGAAGTTGAGTGTCGGATGTAGAAATGCCGGATGTCGGATGCCAGATCTCCGGGGCGGGCCGGCGGCGGAGTGCATGGAAAGCGCCGATGCCGCTTGGTGGGACGCGCGGTGTCAGCGCCGCTGGCGATAGGGCTCGCAGGCGATGCCGTCTCCGTCGCCGTCGAGGCGTGGATTGTATCCGGGCTCACCGCGATGGACCGGCGCGGCGCCTGCCGCACGCGCCTGCGCGCAGCTCTGCCACATGGCGCCCTGAGGTCCGGTCTTCGGCTGGCTCCGCGTGAATGGTGCCGGGCGCGCCGCGGTAGCGGGCCGGACAGGGCCGGCGTCGTCACTGCGGGGGTGCGCAGCGCGATAAGCGTTGGGCATTTCGAATTGCGAGCCCCAGATACCGGCACGCGCCGCCTTGCTCGCGGCTTGCCGGTCGAGGTAGGCGGTCGGCGCGTCCTCGAGCACGACAGCAAGGCCACGGGCCACCATTTCCAGGGCGACGTCGAGACCGCCCTGCCTGCAGGTCGCGACGGTTCGCCCGTAGACGTCTCGCGCATGCGCCTCGCAGCTCACGCCTCGACCATCGACCAGGGTGCGCAGAGCGACGGCAGCATCCTTGCCGCAGCTCCAGTTGGCGATGCCGTCCCGACAGGTCTGGCGATACTCGGGGGCGTCGATGCCGAAGAGGCGGATCTCGCGGTCACCGACCTGGAGCGAATCGCCGTCGATCGCACGGGCGAGGCCCGTCACCTCTTCGGCCCGGATGGCGGGCGCCGCGAGCAGCAGCAGGGAACCTGTGAGGAAACGAAACATCGCCGGTGACTTCCTCCGATCCGATCCTGTTCAGGCCACGGCGTCGGCGAGCCCGGTTCGCGTTCGCGCGAACCGGGCTCGCCAGGCTTCAGCCGTTCAGCTTGTCCTTGACCGCCTTGGCTGCGATGAAGGACAGCTTTTTCGAAGCCTTGATGGTCATGGCCTCGCCGGTCTTGGGATTGCGGCCTTCGCGTTCGGGCGAATCCTTCACCTTGAATTTTCCGAAGCCGTTGAGCGCAATTTCCTCGCCCCTGGCGGCGGCGTCGCCGATCGCGGCGAAGACGGCATCGACGATCGAACGCGCATCGGCTTTCGAGATACCGGCGGCACCGGCAACGGTGTCGGCGAGGTCGTTGTTGTTCATGTCTTTCTTCCTGTCTGCATTGAGGCCAGCGAAATCCCGCGCCGGTGAAGCCGGTCCCGATCTCGCTGGGGGCAAGCGCGATAGCGCGGCGAAGCGAGTGTGTCTTGCACGATCACCGACGGGCAACGCGCGCGCCAAGGGGGCGGCGGATCAGGCCTTCGGTGGTTTACCGGTCCGTTTTTCGGTCGCAGCGGCTTCAGCTCTGGGCCGGGCCATGCGCACCGTGCGCTTCCTTGCGGGCTTCGTCTTCGCCCCTTCCGCCGGGGAGGCCGTATCGGGAACCACCGCGGCCGGCGGGGATGCGACCTCGGCTGGCACCGGTGGCGCGGCTGCCGGGGCGATCGCACGCTTCGGCCGGCCGGCGCGGGTCGGCTTGGCGGGGGGACCATCAGTCGCTGCCGGAGCGGCCGGAGGTGTCGCCGACGCCGTAGCCGGAGAGGCGGCGCGGCCCCTGCCTTTGCCCCCCTTGACCGCCGGGGCTACGGCAGCCTCGCCGGGCTTTGCCGCAGCGACCTTCGACGGATTTTCCGCACGGGCTTGGCGCGGCTTCCTGACCGGAACGGCTACGGCCGCAGGCGCCGTCGCGGCACCATCGATCGGCGGTGTCGCTGCGGGGGCAGGGGTGGGCCCGGCTTCGGCGGGTGTTTTGGCTGCCGCGGATTTGCGGGGCGGGGTGCGGGTCCGCGATGCTGTCTTGGGCGCCGGCGGTGTTGCGGCGGCCTTGGGCGTCCGCCTGCCAGCCGGCGAAGACGAGGCTTTCCCTTCATCCTTTCCTACAGCCTTCACTGCGGCCTTCGCGACAGGTGCATCGGGTATGACGGTTCCGGGGGCGGCGGTTTCGGCTCCGGCGACGCTTGCTTCCGGCACCCGTGGTTCCGATACAGGCGCTTCCGTTACCGGTGCCGCAGCGGCCTGCGCCCTGCCACGCCTGCCCAGCCCGATGGTCTTGGCGATTTCCCGACGCCGGTCCGCGAAGCTTGGTGAGACCATGGGATAGCTGTCGGGCAGGCCGTAGCGGTCGCGATAGGCCTGCGGCGTGAGGCCATGCCTGGCGAGGTGACGTTTCAGGGTCTGGTACGGCTTGCCGTCGATGAGGCTGAGGATGTGGTTCGGGTTCGCGAGGCTCTTTCGCACCGAGACGGCGGGCGTATGCACTTCGACGGGCTCTTCGGCCTGTGCAGGCGCATCCGGCGCCTCCAGTACCGCGCGCGTCGAGCGGATCAGGTCGGCTAGATCTGCTGGCGCGACCGTGTTGTTGCTGAGGTATGCGCTGAGCAGTTCGACAGTAAGCGCGGTGACGTCGGAATGTTCGGTGTCGGCCATGGCAATGGTACCTCTGATCGCGTGCCCGGAACGAAGGTCATGGGCTGCGCGATTCGCGATGTAAATACGGGCAGGTCAAATACTTGCCGCTACTCGCTCCGGATGATCCGCGCGCGCGGCCTGGATAAGGATTCTTCCTGCAGTCGCCGGGCTGGCCCGCTTCATCTGAGGGCTGCGGCGAATTCGGTAAGGTGCAGTCCGATGTTATGGCCTCGTGAAGCATTCGTTCAGTGTGGAGCCTTCGACTTTCCATTGCACCAGCGGATGCTTCCCTCGACGTCTCGACCGCGGCGAGTGGCGTGCGGGCTGACAGGATCTCGGCATCATGCGCAGTGACGGACGAAGGCCGCCATGGCGCGCCGCGATCGAACAGCCTGGTCCATTCCGAGCGATGACGAATCGTCGATGATGAACTGATTTGGCTCGGCGCCCGCGTCACGGACTGGTCGCCGCGTCGCCGCGTGGCGGGTGACCGGCGGCGGATTGGCAACCTTCCTGCCCTATGCGTGCCACCTGCCTCCACGCGAGAATCCGCCGTCGGATGCGCGAATCGTGTCGCCTGGATCGGGCTGCATTTCCGCTCTCCCATCCTTGGGAACGCGGCCGCGCCGGCGGCGACGGTTGCGAAAGTCCCCCGAGAGGCACCCCACGGCACCTGCCGATATCTGTCGCCGCGAGCCGGACTGCGGGAGTCTTCAGGCCGGTTCGATCGGCTGGCGCTGATCGCCGCTGGAGGCACCCGTGACACCGACCAAGCTCCTCATCGGCCAGTTCGTCGTCGTGCTCGCGATCATCGTCGCCGGCATCTGGTTCGCGACGCAGTGGGCGGCCTCGGCGCTCGCCTACCAGCCCGAACTGGGCGCACCCTGGGGCCACATCGCCGGTATCCCGGTCTATGCCCCCTGGGCGCTGTTCGTGTGGTGGTTCCAGTTCGATGCCTACGCGCCGCTGGTCTTTGACGAAGCCGGAGCGATCGCGGCCGCCAGCGGTCTCGTCGGCTGCGGCGCGGCAGTGGCGGGATCGCTTTGGCGGGCGCGCCAGCGAGGCCACGTCACCACCTACGGCTCCGCGCGCTGGGCGACGCACGGCGATGCACGAAAGGCCGGGCTCCTCGTCGAGCGCGGCGTGTTCCTGGGACGGCTCGGCGCCCGGTACCTGCGCCATGACGGCCCGGAGCATATCATGGCCTTCGCGCCGACCCGCTCGGGCAAGGGCGTCGGCCTGGTCGTGCCGACATTGCTGGGGTGGACCGGTTCCGCCGTCATCCACGACATCAAGGGCGAGAACTGGAACCTGACCGCGGGC
The DNA here is from genome assembly GCF_021227995.1 of Novosphingobium kaempferiae. Taxonomy (NCBI): domain Bacteria; kingdom Pseudomonadati; phylum Pseudomonadota; class Alphaproteobacteria; order Sphingomonadales; family Sphingomonadaceae; genus Novosphingobium; species Novosphingobium kaempferiae. The sequence goes on from NZ_CP089301.1 coordinate 3,219,664, forward strand.
TGGCGATCGCGGTTCTCGCACTGCCTCCTGTTCAACCCGACCGACATGCGCTCGGCGCGCTACAATCCTCTCCTCGAGGTCCGGCGCGGTGCCAACGAAGTGCGCGATGTCCAGAACATCGCGGACATCCTGGTCGATCCCGAAGGCGCCCTCGAAAAGCGCAGCCACTGGGAGAAGACGAGCCATTCGCTGCTGGTCGGCGCGATCCTCCACATCCTCTACGCCGAGAGCGAAAAGACCCTCTCGCGGGTCGCGACCTTCCTCTCCGATCCCCAGCGGCCCTTCGAAGCGACGCTTCGCGCGATGATGTCGACGAACCATCTCGGAAACGCCGAGATGCCCAGGGTTCACCCGGTCGTGGCATCGGCCGCGCGCGAGGTCCTCAACAAGTCGGTCAACGAACGCTCGGGCGTCCTCTCCACGGCGATGTCGTTCCTGGGGCTCTATCGCGACCCCACGGTTTCCGCCGTGACCGCAGCGTCGGACTGGCGCATCGCCGATCTCGTCGAAGGCGAATATCCCGCCTCGCTCTATCTGGTGGTGCCTCCTTCCGACATCAGCCGCACCAAGCCGCTCATCCGCCTGATCCTCAACCAGATCGGTCGGCGCCTCACCGAGGAACTGCATGGCGCGAGCGCGCGAGGGGATGTCGGCTCGCCGCGGCACAAGCTCCTGCTCATGCTCGACGAATTCCCCGCGCTTGGCCGCCTGGACTTCTTCGAGACCAGCCTGGCGTTCATGGCCGGATACGGCGTGCGCGCTTTCCTCATTGCCCAGAGCCTCAACCAGATCGAGAAGGCCTACGGCGAGCACAACGCCATTCTCGACAACTGCCATGTCCGCGTTGCCTTCGCGAGCAACGACGAGCGGACCGCCAAGCGCATTTCCGATGCCCTTGGCACCGCGACCGAACAGCGAGCGATGCGCAACTATGCCGGGCACCGGCTCGCTCCCTGGCTCGCCCATGTCATGGTCAGCCGGCAGGAGACCGCCCGCGCGCTGCTGACCCCGGGGGAGGTCATGCAGTTGCCGCCTTCCGAGGAACTGGTTCTGGTCTCCGGCATGCCGCCGATCCGGGCGGGCAAGCTGCGCTATTACGAGGACCCGGTATTCTCCTCGCGGGTCACGTCGCCGCCGACGCTGGGCGAGCGCGGGTTCGCCGACCGTCCCGCGAACCGCGCGCACGACTGGGCCGGCGAGAGCCGCGCGGTCGATCCCCGCCTGGTCCTGCCGGGCGATACCGTAACGCCTGCCGACGATGGCGGGCGTGACGAAGCGGTTGAGCCCGAACAGGAAATGACCCCGCCGCCCGCGCCGCCGCCGGCCACCGATGCGCTGGGTTTCGATCAGGAGGTGGACGATCCCGCCGCCGACAAGCGCGGCATGGATCAGGCCGCCCAGAACCGTCTGGCGCGCGTCACCTATGCCGTCGAGCACGCCGAGGGCTTTGCCACGAGCCGGCCCAGCACCATGGAGCTGGACCTGTGAGCGTGAAGGGCAAGGTCCGCCACCAGCTGTTCCTGTCGCAGGCGCTCAGCGACCGTTTCCTCGCCTTTGCCGCGCGGCCCGGCGTGTCGCGCTCCGATCTCCTCGCGACTGCCCTGGAAGACTGGCTGGGCCGGAAGGACCGTTGCGACCTCGACGACCGCTTCGGTCCGCGCCTCGACCGGGTGATCGCGCTGCTCGATCGTTTGGTGCGCGACAGCCATATCGAGCTTGAAACGCTGGCGCTCTTCATCCGCTACGAGCTCGCGATCAATCCGCCGCTCGCGGACGACGACCATGCACGCCGCGCCGCCGGGGCCGTGCGCTTCGAGGCATTTCTCACCCAGGTGGCGCGCAGGGTTGCATCGGGCGATCGCACCCTCGAGGCGCGCAGGACGGGCGACAGCACCGGCGCCGGCATGGCACCATCCGTGAACGGGGGCCCCGCACGATGAGCGGGAATCCTCCCGAGACCCTTTCGGCGGTACGTCGGCGCGCCATGCTGCGCAGCGCGATGGGGCCTGCGATCGAGGCGGCGCTGGGCGATCCGCACGTCGTCGAGATAATGGTCAATCCCGATGGCATGCTGCGCCTCGACGTGCTGGGGCAGGGCGTAGTGGCGACCGGGACCTGGCTCGCGCCCGACCAGGTCGAACGCATCGTGCGGCTCGTCGCCACCCATGCGCGCAGCGAGGTCCACGGCGATCGCCCCATCGTTTCCGCGGAATTGCCGGCGCACGGGCAGGGCGCGGGCGAGCGTTTCGAGGGCATCCTGCCGCCGGTATCGCTGGGGCCGTGCTTCGCGATCCGCAAGCCGGCTTCGCGCATCCACGCACTCGGCGATTACGTGGCAGGTGGCATCGTCTGCGCACAAGGTGCCGCTATGTTACGCGATGCCGTCCGGATGCGGCGCAACATTCTCGTCGTCGGCGGCACCAGCTCGGGCAAGACCACGCTTGCCAATGCGCTGCTCGCCGAACTCGCCGCGACCGACGAGCGGGTGGTGCTGATCGAGGACACCCGCGAGTTGCAGAGCCCCGCGCCTGATACCGTGGCGCTGCGCACACGCGCCGGCGTCGTCACCATCGGCGATCTCGTCCGGTCGACGCTGCGGCTCCGGCCGGACCGGATCATCGTGGGCGAAGTGCGCGGACCCGAGGCGCTCGACATGCTCAAGGCCTGGAACACCGGGCATCCCGGCGGCATCGCCACCATTCACGCCAATGGCGCCGCCGCAGCCCTGCACCGGATCGAGAGCCTTGTCCAGGAAGCGGTCGTCACAGTGCCGCGCCGGCTGATCGCCGAGGCCATCGATCTCGTCGTGTTCCTGTCCGGCCGCGGCACCGCGCGCCGGATCACCGCCATCGCGCATCTCGACGGGCTCGACCCGGCGAGCGGCGATTACCGCCTGACCGACCTTCTTCCACCCCTCGACGAACAGGAGACATGACATGACAGCACCGCGATTCCATTCGCTCCGCGCCCATTCCGCGGCCGCACAGCTCGGCCTAGAGCGGCTCACCTTCCACCGGCTGACCCCCGCGGCGCTCGCCGCCACGCTGGCCGCCTCGCTGCCCGGCCGTGCATGGGCTTCCGGCGCCGGAATGCCGTGGGAGGAGCCGCTCGAGCAGGTCCTGGAATCGGTCCAGGGCCCGGTGGCCAAGATCGTCGCGGTGATCATCATCATCGTCACCGGCCTGACGCTGGCCTTCGGCGAGTCGGCCGGGGGCTTTCGCCGACTGATCCAGATCGTCTTCGGGCTGTCGATCGCCTTTGCCGCTTCCAGCTTCTTCCTCTCGTTCTTCAGCTTCGGCGGCGGAGCGCTGGTCTGATGCCAGGCGGTGCGACGCAGGGCGGCGGCCAGCACGTGGAGGGGTACGAAGTGCCTATCCATGCCAGTCTCGGCGCGCCGCTGTTGCTCGGCGGCGCACCGCGCGGGATCGCCATCGTCAACGGCACACTCGCCGCAGCCGTTGGCCTCGGCCTGCAGCAGTGGCTGGCCGGTGCGCTGATCTGGGCGGCGGGGCACAGCCTCGCCGTCCTCGCGGCCCGCCACGACCCCGATTTCGCGCCCGTCCTGCTGCGCCATCTCCGCCAGAAGGGATACCTTGCATGCTGAACCTTTCGGAATACCGGGCACGCCCCGGTCGGCTTGCCGATCATCTGCCCTGGGCCGCGCTCGTCGCGCCGGGGGTCGTGCTGAACAAGGACGGCAGCTTCCTGCGCGTCCTCGAATTTCGCGGCCCGGACATGGAATCCGCCACCGAGCATGAGCTCGTTTCCATCGCCGCCCGCATGAACAACGTGCTACGCCGTTTTGGCTCTGGCTGGGCGCTGTTCTTCGAGGCCGAGCGCCGCGAGGCGAACCGCTACCCCGACGATGCATTTCCCGATGCCGCAAGCTGGCTGGTCGAGCAGGAACGCCGTGCCGCGTTTCTCGCCGCGGGCATGCATTATGAAAGCGCCTATTACCTCGGCCTGACCTGGCTGCCGCCTGCCGACAGCCAGGATGCGGCGGGTCGCCGACTGGTCGAGCGGGCGGACGATGCGAGGGGCAGGGACTGGCGGGAGGAACTCGCGGGCTTCGTCGCCGAGACGGACCGCGCGCTCGATCTCCTGTCCGGTTTCATGCCCGAAGTCCGCGGGCTCACCAGCGCGCAGCTCCTGACTTATCTGCACGGCACGATCTCCGAGAGGCACCATGGCGTCGCCGTTCCCGAAACGCCGATGTACCTCGATGGCCTGCTCGTGGACACGTCGCTGGTCGGCGGGCTTGAACCCAGGCTGGGTGATCTGCACTTGCGCACCGTCTCGGTGCTCGGGTTTCCCAATGTCAGCCGTCCCGGCATCCTCGATGCGCTCAACCATCAGGACTTCGCCTATCGCTGGGTCACGCGCTTCGTCGCGCTCGACAAGGCGGATGCCACCAAGGTCCTGAGCTCGCTGCGCCGGCAATGGTTCAACAAGCGCAAGTCGCTGACCGCGATGCTGCGCGAGGTCCTGTACAACACGCCCGCCCAGCTGCTCGACAGTGATGCCGACAACAAGGTGCTCGATGCCGACCTGGCGCTCCAGTCGCTCGGCGGCGATCATGTCGCTTTCGGGTACCTGACGACGACGATCACCCTGACCGACGCGACCCGTGATGGCGTCGAGGCCAAGATGCGCAGCGTCGAGCGCATCCTGGGCAGTCTCGGCTTCACCACGATCCGTGAGAGGATAAATGCCGTGGAGGCGTGGCTGTCCTCGCTGCCGGGCCATGTCTACGCCAACGTGCGCCAGCCGCTGGTCCACACCCTGAACCTGGCGCATCTGATGCCGCTGTCCTCGGTCTGGGCGGGCCCGGCGCGCAACGAGCACCTTGGCGGTTCACCGCTGCTGCATGCGCAAACCGCTGGATCGACGCCGTTCCGGCTGTGCACTCATGTCGGCGACGTCGGTCACATGCTGATCGCTGGACCGACCGGAGCGGGCAAATCGGTCCTGCTCGCGCTCATGGTCCTGCAGTTTCGCCGTTATCGCGATGCGCAGGTCTATATCTTCGACAAGGGCTTTTCGGCGCGCGCCGCTGTCCTGGCCTGCGGGGGTGCGCACCACGCCCTGGGACTGGGAGGACGCGGCGGCGGGCACCGCGACGAGCCCGGTCGGGATGGTGGGGATCCGCACGAAGGGGACGGAGATGGCGATTTTCCCATCGCGTTCCAGCCCCTGCGCGATATCGATGAACCGTCCCAGCGTGCCTGGGCGGCAGAGTGGATCGCGGGTCTGCTGACGCAGGAGAACGTGACCCTGACCCCCGAGATCAAGGACCAGATCTGGTCGGCGCTCGGCAGTCTCGCGAGCGCGTCGGCGGACGAGCGGACCATCACCGGCCTTACGCTGATGCTGCAGTCGAACGCGCTGCGCACCGCGCTCTCGCCCTACACGATCGACGGGCCCTACGGGGCTTTGCTCGATGCGGCCGAGAACGGGCTGCGCTTCGCCGAAATCCAGTGCTTCGAGACCGAGGCGCTGATGGGCCATCCCGGTGTCGTCGCGCCGGTCCTGAGCTATCTGTTCCACCGCCTCGAGGAACGATTCGACGGAAGGCCGACGCTGCTGGTGCTCGACGAGGCCTGGATATTCCTTGACCACCCGCTCTTCGCCGCGCGCATCCGCGAATGGTTGAAAGTCCTGCGCAAGCGCAACGTGTCGGTGGTCTTCGCGACCCAGAGCCTGAGTGATGTCGCAAACTCGACGATCGCCCCGGCCGTGCTCGAAAGCTGCCCCCAGCGCATCCTGCTGCCCAACGACCGGGCGTTCGAACCGCAGAGCCGGGAAACCTACCAACGCTTCGGGCTGAATGCGCGGCAGATCGAACTGATCGCCCGCGCGGCGCCCAAGCGCGAATACTATTTGCAATCCGCGCGCGGCAACCGGCTCTTCGAACTGGGGCTGGGCGACGTCGCGCTGGCCCTGTGCGGGTCTTCCGCCCCGCAGACGCAGGCTCTGATCGACCGGCTTTTGGCAGCCCATGGCCGGGACCATTTCCTCGCCCGCTTTCTCGAAAGCCGGGGCCTGGTGTGGGCTGCCGAGCTCGGCGCCGTGTTTTCGCGCAATTCCCCACCTTCCAGCCAAGGAGAAGACCAGTGACGCTGAAATCCCTCGTCGCCGCACGCCCCACGCCGCTCACCGCATGGCCCGCACTGGCATTCCTCGCAGCCGTTGCCGGGGCCAGCATAACGGTCGGTTGCGCCTTGCGCAGCGAACCGGCCCATGCGCTCGTCGTCTACGATCCGTCGAACTATGCACAAAATGTACTTACTGCCGCGCGCACGCTGCAGCAGGTCAATAATCAGATCAAGTCGCTGCAGAACCAGGCGCAGAGCCTGATCAACCAGGGCAAGAACCTTTCCACCATCAGCTTTCCCGAGCTGCAGACGCTGACCCAGACGCTGCGGCAGATCGACAGCCTGATGGGCAGGGCACAGGGCATTCAGTTCCGCGTCGCCGATGTCGACAGCCAGTTCAGCCGGCTCTACCCCGATGCCTTCGCGCGCTCGCTCAAACTCGACGCGCACGTCACGGCGGCGCGTTCGCGTCTCGAAGCGCAGGTCTCCGCCTACCGCGAGACGGCGGGCATCCAGGCCCAGATCGCCGAGAACATCGAGAGCGACAGGACCGCGCTCGCGACCTTCGTCGAGCGCAGCCAGGGCGCCGAAGGATCGCTTCAGGCGCAGCAGGCCACCAACCAGCTGCTCGCGCTCGTCGTCAAGCAGCAGCTTCAGGTCCAGCAAATGATGGCCGCGCAGTATCGCGCCCAGACCCTCGACGGCGCCAACGGAACCCAGGCCCAGGCCGAGGCCCAGAATGCCACCAGGCAGTTCCTCGGCAGTGGCACCGCCTACACGCCGAAGTGATCCACCGCTTGGGTCGACGGCGAGCTTCGGGTGCCGGCGATGACGCATGGCGCGAGGCTTCCGGCGACCGCGCGACCTTGCGGCGACGGTAATCCCCAGCCGTCGCCGCGTCGCGGGGGTGGCCGCTGCCTCCCCGGCTGCTCCCGCGACACCCCCACGACACCCGGGCCATCATCCGCACGGAAGGATACGACGAATGGACGATCTCAGCGTCATCGACCAGTTCCTGGCGACCTTCATCGCCTACATCGACAGCGGCTTTGGCCTGCTGGGCGGCGACGTGAGGTTCCTGACCGCGACTCTGATCGGCATCGACGTGACGATCGCCGCGCTGTTCTGGACGCTCGGCGGCGAGGACAACGTGCTCGGCCGGTTCATACGCAAGATACTCTACGTCGGCGCGTTTGCCTACATCATCAACGCGTTCTCCTCGCTCTCCGACATCATCTACCGTTCCTTCGCGCAGGCCGGTTTGACCGCCGGCGGCGGCACGCTCAGCGCCGATGATCTGCTGAAGCCCGGACGTCTCGCGGGCATCGGCTTCTCGGCAGCCTGGCCGATGCTCGATCAGGTCTCGAAGATGCTCGGCTTCACCAGCTTCTTCGACAATTTCCTGACCATCGTCGTGCTGCTCGTCGCGTGGCTGATCGTGATCCTCGCCTTCTTCGTCCTCTCCGTGCAGATGTTCGTGTGCATCATCGAGTTCAAGCTGGTGAGCCTGGCGGGTTTCATCCTCGTGCCGTTCGCGCTGTGGAACCGTACCAGCTTCCTTGCCGAGCGCGTGCTCGGGCATGTCGTGAGTTCGGGGATCAAGGTCATGGTGCTGGGCGTCATCGTCGGCATCGGCTCCAATTTCTTCGACCAGTTCACCAGCGGGCTGCAGGGGCAGGAGCCCAGCATCGCGCAGGCCATGAGCCTGGTGCTGGCAAGCCTCGCACTGCTTGGTCTGGGCATCTTCGCACCCTCCGTCGCCAGTGGTCTCGCTTCGGGCGCTCCGCAGCTTGGCGCCGGCGCCGCCCTCGGAACCGTCGCCGGCGCGGGAGCTGCGGCCATGGTCGGCGGCGGAGCGGCCATCGGCGGAGCGCGCCTCGCCGCGTCGGCTGGCCTAGGCGGCATGCGGGCCGGCACCTCGATGGGTGCCGGAGCGGCGACAGCCTTTTCGATGGGCCAGCAGGCCACCGGCAATGCCTCGATCAGATCCGGCCTTGGCGGCGTTGCCAGGGCTGCCGGAAACGCTGCGCGCAACCGGGTGTCGGGAGCGCTGGGCCTGGGCGACGCCGCGGCGCAGGGTCGCGACAGCGCGCGCGAGGCATTCGCCGGTTCGAACTCTCCCCCACCGGCTTCCAGTGGGGGAGAGACCCCGCCCGCCTGGGCGCGCGCGATTCAGGCGCAGCAGCTCTCCCGTCATCGTCGCCAGCTTGCCGTCCACGCGATCCAGCAGGGCGATCGCGGCGGCGGTTCCCTCACTCCCGACATCAACGAAAGGAACGACTAGACCATGCGCTTCAAACGCAGCACCGGGGCATATGGGCATACCCCGCCGCCCGTGACCCCCTACCAACGTGCGGGACAGGTGTGGGACGAGCGCATCGGCGCTTCCCGTGTCCAGGCGCGGAACTGGCGCTTCATGGCGTTCGGTTCGCTCGCATTGTCCACTGTGATGGCCTGCGGTCTGCTGTGGCAGTCGCGGCAAAGCCGGGTGGTCCCGTACGTGGTCGCGATCGACCGCCTCGGTGAGCCGCGCGCATTGTCCGAGGCGGACGCGTCCTATACGCCGACCGACCCCCAGATCGCCTGGGCCTTGTCCAAGTTCGTGTCGCATGTGCGCGGCGTGTCGCTCGACCCGGTCATCGCGCGGCGCGACTGGCTCGAGGCCTACGATTTCACGACCCAGCGCGGCGCGAAGTTCCTCAGCGAATATGCCCGCACATCCGGCGCGCTGACCCGGATCGGCGAACGCACCGTCACGGTGCAGGTGACCAGCGTGGTGCGCGCATCGGAGACCAGCTTCCAGGTCAAGTGGAAGGAAGATGCCTTCGAACGCGGCAGCCGGAACGGGACGAGCCGTTGGACCGGCATCCTTACCCTTGTTCGAAAGACCCCGCGCGACGCCGATACGCTGCGCCGCAACCCCCTCGGCATCTACATCGACGCGATCGACTGGAGCCGCGAATTCGACGGGACGTCTGAAACCGCCGATCGCGCGACGGTGCCCGCGCCACAGCCCGCCCCGCAGCCGACCTCGCAGGGGCAATCGATGGTCGGAACAGCCGGTACCGCAATTGCCAGCCCATCTTCTTCCGCATCAATGGAGACACTGCCATGAGCACGCATATCCTTGCAGCATTCGCGATGGTCACGGGCGGTCATGGGCCGGTTGATACCGTGAACCGGGCGGCGAGTTCGGCCCCGCCTTCCGCCCGGATCGCGCCGGTCGAACCGTCTCCATCCGCCTGGGTGAACACGCGTCAGGTCTATCTGTGGTCGGATGGCGCGGTCTACCGCGCCTGGGTCGAGCCCGGCATGATCACCGATATCGTCCTGCAGCCGGGCGAAACGCTGATCGCGGTGGCCGCAGGCGATACCGCGCGGTGGGCGATCGGGGATACCGCCAGCGGCAGCGGCGACGAGAAGAGAACCCATATCCTCGTCAAGCCGTTCAGCGCGGATCTGGCGACCAACGTCGTGATCACAACTGATCGTCGGACCTATCATCTGCAACTCACCAGCAAGGTCGGGGCCGGGATGGTGGCGTTGTCGTGGAACTACCCGCTGGACGAGATGCTGGCGGTCAAGCGCGCCGAGGCTACCGCCGATGCCGTGCGCCCGGTTGCGGCCGGGCTGGGGCTGGAGCAGCTTTATTTCGGTTACGCGATCACCGGCGACAGGCCCGCGTGGCGACCGCTGCGCGCGTTCGACGATGGTCGCCAGACCTTCATCGAGTTTCCTGCGCAGATCGGTGTCGACGACGCGCCGCCGCTGTTCGTGATCGGCGTCGATGGCGGCGCCGAACTCGTGAACTACCGCATGCGCGGCCGCTTCTACGTGGTCGATCGCATATTCGCTACTGCCGAGCTGCGGCTCGGCACGAAGAAGCAGCAGGTCGTCAGGATCGAGCGTGGCGTCGCCGGAAAGGCAGGGCGATGACTTGGGAAACGTACGACAACCTCGATCAACCTGCGGCGCTGCCGCAGGAGCCCTCCATTAAAGCCGATGAACAGACACGAGGGCATGCGGGCGCTGCAGATGAACCCGCCCCAGGCCAGCCCAAGGTCGATCCGGAAACGCTGGCGATCCGGGCACGCCCGCCCCGCGCCATCCGATTTCGGCGCGAGGTGATCATTGCCGGGTGCACGGTCGGGGCGTTCGCGCTTGCCGGCGTCGGCTGGATCGCACTGAGGCCACAGATATTTTCCCGGGCGCCGCAGGAAAGCGAACTGTCCCGACCGAACCCGCTGCCATCGTCCGACGCGGTCGAGGCTTTGCCCAGGACCTATGGTGATGTCCCGAAGCTCGGGGTACCGCTACCGGGTGATCTTGGCCGGCCAATCCTGCGTGCCCAGGAGCGGGGGATGGCGACCGACATGCCGAGGGCGCGGGAGGACGATGCCACTACCGCGCGGGCGGCCGACCGGCAGGCTGCGGAGCTGCAGACGGCCAGGCAATCCGCGCTGGTCGCAGTCAGCGGTACGACCATGCAGGCTCAGGCGTCCATCGCGGCACCATCCGCCGATACCAGCAGTCCGGATGCCGGGACGCAGCCGAGCGGCGCGCAGGTGCCGAGCGATCGCAGGCAGCAGTTCGCGGATACGCTCGATACGCGCGGCGATGTAAACCCGCACCTGCTGTCACCGTCGCCATCGCCCAATACCCTCGCGGCGGGCAGTGTCGTCGTCGCGAGCCTGATCACCGGCCTCAATTCCGATCTTCCCGGCATCGTCATCGCACAGGTCACCCAGAACGCCTACGATACGGCGACGGGCCAGGTCGTTCTTATCCCGCAGGGCAGCCGCCTTATCGGGAAATACGATTCCGCGGTCGGCTATGGTCAAAGCCGCGCGCTCGTCGTGTGGCAGCGGTTGATCATGCCGGACGGCAGCTCGCTGCAACTCGACAACATGCCGGCGACCGATGCGGCAGGGCAGGGCGGTCTTGCCGACCGTACCAACTACCATACCGGTCGGCTTGCCCAAGGCATTCTGCTTTCCACCCTGCTGGGGGTCGGGACGGAGCTATCGATCTCCGGCGAAAGCGACGTGGTGCGCGCGCTGCGCGATTCCGCGCAGACAAGCACGGCGCGGGCAGGCGACCAGATCACGCAGCGCAATCTCGACGTGCAGCCCTCGATCACCGTCCGCCCAGGCGCATCTGTGCGTCTGATCGTCCGGCAGGACCTGATCCTCAAGCCCTGGAACAAGGAGAACTGACATGTCCGCCATTAAGCTTCCGCCGCTTCCCGATCGTACGCCGGTCAAGCTGTCCGTGTCCATGCTGCCGGATCTCCACCAGACACTCCTGGAATATGCGGCGGTATATGCCTCTACCTACGGAAAGGAGGTCTCCGTTGGCGATCTCATTCCTGCGATCGTCGCCAACTACCTCGAAACCGACCGATCCTTCCTTCAGAGCAGGAAACGGCAATAGCGTGCGGCCTCATCTCTCCGGGTGGGGAGGGTCGGCTTGCCTGACGAGCGATTTTGGCTTGGCACGGCGGCAATTTCCGGCGAATCTAGGAAGATGAAGACCAGTCTCGACCATCTCCCCGAAGGCAAGCGTGCGGAACTCGCCCATGTGGTGAAGGTGATCCGCGAAGGTTTCGCCTTTGCGACGGCGAGACGGACCCAGCCGCATCTCAGATCGGCGAAGCTGCTCAAGATCATCCTGTTCGGCAGCTATGCCCGCGGCGACTGGGTTGAAGATCCGGTCGGCCGCTACTTTTCCGATTTCGATCTGTTGATCGTTGTGAACCATGAAGACCTCACTGACGTCGCGGAGTTCTGGGAGAAAACCGAGAGCCAACTGATTACGGACCTCTCCGAAGGTGTGCATCTCAGAACGCTGGCATCGCCGATTTTTCACAGTCTCGATGATGTGAATGAGAAGCTGCGGTTGGGGCGGTATTTCTTCATGGACATTCTCCAAGACGGAATTGCGCTGTTCGAGGAGCCTGGACACGAATTCGTTCAGCCACAACCGCTTTCGCCGGAGCAGGCTCTGCAAGAGACACGTGAATACTTTGAAGAATGGTTTGAGAGTGCAGAAAGATTTTACGTCAATGCGAAAGAAAATTCTGATCGAGGGTGGAATAAAGAAGCTGCATTCTTGTTCCATCAAGCAGTAGAGCGCTTTTATCACTGCCTTTTCTTGGTGAGAACGCTTTATTCTCCCAAGACACACAACCTTAATCGTTTGCGCGACATGGCCGAAGAAATTGAGCCGATTTTGCGGACCGTTTGGTCGCGTGAGACTAGATTTCAGAAGCGTTGCTATTCGCTGCTACGAGACGCCTATGTTAAGGCAAGATATTCTCGATCATATGTCATCTCGGCTGAAGAGCTGGAATGGATAGCAGATCGCGTCGCGCTTCTACGCGACCGCGTGCGGAAGGCTTGCGAAATTAGGATCAATTATCTCGCCCTAGCCGCGTAGACTGCACCCTACGGGGGCGTGGCGGATGGCCGCCCGTGGGACATTTTGCTCCGTCCGGTTTGAAGGGCTTGGGCGGGAAAAGCGGACGTTCCGGGCACGTATTATCGCAGCTTTGGAAGCCGATCGACTTTATCGGCCCTCTGGGGCTGCGCGCAATCGAGATCGGTTGTCTCATACATTTGGCCTTAACCGCAGGCGGACGTACCTTTTACCAAGGTGAACATGTATTGAGGCGGCGAAACGGGTGCCTGCGCACATCGACATTGCTTCTGTTGAACAGTGATCATTGCCGCATATCGTACGCGTAAAGCCTCCCGCAGCGATCCTGTCACGGGTTGGACGAAGTGTGCGTCTTTCGCAGTTCAAAGCCGCGTTTGACGAGAAGCTCAACCTCCTGGATAGTTGAGGCCTCCGCCTCGACATCCCCGACCCGCAATCGGACCTTCCGGCCAGATTTTGATGCAAACCACGCTCCCGCTGCTGCGATAAGCGCTGTCGCGATCGGCGTGATCATTATGAAATAGTCGCCAGCCCAATGGGACACTTCTGGAGCGCCGGCGGAAAAACAAATAACCTGCCGCCGCCGCCCAGATTCGCCGACCATCGCCTCAAATTGATGGATGTCGGCGCTCAACAGGACGTCGGTGATCGCGGGGTCATCGTTGCTGGGAAGCAGGATAACATCCGCCATCTTCATCGGGGATAACCGGTTGTCAGCGGGTAGGCTGCCATCGCCCGATTGTTCCGACATCAACTCTGCCTCGACTGGCTGCGTAGGCACTCAACCGCAGCTTCAAGCAGCTTCTCGTCAGGTTGGAGCGAACCCCACTCCTTCCAGAAGTCTCGTGTGGCACTGTCGGGCTTCACCTGAGGCTGGTCCAGTTTGATCCGTGTCGGGAGCAGGACCGCATCACCAAGCAACAGGGCTTCACCGTTATCGAGCAGCGGCAGCATCGCGGTCAGCCCGACAAGAGAGTCGGGCATCAATCGTTTGATGACGTTTTGATCGCTGTCGTTCGTGAGCCGGAGGGCCAGGAAGTTGTTGCATTGAGAGAGAATTGTGCGGCTGACGTCTGATGGGCGCTGGCTCACAACAAGCAGAGAAAAGCCGTACTTTCGGCCTTCCTTCGCGATCCTTTCAAATGACCAGAGAGCCTGCCGCTGCACGGCATCGGCGTCATCCTTCACCGGAAGATACAGATGGGCCTCATCACACAGCAACGTAATCGGCGTGCGCGACTCTGCTTTCATCCAAAATTGGACGTCGTAGAGTAGGCGGGCAAGTGTACCGGTGACGACCGGTAGGACATCGGCCGGCACCTCGGAAAAGTCGATGATCTTGATGCCATTGCCGGAATCGGCCCGCAGCAGCTTCACAATCTGCTTCGCCAGCCATCCATAGTCGAGCGCCTCGGGCGGCGGTGAAAACATGAACCCATAGCGGCGATCATCGAGCTTCGCTTCGAGGCGCGAGATGAAGCGCGTCAGTTTGTCTTCCCATTCTCCTTTAACCGGAGCGTTGTTCTTCCCGACCCCTTTAGTTGTGTTGTCGGTCTTCAGGCGGTCGACCAACCCATTAATCGCGTAGGGGATCGGAGAATCGACGGTGAAGGTCTCCTTGACCTTGCCTTTGCCTGCTGTGTCTAGGGTAGCTCCCTTCAATTCGCGGACATGAAGGGTGAAGCGAGACGCCTGATTTGGTGCATTCTGGTCACTGCGATCCAAAATCATGGATAGCATCTCATCGCGGTTCAGAAGCCAATATGGCAGGAAGAGAGCATCATCCTTCGGAGCTGTAAGGTCGCCCGGGCCAGCAATCCTGAAGCGTTGGGCAAACCCGCCTTTGCTCTTGTCTGCAAGCGGCGCGTATTCCCCATGCATATCGAATACGACAAGATTAGGGAATTTGAGCTTAGCTGCTCTTTCGAGAATGAGGGCGACCGCCCAGCTCTTACCGGAACCGGTACTACCGAGAATCGCAGCGTGGCGCTGGAAAAAGCGGTCGCCGCTTGCAATCGCTTCGGCACTCCGGTCGGCGACAAAAGTGCCGAGTTTCAGGCGCTCGTCTTCGGAGAGATCTGCGCCTAGTATGCCCATGAACCGCTGCAAATTTCCGCCTTCGATGACGAAGCATGTGCGGTCAATCTGAGGGAAGCTGTCCGCACCGCGCTTGAAAGTATCGGCTTTGTCGCCATCGACGGTGCGGTAGGTGCCGATTACAAACGCCTGCATGTGGTCAGCGGGTGAAACAGTAAGCCCACCGAACTCGTCAGCCCCAGGATCGGCAAGCTCCTCACGAAGAGAGCGGGTGACCCGATCAGTCATCCCGATCAGGAACTCAGCCTGCGTGGCCCCCTTGATGGCGATGAGTTGACCGATCCCGACACGGGTCAACATTTCGGAATTCGTAACGTCGATAGCCACCCGACTGGTATCGACCCCAGCAACTCGTCCGATTTCATCGTTCTGCGTAAATTCGAGCGCCGGACCAGTCATGCCGATAAAACTCCGTTCACAAAGCCATCCAAATCCCAGTAGTCGATACCGGGGTAAAATATCTCGGCCCCGTCAATGATGAAGCGGGCACCTTCGAGGCCAGCTTCTTCGTGGAACTCGGCCGCGATCACGTTCTTGTTGCTGATCGCTATTTCCCGCGCTTTAGCGGAAAGCCCATAGGTCAATATCACCGTCTTCACGCCCGATTTGATACGCGGGGTAAGGTGAGTTTCCAGATGATCGTCGTTGAAGCCGTAGCCGATGATCAGAAGGCGTCGCGCCTTATCGATGGCATCGTTTCCCTTTTCTCGATGCTTGTCGAAAGGGCTTTCATATCCGCTTCGAAACTTATTCAGACCGGGCGTGATGATCAGCCGTGGCAAGGGCAGGCTTCCAGCAAAACGGACCGGATTCCCCTCACGGTGGTACCAGTCTAAGCTGCCGTGCGGCTTGAAGACGTTCGCCTTCGGCGCAAATTTGTATCGCGGAATCCTACCAACCAGCTTCACGTTCCGGCAAAAGCTCCACAAGCTATCCTTGGGAGCAAGGCGTGCAGCGAAGTGCCCGCAGAACATGGTATCGACGCCCAGTCCAGCTTCCTCGCAGGCCAGTTCGGCAAGACGATCATAGTTCGTTGTCACGATCGGGATGCCGGAATCAGGCGTCAGCAAATGCGAGATTAGCTTGGTAAGTCGAAGCGTTCTCGTATTGTTGAAGACCTCCGCGATGATGCTCGCTTCAGCCGCAGCGATGAAATCGCCGGTGCTCTGGACGATGGCTGCTTCGAGCGATGGCGTGGGCGCATGTTTTAGGAGCGCAGCTTCCAGCCCATCCTTTTCGATGAGAGGGTGAATTTCCTCCCAAAGTTTGTTGTCATCTGGAGACAGGCTGGCAGGTATGTGGGTCACAAGATGGTGCCCGAGCGCGCCCATCCCGGGAACGCCCTCCGCGCAGGATAGTCCTGAACCAACTATTAGAACGAGGCCGTCGCCGAGGTGTTCTTGAAGCTGCTTTTTTAATGAACTTAATTCCACGGGCTCCCACCGATATCGCAGCGTCAATCTCGAAAACCGAATTCATGGTCGTCTAGACGGCAGACAAGCGCAATATGTGCTAGATTTCAATGCGCTCGAGCGCGCCACTAGCAGAAAAGAGTGTGGATTAGGTTGCAGTTGCCTTAACCCTTGCGGAGAGTGTTATCCATTAAGTAACTACCTGCCATTTCAGGCAGAATTTCGTTCTAACGCCCTCAGATTGACCAGAGCGTCACCGCCATCCCCACCTGCACTTTGGATTCCATCGGCGCTTTATCGGCTAGGCCGGAAGAAACAGTTCCGCGACGCAAATCGGTTTCGCATTGATTGTAGGATCGCTCGAAATCAGATTTTACCCTCTTCTCGTGATCGGCCATCAGAAACTGTGTGGAAAGCGATCAATCCGCACACTCGTCCTCCCGTGCGCTTGCCGGAGGAGAATGCTCGACGAATTGCAGTTTGAGCGTTAGATACAGAAACACCAGGTGAGGACTAGCCTGACCTGGTGCCCTATATTCTGTGTCGAGGGCGCATAGCTTTCGCCAGTGGGGCCGCTTCGACTGCTAAAGGATATCTAGGCGAGGGAATGGCAGAAAGTCAAGTACCATACCCCAATCTGCCGGCCCAAATCGCTGCAATTCGAGCCTCACTGTCAGAACCTCGCTTCGCCACATATCTCCAAAAAGGTGGTGGTGACGAGGCCTATGCAATCGCCCTCTACCTTTACAACGCACGAGTGGCTAAAGCGTTCATGTTCCCGCTCGGTGTGGTGGAAATCACTCTGCGCAACGCTATCGACGCATTGCTCGTGACACAACATGGTACGACCTGGCATCTCGAGGCGGGGTTCCGCAACACTGTGCTGATGCCCGAAGGCCTGTCGACGCTTGACAAAGCGATCCAGCGCGGCGGCGCCGGCGCGGCTCGCGGCCGGGTCGTCGCGGAACTGACTTTCGATTTCTGGTCGAACTTGTTCCGTCCCAACTATGGCGCTCTCTGGCGGACAGGGCTCAACATTGTATTTCCAAACTTGCCCAAGACAACTACGCGACACGACATCCAAACGATGGCGCGTTCCATCAACCAGTTCCGCAACCGCGTCGCGCATCATGAGCCGGTCCTCGATATCAACGTCACCGACGTTTATGCTAGCATCGTCGAGCTTGTCGGCCTGCGCTGCACCGAGACCGCAGGCTGGCTGAAGCATCATTCGACGCTCAGCACCGTCATTCGTACCCGCCCTCGTGGTGCCGCTGCAGGCTTTGTTAATCTGGGATCCCGATTGGCGCCCGATTTTATCGCGGTTACCGAAGCAACGACGATCGAAGAGGTTGCGACACAGTTCGATCGAAAATGCCAAGTGGCCGTCTGCCTCGATGGCGAAGGGGCGCTAGTTGCGGCGTTCGGGCCGCTCGACCTCGTTCGCTTCTTTGCCGATGACAGCAAGGCCAATGATGGGATGACCGCACCGCGCGAGCAGACAGTTGGCGCATTGCTCGCAGCGATCAACGTCGGTGGCGGCTGGACGGCATTGCCAGCGGAGGGTCCGGTCGCCGCGGCGGTGGATCAGTTGAAGGGGAAGGCGATAAACATTGTGGTCGGCACCGATGCGACAGGCGCAGTAGTTGGCGTCATCACTCGTTCACTGCGCCGCTATTAAGCTGGTGCGAAGCCGATTCCGGCCGGGGAGCGTTCGCGTTCGGCAAATACGGTCGGCTGCGCGCAGCCGGGGTGCATCAGGCCGATCCAAGTCGTTTGATAGCCAAGGATCAAAAAAACCATCGGTGCGCGGCGCCTGTCAGTGATTCGACGCCAGCTGTTCAGATCAATGCCAGAGGGGGTGGGTATCGCTTGTGGATGCGAATGCCACTCGCCCAGCCAGTCGACGACATGGCGAGACTGCAGCCACCGCTTGCGTGCGATTTCGCTATGCCCGGCCCTTCCTCGCCGAAAAGCAAAGCGTGAGCCCCGGTCTCCGATCATCGGCAAAGTGCCATCGATAATATGGAAGTGTGCACCGCGCCGGGTTCCAAGCAGAATGCCCCCGCGCTCCTCGTGGCAACCCAGATACGCAACATCCGCGAACAGTGATGCCATAACCGCTTCCTCGAAAAGGATCAGCGATGCACTCACGCGCTACAGGCTGCGCATTCGGCCAATGGGGCGGGCGACACCCAGGCAAGCCGGTCCCGGCCCTGCACGGAATCGACGATTGTTGTGCGCAGTCGATAACCGGGTGTGCCCCCCGCCCAATCAATAGCTGCGCGCACGGCCAGTGCCGCTGCTGCTACCGGGGCATCGGACGGAAAGGGGACATAACCGCCTTCGCCGCAGTGAGCGGGTGCTCGACGTACCTGCGCATCCGGATCTCGCATCGGATTGTACCGCCATTGCCCTCCAAAACCGGTGCGAAGGCAGCGATAACAGACGAGTCCGTCGCCTAAGTTCAGAAAAGACTGGCCAGCAATGCCGTTGCCGAAAACCCATGCGTGGAGCAGGGCCAGTTGCTGACCGTCCCGTCTAGCCCTTAGATAGAGCTCGTTCAGGGCAGTTGAGACATTGGCGTCGCCGGTCGCATCGATGACGAGGTCACATCGTGCCAGTGCGGCCCAATCGTCGAGCGCGTTACCCTGCCTATAGTCGACGTCGACATCGGGATGAAAACCCTGCACGAATTTTGCGAGCGCTTCGGCCTTCGGCTTGGCAAGGTCGCCGAAACCGAGCACATGGCGCCCCAGATTCCCTGGCTTGAGCGTATCAGGATCGTAAAGCGTGAACAGGGCATCACAGCCCGCGCCGTTTTGGACGAGAAGGTGAGCCAGATAGCCTCCGATCGTGCCGCACCCGATCAAGGCGATCCGTTTTCCGATTAAGCCGATGCGTCCATCCGAGTTGCGGCTGACGCAAAAGCGGAGGTCTGCTTTCGTTGCTGATTCATGTGTTAGCATGACTTCATTAGTCCTCGAGGCAAGCATTGTCCGCAGGAAATTTGGGCGAAATCCTTTGGGCTTGGCATGAACCAGCGCCAATGTCCCCTCCAGCCTAGGCCGCCAGCCAACGATCGCATTGGGGGCTGCAAGCAGAATGTGTTCGAGCCGCGCCGACGCATTGAGCACCGCCGCTCGCCATCCGGGCGGCGGTTTCTCTTGGCCCGCGATGTAGGTAATCGCTTGGTCGAGCCGTTGCGGCGGAAAGCCTGCAGCGTGTCGAAGCGGCCGGTCGAAAACGAGAACGTTAACCTGCTCGCGCGTGTTCCCTTTGGCTTGCCAGGCATCCTTCGGCACCAATACAAGTCCCGATGGTTTACCTGCTCTTGTCTTGACAATATCTGCAGCGACGATCGAAGGTGAATTTGGTAGCGACAGCGCCGAATAGAAATAACTGCCCCGCCAATAGGCGGCGAGCTCGTTGTCGAACTCGCGACTCGACTTGGCGCCGAAGGATCGTTCCAGTGCCTTCGCCGCTTCTTCCAGGACGCGAAGCGCCGCCCCGCCCGCATCGTAGAGGTCGAGCACTAGTCCGCCTTCGTCAGTGTAGCAAATGCTGCCACCGACCAGCAGGTGGGCGATCTGTCTTTCACCGAGTGCGGCGCCTTCAACGAGGCGGACGATAGGCAAGGTCGCGAAGCTAGGATCAGAGAACGCTGCTTCCACGGTTACCGTCTTGCCGTGAACCTTAATAGGGCCCTGATAGGTGGCAGGCGGTCCTATATAGGTGAAGCCCTTGGCGGTAAGCGTCGCATGTATCGTCCATATCGGATCGGGCGTGTTCATCCGGAGGTGGAGGCGCTCACTGCAGGAGAAGCGACCTTCGTCGGGCGCTCGGCTGCTACCGTGGCCGCTATTGTGGGAAGCATCTCCACTGCGTCTGGGCGATAGGGGATGCGCGTGCCAAGAGCGCGTTGGAGGCTTTCGACCACCAGAGTGGCATCGTAAGTGCCCTTTAACGCAGCGTGGAGGTCCGCTGCCAGTACCTCGGCCCCGTCGATCACCGCATCGCGGTTTTCCGGGGAACAATCGTTGAGAATGACGCGCTGCCCAGGAAAGACCGGGTTGAGCAGCTCGCCGCGCAGGATTCCGGGTAAGCGTTGTGCAACCTCATAGAGAAGGTGATCATCCGGAAGTGCTCGGTGCCCGCCGTTCAGCATGCCAAGTGCTT
Organism: Novosphingobium kaempferiae; assembly: GCF_021227995.1. Classification (NCBI taxonomy): domain Bacteria; kingdom Pseudomonadati; phylum Pseudomonadota; class Alphaproteobacteria; order Sphingomonadales; family Sphingomonadaceae; genus Novosphingobium; species Novosphingobium kaempferiae. The sequence goes on from NZ_CP089301.1 coordinate 3,239,885, forward strand.
TCTCAACTGCGACCATGAGGGTGATAGAAGTCAAGCAGGGCTTGGGCCAGCGTTGGTCGCGCCAGCCCTTGAGATAGCGGCACACCCGCCGAAAATCCTGTCCATAGCGTGTGACGCATGCCTCGACCCAATCTTTCATGCGCAATGGATCGGACTGCGTCCAAGTTCCATCACGATAGGCCAGCATGATCTTGTCGGATGGCAGGCGCTCGTAATGCTCGCCCGTACGCTTTGCAAGCACGGCATCCCGTGCTTGCAAAGCGATCGATTCGGTTACTCGCCGAGGTGCGGAATAGATCGGCAGATCGATATGGGCATCGATGGCGGTCTGCACGCGGACGCAGCAATCCTTCTCGGGCATGTGCCAGCCACGCACCTTACATAACGGCTCCAACGCTTCTTCAATGAACTGGTAAAGCGCTCCGGCAACCAGAGCAGGCTCACCACTGTCGAGATATTCGACGTTGAAGTAGACGCCATCGTCAAGGTCAATTTGCTGAGGTGGAAGGTGCCAAGGCATGACTAGCAAATCATAGTCTACCGAGCCCTGAACTTTAAACTTTGGCATGATCGACGGCCGCTGACTCGCCGCGACCGCCATCAAGCGGCCTCGCCAAAACCGACTTTCTAGCGGTATCTTGCGGGCCGCGTCGCGAAGGGTCTGGCGGATCTCGCGCTGGGCGTTCCTGAGCGCGGCCTCGCGCTCATCTTCAACCAGTAGAGCTTCGTGATAGCTCTGGAAGCGCGAGGCCCCTACGAATAGTGCGCTTGCGCGCGCGAGAAACCCCATATCTGACTCCCCGGAAACAACTGGAATGGCAACTGTTGCTCCCTTCCCGAAAATTAAGTAGGAACGTTCATCATATGTTCAAGATGCTCCCCCCTACTTTCTTAGCAGTGCCGGTCGCTTGGCTGGCGATCTTACTACTTATAGGTTTGAACTCCATCTCGCCCAACCTGAGGGCAATCGGCCTGTCTCCTGCCAATAGCTGGGTCGTGCTGGTTATTCAGAGCGTAATGGCGCTTTTCTTCCTGACTCCCGCCTGGAAGCTCCTGTGGAAGCTCGTGCCGCCGCTCAACCGCTGGTTCTATCCAGACCTGTCAGGCGAGTGGAACGTCGAGCTCGAGTCCAATTTCTCGCGGATCGAAGCGATCCTTGGCGCTGCAGTGGATCCCAAGATCACTCTCGACATGCGCCTGTGCCCACCCGCTGACTTGCCCCCACTCCAAACTAGCCAATTACGGGCGAAGATCACGCAAGGGTGGGTCGGCATGGATATGGAGGTCTGGAATCCTAGCGGAGGCGGGCCGATCAAACAATCGGAGACGATCGTTGTCGAGCCGTTCCGCGGACGACAGGGAAAGCATGGCCTCGCCTATATTTTCGAGCAGCATAACGAAACCGATACTCCGAGCGATGCGAATTGTTTCAAAGGTGCAGCCTGGATCGTGCGTGACCGCGAGGATCCCAATGTACTACATGGCCGTATGTGGAATGATCGAATGTGGCGGCGTGGCATGAATACAGCGGCCAATGTCCGCCTCACTCGAGTGACGCCTTGGCGTTCCTTCTGGGAGAGGGCGAATAACATAGGTGGGAGCTCGGAGGCGGAATGAACAGGCAACCGGCCCCTACGGGCTTTATTGAATTGCTCTCGGGATTGCTTGCGGACGTGACAAGCCGAGCTGGTGATGGGTTTTCGGGGATCGGCCTGATCATTTGCGACACACCGCAGAGCCTGCCCATCCTTCCGCTTCGAGACAGCGCCCCTAAGTGGGCCGCGGGCAGTAAGCTTGCCGATTTCTTGGCAGGAGTTTCACAAACGGCCGGCCTTTATCATGACGGTTTCCATGTACTGTCGAGCTCATTGAAGCCTGTGGCCATCGCGCAATACTTCTCTCCGCCGATCGTGCCGGGCATCGTGCTGGATCGCAGTCGGCATTTTGGCGGCCGCTATGTTGCCGCATTGCTAGGTTCGGCCCTAATTGGAGTGCGTGCGACCGGCATCGCCAGCCGGGACTTCGGCATAGCGATCTTCGAGCGTGGCCAAGAGAGTTGGTTCGGACCTACGCAATGATCGGGCTCTTGCCTATCCGTCTCGTGATCTGCTGGATTGCAGTTATCTATGCCAGTTTGGCCTTGCTGCTGTTTGCAGCGCTGATCACTTTTGGCGGCAAGGAAATGGGGCTGTGGCCAGCAGCAACCTTCGCGTTTGGGGGGTCGAGCTTTTTGCAGCTCGTCCTCCTCTTTTGGTTCTCGGTCGGGTGGCGATGGTTCTGGCGCCGCATACCCAACTTCAATGAATGGCTCTACCCCGACATCCACGGTCAATGGGATATGGAGATTGCGCTAGGCGGCGCGAACGGCCAAGGGCGAAAGATCGAAGCTAAGGCGATGATCAAACAGGACTTCCTAAAGCTCAGTATGACGGTGATCGCGCCAGGTTCACGATCCGTAACGCTCTCCACTGTGCCGAAAAAGGATCCAGAATCGGGCTTGCCGCAACTCCACTACATATTCCTGGTCACCACCAATCCAGAGGCCGGTACAGCGAGTAAAAGCTATAGAGGCGCTGCAATCCTTGATCTCGATCCGACGTTACAAGCCGAAATAACCGGCATCTATTGGACTTCGGCGGAGACCAGCGGGACCTACCGTCTCTTTAACCGGCGCGACTGAGGTACTGGTTGCTGTTATGTGCCGCTGTCCGCTTCGCCCGATTGACCGCTGCAACAGGTCTTTCAGCTAGCGGCTCTTCTTTAGCATTCGAAATGGGTAAGCAGACTGGCCGGTTCCAAGACCGGAAAATCGGCGGCTGAACGACCGACAAGGGTCGACGACGGGAAGTCCGCAACGCGCCCATGCCGACCATTCAGCCCTGGGAAGCAACCACCGAAAGCTGCCGGTCGTGACGAGTTAATGAGCAGGCGACTTTCCGAACACCGCTGAAATGGGGTGCCTGATGTTCCGCACCTGTTCCAATGGCGCGCTGAGCGTGCTATCCGAGAAGTATGAGCGGGGCGGGGGAAAATCTGAGGGTGAACACTGTGGGTGAACGCCCGGTCATCGGTGTGCTGGTTGCCGACTTTTTGCCGGTGACTATCGCGGATGGCATAGAGGCAGAATTGTCGGCCCCTGGGCTGCTTGTCAGCGTTCAGCATCGGCCACTTGGCCCGTTCGCCGGGGGCGAACTCTATCTTCCCAGCGCAATCATGATCTTTATCGCTGGCGGCTATTTCAACGGCTTTCTCGCGAAGCTGGGAGAGGATCACTACGCAGCACTTAAGGGGGCGGCGAAGCGCCTTTTCCGGCGTTCGGTCCCGCTTGCAATCAGTTCCGTGGGTTCACCGGGCAAGGCGTCAAAGTCTGGTTTCTCGCTGGCTTATTCGGTAACGGGGGAAGTCGCATCAGGCCTTTGCTTCAAGCTTATTCTGCAATCCGAGGTCGACCCCGAGGTTGGGCAGGTAGGCGTCGATGCGTTCATCGACCTGATCCGGGATATTCACGCCGACGCTCTTGACGCCGAGGCGGTTGAAAGTTTTCTCAAATATCGGCCAGTAGGCGGCACGGTGCTGGTCACTTTCGACGCTGCAACGCGACGTATCGTACCCGTCGACGGGCTCGCTCGGTGATGTGCGTGAGTGAGGAGCGCTAGATGCGCTTTGTCGAAAACGGCCCGATCCTTCCGGACGAATTGCTGATTTCGCGTGATGAGGGGCAAGTGTTGTTCTTCTGCGGATCGGGTGTCTCCCTCGCGCGCGCCGGGCTCCCAGATTTCTATGGGCTCGCGGATGCAGTGCTGAAGCATCTCCACGCGGCCTCGAATAGTCGTGCGCGTGCGGTAATTGCGGCGTCGCGATCAGTGTCGGTCAAGGGTGTTGAGGGTCTGATTCCCGCCGATCGGGCTTTCTCCCTGCTCGAGCAGGAATTTGATGTGCAACGCGTTCGGGAGGCCGTCGCCGCAAGCCTGGTGCCGAAGATCGACGATATTAGCGCGCATCGCGCGCTAATGGATCTCGCTACCGGCACCGACGGGGTGGTGCGACTGGTTACGACGAATTTCGATCGCCTGTTCCAGCAGTGCAGTGCCGCGACGCCTTGGCATTCACCGCCGGATCTCCCGAATCCCGCACGCGCGTCGGCATTCAAGGGGATCATGCACCTGCATGGCGTGCTCGATGCCGACGGGCGCCCGCCGGTCGAAGACAATTTCGTCATCTCCAGCGCGGATTTTGGCCGGGCCTACCTTTCGGATGGCTGGGCTACTCGTTTCATTCGGTCGCTGATGGAGCGCTTCCAGATCGTCTTCGTCGGCTACACGGCCAACGATCCACCGGTGCAATATCTGCTGGAGGCGCTCAACACTCGTTCGGCGACATTCCAGCCAATGTACGCGCTTCAGGCTGGGGACGACGAACTAGCCAAGGCGCTATGGTCGCACAAGGGCGTTACCCCGATCGCCTTTGACCCTGCAAACAACTACCGTGCGCTCTGGGATACGATCGAGGCTTGGGCGGAGCGGGCGAGAGATCCGCAGGCTTGGGCCCGCACGTATCTCGCCAAATTTGATAAAGGGCCGCAAACGGTCAAGCCTCATGAGCGCGGTATCTTTGCCCATCTTGCTTCCTATCCTGGCGGTAGTCGAGAGATCGCGAAAGCAGGCGCCGCACTCCCCGCCGAATGGATGTGTGTGCTCGACCCGTCGATGCGGTACCGGACGCCAGCGAAGCGAAGCATCATGTCGGACGGCGACACGTTCGATCCCTTTGCCGCTTGGGGCTTGGATGATGAGGAGGTTCCTCCATCGGTAGATCCTGACAATCGCTTCGAGGATCGGAAAACGCCGGTCGAGGCGCGCAACCTGCTCGTCGCGGGACGGCGAGATGAGACAAGCTCAGGTCATATGGGTGATCTTGGACTGGCTCTCGATGGCGCTGAACGCCTTCCGGAGCGACTTCGGCTCATTGGCTCCTGGTTCACGCAGGTTGCACATGAGCCTGCCGCGCTTTGGTGGGCAGCGGGCAAGGCGCGGATCAATCAGCAGCTTGCAGGATGGATCTCGTCCAACCTCGATCGCGATAAAGACCGGTTCAGTGATGTAATCCGACGCGGATGGCGCGATTTGATCGAAGGAAACGCCGCAGCGACGGATACGCACAATATTGCGCTCTACAGGCTGGAGCAGTCGGTATCGGCCGATGGCTGGACGCCGACGCTGGTGCGAAAGCTTGCGGCACTTAGGGCGCCGCGCGTTGAGGTACGGCGAAGCTGGACTCGCGGCGCACCGCCGACGTCTGCCGCGTCGGACGATTTGCTGCACCGGGACATTGCGTACCCGAATGCGGCGATTGACTTTATCGTACCCGAAGCGCTGCTTCCGCAATATGTTCGCGAACTCGGGCACGTTCTGCAACGCGCCGTCGATCTCGAAACGGAACTCCGTGCGTATATCTACATGCTGGGCCCTTTGTGGCGCGAAGAGAAAAGCGAAGATGACCTATCGGATATTGGCGACGATCTAACTGGCCTTTTTCGTGATTGGGTGACGGCGCTTGAACGTTTACTACCGCTTGATGTGCGGACGGTTCGTGCCGAACTTTCACGTTGGGTGGACCGTGATAATTCGGTAGGACGGCGGCTTCGGATTTGGGCGGCCGGCATGCCTGACCTGTGGTCTGCAGGCGAAGCTGCGCGGGAATTGCTGGCGCTTGATGAGGATGGGTTCTGGGAGCGGGACCATCAGCGCGATCTGCTATGTACCTTGTCGAAGCGTTTGGCCTCGCTTCCCGAGACGGATCGCAAAGCGGTCGAACAACGTGTCCTTGCCGGGCCTTCGATCTATGACGGAGAGACGCCGGAGAGCCATCGCATGCGCGCCGCAGCGCATACGTTGGAGCGCTTGGCTTGGCTCAATGGGAACGGTGTTACATTCACCTTCAATCTGGCATCTGAGATGGCCAGGCTGCGCGCTTTGTATCCGGCCTGGGAAGAGCGGCAATCTCAGGCCGCGGCAGAGTCCAACGAAGCGCGTGTGGTGACCGTCGGAGAAAAGACCGACCACGATGAACTGCTCGCCCTGCCGATCAGGAAAATCGCCGAGGTCGCGTCCAGCGTCGATTACACCCGTCTCGATACCGCAACCGTGCTCCGATCGTTCCTCGGGCTGGTGCGGGCAAAGCCGGTTCGCGCACTTGCTGCGTTGCGACAGGCGGGTATGCCGACGCCGCTGCGACTCTGGGAAGAGTATCTGACCGACGAGGATCGCACCCAGACGTCGCCAAGGTTGGTCGTTGCAACTGCATGTCTTCTAGTGGACATGGCATCAGACGACCTCCTCGAGATTTCGCGATCAGTAGCGCGCTGGATCGAGCGCTATGGAATGTCCTTGAAGACGAAGGATCCGCCTCTCGAGGCCCGGCTGTGGGAGCTCCTGTTGGGAGCGATGGAGTCAGCGCCAGACAAGGTCCGATCGGCGGTCATCGTATCGGCAGATAATCGGGACTGGTTGTTGGAGGCGATCAATTCTCCCTCAGGCCGCCTTGCCGACTATATAGTGCACCGAGCTTCGGATGAGGCGCCGGAGGGGGCTTTGCCGCATACATGGCTGGGGCGGCTGCGTCGCTTGATTGATCTGGCCGGTGATGCTGGCCGTTACGCGCTCGTCACGACCTGCCAGAATTTAAAATTCCTGTATTTCAGGGCGCCGGCATTTGCCGGCGACCATCTCCTTCCGAAGCGGTTCGGCGACGAGGGTGACAGAACCGCCTTCTGGTCAGGCGTGGTCCGGTCTTCGGCGCTCAGCGCCGGTCTTCATCGTATCCTCAACGCCGAAATCCTAGAGACGGTGCGTAATGGCGATGGTGGTCGCGGTGAGATCAGTGCATTGGCGGCATTCCTTTTACGCGGTTGGGCCATGGATCCGTTGCGCGAAAGCGGCGACGCGATCACCGACGACGCGTTGCGTGAGGCAATCCTAGAAACCTCGGAGGGCATGCGCAGACAGATTCTGCAAACCACACGGCGATGGTGGAAGGAGCCATCGTGGCAGGGGCGGGCGCTGGAACTGTTGCGTGATATCTGGCCGCGGCAGCGTATTGCCCGATCAGCGTCTGTCGCCGACGCGATCGCGTCTCTCGTCGTGGAGTCGGACGACAAATTCCCCGAGACACTGGCCGTCGCTGGCGATCTACTTGAGCCGCTGCCCGGCATGGCAGCGGGCTGGAGCTACAATGTCGATCGCCTCAAATCGCTGGCAGAGCGCTTCCCAGAGGCTATGCTGGACTTTCTGTACAGCGTCTTGGTCGAGGATGCCGGGAACTGGCCCTATCGGATCGAAATTACGCTGGAGGCCCTTGAGACGACCGTTGTTCAGAAGGATGGTCGGTTGCAGGATCTGCGGCGACGCTGGTCGGCCCGAACGCTTTGAAATAGGCGAAACAGCGATGAGGAAGCGGTTCCGTGGCAAAGCTTGTGCCTATGGAACCGCAGTAGGCGTCACTGGCGACCCTATCTTCTTCCGAAACATTTTCCCGGTCACCAATCCTAAAAATCCTCCCGGGTTAGTGTGTGCGAGCTGCGCAACCATGCCAAGTCGCTGTTGGAGCATTACCTCCTCACCGTACTCCCATATGACGCATTTCTGAAAATCGGCATGAAATCTGAACGATCGGCAGCTTTCATCCGACTGGACGTTCACTGGCGCAGATGTGAACTACCTGCTTTGGCCGCGACTTGCCGGGTTTGCGGACCGTCCGAACCTGGGGAACGAGAATTGACGGCTGAGAGTCCGCAAAGGGTCGACCTCGGAACGGGCCCACCTGAGCTGGCAGGTGGGCCGCCAACGAGTTTCTTACTGCGGCCAGCTGCGTGGCTTGATCGGCACGGTGGAAACGGGGCCAAGGTGCTCGGCGTCCTCGCCCAGGGCGAAGCTGTAGCTGCCGCCATCGATGATCCATCTGCCTGCCTCCCAGCGAGCGAGCAGGCGCGGATCGATGGTCATCGCCACCGGTTTGCTCTGTCCTGCGGCCAGTTCAATGCGCTGGTAGCCGACCAGTCGCTGCATCGGCTTACTGTCGCGCGAGACGAGGTAGAGTTGGGCCACGGTGGCGCCGGCACGTTTGCCGGTGTTGCTCATGTGTGCGCTTGCCTTGGCCCCATCGGTCTTGAGGGCGCTCGATGCGAACGTGGTGTAGGACAGGCCGTAGCCGAAGGGGAACAGCGCCTTCTCGCCTTTGCGGGCATTCCAGCGGTAGCCGACGTCCGAGCCTTCGGTGTTATAGTCGGTGGTCAGCTTGGCGTCGGGGGTCGGCGGATCGCCCGCGAAGTTGGGTTCGAGATCGGCGTAGCCGTCTACGACCTGACGAGGCAGCTGGCTGATCGCCTGCGGAAAGGTGATGGGCAGGTGGCCAGAGGGATTGACCTTACCAAAAAGGACGTCCGCGATCGCCTCGCCGCCGCGCGCGCCGGGATACCACGCCTCGACGACGGCCGCGGTTTTGTCGAGCCAGGGCATCAGCACCGGGCCGCCGGTTTCCAGCACCACGATCGTGTTCGGATTGGCCTCGGCCACCGCAGCGATGAGCGCATCCTGCCCGCTCGGCAGGCTGAGGTCGGGATGATCGAGCCCCTCGGTCGACCACTGCGTAGCGAACACGATCGCGACATCGGCCGCCTTGGCCTGCGCCACTGCGTCAGCGATGTAGCGACCGTCGCGGAAGTGGATGTCGGCAGCCGGTGCCTGAGCCTTGATGGCGGCGAGCGGGTTGGACTTGTGGAAGCTCTGCGCGAAGAACGCCGCCCAAGGGCTCGTTCCTCCAAGGGGCACCGAAACGGCCGGGCCACCTTCGCCCTGGACCTGGCTGGAGCCCGCGCCGGAGAGCACGCCGGTATCGGCGTAGCCGCCGATCACAGCAATGCGCCTGGCGCTGGCCGCCAGCGGCAGCGCGTTCCCGGTGTTGCGCAGGAGGACGATGCCCTGCGCAGCGACGTCCTGTGCGACCTTGGCGTTGGCGGCGAAGTCGATGGCGCCGCCGGGCTGGGCCGGGTTGGCGTCCAGGCCATTCTGGTAGATGGCCCATAGGATCCGCTTGTTCATGTCGTCGATGCGGCGGGCATAGGCCGGATCGGAACTGCCCGCCTTGGCAAGTTCGCTGCCGAAGAAGACGGCGGGGTCAAGCTCGGCGCCGGATTGCTGGTCCAGCCCCTTGAGCGCGGCGCCCAGAGCGGGAACCGCGCCCCAGTCGGACATGACGAAGCCCTTGTAGCCCCATTCCCGCTTGAGAACGGTGTTGAGCAGCCAGTCGCTGGCGCACGCCTGCTCGCCGTTCACGCGGTTGTAGGCGCACATCACCGATCCGGGATTGCCGATCTCGATCCCCATCTTGAACGCCAGCAGGTCGCTCTCATGCGCGGCGGCGGGGGTAATCTGCACGTCGACGAACTTGCGGCCGGTCTCCTGCCCGTTGAGCGCGAAGTGCTTGATGGTCGAGATGATATGGTTGGACTGGATGCCGCGAATGGCGTGGCCCGCGAGTGTTCCCGCCAGCAGCGGATCTTCGCCTAGATACTCGAAATTGCGACCATTGCGAGGATCGCGCGTCAGGTTGACGCCGCCTGCCAACAGGACGTTGAAACCCTTTGCACGGGCTTCGGAACCGATCATCCGGCCGCCTTCCTCGATCAACCCCTGGTTCCAGGTCGAGGCCATGGCCAGACCTGAAGGAAGGGCGGTGGCGCCGTCCTTGCGCAGGCCGAAGACGTAGGACACGCCAAGGCTGGCGTCGGTTTCGCGCAGTGAAGGCACGCCAAGGCGCGGCAGGCCGGCGATGTAGCCCGCGCCGGGAATGGCTTCTGCGGGTGGCTTCGGCGAGTTCGGGCCGATCGGCAGCGGCATGGTGCCTACCGTCAGGACGGTCTTTTCCTCAGGCTTCATCTGCCGCAGCGTCGCTTCGGCCTTTGCGTCCGCCGGCGAAGTTTCAGCGTGGGCTGTGGGCGCAAGCGAGACGCAGGCAATGGCGAGGGTAGACAGTGCCGGTATGGCGGCTTTCAGGCGTCGATTTGTGAACATCGGCTTTCTCTCCATTCAAGGCTTGCAGGTGTAGCTTTGCGCTATGCCGGTATCGCGGCCGGTCAGAACGGCACGCTGGGGATAAGGGCAGAGCGGCCGGGTTCTGCCCGCATCGTCCTGCGCAACGAGGGCTTCAGGGGCGCGGTCCCGCTCGACCCAGCGTTCAATCGCGTCCTGGGCATCGAACCGGGTGAATCCGCCGCCGCCCGTGCAATGGTTCATCCCGGGAACGAGGAACAGGCGATACCAGACCTGCGGATCACCGGTATGCGCGATCATCGCCTGGCGCTTGGCAAGCGTGTCGAGCGGAGAAACCACGGGGTCGGCAAGACCATGGTACTGCAGCAGCTTTCCGCCGTGCGCGCGGAAGCGGGAGAGGTCCGGATCGGTCGCGTCCATGACGGGCGAGAGCTTCGCCTGCGCCTCGGCAAGGTCGCGGCCGTAATCGAACGACCACCAGTTCCAGTCGGGCGCGCCGAAGGCCCATACCCGCCAGAAATTGACGCGCATCGGACGGGTCGGATCCGCCGGGTCGGCCCAGTAGTGGTTCCAGCCCGCTTCGCTTCCGGGCAGCCAGGGAAACGTCAGCCCATCCGGCGCGCCCCGATACATCGCGCGTGCCGCTCCAAGCTTGGCGGGGGAGAGGCATGCCGACTTCCCACCGGGACGACAGGCAAGGCGGGTGAGGTCAGGATGGCAGGACAGCGGATCGACGATCCAGGCATCGGTTGCGAGGCCGCCAGCCGCGCGCCCGTTCGCCTTGCCGCATTGCGATCTGGAGTTGGCTTCGAGCAAAGCAAGGTCGGACGGGGCGAGCAGCGGCGCCGTGTTCTCGCCGCGCGCGTGATTGGAGAGGAACTGCCACAGGAACGCGGCGTTCAGGCGAACCCGGTCGGCGCCCGGTGCCCCGGCGATGATGCCGTCGAAGTCCGTCGGAAAACGCTGCGCTTCCATCATGCCCTGGTGACCGCCGGTGGAGCAGCCGTCGAAATAGCTGTGATGGGCCGGTTTGCCGTAGAAACGTGCGCTCAGCGCCTTGCCGGCCTGCGCGGTCAGGTGGACCGCGCGCCAGCCCCAGTCGACGATCGCCTCGGGCTTGCCGATCGCGAAATCGGGATCGTCTCCATCGTGCCCGGTGTCGGTTGCGATCACGGCGCTGCCGCGCGCCAGCGCACGGGTCATCGCCGCCGTCGGCAAGCGGGAGGAATAGCCGCCGTTGCCGAGCATCTGAAAGCGACCGCTCCAGGCGTCCCGCAGCGGCAACAGGAGCACATAGCCGATGCGTGACCCGGTCACGGGGCGCAGCACACCGTCAACGCGGCAGTGCGCGGTCATGGCATTCGTGCCGGCTGTCGCGGATACAAACGTGGCGCGAAGATCGGCATCGCCACCCAGCGCCTGGCATGCCGCCGCATCGGCCCTTGCCACATCTGAAGGTGCCGTATCGGGAAGAGCCGGAGCCGCTGCAGCCGCGCAGAGCAGGCCGAGGGTCAGCGTGGCGATCGCGGCAGGGAACAGGCTTCGGCGTTTCACGGATGACCGCTGCCGGGTTCTATCTCCAGGTCAAGCAGCTGCGCGCCCAGAGTCTTGCCATGGGCATCCAGCGCCAGCGCACGGGTGACGCCGCCGCTGAGGGCACCTTCAAGCACGAAGTTCAGTGCTCCGATCCCGGGCATCTCATAGCGGTGCGCCTGGCGTACATTCAGGTTTGCGAAGTGTGCGAGCAGGCGCTCGATTGTCACCGTGCGTTGCAGCAAGGCGTAATCGGATGGATCGAAGGCGATGACGGAGATCTGCGAGATGTCCCCCTTGTCGCCGGTGCGCACGTGCGCGATGTCGCCAAGCAGCATTCAGGCCTCCACGATGACGATGCGCGGCTTGACCGCCTCGGCCGGAATCAGTGTCGAGGCCACTGCCACGACCTTGCGCACCGATCGGGTGACACCGCCTCCGCCGAACGGACCATTGGTGTAGAGCGCTTCGACTTCCGCGCCGATCTGCCGTGCCGCCTCGTGGCTGGTCGCCCTGCCGACGACGCGCGCGCGCACCTCACGCGGGATCGCGCCGCTGGTAGTGCGATCGATGGCATCAACACCGATGATTTCGCAGGTCAGATCCGCTACCGGTGCGCCGACGATCGCAAGCCTTTCGCGGACGACATCGAGGGCAAGGCGCGCCCGTTCCACCGCACCCGGGCCGGCATAGGAAATCTGCCCTTCGCCGATGAAGCCATCGTCGTAGCCGATCGAGACCTTGAGGGTACCCGATGCAGCATGGCCGCTGCCACCCGTCACCGCGATCCGGTCCGGTCCAAGCTCTTCGAAACGGACCGAGGTGAAATCGGCGATGACGTCGGCCTGCATATACGCTGCGGGATCGAGGATCTCGTAGAGCAGCTGTTCCTTGCAACTGGCCGACGAGATGCGTCCGCCCGATCCGGCGACCTTGGTGAGGACTGCGGATCCTTCGGCGGAGACTTCGGCCAGAGGAAACCCGAGCCTTGCAAGATCGGGCACGGACTTTCGGCCGGTATCCGCAAAATAGCCGCCGCACAGTTGACCGGCGCATTCCAGCAGGTGGCCGATCACGGTGGCGCGTCCCATCAACTCTGCATCGGCAAGATCCCATCCGAAGCTGTGCAACATCGGCCCGATGAACAGCGCCGGATCGCCAACACGGCCGGTGATGACGATGTCTGCGCCCAATGCAAAGGCCTCGGCGATCGGGCCGGCGCCGAGATAGGCATTGGCGGACAGGATCGCCGGAAGATCGGCGCTGGTTCCGCCCTTGTCGAGCAACGGATGGGCGGCAGCGCGTATGACGTCGAGGACATCGTCGCCCAGGACGGCAGCGACCTTGACGGGCCCCCACCCCATGTCTGTGGCCAGCCCGGCGACGGCTTTTGCTGCCCCGAGCGGGTTTGCCGCGCCGGCGTTGGTCACGATACGCACACTGCGCGCCATCGCCGCAGGAGCGACCCTGCGCATGCGTTCAAGCAGCAGCGGGTCGTACCCTCCTTCGGGGTCGGCCAGCATCGCAGCCTGGGCGAGCGCAATGGTACGCTCGGCGAGGCATTCGAAGACGAGGTAATCGAGGTTTCCGTGTTCGACGAGTTCAAGCGCGGGTTCGATCCGGTCCCCGGCAAAGCCGGCTCCCGCACCGATGCGGATGGTCTTTGCTGCGGTCACGGTGCAAGCACTCCAAACACGAGGGCTGCGACAAGCATCACCAGGCTGGCCGCGTAGAGCCACAGGAACGAAAACCGCTGGTGCGCACTCAATTCGATCCCGCTCAGGCCTGCAACGAGGAAGGTCGCAGGGGTCAACGGGCTGACGGGAAAGCCGGTAGTCATCTGCCCCAGAAGCGCGGCCCGGGCGACGGCGGTGCCTTCGATGCCGAATGTCCCGGCCAGATGCGCGAGGATGGGCATGATGCCGAAATAGAAGGAATCGGGGTCGAACATCATGCTCAGAGGCATCGCGACCGCGCCCACCATGACCGGCAGATGGCGGCCGACGCCGGGCGGTATATGGTCCGCGACGGACTGCGCCATCGCCGCGATCATGCCCGTACCGTTCATGATGCCGGTGAAGGCACCGGCGGCGAGCAGGACGCTGGCCATCAGCAGCGCCGCCTTCGAATGGCTTTCGATGCGCGCCCGCTGCTGGGCGGCGTCGGGATAATTGATCGCAAGGGCAAGGGCGGTGCCGATCATGAAGGCAATCACCGGTTCCACCGTTCCTGTCACCATCACGGCGATGGTGAGCAGTGTCAGCGCAGCGTTCAGCCACAGCAAGCGCGGGCGGCGAACGTCGGCGACAGGTGCATGATCCTCGGACGCCGGGGAAAGGGATGGTGCACCTTCAGGATTGCCTGCGGCGGCCGGCAATGGCGTGCCATTGGCGATACGGCGCTCCTCGCGGCGGCCGAGCCACCAGGATGCCGCGAACACGAAGGCAAGGCCGACGATCTGCGTCGGAAGCATCGGCGTGAACAATTCGGAAGGCGTAACCTTGAGCGCCGCCGCCGCGCGCAGCGTGGGGCCCGTCCACGGAAGAAAATTGACGCCGGCGGCCATCGAGGCGGTGCAGGCCAGGATTCTGCGATCCATGCCGAGTTCGTCGTAAAGCGGGCGGAGCGCAGGAATTGTGACGAGGAAGCAGACCGCTCCGGAACCGTCGAGGTGGATCAAGAGGGCAAGGGCTGCCGTTCCCACTGTGATACGCGCGGGCTTTCTGCCCACCAGGCGCAGGGTCAGCCCGACAAGCGGCGCCAGAACGCCGGCATCCGTCATGATGCCAAAGAACAGGATGGCGAACACGAACATGCCGGCCACCGGCGCGATCTTGCTGATCCCTTCAAGAATGTGGGTCGGAATGAGCGGTCCGGCGCCGACGGCCATCGCCGCGACGACCGGGACGAGGATCAGCGCGGCGAGCGGCGACACGCGATTGGAAAGGATGGCGGCGAGCAATGCTACGATTGCAAGCGCGCCCACCAAGGCCAGCATCAGGAACAATCCCCCCTTATTCGGGTCGCGCCCGATCTGCTCATAAGCATGGACAGCGAACGCCTATTCAGCAAAGAGAATTGTCTTATCGATCATTCCGTAAAATGGATTGATTGCCTGCATTGCCGCTTTGGCGGTCCGTTCGGAACTTCTGCAGGAAATGCCGACGGAACGCATCAGCGGCGGGGGGCAAAGTCCGACCTGACAGAGTCGCAATACCGATCCTGCGAATGATGCTGGGCTGTTCCAGTTCGCGCGTCGCGATCCGATCAGAATGCAGCATGCCAAGCGTGGAAAGCGGCAACGCCGTGATCCCGAGGCCTGCATGGATCAATGCGCCGACCGTTGCGAGCTGTGTGCAATCGTAAAGTCCGCGGACACTGAGCCCGGCAATATTGAAGGCGGCGTCCGTGAGTTCCCGCACACTGCTGCGCGGTGCCATCGCGATGAAGGGATGTTCTGAGAAGACGCTCCACTGAGCAGGCCCCGGTTCGTCCAGGTCGCTGCCGATCGGACAGACCAGCACGAGGGGATCGTCCATGAGCTTTTCGAACTCGAACCCTTCCGTTTCGGGAGGTGTCGTGATGGCCAGATCAATCTGTCGTTCCAGCATCTGCTGATAGAGGTTGCCGGAAAGATGGTCGTGCAGAATGACTTCGACCTGGGGATAGCGGGTGCGGAAACTGGAGATCGCTGACGGCAGTGCCCCTGCTGCCACGGAAGGCAGGGCGCCGACGACCACTCTGCCCCGTTCCCCGGCGAAGCTGTGCGCGAGTTCGGAAAAGGCATGGTCGAAATCTGCAGTGAGCCTTTCGACGATCGGCAGCAGAGCCTCGCCCGCACTGGTCAATGCGACGTTGCGGGAGTTCCTGTCGAAGAGGCGCGTGTCCAGCTGCTCTTCCAGCAACCGGATCGTGCGGCTCAATGCAGGTTGCGAGACGTTGGATATACGGCTCGCCTCGCTGAAGCTGCGATTATAGGCCACCTGCAGGAAGAGACGCAGGCTGGAGAGGCTCGGTGGATGGCGCAAGATCAGGCCTCCACTTTTCCAAATGGGGCCGCAAGGTCAGATGCGCGCAGCGTATCGGCTTCGTAACCCACCAAGGGATCGGGATGATAATCCTGCACGGTTCTACCTCTCCCTTTGCTGGCGCGAACGATTGCTTCATCATCTATTCGCCAAATGAAATGATTCATCGAATTATGGTATTTCCCCAATCGTTCGCCGATGTGCAATAGGCTTTCGCGTGGCCAGCGAAATGAAAAGGCCAAAGCCTGTAACGTGAGTTTCTGGCGCAATGGGACAACGCTTCAGCAGAGGCGATGATGAGGGGATGCAGGGAAGTGCTCGGCACTGACCACTCTCCATCACGCTGCGATGAAGCCTGAGGGGAGGAAGTTTTCCAAATGACACGCAAGTCTTGCCTGCTGGCCAGTGCCAGCCTTTTCCTGATGCCCGCGATTGCGGCGGCGCAGGATGCTCCGACATCGGAGGCTGCTGCGCCCGCCGACGCTGGCGGCGAGATCCTCGTGACCGGTTCGCGGGTCATTTCCAACGGAAACAACTCGCCGACGCCGGTAACTGTGGTCAGCACTGAACAGCTTGCCGCGACGACGCCAAGCAACGTGCCTGACGCATTGAACAAGCTTCCGGTCTTCAGCAATTCGCGCGGGGCCCAGTCGCTGGGCAATGCGGGCGCCAACAACGTCGGCAACTTCCTCAACCTGCGCGGCTTCGGGGTCATCCGCACGCTGATTCTCTTCGATGGTCGCCGTGTGCCGGCAACCAACGCGGATGGTACGGTTGATACCAATACACTCCCCCAGATGCTGCTGCAGCGCGTCGATGTCGTGACCGGCGGCGCCTCGGCGGTCTACGGATCGGATGCCGTTACCGGCGTGGTGAACTTCGTGCTCGACAAGAAGTTCGAAGGCCTCAAGGCCAATCTGCAGATCGGTATCTCGGATCGTGGAGACGCGTTCTCGTGGCGCGCCGGTGCGGCTTACGGGACCGATCTGTTCGAAGGTCGTGGCCATTTCCTCGCCAGTTACGAACATTTCGATTCTGACGGGATTGCCGACAAGCGCAGCCGTGCGAATGGCAGCAAGTTCTATTCGCAGACGGGCGCGGGTACTGCGGCCAATCCCTTCCACCTGTCACAGGACACGCGCGCAGCCTATGCTTCGTGGGGTGGCCTGATCCAATCGGGGCCGCTTGCCGGATACACCTTCGACACGCCAACCTCCTATCGTCCCTTCGTGCATGGCACGGCGACCGGCACTGCCGGGATCGAGAGTGGCGGCGATGGTGTGACGATCACGCCCAGCGCGCTTACCGCTGCACTCAAGACCGATCAGGCATTCGGGCGGTTCGATTATGAATTGTCGGATTCCGTGTCGTTCTTCGCGCAGGGTTCGTTCGCCCGCTCGGAGAATTCCAACGCGTTCGCGCCGTTCACGATTTTCTCAAAGGCCATTTCGGCCAGCAATCCGTACCTGCCGCAATCGGCCCGCGACACGATGGCGGCGGCCGGGACCACCAGTTTCACCTTCTCGCGCTTCATCGACGAGGCTGATCCGTCGATCACCCGCGCCGTTGCCCGAAACTATAACGCCTCGACCGGATTCACCGGCAAGCTGGGCGATTTCGACTGGGAGGCGTCCTATACGTTCGGACGCACGCGCCAGAGCGTCTACAACATCAACAACGTGAACAACGCCAAGCTGGCCGCCTCTCTCGACAGCGTCGTGTCGAATGGTCAGATCGTCTGCCGCGTTACCGTCACCAATCCGGGGCTCTACCCCGGATGCGTGCCGATGAACCCCTTCGGCGCCGGGTCGATCAGCGCCGAGGCTGCCGATTACGTGCGCGATGATACGCACTTCACGCTGACCAACACGACGCATGATTTCAATGCCTTCATCTCAGGCTCGCTGTTCGACACCTGGGCCGGGCCGGTGAAGGTTGCGCTGAGCGGAGAATATCGCAAGCTCAAGCTGACCAACGAAAGCACCGCGCAACCCCTGGATCGCGTGGACTGCACGGGGCTGATCTACAATTGCGTGCCGGTATCCGCCACCAGCAATGGCACCGCGCTTTACGCCGGCAACGTGACCGCCGACATGTCTGCACGGCAGAACATCGCCGAAGCGGCGCTCGAACTGAACGTGCCGTTGCTGCGCGACAGCGCGGTTGCCCGCTCGCTCGATCTCAACGGCGCGGTACGCTACGCGCACTATTCGGTCAGCGGCAATGCGACGACGTGGAAGGTCGGCCTTGACTGGCACCTGACCGACGACTTGTCGTTCCGTGGCACGCGCTCGCGCGATATTCGCGCACCCACGCTGTACGATCTGTTCTCGCCTCGCCAGGAATCGCTCACGGGCTTTACGGACACGCACACCAACACCGCCGGGATCGCGACCATTATCAGTTCGGGCAACCCGAACCTGAAGCCTGAAGTCGCCAATACCCTGACGATCGGCGGCGTCTATCGCCCGTCCTGGCTGCCGGGCTTCAGCCTGGCGGTGGACTATTTCCGCATCAAGATCGACAATGCCATTTCGGCTGTCGGCGGGAACAGCGCGGAAACGCTGGCGCAGTGCGAGGCCAGCGGCGGAACGTCTCCGCTTTGCGACCTCTACGTCCGTCCGTTCCCGTTCTCGAACACGAGCCCGGCCAACTACCCGACGTACATCCTGTCGCGCTCGCTCAATGTCGCCCAGACGCAGACTGAAGGGGTCGACACGGAGATGAACTATCAGACCGGTCTGGGCGATGGGACGCTCAACCTTCGCGGCATGATGACGTATCAGCCCAAACTGGAAACCGTGCAGTTCGCCGGATCGACGCCGATCAATGCGGCTGGTGCCGCCGGTCAGCAGGGGGTTGTCGGTCAGGCGAAATGGCGTGCCACCGCGATCGTCAGCTATGCGACCGACAGCTTCTCGATAGACTTCCAGGAGCGCTGGCGTTCCTCGCTGAAGCAGAGCGGTAACCCGCTGCTCGTCTACAGCGGAGCGAAGGTTCCCGCTGTCGCCTACACCGACCTGAACTTCACGTTCTATCCGGGCAAGGACAAGAACAAGCAGTTCTTCATCTCGGTGCAGAACCTGTTCGACAAGGATCCCCCGGTGTTCATTTCGCCGGCCTTCGCCAGCAATCCGGGCTTCTTCTACCCGGCGGTGAACGGCGATGACGTCGTTGGTCGCTACATCACCATTGGTGTTCGCGGCCGCTTCTGAAGAAGAGGACCAAAATGAGCGATCAGCCTGTGATCTCCTCCCAGAACGTCTGGTCGCTCGGAACCCGCCGTCGCTCCCTCCTGAGCGCGGCGGCGGGTCTGCCCTTCCTTCTGCATTCCGGCAGCCTCCTTGCCGCCGGTGATGCCGGGCCGATAGTCGAAACCACCGCCGGGCGTGTACGCGGGCTTCGTCAGAACGGGTGCGCCGTGTTTCGCGGGGTTCCATATGCCGGGGGTGTGTCCGGCAGGAACCGGTTTCGTGCAGCGGGGGAGCCCGTTCCCTGGGCGGGCATCCGCGATGCGATCCGTCCCGGCCCGCCGTCGATCCAGCTTGCCGGTCAGAGCTTCGGGATCGATGAGCCCGCGCCGGGAGAGGACTGCCTCACGCTCACCATCTGGACGCCTGCCGCCGACGGGCGAAGACGGCCTGTGATGGTCTACAGCCACGGGGGCGGGTTCGCGACCGGATCTGCCGCCAGTGTCATTCAGGATGGCACCCGTCTCGCGCGGGAAAACGATGTCGTGGTGGTGGCGACCAATCATCGTCTCGGATTGCTGGGCTTTCTCTACCTGGATGAGATCGCAGGTCCGGAATATGCCGGCAGCGGCTGCAATGGGGTCAGAGATATCGCAGTGGCCTTGCGCTGGATCGCCGGCAATATCGAGCGGTTCGGAGGCGATCCGGACAATGTCATGATTTTCGGGGAATCCGGTGGCGGCGCGAAGACATCGTGCCTTTACGCCATGCCCGAGGCAGTCCCCTACTTCCACAAGGCATCGATCGAGAGCGGCCCCGGCATCCGCATGACCCGCCAGGAGGAGGCACGCGAAACGACCGCCCGGGTGTTATCCGAGCTTGGCATAGCCGTGGCCGACTGGCGCAAGCTTCTCGATGTCCCGGCTTCCGACTTGCTGAAGCTCCAGCTGAAGCTTGGCGGCTTGCCCAACAGCGGCGCCCTGGCCGGAGACCGGCGGGGCATCGGTGCCGCTCGGCTCGGCTTCGGGCCGGTGGTCGATGGATATGCCTTGCCCACTCACCCCTTCGACCCGGTGCCGCCGGAGGTCTCGCGTCACAAGCCCCTCATCGTTGGCCATAACCGCGATGAATTCACGTTCTTCGGCATGGTGTCCGGCGACAGGGAGGCGTTTTCGCTCACCGATGCCAGCCTCGTTCAACGGTTGCGCAAGGAATTGCCGGAGAACTGGGAGCGCGTGCTGGAGGTCTATCGGGGTGCTCGCCCGCAGGCCAGTCCAACCCAGCTCTATGTGGCGATCCGCAGCGCCCGTTTCTCCGGCATCGGGGCGACGGTCATCGCCGAACGCAAGGCCGCCCAGCATGGGGCACCGGTCTTCGCCTATCGCTTCGATTACCAGTTGGAGCGCAAGGTGCCGGGTACGGACTATCCGCTGGGCGCCATGCATGCGCTGGATATCGCCTTCAAGTTCGACAATGTGGATGGCCTCGCCGTGGGCGGCGCGGAGAACTTCGCAGGCGCCCGCGCCGACCGTATCCGCGCCGGGCGAAACATGAGCGGCCTGTGGGCGGCCTTCGCCCGATCGGGAGTGCCTTCAGTTTCCGGTCAGCCGCGGTGGCCGGCCTATGATCTGGCCCGCCGCGCGACGATGCTGATAGACGCCGAATGCACGGTGGTGGACGATCCCGATGCGGCCGAGCGTCGCCTCTGGGCAAGTGTGTAGGAGGAGAGGGCACAATGAAGGTTGGCGACGTACTGGCGACGCTGTCGCAGCGGCTGGGCTGGCGGGACGATACACCGCTGGAAGGCCTGCTTTCCGGCAGCAGGGACACCGTGGTCACGGGCATCGCGACCTGTGCCATGCCCTCGGTCGAGGTGGTGCGCCGGGCGATAGCGGCCAGGCTCAATGTGATCCTGTGCGATGGCCATCCCTACTACCTCTACGATCCTCTCTGGAGCAGCCTTCCAGGTACGAAGGAGGCGATCGCGTCCATGCCCGAAGTTGCGGAGAAGCGCAGGCTTATCGAGGATGCCGGACTTGCCGTGGTGCGGCTCCGTTCGGCCTGGAATGCCGCGCAGCCGGCCTCGGCAGCCATGTCGCTGGCAGCCGCGCTGGGGCTGAAGGCTTCTGCGCCGCCCACGGGGCAGGATTTCGTCGTGTGCGACCTCGCCGGCGAGAAGGTCTTGCAGTTCGCAAAGCGTATCCATACCACTGGCACGCGGCTGATCGGCGACCCTGCATGGACCATCTCGCGCATAGCGGTGGTGCCGGGCATGGCGTCACCTGCCCGTCTCGGCGCCGCCTTGCGCGATTCCCGTGTCGATGCGGTGATCGCCGGTGAAGTCATCGAATGGGAGGGCGGGCCCTACATGCTTGATGTGCAGGCCACCGGGCGCAAATGCGCTCTCATGCTGACGGGGCTGGCCGACAGCCTCGATCCCAATGCCGATGCGGTAGCGCGGTGGGCCCGAACCACCTTTGCAAAGGCGCGGGTCGAGGCGTTTCACGGGAACGGCGATTTCATCTGGTCGATCAGGGGAGAAATCGCATGAGCGCGTTCATCCTGTCACGCCGCGCTTTTGCGGCGGGGGCGCTGGCGAGTGCTGGCTCCGCCTATGCTGCGGTGGCTGGGTCCACCACGCGGTTGACGCCTGCCGTCGCGGTTCAACGCATCAAGGCTGCTTGTGCGCAAAAAGGCATCAAATGGGCGGATACCACGGTCGATACCTTCAAGATCGGTAAGACCGACACGCCAGTCAGCGGGATCATCTCCACCTTCATGGCAACCCTTGGCGTCATGAAGAAGGCCGTGGATCTTGGGGCCAACTTCATCGTCAGCCATGAGCCGATCTTCTACAATCACTTCGACGAGACGACGGCGCTGGAGGCCGATCCGATCTATCAGGCGAAGGTGCGTTTCGCGACGCAGCACGGTCTGACTGTCTGGCGTTTTCACGACCATTGGCATCAGATAAAGCCTGAACCTATGTCCACAGCCTCGATCGAGGAACTGGGTTGGGGGCAATATCTCGACAAGGGTTCGCAAGGATTTCGTCGCAGCTTCACGCGGTCCGGGCTGACCCTTGAAGGGCTGGCGGGTGAGATGGCACGGCGTTTTCCCAGCCACAGTGTTCGCGTGATTGGGCGCCGCGATATGCCGGTGCGCCGCGTGGTCAACATCGGCCACGGTGTGAACGATGTGGTTCAGGCCTTCACGACCGGCGACGTGGCCATCGGCCCGGAAGTGCGCGAATGGGATTCGGCCGAGCTCGCCCGTGACGTGGTCGCATTGGGCGGTGACAAGGGGCTCATCCTCATCGCGCATGAGCGTGGTGAAGAAGGCGGGATGAAACTGTGCCGCGATTGGCTCCAGCCCCTTTTGCCCGAAACGAAGGTCTCGTTCATCGATACCAAGGAGCCGTTTCTGAGCCTAACATAACGGGAGCCACGTGCACGATTATATGTGGGGGAGTAACGGGTAGGTCGCGAATAATCGACACGAAGAGAGAATTAGCCGGATATCCAATCAAAAGCTAATTTTTTGCAACCGTCAGACCTAAGTCGAAAGAGGTTGTGGAAGGTCCGCAAGTCGTTTCCACGAAAATAAACGAGCTATTACCGGTGTGAATTGACACGTGCTGGAATAGCGGACGGTCCGCAGGTGGGAAGCGAAAATTGAGTGCTGAGCGGCGGGAAAGGGTCGACTGCGATGGCAATGTCTGGGACAAAGCGGCCCTGCCGCGCTAACCTTTTGACGCTAGATCACGCCGAAAGCAGCCGATTGAATGGTCGTTGACGATGCCGACAGCCTGCATCCAGGCATAGACGATAGTAGGGCCCACGAACTTGAATCCCCGCCGCTTCATCTCCTTAGAGATGGTTTCAGATAGCGGAGATTTGACGATCCAGTCGTGGCCGGCATTTTTGATCGTCTTGCCGTCCGTGAACGACCAGCAGAACTCCGCGAAGCTCTCGCCGCGTTCGGCCATGTCGCAATAGATTCGAGCCCCCGCGATCGTCGCGCGGATCTTGGCCTGGGCGCGGACGATGCCGGGGTCGACCATCAGCCGCGCCACATCCGCTTCGGTGAAGGCCGCGACCTTCACCGGGTCGAAGTTCGCGAATGCCTTGCGGAATGCCTCGCGCTTGCGAAGGATGATGATCCAGGCAAGGCCGGCCTGAAACCCTTCGAGCATCAGCATCTCCCAAAGCATGCGAGGATCATGCTGGGGTACGCCCCACTCCTCGTCGTGATAGGCACGCATCAGCGCATCGTTCTCAGCCCAGGGGCAGCGTTGAGGTTGGTCGATCATAGTTACATCCTAGCCGATGGGTCAGGGAAAGGCAGGCCATCGGGATCAGATGCCATGGTGCCTGCGCATAATATCTCCGGCGCGCTCGCCAATGATAGCGCATGGCGCCTGTGTATTTCCGGTCGTCACTCTGGGCAGGACAGACCCATCGGCGATTCGCAGGCGGTCGATTCCGTGGACGGCGAGAGAGGCATCGACCACCGACATGTCGTCCAGTCCCATGCGCGCGGTTCCGCATTGGTGCCAATAGGTCACCGCTGCATCGCGGATGAACGCGTCATCGATCATCTTTCCGTCCCCTGGGATGGCTTCGCGACTGACATAGGGGCTGAAGGCTGCGCTGTTGCCGAGGCCGCGGCAGAGCTTCACGCAGGCGCGCGCAGCCTCCATGTCGCGCGGGTCGGACATCATGTTCGCCTCTATGATCGGCGCCACTGCCGGGTCGTCGGATCGCAATCGCACCTGGCCTCGACTGTGCGGCTGCGCCAGCCCCGCGAACATGGTCCAGCCATGCTTGGGAACGCCGAGCAAGGCGGTCCTCTCACTGGGGACGGGGAACTCCACCTGGCAGAAGAGCAGATCGGGCGCATCGAGATCCGAGCGGCTCTTCCAGTACAAGGTCGCCTCGCTCCCGCTGTTTTGCGCGGGTATCGGCTTGCGATATTCCCATGAGCATCCGAACGAGACGTGGTCCTGCAGATTCCGTCCGACCCCTGGCAGGTGCCACAGCACAGGGATGCCGTGGCGTTCCAGCTCGGATCTTGCCCCGACACCGGACAGCATCAGCAGTTTCGGCGTGTTGATCGCACCAGTCGACAGAACGACTTCAGTCCCGGCCGCGATCCGAAGGATTTCGCCAGATCGCTCGATCTCGACGCCGGTGGCCTGCATGCCGTCGAACAGTACCCTGCGCACGAGCGTGTCGGTCAGGATAGTCAGGTTGGGGCGGTCGGCCACGGGGTAAACATAGGCTCGGTAAAGAGAATGGCGTCGTCCTTCCCGTACCAGCATGTCGGAATAGGCGACGCCGCCCGCGCTCTCCATCATCCTGCCGTTGGGACTGTCGAATTTCGGAATGCCGAGCGCTTGTGCAGCGTCCAGCAGGGCACCCGCGATAGGGCTGGGATCTCTGGCGGGCTGAACCCATACCGGGCCCGATGTTCCGCGATAGTGGGGATCGGGAGCGCCCTGCCAGTTCTCGATGCGGCGATAGATATCGAGGACAGCATCATATCCCCAACCCGCATCGCCGGTCCGCTCGGCAAAATGGTTCCAGTCGCTTCGGTGGCCGCGTGCCCAGACCATGACGTTGACGCTGGAGCCGCCGCCCAGGCCCTTGCCCATCGACATGGACAAGGAGCGCCCGTCCAGATGGATGTTCGG
The DNA here is from genome assembly GCF_021227995.1 of Novosphingobium kaempferiae. NCBI lineage: Bacteria > Pseudomonadati > Pseudomonadota > Alphaproteobacteria > Sphingomonadales > Sphingomonadaceae > Novosphingobium > Novosphingobium kaempferiae. Next base: position 3,264,378 of record NZ_CP089301.1, read on the forward strand.
CTCGGCATGGAACCCCCAGTCTCTGTGACTGCCAAGGTTTGTCGGCCATGCCGACGGGTCCATGACCGCCTCGTCCTCGTCGGTGCCGCCGGCCTCGATCAGAAGGACGTGACAGTGCGGGTTTTCGGCGAGATGCCTCGCGACAACCGATCCGGAGGATCCGGCGCCGCATACGATGACATCGTAGACGGACCTGAGCGCTGCGCGTCGCTGAGCCTGGTTCGCGCGCACGCGCTGGTCGAAATCCCCGGCGTCGCCGGAGAGGGAATATGTCATGTTCCGAACTTTCTGTAAGATGTGCCTGCTCGCGGTCGCCGCGACCGGCACGCACGCCTATCGGGCGATGGCGACAGATTGCCGGGCAGCTTCGTCGATCACGTCAGCGACAACTGCGGGCTGTGTGAAATATACGGCATGGCTGGCGGCGACGGTGGTTACCCTGGCCTTGATGCGCCTGGCCATGTCGCGAAGCATTCGCTGGTCAAAGGCTTTGTCCTGTGTCGCGATGACCGACCAGCTCGGCTTCGCGCGCCAGGCCGCATTTTCCAGTTTGACTGTGAAACTGGCCATGTTGATCGGCACTTGCGCGGCATTGAGGAAATCGGTGTCCTCCCGCGAGGCGTCGGCGGCAAAGCCGGCGGAGAAACTGTCGGCCTTGATGAAGCCATAGCCGTCCTGCCCGGTCTCGATCACGAACTCCGGCGGCGTGGTGTAGCCCTCATACTGCTGGGCGGTGGTTTCGCCGGCATCGGGTGACAGGGCGGATACATAGACCAACCCCGCCACCTTGGCATGAACGCCGGCTTCGGTGATGACCGTCCCGCCCCAGCTATGACCCACCAGGATGACGGGGCCATTCTGCCGATCCAGAACCCGCCGGGTGGCGGCGACGTCGTCGGCGAGGGAGGTGAGCGGGTTCTGCACGATGGTGACGCGATAGCCCCGCGCGGTGAGGTTCTCACGGACCTTGCGCCAACCCGACCCGTCGGCGAATGCACCGTGGACCAGCACGATGTTCCTGACGGCACTGCCGTCGGACGGACCGGAGGATTGCGCATTTGCCGGCGAAGCCAGAGCGGCAGCGGCGGACAGAATTATGGATGGGAGCCTTCCAGCCATGACCGTATCCTTCATGATGCGGTGTCGGTGTTGAGGAGTGGAGAGCACGAGTGCCGCGCGACACCCTCAAACGGTGCGGATGGTCCCGCCGTCGATGACGAACTCGGCGCCATGGATTGCGGCAGCACGGCCGGAGGCGAGGTAGGCGATGAGGTCGGCCACTTCTTCCGGCTCGGCGCCGCGCCCGATCGGGATGCCGCCCAGGGCGTCGAGCACGAACTGGCGTGCGTCCTCGATCGTGCCGCCATTGGCAGAGCGAAGCTTTTCGAGAAAGTCTCCGGTGGCCTCCGTCATGATCCAGCCCGGCGAGACGACGTTGACCCGCACGCCCTTCGGGCCGAGTTCCTTGGATATCGACTTGCTGTAGGTTCTCAGTGCGGCCTTGGCGGCGGCATAGCCGGTCGTGGATTCGGGCAGCGGCAGGACGGACTGGATCGAGGTGACATGCACCACGGTGCCCTGGCCCCGTTCGAGCATCTGCGGGATCAGCAGGCGGTCAAGCCGGACGGTCGCCAACAGATTGAGGTTCAGCTCGGCGAGCCAGTGGTCATCCGTCAGCGCGACGAAGCCGCCCGCCGGCGACGCCGAACCGCCAATGACATGGGCGAGAATATCGATGCCGCCGAGCCGTTCCAGCGCGGCCTTGGCCAGCGCTTCGCCACCTTCCGCCGTGGTCAGGTCCGCCTGGACATATTCGACGCCTTCGATGGGATCCCCGATCGCGCGGGCGGCGGTAACGACACGGGCTCCGCCCGCCAGGAAGCGCTCGACTGTGGCGCGGCCCAGCCCCTTGGTGCCACCGCTTACGAGCACGCGATTGCCGGCGAACTCGGTGGGATCGGCCTTGATGCTCATATCGTGGTCTCCAGCGTCTTGATGGCGCCGTCCGCCAGCGTGAAGCGGTAGGTGAAGCGGAGCGGGCTGCCCGGGAAGTCGCCATGGGCGCGGCCTTCGACGACGACATCGCCGTCTTCTTGCCGGGCAGTATCGGGGACGAAGATCGCCTTCACCGGCATCACTTCTTCTTCGAACAGCTGGCGGATTGCGGCTTGTCCCTCGAAATGCTTGCCGTTGTCGATGAAGACGGCGTCTCGCCGGAAGGGCTGCAACATGCCGTCGATGTCGAGGCGGGCGTTTGCCTCGACATAGTCGGCGATCGGCCTGGGTAGATCCATTGACATGCTCATCTCCTCGGCAGTGATGAGCCTGATTTAGCGTTGGACGGGATGCACGATAATCGGGATAAAGAGGGATGAAGCATTGCGATTGGCGGGACAATGAATCGACATAGCCTGATCGAACTCGACGCGGTGATCGCGATCACGCGCACGGGATCATTCCGCGCCGCCGCGATCGAACTTGGCCTCTCGACCACCGCGCTGAGCAACGCCATCGGCAAGCTCGAACGTCAACTGGGCGTGCGTTTGTTCAACAGAACTACCAGAAGCGTTTCGCTTACGGACGCGGGCCGCAACTTCGTCGAACGTGTCGGGCCAGCGCTGCAGGACATTCACGACGCGATGGAGACCGTGCGATCGCAGCAGGAAGTGCCTTCTGGAACCTTACGCATCAATGCCTTCCCCACAGCGGCGCGCGAGATCATGGCGCCGCTCATACTGGAGTTTCTGCGCCGCTATCCGCAGGTTCACATCGATCTGGTCACGGAAGGGAGACTTGTCGAAGTCGTTGGCGAGGGCTTCGATCTCGGTGTTCGATCTGCCGACCTCGTGCCCAGTGACATGATCGCTGTTCCTCTCGGCGGCCCGAGGCACTTCGCAGTCGTCGCGACGCCGGCCTACTTCGAGAAGCAGGGAAAGCCACAGGTCCCAGCGGACCTGCACACCCATCAGTGCCTTCGTGTGCGGCTACCGAGTGGCGCGCTTTATCGCTGGCAATTCGAAAAGAATGGGCAACCTGTTCAAGTAGATGTCGATGGTCCCGTCACGCTCGACGAAGCGAGTCTTTCCCGCATGGCCGTTCTGGACAGCGTCGGGATCGGCTTCTTCATGGAATCTGATATCCGGGAAGACCTTGCCAGCGGGCGCCTGGTCCGGGTTTTGGAAGATTGGACGCCGCCTCTCGCGCCTCTGGCCCTCTACTATCCAAGCCGACGCAATCCGTCTGCCGCGTTCAAAGCGTTCATTGGTCTGGCCCGTGAGTGTTTCGGCGCTCCATGATAAGCCACAGGGCGGTTCTTGCTATATCCGGCTGTTCGCAGCCTTGCTGTTACGGCCCGATTTGATCGCGCCGTGCCGGTTAGCAGACAGTCCGGACTTGGGAATGCGAAACTAGTGCCTGAATGGCGACAAAGGGTCGGAAACGCTGCTGTGTGCTCGCTTTCGCGCAACAGCATGTGTCCGGTGGATCTCAATGGTGCGCCATTTTTTTGTGTTAAGATTTATCCAGATTATCAAATGGCTTGATGGATAATGGTACGCGAAACAGACGGCGGCCGGGTTGCGATAGAAAATAGGGGAGGTTAGCACGCATGAGCGCTTCTTTCAGGGAGCAGCTTCAAAGTTCGGTTACCGGCAGGGAGATCTTGAGGGCAAATTGGGGGAATACCTCGGTCGGAGAAATCGATGGTTGGTCCACCCCGCTTAAGACGTTCGTATCCGCTGTGCTCGCCTGCCCGACCCCGATGTTCCTCGCGTGGGGAGAAGATCTGCTTTCGTTCTTCAATGACGCCTATAGGCCTATTCTGGGGCTGCGCGCGGAAAGCGCTGTTGGAACTCGATTCCAGGAACTCTGGCGCGACATCTGGGCTGACATCGGACCGCTCGTCAGCCGGACGCTTGCGGGAGAAAGCATCGAGATGATCGAGACTCGGCTCGACATCTCTCGTCCCGGGAAGCCGAAAGAGAGTTGGTGGACGTTCAGTTATTCCCCGGTCATGAATGAAGACGGCGCTATCGGAGGTCTCATGTGCATCACGCGTGAGATGACGCAGCAAGTGCTGGCCGCCAAGGCACGCCAATCCGCCGCCGAGCAATTGCAGGCGGCGCTTTCAAAAGGCGACAGGATCGGTTCCTGGGACTGGGATGTCGTCGATGACCGTGTGACGGCGGACGAAGCCTTTGCCCTCATATACAACGTGGATCCGGAACGCGCTGCAAGGGGGGCCGGCGTGAATGAGTTTCTGGATTGCATCCATCCTGATGACGTTCCATTCGTAAGGTCCCAAATCGAGGCTACGATCTGCTATGGCGACGCCTACTGCACCGAGTATCGCATCCTGAATTCAAGAGGCCATGTACAATGGGTCTCCGCGCAAGGGCGAGCGATAATGAACCAAGACGGCAAGTGCGTCCGTTTCCCTGGCGTCAGTTTCGACATCACGATCAACAAGAAGCTGCAATCCTATCCGTGCTGATCATGCCGAGCGGGAGGGGCCGCACCTGATCATGCGCACTCATCACGTAACAAAGGTATCCGCGATATCGACTACCCCTTAGCCGATTTGCTGATCTACAGCCGCCACTACTGCCATGGCTTCGCAGGCATTCAGCCGAGAGATAGGCTGCATCCAGAAGGTCGGTTGAGGCGTTGTCGAACGACAATCGATTTTTTTGTGAGACAACCAATGCGTAGCAGAGAAAAATTGGCTGACGTAGTGGCGGGACAGTCAGCGCGACAGCAGAGAAGGCAGTTTGCTCGCTCGCTCAAAGAAACGGCGGCGCGGGCTGTGGTGACAGCTACCGTCACTTTTGCAGTAGGTTGGGCACTGAAGCGGCTGTTCGAAAAGTCGGTCGCGGACGCTGCGAAAGAGGGCGCTGCGCAGGGGGCTCAGGAAAATGCTTCGGAACAAGATACTACCGAATTGACGCCGACCTCCAGACCCCTCAACTGAGCATCTCGTTCACCAAAACTATCAGGGCTATCGCGTTGATCATCAAAACCGCGGGGCGCAGCGGTTGATGGTCTATACGTTGACGGACGAGACGCCGCAGGCGCTCGAACTCACGTTAAGAATGGGGCTGGGGCGCGCATATCACTCTAGTTCTCGCGCCCCAGGGAGTCAGCGTTCGGAACCGCTGGCGTCCGCCGCCGCATTGTCTACTCGGTCATCTCGACCAGCCGTACGTCGCTCGGACACAAGTCCCGCTTCCCGAGGGGCTTTGTCGGCACTGTCACAAGCATCCGTGGAACGGTCTGCCTTCGGCGGTTCAGCAGTCGCAGGCGAAAAGGGCTTGGCTTCGGCGCCGGCTATTCCCTGCTTAAGATCGTTTGCGCTGGCATTCTGAGCATCAACGCCTTCAATCGTCGCACGCCCTTCGTGCTTATCTTCGGGTCGGGGCGAATCCGGTCCCACGGATGTGGTGTTTTCCATGTCGATCTCCTTTCAATGAAGGAAAGCCGGCACAGAGACGCGGTTCCAGACCGGGCTTCCGGGCGAACGTCGGGTAACGGAGGTACTGCGACACGAGATGGCAGCGCAAAATCAGCCGCAAGGCGGAAAAAAACCCGGTCACCTGTATCGGGCAAATCGCAAAGCCGCCAGCAACGCAGCCGGTTCTCGGTCCACTTGCGGTCCTGCTTACCTCTTTGTGCTACTAGCCTTGGCCGGCTTTTCTATGGTGCGCGTAAACCGGTAACTCACCTGCTCGAATTTCTGGGATCGGAAGAAGTTATGGGAATTCCGGATGTCGATGTCGCTCATGGCTTCGACCGCGGTGCACCTTTTCCTGGCCAGAGCGGCATCGGCAACGGCCAGGAGTCTGGTGCCGAACCCACGACGGCGGTTACCTTCGTCAACTACCAGTACGGTGATCCGGCCGATCTTGCCCCGATGCGGCGTGGCGACCACTGACCATGCGATGCAACCCGCGATGCTGCCGCACTCGGCAAGGTACATGTCGCCGCCCGCCTTGCGCAGGTTCGCAAGATTTCGTGCCACGGCCTTTGCGTCTAGAACAACGTCTGATAGCTGCGAAAACAGTCTCGCGACCGCCAACGCATCAGCCGGCTTCGCGCGCCGAAGAGCAAGCTCGGGTTCGCTGCGGACGATTTTCAGCTTCGGTCTCGCACTCAGCGGCACATTTTCCTGCGTTTCTTCGCTGCCCGAAACCGGCGTATCTCTACCTTTTCCTGTCGTCACGGACGAGCGTCTGTCACGAGCGGGAGCGGCTGCAACACGGCGCTTCGAACGCGGGAGGATCGAAGGTTGGGGCTCCTCCTCAGCCTCCGCACGATGCCTTGACCGCGCAGGAAGCCTGTCGGTGACGCTTGCGGACTGTTTCCAGGTACTCATGGCGCCCGCGCGCAGATAGTCTTCGATTTCCTTCGCGCTCGCGGTCAGGAAGCCGTCCTGGCCGACCCCAATGAGCTTCTTGCCTTCGTCATCGATCAATCCGAACTTTCCAAAATCACCCGTTCCGGGTTTGCGGCGCCTTGATCTGACGAGCTTGAGCCCGCGGTGCCGGGCCATCTCCTTCAGTTTGTCGGCAACCTCGTCGGTCATTCCCGTCACCTTTTTCGTGTGAACCGCTGATCGGCATCGGCCTCGTTTGGGCGCGCGGGCGGCTCATCGATCGTTTGGTGTCGGAACGCATGAAACGCCCCCCGCGCTGCGCCGCCATGCGTATGCTATTTCAAACAATCATGCAGGTCCGCGAAAGCCGCTGGTGAAAACTGCGCGCAAAGTCCGTGCCTCTCGTCAGGGCTGACAAGCAAAGGAGGCGCGTCGCGTGTGGTTGCTGCAATTGTCGTCGTTCGTTTCGTGAGAGAACGTTGGCATTCTAAGAATCTGCTCATGCGCGGTTTCGGGTGTGAGGGGGGCGATCATGGTGAGCGATTGTTCTCAAACGTGATCGACCCTTCCGCCAGAGCCGCGTCATAGCCTGCATCGCTCGGCGGGACCGCGTCGCTCATGCGCGCTTGCGGGCGGCGGACTTTGAAGGTGCCTTTGACTCGGTCTCCTTTGCAGCAGGCCTCTTCGGCGCTGTCTTGCCGGTGCTCTTCGGCGCGGATTTTTTCCGGGCATTTTTTGTGCCCCCGCCTTTGTTGCTGGCACCGAGCGAGTTTTTAAGCGCAGCCATGAGGTCGATCACGTTGTCGCCGCGCGTTTCCTTCTCGCCGTCTTCCTCACTGATATTGAGGGTCTTGCCCTTTTTCTTTCCCTCGATGAGATTCTTCAGCGCATCGACATAGCGGTCGTGGAACTCGCTTGCGTCGAATTTTCCGGTCTTCTTGTCGATCAGGGTTGTTGCGAGGTCGAGCAGTTCCTCGTCGGGATCGCTATCTGCGATATCTCGAAAATAGCTCGCAGCCTTGTGCACCTCATCGGCGTAGCGAAGCGTTTCCATGACGAGACCGCGGCCGCAGGCCTTGATCGAAACGACATATTCCCGCCCGCGCATCGCGAGTTGCCCAAGACCGATCTTGCGGCTGCGCCGAAGCGCTTCGCGCAAAACAATGAAGGCTTCTTCGGCGAGGTCGTCGGCCGGAACGACGTAATAAGGCTTCTCGAAATAGATCATGTCGATGTCCTGAGCATCGACAAACTGCGTAAGTTCAAGCGTCTTCTTGCTCTCGAGCTTGACGCCCTCGATTTCACTTTCATCGAGGAGGACATATTCGCCCTTCGAATATTCGAACCCTTTGACGATCTCATCGACATTGACCGGGCCGATCCCAGGGACAACCTTCTCGTACCGAATCCTCTTGCCGGAAGGTTCGTGAATTTGATTGAAGGCGATCGTCGCACCGCTCTTGGTCGCAGAGTAGACTTCGACGGGGATCGAGACGAGAGCCAGTCGGATCTGGCCTTTCCAGTAAGGGCGAGCAGCCATGAGCATCTCCTCGAAACGATTCGATAATCCCTGGAGGAAGCACTCGTTCCCACCCGCCACAGGCGCAGGCTGGTCGTCGGGCTTCACTGCGAGGGACAACGCCTTTCCGTCGCCAGATGAAATCTGCAGGCTCAGTTCTTCCCATGCCCAACCGTCGGGACTGCCGCATGTGCGCAAGTCCGGGCAGAGCAACGCTGCCCTATCGCGCGCCTGTTATGCCTTCATTCTCTGCCCAGGCCCGGATCGCAACTCGCGGATCGACGTTTCGCGGCTAAGCGCATTAGCTCGGAGCAGGTTTCGTCGTCGCCCTCGCAGCGTTGCGCCGTTGCCTCGAATGACGACGGCCTGAAGCCAATTCAATCCTTGAACGACCTACCCTGATCGAACGTTATCGGGCGGTCTGGGCCTAGGCGTTCCTGACCTTACCTCTCCTTTTCGCGATCGGGGAACCTGCCCGAGGTTGCTGCGCCGCTGGGACCGCGGTCCTGGCGTTCGGAAGTTGGGTCGGGGGCGCCTGGTCCATCGACATCGGTCGTGACTATCGCCGGGCTACCGTGGCCCTGCCCAGCGATCGTAGCGTTGCTATCTCCGGGCGAGACTTTTTGCGCAGCCTTGCGGTTGGTATTCTCGCCTGCTCCGGTCGACGGGCATGCGCTCCAGCCGGAATGACATTACCCGCTAAATTTGATTGACGCTTTGATAAACAAGACATTGATCTGCATCTGTTGGCCCAAATGTCGATTGGCCCCGTCCAGCGGTTACGCCCAAAGCTGACCAACGTCTGATGAATGGAGGTCTTTGTGAGCCGCTCTCCGGAACGGGCGACCAGGCGCCGGGGTTGATATGCCGATCCAAACAGCAATCAGAGGAGATGGCCGTGTTTCGCAAAACCGTTCTACTCCACGGCGGCCCCTGCCACGGCATGACCGTTGGATGGGATGGCGGTGATGAGCTGCGAATGATCAGGTGCTTCAAGGGCTTTGCGCTCTGGCCGCGCAGTGCGGCCCTTCCTTTGCTCGAGAGTGAGCCTTATCAAACGTCGATCGATTCCCCTTCGATCTTCGTTTGGGCAAATAGACGTAGTTCGAACCGTCGCGATACCTTGCGGTTGATTGGGCGAAACAGCGGGTAATTCGTCTGGTGTAACTCTTCCGATGGAAGGTTAAGCTGATACTGCGAGGTCGTCCCGACGAGGGGTACGGCGTTCTCTCCGCTTTCGTGATCGCGAATAACGACCACGCGTCGGGAAACCTCCAGTCCTCGCGGTTTACTAAAGTATGCCGTGAGCGTTTTTCCAGATTCCGGAGCTGCCGATGCTGATACAAGGCAAGAACGGCTGACACCCCTGGGGGGGAAGGGCGGCGGAAAACCGTCAAGGTTCAGTTTCCTCATCGTCGGTCTGGTTCTCATGGCCGTAGTGGCCGGAGGCATTACGGTGATGAGCGTGGGCATTTTCGACCGGCCGGGCCCCGATCGAGGTACGGTTGAAAGGCACTGCCGACTGACGCTGCAAGTCGGTCCACCCCTCTCAGGCAGGAGCACGGGTTTCGGAAGTCCTTCGGTACTTTGCCGGAATAGGCCTTTGCGGGCATCATACCTCGCAGAGGCTACTATTTAGGCGCCAGCTGACATTCCATTGCCCTCCCCTCAGGAGAGGTCAAAATTCGCGTTCGATCAGGCCCGCCGCCTGCATGCACAAGTAGCTTGGAATGGAAAACAAAATGGCGAGTGCGAGGAAGGGAAGCGCCAGAATATAGCGCATTGTCGGGCTCATCATGTCCTCCGTTCGATGGTAAGCAACGCGGATCCAATGCATGGGAATGCAAGTGGTGCCGGTCTATTGATACAGATTGCTTTGTAATGAAGCGGTATTGCGGCACTTAGCGAGCAGCGCATGTGGGTGCTGGTCGTAATCTCCCCGCCGATTCCCTCGCCGGCCGCCGCGTGAATGAGAAGGCGACCTTTTTCGCACTTTCGGTGATCCCGGGCGCGTTTGAACGCCGTAGCGCAACGATGCGGGCGCTCGCCATGGGGGCACCTGAGGTCGCGTTGAAATCGTCCAAATTATCGGGGCGCAGATCAGCGCGATCAATGTCGCGCTTGGGGGTGGACATCAAGGACGATGATAAGAAAGCCGGTAACATGGGGACAGTTGCGCCGCCTCAATGGGCAAGGACGTTACGCTCAGAATCGCTATCGTCGAAACCAAATCACCTCGCAGGCTTTTTGCCACGGAACCATTGGTAGGAGGACAGCCTTGCCAGATCCCGAGCATACGACAACACATCCGCCGAGCGCACGCAGGAAAGGTAAAGCCGCGATCTTCGTCGTCACGATCATCATCGCGCTCATTCTGGTAATATTCGTGGGTCGAAATTTCTGGCATGCCACAGAAGTTTCCGAGACCCAAACCACCTCATCGCCGCGTGGCGCCATAGAGCACTAGGGTGAAACATCGGTCAGGTGATGTCAGGCCAGCCGGAAAACTTTCGGTCCCTACGTAAGTAGAACGAACTGATCAGAAACCTGAGAGATTGGAAATTTGATCAGCGCGCTGAACCGTCGCTGCTGAGACTATCTCGACGATCAGTAGTTAGGCGGGATCTGCTTCCTGAAGTTTGGCAGATGCCGGGCAAGCTCCAAGCGGATCCCCACTGGGACACGCTCCAAATTGGCTAGCGCGATGACCGCGTCATCATGAGGCAGCAACCTGGCCGCGCTTGTTACGACATTGGTCACCAATATCGCGAGACTGTCGGCGGACTGCAAGCACAGTGGAATCCGTTTCGCATTCAACTGGCGGGTCATGGCGCGACAAGAAGGCTGATCAGGATCCAAGCTGCTGAAATGGGCCGGAGGGATCACACCGACTACCGGCCCATCAGCAGCTCAGGCTGCGGATGCCAGATCCGACGAACCCGGACCATAAAGGTCACGGGTCCAACTGGCCATCTGATCGTCAACGATCGTGCGCAGTGCCTTCAGCCGACCGATTTCACCATGGTCGGCGCAGCCCCTGGCTGCTGCATCCGCAATTGCGAGATCCAGTCGCCGTTGTTCCTTTCGAAATAAGCTGAACAGCTTCTCGGCCATGGTCAGATCTCCCCGTCAGGACGCTTCCGATCCGCCGGGCTCATACCCTTACGCCGGATCGCTTCTTGCGCCCGTTCCTGCCGGGTCCCGGGGTCTGGGAGGGAAATTCCTCTCGAGATAGATCGGAGAATCGCGCGCCTGACCTCGTGTTCAAACTGCGGACGCGAAGCCGTGTGAAACGGGTGATGAAAATTGGAGAGGGACATTGTGCTGCCTCCTTTCTTCCAGCTCTCCTCATGCGGCAAGCTGACTGCCGCGCAGAAATAATGGTGAAGTCCGCTCCGTGTTTCAAGAGCGACGGTCACGGCTCGCTGCCGGCTCAGAAGTGCTGAGCTTGATGCGGTTCGTGGCGAACCGGGAACATCGTGGTGCTTCCGCCAGCTTCGCTGACGGGGCCGGGTCTTGAGGTTTTGATGAATGGCACGTGCGACCATGGTTGGCCCATTTCCTGATGACCAGCGAACTCCATGACTTAGTAGCGGACGGTCGGTTAAACCTTAGAGGTTCGCGAGTGTCGGCCTCGGAACAACGTTATCAGGATCACCGCCGCTCATGGGGCGCGGCGGCGTGCCTGAAAACTCCACGACCTTTGACGGCATCATCGGTAAATCTCTCCGATCCCGACCGACACCAGTCTTGCTGCGCGGTGATCGTCAATGCCCATGGCCATGAAGTAGCGAATGCGCGATGTCATCCAACGAGGCTGCTTAGGGATGGCCTTCCCGGAAAACATGCACTTGATCGAAAGGACCCTAACAGATTCCCGGATCATCGGCGCAGTCCGCAGCCATGAAACCCTTATCCTTGCCCAGCTGCTTCGCGGGCACGGAACAACCGGCCGCCTTCTATAATGAAGACAGTGGCGAGCACGATGACCCCAATGCACAGATAGCCGAGAGCTAGCGGCAATGTGGTGCCGGCATAAGCTTGGCCAATGGCCGAACCTACCAGCACGGCGCCGATGCTGGTGATGAAGCCCTGCACGGATGAGGCCGTTCCCGCGATGTGTCCGACCGGCTCCATCGCCATCGAGCCGAAATTCGAGCCGCATAGCCCGATCGCGGTCATGCTGAGCGCCTGAAGGATCGTGAAGCTCGTCAGCGTCTCAAGGCCGGCATATATAACCAGCACATGCAGTATCGAGAGCCCGATCAAGGCAAGCAACGCGGACTGCGAGATCATCCGCGTACCAAGCCGCTCCACCAGCCGGCTATTGGCGAATGCTGCCATCCCCATCGCGCCCGCGCAGATCGCGAACAGCCAGGTGAACTGGGCTCCGGCTCCGAACTCGTCGACGAAAATCTGTTGTGAGGATGACACGAAGGCGATGATCGCACCGAAGGTGAGGGATGCGGCCAGCGCGTAGCCGATGGAGAACCGGTTCGTGAGCGTCAGCCAGTAGCTCTGCCTCAGGGCAGTGACGGAGATGGGTATCCTACGCGCCACAGGCAGGGTTTCCGGAAGCCGCACAAGACTCCATGCGAGCACAAACGCTGCAAAAGCACCAAGGGCGTAGAAGATGAACCGCCATGGTCCGAACACCAGCAGCGCCTGACCCAGCGTAGGGGCAAGGATCGGCACGACGAAGAAGATCATTTGCGCGACAGACATGGTGCGGGCCATCTTCCGCCCAGATGCGCCATCGCGGACTATGGCTACTGCGAGTACGCGGGTCGACGCCGACATCAAACCCTGGAGCAAGCGGGCACCGAGCAGCGCGGCGAACGTTGCCGCACCTGCCGCGAACACGCTCGCGGCAACGAAGCCCATTAGCGTACCGACGAGAATCGGCCTTCTGCCGAAGCGGTCCGCCAGAGGCCCGTAAACCAGCTGGCCGGCACCGAAGCCGACCATGTAGACGGTGATTATCCACTGTCGGTGATTGGCATCGCCTATCGCAAGGTCCCGGCCTATGTCGGCCAGGGCAGGGAGCATCAGGTCTACGCCCAGGGCGTTCACAGCCATGACTGCAGCGATGAAAGTGACAAATTCCCGGGGGTGCATGGCGGCGGGCGCAGGTTCTGATCTCATCGGCGGGGATATCGATGATGTATCGCCGCTTGACAAGCGAGGCAGGCCCCAGCCCGGTAGTGGAGCCGGCTATCCTGGAACGATGATACAGCAGGGCGCGACCCGAGATCAGTCCCGTGTCTGGCGATTTCGCCCGCGCCCTTTTGTCATCGGGTTTGGCTTTCTGGTGGTTTCCACCCCGATGGTGGCTTCACATCCTCGCGGCTTGTGCCCAGCCCCATCGCGCCTGGTCGCTGACGTACGAGGCCGGAAGGGCCGAAGTCCTCTGCAGGACCGGACGCGTTGACCGGTAGGCCGCGCAGGAGGCTGATCTGGTCGCGTAGTTTCGCTGCCCTCTCGAAGCGTGTCTGCGCCGATGCGCTGTGCATCGCGGTGTGGAGGGCCTGAAGCCGCTTCTCGTGAGGTTCCGTCACCTGAATGCCCAACGCAGGGCTTGTGCGACGCCCAGCGTGCCGGCGCGCACCAGGGGTGCTTGAAGCGGCGACGGAGACAGGCCGTGAAGAGCCGGTGCCCATGGGGGCAGCAGATCGACGCCGGCCTGAGCGGCAAGCTTTCCGGGCACTGCGGCGAGCCGGCTCGTCGCGACCGGGCGCAAGATGAGCCGGGCGACTTCGGCGGTGCGCGCATCAGCTCTCAGCGCCGGGCGCATGTCCGCTATCATACGATCCGCCTCGGCACGTGTGCGGGGCAGGGGCTCTGCCCCGAGGGCCCTTCCGATCACGGCCATTTCTGCGAAGTATCGATCCTGAGCACCACGCGACATCCACGGCTCGCCATAACGAATCCATGCATCGAGGAAGCTGCGCGTTTCGGTGACATGCACCCAGGCGAGAAGCATGGGGTCATTTGCCTCGTAAGCTGCGCCGTCGGGTAAGTGGCCTTTGACGCCATCGTGGACCGACCTGACGTGCCGTATCATCGCCTCCGCCTCGGACCGGTCGGCATACGTGGTCGTAGCAATGAAGCGGGCAGTGCGTCGCAGCCTGCCGTGCATATCGGTTCGGAAGTTCGAATGGTCCCACACGCCTGCCAAGACGCCAGGATGCAGCATCTGGAGCAGGAGGCTGGCAATGCCGCCCGCCATCATCGAGGCAACGTCGCCATGGACCCGCCAGGCAACCGACGTCGGCGCAAGCAAGGCGTTCCTGCTCCTGACCACCGGGGCTTCCCCTCTCTCGCGATCATTGAAGATCTCGACTATCTTTCGACGGATGGCTCGCTTGACCGGGTTGGAGGTAAGATCGCCTTTGCTCATAGATCTTCCAACGTGCCACCGTCGCAATCGCTACTGAGGCGGCGTCGCGGTTCTATCGCACCGTATGCTTGGGTGCCGCGTGACGGAGGGCGTCGTCCATGCTGCTGGCCAGGGCGTCTGATGTCGCCCTGATCAGTGCAAGCCTTCATAGCTGCAACCGCAATTGCGCGGTCAGCTTTGTCCGAACTGCTTCCGGCAGATCGGCACTCAGATCGCGGGAGTAGTTGGTAGCAGCAATCGACGACGGCCGGTCACCTGGATCCACTAACATCGTCATCGTCTATGAAGTACACCGGCTTGCTATCTTCTGCGGCCCTCCAAACCCGGATGGCGGCATCAAGAAACAAGTCTTCATAGTTATCAAAAGTCAGCAAGGCAGACTCTTCATTAAGGCTGGCAGCCAGGTGACCTACGGCAACGAGGGCCTCCTTGGTCACGATAAACTCGACTTCGATGCCATCGTGACGTGCGAAGAAATTGACCGCCTCGCGCTCCGTGGACCAGTAGCGATTTCCTGTGTCGAAACTCAGCTGATGAGCATTCATCATCTCTCTCCGCTGGCAGCGCCTGCTTCTGTCGGCGGCCCTGTCTGCAACGCCGGGTCGACTTCGAAGTTGCTTGCCTTAGGACAATGGGTTCGAATGCGGGCCGGGCGATCTGTCCCCAACATCCCTGTTGATCGGTCGGCGCAACGGCACCTGCAGCCAAGCAATGCCGCATGGCACCGTTCGTATTCCATCCGGCCTCACATTTTCGGTCAGATTTCCGGTGCACTGTGATCGGCGCGCGCTATACTCGGCGGCAATCAGCGACAGGCACTACTCCATGAGATGCACCTCATGAAACCTCTTACGCGACGCCACCGGCAGGGGGCGGTGCGGGGGGGGCATCATCGTGATCGATTAAAGGCCACTGCGTTATCCGGAAGAACGCGCAGCTTCCGACGCGAGTGCAGCACGAGTGGAAGCCGCGCCCGCGTCGTGACCAAGAGCGGTTTCGGTCGCCTCGGCCAAGAAGCTTGGCTGAACCGTGAGCCTGCGCCTGCCTTGCCATCAAAAGCGATAGCAACAGACGCTCTTTTTTTCGTCTGAGCGCCAGAAGTAGACGTTCCTTGGCAGCATAACCATTCCAGTACGTCGACGCTTTAACATCGATCATGCAGGGATTTCGGATCGGCCCCGGCCCATCGTCGGATACGTGAGCCACGATCGCAGCCGTTCCGGAACGGATTTGCAGCTGCGGCATTCGAGAGGAAACCGCAAGGAGTGATGGTGTGACAGAGTTGGAAAGGCTTCGCGAGCAGGTTAGAAAAGACCTCGCCGAATTGCGTCACTCGGAGAAGGAGTGCCGCATCGCGGAGGTCCGCGAGCGTTACGGCCGTCAGGGCTACACCCTTCCAAGAAATCACATAGAGGATGTCGTCCGCAGCATTGCGAAGGAATTTGGCTTTGATCTCAGATGAAGCGATGCAGCCAAGCGCTCTTTCATCAAGATGATAGCGGAGAAGAGAGGTTCGCGCCTTCATCGCAGTCCAATGTAATTTCATTCGGAAGTATGGAGCATTTTGCGGGAAAGGAAGCCGCCGGGCAGATGCGGGCACCGGCCCTTCGCGCATGCATCAGCACTCAGACCCTCCTGTACGATGGTCCTGACGCGTATCCGGAACGAAGAATGTACCTGTGATCGCCACCAAGCCATTATAGCTCAACTTTGCTGGTCGGAATCATGTGTCAGACTCCAGCCAGCTCAAGATTCAAACCGGCTATTGCCGTCCCATTTCTTTCGCGCGCCCTGGAAACTTAAAGATCAGGGAGCAATTGATCGGCCCGACCCCAAAGCGCGAGATTTTTCGAGGATGCACGCTTCAGCATTTCGGTACTATCGCCGATGTGCCAGTGGGACGGCTTATCAAGATCGCGCAGTTCCTCCCAAGTCACCGGGACTGCAATCGGCGCATGTTCGCGATTGCGCGCACTGTAGGGCATCACAGCGGTCGCGCCGCGCTGGTTCCGAAGATAGTCGATAAAAATTCTCCCGGTCCGTCTGGCTTTCGAAAGAGCAGCCGTGAAGCGGCTTGGTTCTGACTGCTCTAGCGCCATTGCAAATCGATGGGCAAAGTCCTTCACGACCGGCCATTCGGCGGAAGGCGTGAGCGGCGCGATGACGTGAACGCCTTTCCCGCCAGTAACCATCGGAAATGTCGTTAGGCCCATCTCGGCCAAAAGATCTCGGACATGGAATGCAGCCGACACGACATCCTTGAATTCGAGACCCTCGTCGGGATCGAGGTCGAAAACGAGCCTGTCCGCTTTCTCGACATCCTCGATCCTTGCACCCCAGCCATGGAATTCGATCGTGCCCATTTGAACGCACGTCAAAAGGCCGGTGGGTGTATCGATGAAGAGGTAGGCTTCCTCATGCCCATCCTTTTCCCGGATACCGACCTGCTTGACTTCCTCGCCAAAGCTGCCGGCGTCGTGCTTCTGGAAAAAGCACTTTTTGCCCCGTCCTTGCGGGCACCGTACCAGGCTGATCGGCCGGCTCCCGGCCCACGGCAGCATGATGGGCGCGACGATTTCGTAATAGTCCGCCAGCTGCCCCTTGGTAATCTTGCCCTCGGGAAAGATGACCCTTTCGCGGTTGCTGATCTTCACCGGGGTTGCCAGCGCCTCCGTAGCCACGTCTACCGCTGCTTCCATCTCGATCACCACCGCCTCCGGCTTCTTGTCCTCGCGCAAGCCGAGATAGCTGGGATGCCGCAACACGCCCTCGTCAGTGAACTCCAGGTACGCGATCTCTGCGACAAGCTCCGGCTCGATCCAGCGGGCGCCGCGCATAGCAGCGCGCGGCGCCCCGACAGTGGGCTCCTTTCGGGCTAGCGGGGCCATGATTTCCATCAGCCGCTCGATTTCGTCGCCGGTGAAGCCGGTGCCGACTTTACCCGCATAACGCAGTTCGCCATTCTCGTTGACGCCGAGCAGCAGCGATCGGAAGCCACGCTGCTTGTCTGAAGGCGTCCAGCCAACAATGACAAACTCCTGGCGGCGAATGCACTTGGTCTTCACCCAGCCCCCGCTTCGCGAGCCAATGTACCGCGCGTCAGTGCGCTTTGAGATCACCCCTTCCAACCCGGCAGCGCAAAAGCTGGTAAGGAGCTTCTCCCCATTGCCCACGATATGGTCGGAATAGCGAAAGTGCCCCTCCTGATCAGCGAGGAGTGCGGCCAGCTTTTCCTTGCGCTCGATCAGGGGCAATCCGGTCAAATCCTCGCCGTTCAACTCCAGCAAGTCGAAGGCGAAATAGGCGATCGCGCCCGGATCGTCCTTCAGTGCAGCCTGAAGCGCCTGAAAGCTGGTCCGGCCATCGGACAGCGTGACTACAGCCTCGCCGTCAATCAAGGCGCTGTCGACATCGAGCTTCGCCGCCTCCGCGATCAGACCAGCAAAACGGTCCGACCAGTCGAGTCCGGAGCGGGTATAGGCGCGCCCTTCACCCCCACCTACGGCAATGAGCGTTCGGTAGCCGTCATATTTCAGCTCGTGCAGCCAGCGGTCGCCTGACGGCACATGATCGACTAGTGCCGCAAGCTGGACCGGTCGGAACGGCGGCAGCTTGCTCTTCTTCTTCCGCCGGCTGGGAGCGACGGCGGGCCCGGATGCTTTGGTCGCCGCCACTTTGGCGTTTGCCTTGCGTTTTATAACCGGCTTGCCGGCAGCGATTTCTTCCATCGTGCGGCCGCTGTCGACACTGGTCAGATGCACCCCGATGAGATCGTCCGAGCCAGCGGCGAACTCATCCTCGACCTTGCGTAATATCCAGTTCTCGCCCTTTTCACGTCCGCGCGGCTTGAGGCGAAACATGATCCACTCGCCCTGCATGCGGCGTCCATGCAGCGTGAAGTGCAAATGACCTTCGGGCAATGTCCTGCTCGGATCCTTGCCCGGGACCGGTTCCCAAGTGCCGTTGTCCCACAGCATCACGGTGCCGCCACCATATTCGCCCTTCGGGATCGTGCCCTCGAAGCGCGCATAGTCGAGCGGATGATCTTCCGTGCGAACCGCCAGGCGCTTGTCGTCGGGGTTCGGGCTTGGACCCCGCGTCACCGCCCAGCTGACGAGCGTGCCGTCGAGCTCCAGGCGAAAATCATAATGGAGGCGGCTTGCGGCATGTTTCTGAACGACAAAGCCGTTGCCCGCTGTCGGCGTGGACGCTCCTGACGGCTCAGCGGTTCGCGTGAAATCGCGCTTGTCGCGATACTTCGCAAGGCGCTCTTCTGCCGACGCCAATTTCGCTTTTGAAGCTCTGGTCATGTCCGCTCCGATCGAGATTGCAAATTGCGAGATGCCGCCGGCGTTCCTCTATTCTCCGGTCTGCCGGTTGGGCGCGGCGACAGCCTTGGACTCAGGAGACTCGCGCTGCCGCAGGAATATCGACAGGACAACCAGCACGGCGGTCGAAAGGAACTCGCTCTGCCAGTTCTGGAAAGACTCGAACCAAAGCTGCGCGTCGCCAAGATAAGCCAGTACAGATAGCGGCGTCTCACCATGCTCCAGCGCCTCTTCCGCGGCAGCGCGCGCACTGTGCACCCAATGCATGACGAAGGAGGCTACAAACAGTAGCGCGAGCGCGAGGCCGAGGGATCGGGCGTAGAGGGCGCGCCAGACGGGGCCTAGCCGCAGGATGGCCGGGGCACCGGGCTGATAAGCCTGACGTTCCAGGTTCGCGTCTCGATTGGGATCGGCAGGATCCTTGGATTCAGCCGATCCACGCTGGATCAGGAAGGCCGTGAGCACCACATAGGCCGCCATTTGCAGGAATTCGCTCTCCCAGTTCTCGAATACCGACGAGAGAAATTGCGGACTGGCCGCATAGGCAAATAGCGAAAGGTCTGGCTCGGCATGCCTTCGGGCATCCTCCAATGCGACATGCCATCCCGAAATCCATTGCCCGACGATGCAGATCGCAAATAGGGAAAGGAGCGCGATCGTCAGACCGTTGTTCTTCAGCCACCTCATGGGTGTCTCTCTCCCATCCTTTCGGCCGTCGATAGCAACGCCTGGAAAACCATCCGGTTTGAAGCTGGGCAAGGCGCTAGCACTTCAGGCTGGCGAGCCATCCATCGACCGTCAGTTCCGAGGTAGCCGAAGTCTGTGCGCCCATGCTCTGCACCATGATTTGCAGGGCCCATCGGCCCCGGTCTTCATCTTCCGCAGCGACGGCATCTGCGGGCACCCATAGGTCGTATTCACGCATATGGGCATCTGCCGCAGTGAACAGGACGCATATGTCCGTGGCAATCCCGGTCAATATCAGTTTGCTGACGCCCAGCTGCGGTAACAGGACCGGCAGGTTGGTGGCGTAAAACCCTGAAAACTGCGGTTTGATAACGAAATAATCGGTCCGTCCCGGCGTCAGCATCTCAGTGACAGGATTTTGATTTTCCAGTGCGCGGGCAACAAGGCTGGTAGCTTCCGAATGCCAATCGCCAAAATTGTCGTTCACGTAAATAACCGGCCACTGGCGATCGCGAAATTCTGCTCGCAAGCGATGGATGTTGCGCGCTGCTGCAAACGCGGATGGCTGGAGATCGTCAGCGCCTTCAAAATCGAAGCAGTTGACCATGTCCAGAATGAGCAGGGCTGGACGGTCACGCAATTCAGCGGGCGTCTTCGAACTGTCGAGACTTGTCTCAGGCATGAGTTTGCAAGGCAAATGGCGATCCCGCGCTGGTTGGCCGCCGCTTCACCCTATCCTTTCGCGATCTTGGCGGCTTCCGCGTCCAGCTTGTCACGGTCGTTGCCGACGCGATCGATAAGTTCCTGCGCCTGCTCGTGGGTCAGCCCATGCCTCTGCGCGAAATACTCGACCTCGTAGTTTTCACCGCCCGCAACCCTGCTGCGATCGGGTTCGCCGCGCTGAGATTTATCGTCTGCCATGGGACACCTCTCTCTTGTCGATCTTCATGACGAGGCAATCCCCGCCATGGCTCCCGGTTGCGGATATCCGTGCTGGCCTACCGGGCTCCGCGCAGCTTCAACGCCTTTAACGTGTCACATCTCCATCTCGGCGCTCTTTCTCGGGATACTTGTCCGGATTTACCTCGCTTACCATCGGTCGGTCATCGATCTTCTCGGGTTTCTGTGCGCCATGCGTGCGCGGATCGTGATACTGGTCGGGCCGAGCATCGCCAAACGTACCGCGCGGCGTCTCCGAAGGGTTTGCCGGGTCCGGGCCGCGGTCATCCTTATCTATGCTGGTCATGGAGGGTCCTTTCCGTGATGCAAGCTGAAAAGGGATTTGTATCGGCGGTTCCAGTTGGGACGCGCAAAGCTAACCTCGATCAGTGTATTGCAACCGGATGGTCGGACAGTCTCCGAACGGCATTGGTTGCCCCGTCGCTCGAAATGGGCGCTTCGTCCGATCAAAGTCATTATCGCAACATGGATCAATGCTGGACGGCAATGAAACCTTACCGGAATATATCGGGAGCGGGCAAACCGAAGAGACCGCATAGCATGACCGATCGTCCCGCGCTGTCCTATCGCGAGCTCCGCAAGCATGATCATCTGGCGCGCAAGAATGATATTCAGGAGAATATCCTTCGCATCGAGGAAGGCTGGGCGAGCCGTTATTACGTCCTGCCCGACGGTCGCAGAGCGATAACGTCGGTCTTTCTTCCGGGTGATTATTGTGAGCCGCAGTGGCTGCTATCTGGAAAGGCCGACCTGCCAATCGTCGCGCTGACCCGCATAAAAGCTCGATTGATCCCATTGGCACATATCCACGGCCGGTGTGAGCATGGGGTAAAGGAATTACTTGGTAGCATGCTGACCATGCACCGCCGTCAGACGGACGCGATCGTGAGCTTGGGGCGTAAATCCGCCCTTGAACGCGTCGTTGCGCTGCTTGGCGAGCTCTTCATGCGGCTTGATGCTGCCGGGCAGGTGGTCGGCGACCGTTGCACGATCCCTCTCACGCAGCAGGAGATCGCGGACATGCTCGGTTTGACGCCGGTACATGTTAACCGCGTGCTGCGCGATCTCAGAAATCGCCGCATCGTTAGGCTCACTAACAGGACTTTACGGTTACTCAATCCCGAAGCCTTCGGCCTTTCTCTTTCAGCCAGTTCAAACGCAGGCACCCATTCACGGGTTTGCGGTGTTCGAACCCGGCTGGATCAGGTCGCTGCGTGATTGTAAATTGGCGGGGCGAGCAGAAAATGAGACGATCAAGCGGAAACTCGGCATTAAGGGGCGGCGAGTTACGCGAACATCAGTCCGATCCCGACAAGCGCGATGCCGAAGGCTCTGAGTGAATATTTGCCCAGAGGCGTCAATCCGTAGTCTCCAAGGATCGTGCTTGCAATGACGATCACGCCGAAGGCGCTCAGGGTTACCATGGGAATGGACAGGTTTGCGATTTAAAATGGCCCTTTGATCCCTCTGGATGCGATCACTTGTAACTCCATAAAACCAAGCCGCGTTGATCCATGTTAAAGGCTCGGGCTCACTTGAAGCGGGGAACCAACCGGGCGGTCGTCGACTCTAGTATTGCGCTGCCGGAAGGACGGCGCTGGTCATGGACAACCCGTTTATCCGCAAACTCGAGCATGGCGCGAAGTTGACGGAGGAAGATCGAGAGGTTCTCCGGGCGGTGAGTTCGGTGACTCGTCCGCTTCACGCCCGGCAGGACGTTATCGGTGAAGGAGAACCGCCTTTCGATGTCCACCTGGTGATGGAGGGACTTGCCTGTCGCTACAAGCTGCTGCCCGATGGGAAGCGACAGATTGTTGCGCTGTTCCTCCCTGGCGACATATGCGACCTCCATGTCCAGATTCTTGGCTGGATGGACCATAGCATCGGAACCCTCACCGCGTGCCGACTGGCTGAACTCAGCCCCGCTACGGTCGATCGTTTGACAGCGAACCCCAGGATCAATCGGGCTCTATGGTGGGGAACGCTGGTCGATGAAGCGACGCTGCGGGAATGGCTGGTCAACATGGGCCAGCGTTCGGCAGATCGCCAGCTTGCTCACCTGATTTGCGAGTTGCTCATGCGGTACCGTCTTGTGGGTCTTGCTGAGGGGAACAGCTTCATGCTTGCGATGACCCAGGAGGAGCTTGCCGACACCGCGGGGCTGACGACGGTGCATGTCAATCGCATGATGCGCGCGCTTCGTAAATCGGGACTTATAGTGATCGAAGGGCAACGTATCTCTGTGCCGGATGTCCTTGCGCTGGCGCAGTTCTGTGATTTTGACGCGAACTACCTCCATCTGGCCAATACCCGGACCAACTGGGGTGGTGCCGCTGAAGCGGGGCTGGCATGAACCTACTGGGAGCCCCACGATCCTATGACGACCTGCTTGCGGCAAATGTCCTTGCGACGCGGATCCCGGCCGCCCGAGATACGAAGAGAGAGAGCCGGGCGCTCGATCTTCTGATCGGTCGGCTGAATGCATCCCCCGCCACGGCGCTGCAGGCTCTGGTCGAGACGGTCATCGATCTGTGCGCCAGTGGGTCAGCCGGCGTGAGTATTCTGGAAGGTGATCGTTTCGTTTGGCCCGCGATCGCCGGGCAGTGGGCACGTTACTTCGGCCAGGGACTTCCCCGTGACGCATCGCCCTGCGGCCTCGTCATCGACCGGAATGCGGCACTCTTGTTCGATCAACCGCAACTCCTGTTTCCAGAAAGCGCAGGCGAACCGGAAGTCCAGGAAATTCTGCTGGTGCCACTTTTGCTCGATGGGCAACCGCGAGGGACGTTATGGCTACTTTCGCACGACGGACGTCGCTTCGATGGCGAGGATGTCCGGATTCTTGAGCGAATGGCGCTGATCGCGACCGCCATCGAGACAACGCGACGTTCCCGTGAAAGCGAGGAACAAGTCCTGAGAAATGCCCGGGACCGGGTGCGCAATACCGTCGCGGTGCTTCGGATGTTGGTGCGTCGAAGTGATAATGATCGCCTTGAGCCGGATCTGGCGCCTCTTGCGAAATTGAGCTCGAGACTGGCCGCATTCGCGGAAGGGGCTATCGGTGCCGGTCGTACCGATTCCGTAAGCTTGTGGCCCATGATCGCGCACCTCCTCGTACAGCGAGGGGAGGAGCCCGACCGTCGGGTGACATTATCGGGTCCAGAATTCAGTGTACCCGTCAGACAGGCCGGGCCCCTCGCCCTAGCGCTGCATGAACTACTGGAAAATGCATTGGAACACGGGGCGCTCGCTCATGCAGCTGGGCGGGTCCATATCCGCTGGTGGATGGCGCACGAAGCGGAGACGCGGTCGCTTCATGTTGGCTGGATCGAGAAGGGGATCGGAGCAAGCATTCCGGACACCCCCCCACATCGGGGGTTTGGATTTGAGCTTTTGCTGGACGGATTGCCGGAATTGATGAGTGCGCGAACCGAAATCCGTTTCGAGCCGGCCGGATTGGAATTTGCGCTGGTGATGCCACTCCCCGAAGCCCACTAGGCCGTCTCCATTGTCCTGTCGATTTCGATTGATCACGGTTCAGGAAGGTCGAGCCCTTCGGATTGACCCAATTGGGCGTTCGCGAATGCACTCAATCGCTCGTGCTCGGCACGGATGGCCGCCTCCGTGGGGATCATCTCCTTGCATGTCGTGACAAGGTACATGGGACTTTCTGCGCGATGAGGCGCCACCATAGTCTCGCAGCCCAGTCCCTTGGCATCCCGCGCGAAATTTAGGGCCGAAAGTTGATCGAGGAATGTGAACCGCAGGGTGACACGCTTTCGCTCCTCCTCGCTGATCGCCTGCTGGTGGAGCGCCTCGATCTGCACAGCGAGCGGGACCTTTTCCGGCATGACAGGTGTCCTCAACGCGAGTGACTAAGGCTGGTTTCGGACAAAGTCATATCCCTAAGCAATCGAGCGATCTGACGCTATGATCATCAGGCGCTTATTGGTGGGGCAGCATAGGTCTTTCTTGAAAGGAGGTTCAGCTGAGCCTTGTACAACATGGCCAGCTGATGATGACTTTCTGCCGCTTCCGAGGTTGGTGCCTCGGCTGCACGCCGCTCCTCGACTTCAATCATACGACCGCAATGCTGGATCTCGGTATCCATCTCGCTCTCCGCAGCAATAATTGTCGTCCGTCAGCGTAACAGAAAGCTCGTGGGCCGTGCCAACCTAGATCAACCTACCGGGCATTTTGGGAAGCAGGGCCAAATAATCGTAAGTCCATGATTATTCGGGATGTCCCGCAAGGTGGAAACCCGCGAGATCTTTTAATCGATGTAATATTCCGAACGGCCAAGCGCGCGCCCAGGTCAACTCATCTGTAGCAGCCAGCATTGCCAACATGCATCAATGGCGATTGACGCAACTACTGCCATGTCTTCCTTGCAACCTCTTAGCCTCAGGCGCGAGGTGACCAAAGAATTTCACAATGCGAAACAATTCACCCCAGGTCTTGCGCGAAGCGGCACGAGCCGCCTCATCATTTCAGCGATCGGCCTTCGGCTATATTCAGTATGCCGATTGGGAGCATCGCTTGAGCCTCGATGCGCAGCGGCTCATAAGAGCTTTGGAAGAAATGGGGTTCAAGCCGTCACAAGGTTCCGGCGCTTTTGCAACAACATCGCTGAGTGGCCCAATCGACGATTTACGGGAAGGGCAGCTTTCGACCCAGTGCGCGTCCGAAGCAGGAGGTTGCCAATCGGCCAGTCATTAGCATTCTGTATGGGAAAGCGGACGGGCCGCACCTGGAAGCGGAAGATCGATGCCTGAACGGCGACTAAGGGTCGGACTCGGAGATGGAAACCAAACAGTATCCAAGTTTGCGGTTACCGTCTTGTCGACGTCGACCCGCAGCTTGATTAGGTACACATAAAAGCGGGCTACCGTGCGTGTGACGTGCTCGCAAGCAGATATACCTGGGTTGGGATACAACAGTGGAGCGCTATTTCTTCGTCAGTTCGCCTCTGCCGCCGCCCCAATCCTGCCGGGTGCCCGCAAGTCCTCGGTCATAGGCCTCGAGCCAGGGATCGACATGGCTCTTTTCCGCCCATTGATCCCATTGTGCGGACAGTTGCCGAACGACACGCGGGCGGCGGGCTGCAAGGTCGTCAGTTTCGGTGCGGTCGCGGGACATTTCGTAGAGTTCCCAGGGGGCGCCGAAGCGCTTGACCGCCTTCCAGCGACCGTGGCGGATGGCGCGGTTGCCTTCGTGTTCCCAGAGGATCGGCTCCCGGCGCGCAATCTTCCTGCCGCTAAAGGCGGGCGCGATGCTCACGCCGTCCATCGGCAGGATCGCATGTCCCCGATAGGTGGACGGATAGCGGGCGCGGCCTATGCCGACCAGCGTCGGCATGATGTCGACGAGGTGCGTGGGGGTATTCACGATGCCACCGTTGAGTCTTCGAGAGATACCTTGCGGCCATGACGCGATGAGCGGGGAGGCGATCCCGCCTTCGCGGGTGAAGTGCTTGAAGAACGAGAACGGCGTGTTCTGGAGCGTCGCCCAGCTCATGCCCGCGAAGACGTTCGACTGCGGCCCGCCGAGGTCTTCGCCGTCCGCGCGTCCCCACGGCCCGCTTTCCGCGTTGCCGCCGTTGTCGGCCATGAACAGGATCAGCGTATTGTCGAACTGGCCGCTGCGCTTGAGCGCGGCGACCAGCGTACCGATGGCCTGGTCCATGCGGAAGACGTCCGCTGCGTAGATCTCCATGATCCGTTCGAACCGGGCGCGGTCGTCGGGGCTCAGCTTGCCCCAGTCGAACATGTCCGGCAGGCGCGCGGGCAGGCGGGCCTTGGTATCGATGATCCCCAGTGACTTCTGCCGGGCGAAGCGGGCGTCGCGCAGCTTGTCCCATCCGGCGGCATAGGCGCCCCGGAAACGCGCGATGTCTTCGGGCGGCGCCATCAGGGGAAAGTGCGGCGCGGTGAAGGGCAGGTAGAGGAAGAACGGCTTCCTCTTCTCGCCCGCCTCACGGACAAAGCGCAGGCCCCAGTCCACGAACATGTCCGAGGCATACCAGTGCCCGGTCCCCACTTCGGGCGAGGCGGTGGGTACCTGCCGACCGTCGATGTAGACAGTCGTGCGGTTCTTGCTCGTCTGGTCGGGGAAGTAGAGTCCGCCGAGCGGGGGCGTGATCGAGCGGTCGAAACCGCGGTTCCACGGCCCGACGCCATGAGTATTGCCGACATGCCACTTGCCGCTCATCGCGGTGAAATAGCCGGCCTGCTTCAGCACCTCGCCCAGCGTCACCGCCCGCTCGTCGAGCCTTCCGTGCAGGCCGCGCGATCCCGGCACGACCGTCTCTTCGAGATGGCCGACTCCCGCTTCGTGCGGGTAGAGCCCCGTCAGCAGCGAGGCGCGCGAGGGACTGCACCGGGCCGCATTGTAGAACTGCGTGAAGCGCAGGCCATTTGCCGCCAGCGCATCCAGATTGGGCGTCGGAATCTCACCGCCGTAGCTGCCGAGATCGGAAAAGCCCATGTCGTCCGCCAGAATGACGACGATGTTGGGGCGGCTGTCGCTCACCGTTTGCGCGGTGCTTTTGTGCGTGCCTGTCACGGCAGGAGTGGCGTGGGCAGGCATAGCGGACGGCGCCATCGCCGCTACCGTGAGGAGAATGTTCAGTCCGGTTCTCAAGATGTCTCCCATCACGCTCGGTTCACCCATCCACGATAGTCAGGGGCGGCTGCGCCCGTCCCGTTCCACCCTGTCGAGCCAGACCGCCAGACGGCGTGCGCGCTCGGGCTGTTCGGAGGCCAGATCGCGCGTTTCGCCGGGGTCACGGGCAAGGTCGTACAACTGGTCATGCGGCTTTGTGCCGATCGGATTGCCATGGAACGTCTGTGGTTCCGTGCTGTGCCGGATCAGTTTCCAGTCGCCCGCGCGGATGGCGAGGATGCGCGCGCCGCTGCTGGCTACGGTCGCGCCCGTCGTGACCATCAGCTTGGCATCCTCGATCACGTAGTCGCGGCCGGTATTGGTCCTGCCCAGAAGCGGGGCGAGCATGTCGAAGCTGTCCACCGCCGCGCGCTGCGGGAGAGGCTGGCCCACCAGCGAGGCTAGCGATGCCACTATGTCGACATGGTCGACGAGTGCTGTCGATACCCGCCCTGCGGCGATCTGTCCCGGCCAGTGGGCGATCATCGGAACGCGGGTGCCGCCTTCCAGAATGCTGTACTTCCCGCCGCTGAAAGGCCCTGTCGGGCGATGCGCTCCGGCAAGTTCGACCGCGCGGTCGTCGTAGCCGTCGAACAGGACCGGGCCGTTGTCGCTGCTCAGGACGATGAGCGTATCGTCCGCCAGACCCTTGCGCTCCAGCGTTCGCAGCAATTCTCCCACCGTCCAGTCGAGCTGGAGAATGGCATCGCCGCGCGGACCCATGCCGGACTTGCCGACGAAGCGCGGATGCGGTGCGCGCGGCACATGCGGCTCGTTCACGGCATAGTAGAGGAAGAATGGGGCGTCCCGTGGCGCGGTGATGAATTCCAGCGCCTTGCCCAGCAGCACGTCGCTCAGTTCCTCGTCGCGCCAGCGGGCGGATTTGCCGCCGGTCATGTAGCCGATCCGGCTGATCCCGTTGACGATGGTGTCGGAATGTTCGGGATCGGCACCGAACTTGAGCGTGTTCGGATTTTCGGCGCCGGTCGGCTCATCGCCGACCTTGCGCGCATAATCGACTGCGATCGGATCGGACGGATCAAGGTTCGCGACCTTGCGGTTCTCGATAAGCACTGTCGGCACGCGGTCCAGCGTCGCAGGCATGAAAAAGCCCTGATCGAACCCGATGTCGAGGGGGCCGGGGCCGATTTCTCCGTTCCAGTCCACCTTGCCATCGCCGAGGCCGAGATGCCACTTGCCGACGACCCCGGTCGCATAGCCAGCCTGCTTCAGCATGGTGGGGAGGGTGAACGTGCCGGGGCGGATGAGTGCAGGAGCATCGCCCGGCAGGATCTGTGTGCCCGAGGCGCGCCAGGCATAGTTGCCGGTCAGCAGGGCGTAGCGCGACGGGGTGCAGGTTGCCGAGGGCGCGTGGGCATTTACGAACCGGGTACCGCCTGCGGCAAGTCGGTCGATCTGCGGCGTATGGATCGTGCGCGCGCCATAACAGCTGAGATCGCCGTAGCCGAGGTCGTCGGCGTAGATCACGACGATGTTGGGCTTGCGCGGTCCTGCGCCGCCGGTTCGCGCCAGCGCAGGTGTCACGCCGAGCAGGGCTCCGGCTGCGGCTCCTGCCAACAGCCGGCGCCGGGAGATGGTCCTTGATGATGCCTGCAAACCGGTCCGGTCCATGCGCGGTTCAGTCCTTGGGCTTCGGGAGCGGCTTCGGCTTGGGCTGGCGGTCGAGCATGCCGTCCAGTTCCTTCACGACTTCGGGCTTCTCATCGGCGATGTTGCGCGTCTCGCCCGGATCGCCGACAAGATCGTAAAGCTCGTAGACCCGCTCTCCCGTCTGGTCGTGGGTCCAGCGGACCAGCCGGTACTGCTCGGTCCGGATGGCCTGCCCCCAGCGATGTGGACGGTTGTAGAAGTGGTAGGCATAGCCACGCAGCCGGGTCTCGGGATTTTCCAGCACCGGCTTGAGGTTGATACCGTCCATCTTCTGCGGGCCGGTGGGCGGAGGCAGGCCCGCCAGCGCTGCAAGGGTCGGATAGATGTCGACCGTTTCCGTCGGCTGGCGGGTCGAGACGCCTTTGCCGACGCCCGGTCCCGCGAAGATCAGCGGCTGGTGCGTCGCCTGTTCGAAATTGGTGTGCTTTGTCCAGATGGCATGGTCGCCGAGGTGGTAGCCGTGGTCTCCCCACAGCACGACGATCGTGTTCTGCGCGAGCCCGGTGCGCTCCAGCTCGTCGAGCACCTTGCCGATCTGCGCGTCGGTATAGCTGACGCCTGCGTAGTAGCCGTGGACCAGCTTGCGCTTCAGCTCCTCGGGATACTGCGCCTCGGGGGTCTTTTCCGGGATGGGTGTGTAGGCGACGATCTCGCCCCCGACCTTACCTGCGAAGGCGGGCGCGCCTTCGGGTAGGCGCTCGAAATCCGGCATCGGCAGCTTGGCCGGATCGTACAGGTTCCAGTACTTCTTAGGCACCGAGAACGGCAGGTGCGGACGCGCGAAGCCGACCGCAAGGAAGAACGGCTGTTTCGATCCCTTCAGGGCATCGAGGCGGCCGATCGTATATTCCGCCGTGCGGCCATCGGCATAGGCGTCGTCAGACACGTCCGGGTCTTCCCAGGCGACGCCCTTGGGCAATGTCCGGGCATATTCCCAGACATCCTCGTCGGGCAGTTCGAACTCGTTGAACAGCGCTGCCTCGCGGGTCTTGCCCACGGCGAGCGAGGCGGGATCGACGTATTCGATGACGTGATCCTTGTGCGGCGGGACCGAGAAGCTCTGCGGATCGCCAACGGTGCCGTGGCCGATATGGAAGACCTTGCCGATGGACTCGGCGCGGTAGCCTGCCTTCATGAAGTACTGCGGCAGCGTCACCGCGTTCGGCATGAAGTCGCGCAGGTTCATGCCGAAGTCGTAGATGCCGGACGTGGTGGACCTCGCCCCTGTCATCAGGTTGATGCGGCTGGGCGCGCAGACGGCCTGATTGGCATAGGCGAGGTCTATCCGGGTGCCGCGCGCGATCAGGCGGTCGATGTTCGGCGTGACCGCGATCGGATCGCCGTAGCCATGGATCGCGGGCTTGAGGTCGTCGATCAGGATGAACAGCACGTTGGGCCGCGAAGCCGCCTGCTGCGTGGATGCGGCAGGCGATGCCGCTGCCGCTCCACCCTGCTTCGCGATGGCCTGCGCAGAGCCCGAGAGCATCGTGACAGCCAGTAGCGAAGCGATCATGCAGCGCGTTCTTTTGCCCGGTTTCATGCCATTCCCTTTACGTATTCCCATTCGATCGACGGCCCTGCGGCCGGTTGCAAGCCCGTCAGAGCTTGCCACGCACGCCGAATACGAAGCGTCGGTCGGCGCTGCGCTCCTGCGTCAGCGGGCCGTCGGCGAAGATCGCCCGCTCGCGGCTGGCTTCCTTGGTCAGGTTGACGCCCGAGACCGTGATCGCGAACCACGGGTTGATGTCATAGGATATCGACGCATTCAGCTGGCTGCGGGGCTCCTGGTAGAGTGGCAGGTTGTTGGTCACGTCGGTTGCCTCGGTACGCAGGAAGGCGTCGCGATAGGTGTAGCGCACGCGGGCGCTGAAACCCGCCTTCTCGTAGAACAGCGTCAGGTTGTAGTTGTTCTTCGAAAGGTCGCGCAGTGGCAGCGAAAGCTGCACCGGCGTCCCGTCAACCGTGTGCAGGCTGGGCACCGCCAGCGTGCTGTCACGCTTGCCGTCCTGGTAGGTGTAGTTGGCCAGCACGCCGAAGCCCGAAAGCAGGCCGGGCAGGTAGGTGAAGCTGTGCTGGAAGTTCACTTCCGCGCCCTTCAGCGTCGCGCTGCCGAGGTTCTGCGGCTGGTTGATGCCGGTGCAGATGCCGACCGCGCCGGTCAGGTCCACCGCCACCGGGTTCCAGATGCCGCCGACGCAGTTGCTCTCCACGAAGTAGCCGAGCGCGGGGTCGCGCAGTTGCGGGGCGACCGCCACCGTCGTGACGAGGTCGTGGAACTTCTTGTAGAACAGGCCGACCGAAAGAAGGCTGTTGCGGTCGAAGTACCATTCGGCATCGATGTCGAACTGGTCGACGGTCTGCGGCTTGAGGTTCGGATTGCCGGCGCTGACGTAATTGTTGATGATCGGGAAGACGACGGTCGGCGCAAGCTGGCCGAAGTCCGGACGGCGCAGCGACTTGGCGTAGGACGCACGAACGAGCACGCCGTCGGCGGGTTCGAGCGCGAAGACGACGCCCGGCAGCACCTTGGTGTACTTCTGCGTCGCCGAAACGTCGCTGACTACGCCGTTGCTGACAGCGACGCCCGACGCGGTCTGGTCGGTATGGACGAGGCGCGCGCCGATCTCTCCGCGCAGCGACATCCCGGCGATGGTCGTGTCGATGTTGGCCTTGAGGTATCCCGCGTAAGTGCGCTCCTTTACCTGGAAGCGCGCGCCAAGGTCTTCGGGCGGGTCCGCCGCCAGACCCACCGCCGCGCGGGCCGCCGAAGGATCTTGCGTCAACTGCCGGGCCACGACCCAGCCGCCGGTGTAGGTGTCGCCGGTGAAGTCGAAGAAATCGTCTGGCGCGATCTGGAACAGGTCCGGTCGGGATGATGCGACTACGCCCGGGAACTGCCGCGATACCTGCGTGGTTTTGCGACGGCGCGAATCCGTCTGGTTGAAGCGGAAGCCCGCGTCGATCGAGCGCAACGGCCCCCAACCAAGTTCCCATGAGGCGTCTACGCGCTGGGCGTTCTCGACGTTGTGGTAATAGGTGTAGTTGTCGCGCGCGATGAAGGTCTGGTAATAGGCGGGATTGCCGATGTTGGCCGCCAGCGGGCTGGAGCGGTCGATGCTCCAGAACAGATCCTCGCCGCTGGCATCGAACAGGAACGGCGGGCTGATGCGGCCGTTGGCGTTGCCGAAGTTCGCCCCCGTCGGATCGCTGTACTGCGCGACGAGCTGGAAATTGGCGTCGATCGTGTCGGACCCGGCGCGGCTGGCCTCAAAACGTATCGACACGTCGCCGGACCTCCATTCGCCGCCCACTGCCGCGAGATAGGATTCGGTGTTGCGGATCGGGCTCTCGCCGGTCGAGCGGAACTGCGTGCCGCCGATCAGGCCGGAGGTCATCTGGCGGTAGGTGTAACCGCTGGACGTCCGTTCCTCGATATTCGCCTGCGACTGGAACGGCAGCTCCGAGACGTCGTTCGGCTGCTGCATGAAGACGCCGATCTGGCTGCCGACGTTCTTCTGGTCCACGTATGTCCCGTCGACGAACAGGGTCAGGTTCGAGGACGGGCGCCATTCGATTGATCCCGACAGCGACTTGTTGGTACGGTCGTTGATCGAATAGAACTGCTGGGCGTAATTGGGGCGCAGATAGGGGTCTGCGGTGCCGTCTCCATTCAGGTCGACGGTCGTGCGTTCCAGATAGCGCACGTTGAGCTGGTCTTCGCGCACCGTCTGGCGCTGGTAGTTGCCGGCCAGCACGACGCCGATCTCGCCGATGCCGGTGTCGAACTTCTGGCCGAACACCGCTGCAAGGTGCGGATTGTAGCGGTCGGCGGTCTCCGCATATTCCATGTCGGCGCGGATCGTGCGGATCGGCTCCTTGAGGGCGAGGCCCCGGTAGGTGCGCAGGTCGACCGATCCGCCCACCGAACCCTCGATCTGGTCGGCGGTTGGCACCTTGGTGACGCGGACGGAGGCGATCAGCTCGGCGGGCAGGTCGTCGAAGCTGATGCCGCCGCGCGCGTCGGCTGCAGGCGTCGTCGAACGGCCGTTGATGAGGACGAGGTTCTGGCTCGAACCACGGATGGACACGCCGCTGCCGACGCCGCGATTGCGGTCGATCTGGACGCCGGGAATATTCTCCAGGACTTCGGCCAGGTTCTGGTCGGGCAGCTTGCCTACGTCTTCGGCATTGATGACGTCGACGATCGTGACCGTCTCGCGCTTCTCCGAGATGGCGGTACGAAGGGAGTTGCGGATGCCGGTCACGACGATGTCGCCTTGTTCCGCATCGCTACTTGCAGCCGGGGCGTTTGCCTCGACCACTTGCGCGACGCTGGCGCTGGGATGACAAAGCGCCAGCAAGGGCAACGCCGCTAGAGATACACGCAATGTAGCTGGCCCTGATGGGAATGCTGAATCTGACACGATACCCCCTGAATGTGCCGACCCGCCTGGGGCGCTGTCGGATACTTTGGGGCGTGTCGTATCTCAATCTTTATCGTAGAGAATCAAAAAATACTATTTATCCGGAAAGCGATGGTTGCTTTCCCCGTAGCGGAAGACCGAAACAGCGGATCACCACGTCATCGAGGCTGTGCGCAGATATATGGCTGCCGAATGCCGCTGCGATGATCTCCCAGAAGATCGTCTTTGCCGTGCATCCGCGTGCGTGCCCGTAGCGATCTCGAGAGCTATGCGCTGTCGATACCCTACGCTGGATAGCCGGGCGATCAGGCCATGGAGGGATGCCGCCGAACGCAACGGAACCCGATATGCGACGTGGCCGTATCGATCATCTCGGGATGACGCGCCGCCGGTCGGTAACGCTGGCAATAGTTGGCCGCGCACAAGTGCGACCCGCCCTTGAGCACCTTGCGCCCTATCCGCACGCCCGGCTGCGATGGATCGAAGCTATTCTTGAGCTTACCGCCTCGCGGGTTGCTGACGGTGCAGCATGACTGCGGGTCTTTCTTACGCAGAACGTCGGGCCTGTCACTCCACCAGTCGCTCGTCCATTCCCAGGTATTGCCTATCATGTCGAACAGGCCGTAGCCGTTGGCGGGGAACGACCCTACCGGCGAAGTGCGTTCCCAGCCGTCGAGTAACTGGTTGGCAAAGGGGAAAAGGCCCTGCCAGTAATTGGCGAGCATCGCCCCGTCGGGCGCCAGTTCATCGCCCCAAGCATAGTCCGCACCGTCCAGTCCGCCGCGTGCGGCGAATTCGAATTCGGCCTCGGTCGGCAGATCCTTGCCTGCCCATTCCGCGTACGCCTGCGCGTCGGCATAGGCGATCTGGACGACGGGATGATCCCAGAGGCCGAGGGAGTCCGCATCACTTTCCGGTCCCAGCGGGTGACGCCAGTCGGCCCCGAAGTCAAAACGCCACCAGTTGGCGGGATTGCCGGTATCGACCGGCACCACGGTCTTGTGGAAGACCAGTGAGCCAGGTTGGGCCATCTCCGGCGTCATGCCCGGATACTGGGCAGGATCGGGCGCAACTTCGGCGACCGTGCGGTAGCCGGTCGCAGCGACGAACTGGGCATACTGGTGGTTCGTGACAGGCGTGGCGTCGATCCAGAATCCGTCGACGGACACCCGGCGCACAGGCGCCTCCTCGGGATAAAATTTGTCCGATCCCATCGCGAAAGTGCCGCCGGGAATCCAGATCATTCCAGCCTGCACCTCAGTATGCGTGTCGATCATCTCGCTGCCTTGAAACCCGACTGTCTATCCGTCATGGCCGCACGACTAGCGGCTGACGGCAAGGCGGGCAATTCTGCACGACACAGGCTATCAAGGCCGCAGACATTCTACCGGCGATTTCACCACTTGAATGCACAACTTGCCAGATTAGCCGTCGGCGTGGCGCGTTCTCGAATCTCTGATCTTGATAAATCCTTAATCTGACGACTATGCTAAGCGCCGATAGCGTCGATCAAGATGCTATAAGATTTAGTCTGCCTTATTTACTAGGCAGCCGCTGGCAATTGACCGGTTCCACCCCAATCTGGCGTTGCGGTGGCAGTTACGGGGTGGCGTCGTCCGTACGAAACCGAGCTGGATAGCAGACCGTCAGCAGCTGGGGATCAAGAATTAGATGTTGGAGGTCAGGAATGGGTCCGTTGTCGCTGGACCGCTTTGTCGGCCGAATTATCGCAAGGCTGTCATCCCGATTCCGATGACCGGCTTCGCGTTTCCTGATTACCGGGGGGTGCTAACGGGTTGATCACGGTTGCCAGACGAACTTGTTGCGGCTCTGGAGTGATCTTCGATAAAGTTCATTTGGTATCAGCGGCTCCTAGGCTGCGTCCACCTAACGTATCCCTCACGGGTCCGCACCATCCGCAATTCCTCACCGAATTCACCGATTAGGCCGTTCCCATCACATGGCCACCGACCAAAATTATCCGGCTCAAAAAGACCTCCCCACATCCGAACAAGTTGCTTATGCGAACCATGTGCATCAGCAGCACGAAGGTTTCAATGGCAGCGACGGGGTTCTTCACTACGGGCAGCTTTTCACCCGATCTGAGGTGTATGTCGGCGGTCAGAAGACGGGCAGCTATCTGCCATTTCCCAAAATTAGGGGACTTTCTCCTATCGGCCCATCTTGGGCATCCAGAATGGAAAAGTAGGCCGCCGCACCTACGTGCAAAATCGGCGGCAGAACAGTCTCGATGGGGAGGTTGGGTGATTGATGAGCGGATGCCTCGTAACGGGCATGGGCGCTCTCTTCCTTGCTTCATCACACCCAGCGCGCATACTGTGGA
The DNA here is from genome assembly GCF_021227995.1 of Novosphingobium kaempferiae. Taxonomy (NCBI): domain Bacteria; kingdom Pseudomonadati; phylum Pseudomonadota; class Alphaproteobacteria; order Sphingomonadales; family Sphingomonadaceae; genus Novosphingobium; species Novosphingobium kaempferiae. Next base: position 3,299,744 of record NZ_CP089301.1, read on the forward strand.
AGCCCATGAAAGTTGAAGCAATCGGATTGCATGCTGCGCGCCGAATAGCCCTTGCCGCGCAAGGTTTCGGACAGAAGCGTCCAGATCGTCCGACGTCAGGTCATTTGCGACGAACTCTCGACCGTCTGCAATTGCACCAGATCGACAGTGTCAACGTGCTTACGCGAGCACATTATCTCCCCGCCTTTTCACGCTTGGGCGGCTATGACAGGGGTGTTCTCGATCAGATTGCCTGGGGACCGAAGCGGCAGCGAAAGCTTTTTGAATATTGGGCGCACGAGGCGTCTTTGCTGCCATTCGAGATTCATCCCCTCCTGCGCTGGCGCATGGCAGAAGCGGATCGCGGCGAGGCAGGTTGGACATGGATGCGCCACTGCGCAACGGAGGGCCGGGCAGAGGCCATGGCAATGCTGGCACGCATCCGCTCCGATGGCCCTATGTCAGCCGCCGACTTCGAAACTCACAAAGGGCAATCTGGCTGGTGGGAGTGGAGTGACACCAAGCGCACGCTGGAGTGGCTGTTCTGGGCGGGGCACATCACAACCGCCACGCGTCGACGCGGCTTCGAGCGAGTCTATGATCTGCCTGAACGGGTGCTGCCCGCCGATGTGCTGGCCCTTCCAACGCCAGCGGATGACGCGGCCCACCGTGCATTGATCGAACGCGCTGCGATGGCCCACGGCATCGCCACCGAAAAGGAACTGCGCGACTATTTCCGCCAGTCTCCGGCGCAGGCGCGCCCTGCTATTGCAGCGCTCGCGGAAGACGGCATTTTGATCCCTGTCGCCGTGGAGGGAAGGCGGCATGCCTGGCTGCATCGCGATGCCCGACGACCGCGACGTATCGATGCACGGGCGCTGCTGGTCCCCTTCGATCCTCTGATTTGGGAGAGGGACCGGACCGAACGACTGTTCGGCTTTCGCTACCGCATCGAAATTTACGTCCCTGCACAAAAGCGCCAATATGGCTACTACGTCCTGCCGTTCCTGCTGGGTGACCGATTGGTGGCTCGCGTTGATCTCAAGGCGGACAGAACCGCATCGACGCTGCTGGTCCGCTCAATCCACGTGGAATCCGATGCCCCAGATCACACCCACGATGCTTTATATGTGGAATTGCGGGCAATGGCGGATTGGCTGGGGCTCGCCGAAGTAAGGGTTGGGTGATGCCGTGTCCGGCCACGTCGCGTGGCTGAGTTCAAAGCAGGCAAGACATCCCTCTCGAGACCGGTGTGCTTCCGCCGTTTGCACAGGCTTGTCCCCATACTGGACGTGAAGACCGATTCAAAGCGGTTGACCGCCGCCTGTCTGAGGTGAGAACATAAAAGGAACAAATCCGAGTCAGCGAAGTCACCATGCAACCCGTTTCCTCCCTTGTGCATCCAAGCATTGATGCCCTGCGCGCCTTGGCGACGCCGATTAACGATCATCGGGTCATGCCTTTCGGTGTCGAGACATTGGATACCCGACTAAGCTCTGGTGGTCTGCGCGCCGGGGCCCTGCACGAGGCAACTGCGCTGAGCTGCTCGCTGGTCGATGACGCAGCCGCGACGCTGTTCCTTGCCGGTATCGCCGCCCGTGAAGCCCACACCGCTGCGGCGCCGGTGCTGTGGGTCAGCTGCCGCAACGATCTCTACGCACCCGGCCTGGAGCAGGCAGGGTTAGTCTCCGCCGACGTAATTCATGCGCAGCCGCGCGACGATGCAGCATTGCTCGCCGTCGTCGAAGATGCGGTGCGCGATGGAACGCCTGCTGCCGTGGTGGCCGAGGCCAGCAAGGTCTCGATGGTCGCTACCCGTCGCCTGCAGCTCGCAGCAGCCGAGGCCGACATTCCGGTACTCCTACTCCGCCGTCACCGCAGCCGGGATCGTGACCCGCTTGCCGAGACTTCCGCAGCTTGGACCCGCTGGCGCATTTCCAGTGCGCCATCAGAACGGCTCGGCGTCGCCGGCGTTGGGCGCCCGCGCTGGTTGATCGAACTTGCGCGTCAGCGCGGCGGCGAAGGCTTTTCCCTGATCGTGGAGGGATGCGATGCGACGGGTCGTCTCGCTGTTCCTGCCGTTCCTCGCCATCGAACGGCTGAGACGGCAGGATCGGTTCGCCGCGCCGCGGCCTGAGCCGCGCGCACTCCAGCTTCCCGTCGATGATAACCCCGGTGCCTGCTCGGTTCCTCGCGGGGGTGGGTGGCGGCCGGGTGCGCGCTGGGCGCGCGAGCGGCAGATTGCAGAAGGGCAGGGGGCCGTCAGGGGCAAGGACCGCACACGCCGGGATGTCGAGCGCGAGATCGCGGCGTTGCCGTTGCATGCCAAGCCGCCGATGCGCGAACTGGGGCGACGCTCCGAATCGGCAGAGCATCCGTTCAAGCGGATGGCCTCGTCAGCAGTGTCGGAACAGTTGCACGACGCGCCGCAGGCCGCGGCCGCTCCGCTGGCGCTCATCGGCAAGGTCGGCCGCCGCGACGAGATCGTTTCGGCCTGTCCGGCGGCGAGAGCATTGGGCATCCATGTCCGCATGGCGGCAACCCATGCCCGCGCGCTCGTTTCCGATCTCGACTTCCGCCCTGCAGAGCCCGAGGCCGACGCAGCGCTGCTCGATCGCCTCGCCCTGTTCGGCATTCGCCGCTGGTCGCCGATCGTCGCGGTCTCGCCGCCGGACGGGATCTGGCTGGACCTGACCGGCGCCGCGCACCTGCATGGCGGAGAGGAACACTTCTGCCAGCGGCTGCGGGCCTTCTGCCGCCGCGCCGGTTTCACGGCGCGCATCGCGATCGCCGAAACGCCGGGCGCGGCGCATGCGCTGGCCCGCTACGGCCGCGATGACATTGCCATCATTCCGCACGGCGGCGTGCTGAAGGCGCTGTCGCCGCTTCCGGTCGCCGCGCTGCGTCTCGAAAGCGGCGCACTGGCCGCTGCGCGCAAGTTCGGCTTCGAGACGATCGCCGACCTGCTGCCTGTCGCGCGCGGTCCGCTGGCGAGGAGACTGGGGCTCGCCACCATCGACCGGCTCGACCAGGCGCTGGGAGGCAAGGCCGAACCGATCACCCCGCGTGAGGGCGTGGTTATCCCTGCGGTCGAGCGTCGGCTGCTCGAGCCGATCGGCGCGGCCGAAGCGATCGCGCAAGTCATGCACGACCTGCTGAAGGACTTGGCCGAGGTGCTTCAGCGCCAGGGGCTGGGTGCGCGCTCGCTGCGCCTGATTGCTTTACGCATCGATGGCGGTGAGCAGGTGGTGGCTATCGGCACCTCTCGGCCCACCCGCGAAGTGCCGCACCTGCTGCGCCTGCTGAAGCTCAGAATCGAGCGTATCGATCCCGGCATGGGCCTCGAACAGTTCCGGCTTCTGGCGCCGCATACCGAACCGCTCGATGCCGAGAACCTGGGGGCAATCCTCGCTGGGGAAAGTACGGTGCGCGATCCTGCGCGCCTGGTCGATGTCGTGGCCGGCAGAATCGGACCGGACGCGGTGTTCCGCATCGCACCCGTCGAAAGCCATGTGCCGGAACGTGCCGTGAGGCCGACCAGCCCGATCGCGACAGCCGGCTCCTGGCCCGCCTGGCAGCGCCCGGTGCGCCTTTTCGCCCCGCCCGAGCCCTTGTCGCGCGTGATCGCGCTGTTGCCCGATCAACCGCCCAAGCGGTTCGAATGGCGCGGCCGGTCCTACAACGTCGTGGCCGGCGACGGTCCCGAGCGCATCCATGGCGAATGGTGGCGGCGGAATGCCGAAGTCTGGGCCGTGCGCGACTACTACCGGGTCGAGGACGAGGAAGGCGGGCGCTACTGGGTGTTCCGCCGCGGTGATGGCGTCGCCGGCGAGACCGGCGATCTCTCGTGGTGGATGCACGGGGTTTTTGCATGACCGCCTACGTCGAACTCCAGGTGCTCACGCATTTCTCGTTCCTCCGCGGGGCGTCGAGCCCGGACGAGCTGTTCTCGGTTGCGGCGAAGCTGGGCTATCCCGCTATCGGCATCGCCGACCTTGGCAGTGTCGCCGGCGTCGTGCGCGCCTGGGAGGCCGAGAAGGCCACGGGCGTGCGGCTCATCGCCGGAACCCGGGTCGATCTGTCCTGTGGAAGGCGCCTGCTGCTTTATCCGACTGACAGGCCGGCCTGGTCGCGGATCACGCGCCTCCTTACCATCGGTAAGCGTCGGGCAGGGAAGGGGGCTTGCCTCTTGCACTGGCACGAACTCGAAGCCTGGTCCGAAGGCGTCATCGCCATTCTGCTGCCGCAGGAGGCCGACGCCGAGAATGCTGCGGCGCTGGCCGATCTGCGTGCCGTCTATGGACGACGCGCGCACATGGCGCTGTTCCAGCGCCGCCGGCCCGACGACGCAGTGCGGATTGATGCGCTGGCACGGCAGGCGAGAGAGGCCGGCGTACGCGCGGTCGTCACCGGCGACGTGCTTTACCATGCGCCCGATGCCCGGTTGCTGCAGGATGTGGTGACCGCCATCCGGCACAATTGCCGGGTCGATGACCTTGGTTATCGCCGCGAGGTCAACGCCGATCGCGCGCTCAAGTCCGCAGGGGAGATGCAGCGGCGCTTCGCCGCCTATCCCGATGCCCTGCGCGCCAGCGTCGATATCGCCGAGGCTTGCACCTTTTCGCTCAGCGATCTCACCTACCACTACCCGCAGGAGAAGGTGATCGAGGGGCTGACCGCGCAGCAGGCGCTGGAGGCAATGGCGCAAGAGGCGCTCTACGCCATGTTCGAGGGTAATCCGCCGCAGGACTACCGCGACCAGATCGCGCATGAGCTGAAACTCATCGCCGAGCTGAACTACGCGCCCTACTTCCTGACCGTCCATTCGATCGTCGCCGAGGCGCGGCGACGGGGCATCCTGTGCCAGGGGCGTGGATCGGCAGCGAACTCCTGCGTCTGCTTCGTGCTCGGCGTCACCTCGATCGATCCGATCAAGCACGAGCTGCTGTTCGAGCGCTTTGTCTCGGGCGAGCGGCGCGAGCCGCCTGACATCGACGTCGATTTCGAGCACGAACGGCGCGAGGAGATCATCCAGTGGATTTTCGAGACCTACGGGCGCGACCGGGCGGCACTGACGGCGGTCATCACCCGCTTTCGCGCGCGCGGCGCGGTGCGCGATGTCGGTAAGGCCATGGGCCTGCCCGAAGATTTGACCTCTTCGCTGGCAGGATTGGTCTGGGGCTGGTCAGCCGAAGGCGTGGGCGAGAAGCAGGCCGAGGAACTCAATCTCGACATGTCCGACCGGCGTCTGCGCCTGACGCTCGATCTTGCCCGTCAGCTGATCGGCGTACCGCGCCAGTCGAGCCAGCATCCCGGCGGCTTCGTATTGACCCACGATCGGCTCGATGACCTCGTCCCGATCGAGCCCGCCGCCATGGCCGATCGTCAGATCATCGAATGGGACAAGGACGACATCGATGCCCTGAAGATGATGAAGGTCGATGTGCTGGGGCTTGGCATGCTGGGCTGCATGAACCGGGCCTTCACGATGCTGGAGGAGAGCAAGGGGGTGAAGGTGGGTCTTGCCGACCTCCAGAGCGACGACCCCGATGTCTACGCCATGATCCAGAAGGCCGACACACTCGGCACCTTCCAGATCGAGAGCCGGGCGCAGATGTCGATGCTGCCGCGCATGAAGCCGCGCCGGTTCTACGACCTGGTGATCCAGGTCGCGATCGTGCGTCCCGGCCCGATCCAGGGCGACATGGTCCATCCCTACCTGCGCCGCCGCGAGGGGCTGGAGAAGCCGGAGTATCCGCGGCCCGAATTGCGCGCGGTCCTCGAAAAGACGCTGGGCGTGCCGCTCTTCCAGGAGCAGGCGATGAAAGTTGCCATCGTCGGCGCGGGTTTCACAGCTGTTGAGGCTGACCAGCTGCGCCGCGCGATGGCGACCTTCAAGATGACCGGCGGGGTCTCGCATTTTTCCGAAAAGCTGATCGAGGGCATGGTCGGGCGCGGCTATCCGCGCGACTTCGCCGAGCGCACCTTCCGCCAGCTCGAAGGCTTCGGCTCCTATGGCTTCCCGGAAAGCCATGCGGCGAGTTTTGCCAAGATCTCCTATGCCTCGAGCTGGATGAAGCATCATCATCCCGACGTTTTCTGCGCCGCGCTGATGAATGCACAGCCGATGGGCTTCTATGCGCCGGCCCAGATTGTCGGCGACGCGCGCCAGCACGGGGTTGAGGTCCGGCCCGTCTGCATCAATGCGAGCCGTTGGGATTGCTCGCTTGAGCCGACACGAAGCCGATATCATGCGGTGCGGCTGGGCTTGCGGCAGGTGCGCGGGCTTTCCAATGCTGATGGCGCAAGCATCGTGAGTGCAAGAGGCGGTGTCCCGTTTGCGTCCGTCGAGGACGCCTGGCGCCGCTCGGGTGTGCCGCGCGCCGCGATAGAGAAGCTGGCGGACGCCGATGCCTTTCGCGCCTTCGGATCCGACCGGAGGAAGGGGCTATGGAAGGTGCGGGGCCTTGGCGAAGCGCCCTTGCCGCTTTTTGCTGCGGCGGATCGTGCAGCAAAAGTGATCAGCGCGGAAGGGATCGAACCCGACGTTGCCCTGCGCCCACTGACCGATGGCCGCGAGGTGATCGAGGATTATCGTTCGCTCCAGCTGTCGCTGCGCGCCCATCCGCTCACGTTCGTGCGCGAGGACCTCGCCCGGCGCGGGGTTACGCGCTGCGCCGACCTTGCGAACATCCGCGATGGCCGCAAGGTCGAGGTCGCCGGGATCATCTTGGTCCGTCAGAAGCCGGGCTCGGCCAAGGGCGTGCTCTTCATCACCATCGAGGACGAGACCGGTATCGCTAACGGGATCCTCTGGCCCGATCGTTTCGAAGCCCAGCGCCGCACCGTGATGTCCGCCTCGATGGTGGGGCTCAAGGGACGGGTGCAGAAGGAGGGCGAGGTGATCCATGTCATCTGCGACCGGATCATCGATCATGGCGATCTGCTGCATAAGGTTGGCGAGATGGCCTTCCCGTACCAGACGGGCAGGGGGGACGGGGCGCGGCATGCCGGCGCGCCGGATCGCGGGGACATTGTTCGACCAGAGGTGGGCTGGAGCCCCAAGCCCTACAACAGCTACTGGCCGCCTCATGCCGATGGCCGCGATCCCGAAGACGTCGTGCGCTTCAAGTCGCATGATTTTCACTGAGATGGGCGCAAGCCTGCCGAAACATCAGCGCATCGTCATTGCGCTTTCCGTGCATATCCTGCGCAGCGGCGTAACCCGCTGCGGCGAAGCGCGGGTCGATACTATCGAAGTCCGCCTCGCGCTTCGCTGTCTGCTCCCCCATTGCCGCGAGCGGTGGCCGCTCGAACTGTATTGGGATGCGGCGCGTCAGGAAAACGAGATCGGACGTGCCCAGGGTGTCACTGCGGCATTCAACGGAATTGTGCGTCAATTGCGGCTTGCCGGACGGTATGAAGATACGGTGTCGTCATAGTCGCAGGAACGATACCGGGCCTTGTGAGCGGAACAGCTCTGGCGCCTTGCAGCGCGCTGGATCGGGGCCGCAAATCAACGCCAGTAAATTCACCGGTCCTTGCGACCATTGCGACCCTTGTGCGTTGACAGGAGCGATGCCTGAAATCGAAAGCTCCCTTCTCGTTGCCGCCAATCGCCTGCACCATCGTGGGTTCACGACCCCGATCATGTATTGCCGGGACGAAGACGTTCTGATCGGCAGGATCGAGGGCATAGCGCACGACGTTTCCTGGCGCACCGTCGATCTGGTGGCTTTCAAGAGCGCGTTCATGGCTCACGTCGACGCTTACCTTCAGGGACAAGGCCGACCGGTTCACGCAGATCGAGGGGCTGGGCGCGTTCGTCTCGTCTGAGTGCCGCGCGCGGCAACCCATGCGTGAGCCAGGAAAAACCATCCAGTGTGGAAAGGATCACGAAGTGCTCGAACACGTACCCGCTTGGCTGGGCAACTTGCTCAAGGATGTCCGCGCCGGACACTCGAAACTGGCAATTGTCCGCGAAGACATGGGTGACCGCCTGTTTCCCTTATCTAGTCCCGCATTCGCAGACGGTCAGCGCCTCCCGATCAGGTTCACCGCCGACGGGGAAGGCATTTCGCCGCCTTTGAGCTGGGGACCTCTCCCTGACGGAACAGCCTCGTTGGCACTACTTGTCGAAGATCCCGACGCACCCGCCCCCCATCCCCTGGTTCATGCCCTTGTCTGGAATATCCCGCCCGATGTTGGCGGGCTGCCCGAGGGTGCGATCGTGCCGGACGGGGACGGCGCAGCGGATGGCAGCGACGTTGGACGAAACAGTTATCTCGCCGAGGGCTGGCTGCCGCCCGATCCCCCCAAGGGCCACGGCGTGCATGACTACGTGTTCCAGCTTTTCGCACTTTCGCAAGTTTCGGCCCTCGAAGCCAACCCGGGGCGCTCCGCGTTTCTCGAGGCGATACACGGTAACGTCCTTGCCGCCGGCTTCCTCATCGGGACCTACTCGCGCGATGAGCCGGCAAGTTCGAGTACCGCCGGAGCGGGCCTTCGGCCTGCGGGCGCCTGATCCACCATGATCGACGACAATGACAGGGCCTGGATGCGTGAGGCCATTAAACTGGCAAAATCGAAAGGAACAGCGCCGCAGGATACGCCGATCGCGGCCATCATCGTGCTGAATGGTCGTGAGCTCTCCCGGGGGATCAACGAGACTGAGGAGACTTGCGACGCGACGGCGCACGCCGAAATGATGGCATTTCGCGGAGCAGGACCGGCACACGGCGACATGGACCTTCGCGGCGCGACGCTCTACTCGACCCTGCAGCCGTGCGGCATGTGCACGATGGCCTCGATCTGGGCCAAGGTGGGTCGCATAGTCTACGGTGCGGGTCGTGACGACGTTCACCAGATGTATTTCGAAGACCGGCACCTCGACACCATGGACTTCATCAAGGACGCATTTCGTGACGACCTTGCCCTTGAAGGCGGATGCTTGCGGGCGGAATGTGCCGCCCTCTACTTCGCGCCGGCCGACGAAGTTCCGGTGGAAGAACAGGGCAATCTCTGAAAAGCGGAGCTGGCAACGACCAGCGGTCGGACATAAAAGACCATCGTCTCTCAGGATTTGACCCATGTGTAACCGCGCCCGCATGAAAGGTGAGATCGAGACGATCTGGGGATCGGTCGCCGAGCTCTTCAGCGAAGCCCCGCGCGACAATCGCTTCGACCCCCAGGAACTGCGCCCACGGGGGCGGGCTTATGTGATGCGCGAACAGGGCAACATGTTCGGCTGGGACGTCATGAGCTGGGATGTCCTTGGCGGCAAGGCCGCCTGGCCGATGACCAACGTACGCAACCTCGCATTGCCGCAATGGCGACGGCTCGCCGAGCGTCCCGAGAACCGCTGCGTGGTGCCGCTCACCGAGTTCTGCGAGTTTACGCCGGACAAGCATGATCTTGGTGACGGCAAACCGCCACTGAAGGGTGAGATGTGGTTTTCGGTGATCGACCAGCCGGTGTTCGCCGTTGCCGGTTTCTGGCAAGCGACCGAGAGCGGCAACAGCTTTGCCATGGTGACATGCGATGCCAATTCGCTCGTCGAGCCGATCCATGCCAAGGCGATGGTAACGATCCTCGAGCCGAACGATGTCGATGTATGGCTGAGAGGGTCGTACGATGAAGTCCGCTCGCTCCAGCGACCGTTCGATGCCGCGCGAATGGCTGTGCGAGGACCGATATTTCCGACGCGCCACACCGAGCGATAGACTAATGATGCGATAGGTTGCGTGCGTCCGCCGGTCCGATCACCCTGGATGCAGGCGACGGCAATCAGCTTCGCCATAGCACCTGCCATAGACTGCAGCTTCGAACTCCTTTCGGGATTCGGCCGCGCAGGTCATCGCACGATCAGATGAGCGATCCATCGTCACCAGCAAGGCGGGCGGAGGCACTCGGCGGAGACTTTGCGAGTCGGATCCAATTCCTGAAAATGGGCGGTACCTTGCCTACCAACCGGAGGACCGTGATTATGACCACGCACAGCCACGAGCGCCTTCTGCGGCTCAATACCGTCCTCGATCGTACCGGCCTTTCACGTTCGACCCTATATAGGAAGATCGAGCAAGGCACGTTCCCGCGGCAGTTGAAGATCTCCCTTCGATGCTCTGCCTGGCGGGAGACTGCAATCGAGCAATGGCTCCATGATCCAGACGCTTACACATCAGATTGAAGCAGCACGATTGGCCGATATCGCCAGTGCCTCGCCTTTCGCTTCCATTTCATCAAGGTAGTCGGCCCACCACTGCATCATAGGACGCCGGTGCGCCAGATATTGCGCAGCGTTGTAGGCAGCGCGAACACCTCGGGGTTGGTGCGCCAATTGATGCTCGATCCAGTCAGGCTGAAAGCGGCCGCTCTCGTTCAGGACGGTGCTCGCGAGACCCCGAAATCCGTGGACCGTCGCTTTTCCGCGCAGCCCGATGCGATACATGATGTCGAGCATCCGGTTTTCGCTGATCGTCATCGTGCGAGAGCCGGCTACAGGAAACAGGAAGCGCCCGTGCTGCATGTTTCCGGCCTTGCGGTAGACATTCAACTCCCGAATCTCATCGAGCAAGACAAGCGCTTGGCGGGGAAGAGGCACGAGGTGCTCGCTGCGCATCTTCATCCGCTCGGGCCCGATTCGCCATAGAGGCTCCGGGCCGTCGAGATTCTCAAACTCGGACCATTCCGCGAAGCGCGTCTCTTGAGAGCGAACCATAGTCAGGATCGTCCAGCGCAGTGCGAGGTGGCTGAGCCGAGCACCGCCGTCGGCGTTCAATTTCACAAAGAAAGCCGGCATGTCCTTTGCCGCGACCTTGGAACGATGCTGGACCGGCCGGGGTTTGGACATCGCCGGATTGAGGTCGCGGCATGGATCGCTTTCGCATCGACCATCCGGGATCGCATAGCGAAAGATTTCGCTACAATGGTTCTTCAGCCGACGGGCCATTTCGATAGCGCCGCGCGCTTCGATCTTTCGGATCGCTTCCAGGACCTGCCGCGGTCTGATCTCGGCAATGTCGAGTTTGCCGATCACAGGAAAGATGTCAGCTTCCAGTCGGCCGACGACCAGTGCTGCATATCGAGGGGTCCAGGAGACAGACCGAACCTCGAGCCATTCGCGTGCGACGTGCTCGAAGCGGTTAGCGATGCGGCCATTCGCACGAGCTTCTTGTTCGCGCTTCTCCGCCTGACGTTCCTCGGACGGGTCGAGCCCCATCTCGAGAAGCTGGCGCATCTCATCTCGCCAACTGCGCGCGGCCAGCAATGTCGTCTTGGGGTACGGGCCGCCCGAGAGCAGTTTCTGCCTGCCCTCGAACCGATAGCCGAAACGCCAGATCTTGGAGCCGTTGGGATTGATGAGCAGGTAGAGACCGCCGCCGTCCGAACGCTTGTAGGGCTTGGCCTGCTTCTTCAGCGCCTGAATGCCGATGTTGGTAAGCATGTTGGTACGTTTCCATCAGAAACGCAGGTTCGAGTCCCGATGCCTCGGAATCTACCACTGCGAGGTGATTTCGTACCAGCAAATTGATCAACTAGGGGGCGGGCTGCAAGACCCCCTCCTGGGACGTCCGGGGTCATCTGGACCTCGTAAAATGGCGGAAAACAGCCATTTCTGTGGAGGCTCTGGGGATGGCTTGGGATGCTCTGCAATGGAGTGCTGGCTGGGGCGGCAGGATTCGAACCTGCGAATGCCGGTACCAAAAACCGGTGCCTTACCGCTTGGCGACGCCCCAGCAGGTCGGCTGCGCGTCGTCGCGCTGCCTTTGCGGAGAGGGGCGCTTAGCGGTTTGTCCCGGCGCTGGGAAGGGGTTTCCGCAGCGCCGGGCACATCATTTTCTCAGACGTTGAGAACCGCGTCGATGTCGGCGGCGGTGTGGCGTTCGCGCACGAAGCCTTCGCCGTTGCGGTTGACGATGCGGCCGCGACGGACGGGTTCGCGCTCGCCCAGTTCCTCGCCCCAGCGCACCAGGTTGGTGTAGCTGCCCACGTCCAGGAAGGTGCTGGCGTCGCCGTATGCGTCGCCCCGCACGAGGCCGCCGAACCAGCCGTAGGCGGCCATGTCGGCGATGCTGTACTCGTCACCCGCGAGGTAGCGCGTTTCGGCGAGGCGCTTGTCGGCGACGTCGAGGATGCGCTTGGTTTCCATCGTGTAGCGGTCGATCGGGTACTGGTACTTCTCCGGCGCGTAGGCGTAGAAATGGCCGAAGCCGCCGCCGATCATCGGTGCGGTGGACATCTGCCACATCAGCCAGTTCATGCACTCGGTCCGCGCGGAGCCGGAGGCGGGCAGGAACGTGCCGAACTTCTCGGCGAGGTGGAACAGGATCGAGCCCGATTCGAAGACGCGCACCGGTTCCGGGCCGGAGACGTCGAGCAGGGCGGGGATCTTGGAGTTCGGGTTGATGTCCACGAAGCCGGACGAGAACTGGTCGCTGTCGGAGATCGAGATCAGCCAGGCGTCGTACTCGGCCGCGTATCCGGCGGCGAGCAGCTCCTCGAGCATGATCGTGACCTTCTGGCCGTTCGGTGTGCCGAGCGAATAGAGCTGGAAGGGATGGTCGCCGCGCGGCAGTTCGCGCTCGAAGCGGGCACCGGCGGTGGGACGGTTGATGGCAGCGAACTCGCCACCGTTGGGCTGGTCCCAGGTCCAGACCTTGGGCGGCGTGTAAGTGAGATCGGCCATGCGGGAATGCTCCTCGGGAGGGGGAAAGACGGGCCACAGGTAGGTTCGCCCCTCTGCACCGACAAGGCTCGCGCAGGGCAAAATGACGCTTCGTCTGGACGTTCGATCAAGGTGCGAACATTGACAGGGCTGCGGGCTGCGGGTGCTATCCGCCTATCGATCACGGAGCCGGGGATTCCGGTCGTATCGACGGGAGAGAGCACCATGACCGCCACCATCGCCGCCGTTCCGCCGCCTTTGGGAAACCGGACCGTCGAGACGATCCGAGGGCAGCACCACCGCTTCATGCTGATCCCGATGATCGAGCGTCACGCGCGCTGGTTCGAGGCGGGGCCGGTGTCGATCGCCGTAGAGGCGCGGGCGCTGGGCGACTCGCCGCAGCGCATGGTGCGCGGGCCGAGCATCCATGTCTTCAATGCGGCGCGGACCGAGGAGTACCTGCGCTTCGATGTCTTCGGGAAGGTGCTGCACTACCACTACATTCTCAATGCAGAGGGGCACAATGTGCTCTGGGGCTACGACCCGGACGTCAACGGGCCGATGATCCCGTGGGTGGTCACCGCCTTGCGCGAGCGGCTGCCGGTCATGCTGCGGCGCGCAGGGGCGTCGGTGCTAGCGGATGAAGTGGAGCAGCAGGGCTGGGACACCTCGGTCCTGCCCGAAGTCGCGAGGGAGGCGACGGCGGCGCTCGCCCCGCGCGATGACGACATGGTGCGGGCGCGCGAGGGGATGGACTGGATGTACGAATGGAAGCGCATCCACCCGCAGTTCAACACGGTGGGGGAGGGGGAGTACTGAAGCTCCCCCTCATCGTGGCCCCGTCATCATGATCAGCCGATCTTGCGGATCCAGCCGTGGGTGTCCGGCGCTTCGCCGCGCTGGATGGAGACGAGGCGGTTCTTGAGCTTGCCCGTCAGCTGGCCAGGGCCGCCGGAGCCGATGGTGAACTCGCCGTCGCGGCCCGAGACCTTGCCGACCGGGGTGACCACCGCGGCGGTGCCGCAGGCGAAGGTCTCCACCAGCTTGCCCGAGGTTGCGTCGGCGCGCCACTGGTCGAGGCTGTAGCGGCCTTCCTTGACGGTCAGCCCTTCCTCGCGGGCGAGCTGGAGCAGGCTGTCGCGGGTGATGCCGGGCAGGATCGTGCCGGTCAGTTCGGGCGTCAGCAGGGTGCCGTCGTCGAACGCGAAGTAGAGGTTCATGCCGCCCAGTTCCTCGATCCACTTGTGCTCGGCGGCGTCGAGGAAGACGACCTGGTCATGACCGCGTGCGATGGCTTCGGCCTGGGGGACGAGGCTGGCGGCGTAATTGCCACCGCACTTGGCCGCGCCGGTGCCGCCGGGCGCTGCACGGGTATAGTCCGAAACCCAGATCGAGACGGCAGGCGCGCCCGACTTGAAGTAGTTGCCCGCCGGGCTGGCGATGACGATGAACTTGTACTGCTTGGCCGGACGGACGCCGAGGAATGCCTCGGTCGCGATCATGAACGGGCGCAGGTAAAGCGAGGCTCCTTCGCCCGCCGGGATCCATTCGCGGTCGAGCTGGACGAGCTTCTCGATCGCTTCGACGAACACGGCTTCGGGCAGCGAGGGCATTGCGAGGCGCTCGGCCGACATGTTGAAGCGTGCAGCGTTGGCCTCGGGACGGAACAGCGCGATGGCGCCATCGGCCTGCTTGTAGGCCTTCAGGCCCTCGAAGATTTCCTGCGCGTAGTGCAGCACCGACGCGGCAGGGTCGAGCGGGATGGGTTGGCGCGGGCCGATCACCGCATCGTGCCAGCCTTTGCCCTCGGTCCAGTCGATCGTCACCATGTGGTCGGTGAAGTTGGTGCCGAAGCCCGGATTCGCGAGCACCGCGGCGCGCGCTTCTGCGCTGACGGGGGCGGGGTGGGCGAGGGTGGTGAAGGTCAGGCCGGCATCGGCGATAGTCGCCATCGAACACATCCTTAAGTCTGCAACAGATTGCGCCGTTGAACGAAAATTTCACGGAATGCAACCCGTAAGCAATATTGCTTCTCGTGCATCGACTATTAGCACGATGGGCCGGGGAGGCAAATGCGTGTGAGCATGGCAGAAATCATGCAGCACAAATGAGAAGGGCCGCACCGGCTTGCCGGTACGGCCCTTCGCATGGTCAGCGGCCGGGAAGTGCCGCCAGCGAAGCCTTTATCGCTTGTATATCAGCGATAATGCCTCACGACGGAAATTGCCGACCTCTCTGCTGAACCATGAGACATCGGATCACCTCCTTTCGCGCTGTTTAGCCATAATGCGTCACCTCTGGCGACTGGGATTTCGGATGGTCCGGGGCGCGTATCCCTGGTTCCGTCGTCTTGAGAAAAATGTGGTCCATTCCGCAGCGCACAACAAGTCTTGAATTGATTTTTTTTGCCGTCATGATCGGGACTTCCGGCCAGTTATCCCCAGCCGCGCGGTGACTTGAAAACGCTGCTTTTGGGGGTTCCCGAGTGCGGCCTGAATACTTGCCGACATTGATGCGTAGCAGACTCGCGCTGCGACGAGTTTCGGGTGATTCCGCACCTCAAACCCGCTCCGGCTGAGCCGGTCGGAGCCTCGTCAGTTCAGCGGCAATCCTCGATCACGCGCGAAATTTCGGTCCAACTCGGCAGGTAGAGCGTGGGCTCGCCCGTTACTGCGACGGCGAAGCGTCCACGGCTGAACGCCATCGCGTCGAGCACGGAGTCGCGGGCGGGCAGGGTGGCGACGATGCCGCGGGGAGTGGCCGTGCCCGTCAGCGAGCGCGATCCGGTGGCGGTGGTGATCGAGATCGCGACCTGCCCGGAACGCGGCGAACCGCCCCGGACCAGCGTGACGGTGCGCGCGGCGTCGCACTGGACGATGAACTGGCCACCTCCGAACGTCGCGCCCGAAGCGCTGCCGTTTCCGCCGTAAGTCCAGCTTCCGGGGCTCTGCGGGGCGTCGCGCCAGTCGGCGACGGGCGGGGCGGGCGGAGGCGCCGGGCGCGTGGGCCGGGGGGCAGGCGCGGCCGTCGGCGTGGGGGCGGGGGTGGCGCTCGGCGGGGGCGGGACGCAGCCGGCCAGCATCGCCGTGGAAAGGGCGCCGATCACGAGGAGGGACGGGAAAACGGAGCGGGCGCGGTCGCGCGGATTTGCCTTCATGCCCTTGGTATGGAATGAGGCGCGGCCCATCTCAAGTGCGTACCTGCCCATGACCGACCCGCTTCCGCCCCGCTCCATCGAAAAGAAACCCGCCTCCAAGGCTGCAAAGACAAGGGTGGACCAGTTGCTGGTCGACCGTGGCCTTGCCGAAAGCCGTACACGTGCGCAGGCGCTGGTGCTGGCGGGGCTCGTGTTTTCGGGCGAGACGAAGATCGCCAAGCCTGGGCAGTCGGTGAAGGAGGACGCGCCCATCGAAGTGCGCGGGCGCGATCATCCCTGGGTGTCACGCGGCGGGATCAAGCTGGCCCATGCGATCGAGCACTTCGGCCTCGATCCGAAGGGCGCCATCGCGATGGACATCGGCAGCTCGACCGGCGGCTTCACCGACGTACTGCTGACCAACGGCGCGGAGCGGGTCTTCGCGGTCGATTCGGGCACCAACCAGCTTGCGTGGAAACTGCGCACCGATCCGCGCGTGACCGTGCTGGAGCAGACCAGCGCGCGTATCCTGACGCCCGAGCAGATCGACGCGCCGTGCGACTGGGTGGTCTGCGATGCCAGCTTCATCGGGCTCGCCAAGGTGCTCGAAGTGCCGTTGCGCCTTGCCGCGCCGCGCTGCCGGGTGGTGGCGCTCATCAAGCCGCAGTTCGAGGTCGGTCGCGGCGAAGTGGGCAAGGGCGGCGTCGTGCGCGATCCGGCACTTCACGCGCGCGTCTGCGAGGAAGTGCGGACCTGGCTGGAGGGGGGCGGCTGGGAAATCCAGGGCATCGTCGAGAGCCCGATCAAGGGCCCCGAAGGCAATATAGAGTTTCTCGTTTCGGCACACCGCGGACACTGACGCCACGTCAACGATTGCGCCGAGGCGCGGCGCGTACCACAAATCGCGCTGTTCCTAGGTAAATTCCTGATTCGGGATATGCTCGCGCAGATGAATTCGTCGAAATGAACCTGTCGAAATGAACCTTCTGGCGTCTTCGGGTCAGTTGCGGGCCAGCCTCATGCGCTGGCTGCTGGTGTGCGTGCCGCTCGTCGTCCTGCTCGGTTTCCTCTCGGGCACGCTGGCAGGGAGCGGGCCGGGCAATCCGTGGTTCGACGAACTGGTGAAGCCCGCCGTCTATCCGCCGCGCGCGACCTTCGGGATCGTCTGGACCGTGCTCTACGTGATGATGGGCGTGGCGTTCGCGATGATCCTCGCAGCGCGCGGCGCGCGGGGGCGCGGAATCGCGGCACTAGCTTTCGTCATCCAGTTCGCTTTGAACCTCGCGTGGTCGCCGCTGTTCTTCGGCGCCCATATGATGAGCGCGGCGCTGGTGCTGATCGCCGTCATGCTGCTCGCGGCGATCGTGACGACGGTGCTGTTCGCCCGCGTCCGCCCGATGGCGGCGGCGCTGCTGGTGCCTTACCTGCTGTGGCTGGTCTTCGCGACTTACCTCAACTTCGCGTTCCTGCAGGCCAATCCGGGCATGGACGGCGTGAAGCGGTCGGGCGCGGTAGAGCGGTTCGACATCTGATCCCCTCTTGCGCAGCGCCTTCGTCCGCTCCATTTAGCCTGCATGCAAAGCGAAAACCCCTTCGTCGCCGACTTCGCCAAGATGTTGAACAGCGCCGCCGGCACTCTTGCCGGCATGGGGCGCGAAGCCCGCGACAGCGCGCGTGAGCGCGTGAAGGAGTTCATGGGCGACATGGACTTCGTCAGCCGCGAGGAATTCGACGCGGTGAAGGAACTCGCCGCCACCGCCCGCGCCGAGACCGAGTCGCTCAAGGCTCGCCTCGACGCGGTTGAGGCGAAGCTCGCCGCCAACTGATCGACCGGCGATGTGTGCGCGGGGAACGTTTCTCGCGCATGCCGGGTTGAGCATCGTGAAGCCCATCGAGAGGGACACGATGTTCACGCAGCTCAATCCCACCATTCCGCTCCACGTCGTCGGCAAGGGCGATGGCTATGCCATCGGCATGATCGACTACGGGCAGGAGCACAATCTGATCTGGGTCACGGCGCTCGACAATTCGGGCGAGATCTGGTGCGCGCCCAACCAGACCGTCCGTCTCGGCCGCAACTGGACGATGGGTCGGGCGGAAAATCCGCTCATCACCAAGGACAAGCAGACTGAGGGCGAGCAGGCTGGGCGCGAGCCCTGCGCCGACTGCGCCCCCGTTCAGGACGTTTGCAACTGACGCGCTGACGCTCCAGAGGAGAGCGCGATGCATTTTCGCGCCTCTGCTCTGGTCTGCGCCGCCCTGCCGCATGGCGAAACCGCCGTCATCGCGCGGCTGCTGACCGCCGAGCACGGCCTTGTCGCCGCCTTCGTCGCCGGGGGCAGGGGGCGCGAACTTCGGCCCGTGCTGATCCCCGGCAACACGGTGGAGGCTGACGTCCGCTCGAAATCCGAGACGCAGCTGCCCTTTGCCCGCATCGAACTGCTCCAGAGCCGCGCGCCGTGGATCACCGAGCCGCTGCCTGCCGCCGCGATCGGCTGGGTGACGGCGCTCGCCGCCTCCGTCCTGCCCGAGCGGCAGCCGTTTCCCGCGCTGTTCGAGGCATTGTCCGGCCTTCTCGAAGCGATCTGCGTCGCGCCGTCCGCGCGGGGCTGGGCGATGGGGCTGCTGCGCTACGAAGTGCTGGTGCTGCGCGAGCTCGGCTACGGGGCGCGGATCAGGCGCCCGCCCGAGGGGGACTGGCCCGCGCTGCTCGACACCTTCGACGCCATCGGGCGCGAATTGGGGCGCTACCCGCTTGCCGATCGCCGCAGAGACGTTATGGCGGCGCGCACCCTGCTGCGCGAGCGGCTGGCACGGATCGGAAGCTGAGGAAACGACTATGCGCATCGCTGTTTTTGCCGGAGACGGAATCGGCCCCGAAGTGACTGCCGAGGCGGTGCGCGTGCTGGAAGCGCTGAACATCGACGGTCTCGAACTGGTCGAAGGCGACGTCGGTGGCGCGGCCTATCGCAAGCACGGCCACCCGCTGCCGGCTGAGACGCTGGACATCGCGCGCTCGGCCGATGCGGTGCTGTTCGGCGCGGTGGGCGACTTCTCGCTCGACCATCTGGAGCGCGCGCTGCGTCCGGAACAGGCCGTGCTGGGGCTGCGCAAGGAACTGGGCCTCTTCGCCAACCTGCGCCCCGCGACGGTTTTCAAGGGCCTCGAAGACCTCTCCACCCTGCGCCCCGAAGTCTCGGGCAAGATCGACCTGCTCATCGTGCGTGAACTCAACGGCGACGTGTACTTCGGCGAGAAGGGCACCCGCACGCTGGAGGACGGCCGCCGTCAGGGCTGGGACATGATGTCCTACGCCGAGGACGAAGTGCGCCGCATCGCCCACGCCGGTTTCAAGGCCGCGCAGGGCCGCAACAAGAAGCTGTGCTCGGTCGACAAGGCCAACGTGCTGGAGACCTCGCAGCTGTGGCGCGACGTGGTGATCGAGGTCTCGGCCGAGTATCCCGACGTCGAACTGACTCACATGTACGTCGACAACGCGGCGATGCAGCTGGTGAAGAACCCCGGCGCGTTCGACGTGATCGTCACCGGCAACCTCTTCGGTGACATCCTTTCCGATCAGGCCAGCATGTGCGTGGGCTCGATCGGCCTTCTGGCGTCGGCCAGCCTCGCCGAAGGCACCTTCGGCCTCTACGAGCCGATCCACGGCTCCGCCCCGGACATCGCGGGCAAGGGCCTTGCCAACCCGATGGCGACGATCCTTTCGGCTGCCATGCTGCTGCGCCACTCCTTCGGTCTCGAGGCCGAGGCGGCCCGTATCGAGGCGGCTGTCGCGGGCGCGCTGGCGGACGGGATCAAGGGCGGCGACCTTGGCGGTTCGGCGGGCACGAAGGAAATCGGTGACGCCGTCGTCGCACGGCTGTAAGAGTTGCGCCGACACGCAATAATCGTTTCTTGACGTTTACCACATAAAACAGGGCGCATGAACATTTCGACTTCCGACCTCGCGCAGGCCGCAGATGCCGCCGTTCAGGCCGTTTCGCCGCAGGCGAAGCCGCTCGAACTGGCGGTCGTCCTGCCGACCTACAACGAGCGCAAGAACATCGCGACGATGATCGAGCGACTCGACAAGGCGCTCGCCGGGATCGCCTGGGAAGCCATCTACGTCGACGACAACAGCCCCGACGGCACTTCCGACGAAGCGCGTCGCCTGTCGCTGATCGACCCGCGCGTGCGCTGCATCCAGCGCATCGGCCGTCGCGGCCTCGCCAGCGCCGCGATCGAGGGCATGTGCTCCACCGCCGCGCCCGTCGTCGCCGTCATGGACGCCGACCACCAGCACGATCCGGCGCTGCTGCCGGGCATGCTCCGCTCGATCACCTCGGGCGAGTACGACCTCGCCTACGCCTCGCGCTTCGCCGAGGGCGCAAGCACCGAGGCATGGGGCCGTCCCGACCGCGTGAAGGCGTCGGGCCTTGCGAACCGCATCGCCAACAAGGTGACGGGCGTCGAACTGACCGACCCGATGAGCGGCTTCTTCATGCTGCGCACCCAGACCCTGCGTGCCGACGCGCACCGCCTTTCGGGCGTCGGCTTCAAGATCCTGCTCGACATCCTGGCGACGGTGGAGACCCCGCTGCGCGTCAAGGAATTCCCCCTCAATTTCGCCGCGCGAGCAGAAGGCGAAAGCAAGCTGGACCAGACCGTCGTGTTCGAATTCCTCGTGGGCCTTTACGACAAGTGGCTTGGCCGGATCATCCCGACCCGCTTCGCGCTGTTCGGCACCGTGGGCGCGATGGGCGTCGTGGTGCAGCTGGCCGCGCTGTGGGTGATGCTCCACCTCGTCTTCGGCGAGCGCTTCGTCATGGGCAACTGGTCGGAGAGCATGACCTTCAACATCGCGAACACCATCGCCGCGATGGTCGCGATGACGTTCAACTTCGTGCTCAACAACGAACTGACCTATTCCGACAAGCGCCTGCGCGGCTTCGGCCCGGTCATGCGCGGCTGGGCGCAGTTCGCGATCACCTGCTCGCTGGGCCTGCTGACCAACGTCGGCTCGGCGGCGCTGCTCAAGAACATCGGCATGCACAGCGGCGTCGCTGTCATCACCGGCATCGTGCTGGGTTCGGTGTTCAACTTCGCGCTGTCGTCGAAGTTCGTCTGGGGCAAGTACTGATCGCGAACCGCAACCAGGCGGTTCTGCTGGGGCTGACGGCGCTCTGGGCGCTCGTCAGCCTCATCGATTCTCCCTACCCGAGCCTCGCGCCGCTGCAGAACCTGCCGACGCTGGTGATCGTGGCAGGCATCTGGCTGGCGCTGCGGCGCTGGCCGATGCCGACGAGCGCGATCGCCTGCGCCTGCCTGTTCCTGTGGCTGCACACGCTGGGCGGGCGCTACATCTATTCCTTCGTCCCCTACGAGGACTGGGCGCGCGCGGTCGGGTTGCCGTCTCCCGCAACAACGCTGGGACTGTCCCGCAATTCGTGGGACCGGCTGGTCCATTTCAGCTTCGGAGCCTGCTGGGTCCATCCGATTTCGACGTGGCTATCACGCCACCGCCGCCTGTCCGCGGCGCTCGCCACCTACATCGCGGTAGAGTTCGTGCTGGCGGGCAGCGCGATCTACGAGATCTTCGAGTGGCTGCTGACGGTGTTCATGGCCGGCCCCGACGCGCTCGCCTACAACGGGCAGCAGGGCGATCCGTGGGATCCGCAGAAGGACATGGCGCTTGCCGGAATCGGTGCGGTTCTGGCCGCGGCATTCCTGCGCCTGCGCGCGTCTTGGGCGTGAACGCGCGCCGTAACTTTCGATTCAAGTAAAAGTTCTGTCATTAGTCGGCGCGCGCAAGTCGTTCGTCGGGAATCGACTTGTGGAATCTCCTGTGCTCGTCTTTTGGCGCGCGATCAGATTACGGGAGAAGCAGGGATGATCTTTCACGTTTCCATCGACGCGCGCGATCCGTGCCATGTCGCGCATGTCCTCGCCGAGCTGTTTGGCGGCAAGGCGACGCCGTTTCCGCCGGTCGCGGAGGGCAGCTGGCTGGCGCATGCCGGTGATGATCGCAACACGCTGGTTGAAGTCTATCCGCGCGGCACGCAGCTGATCGAAGCACCGGGCGATGCCGATGCGCTCGGCGTGCCGGGCGACGGCGGGCTGACCGCCACGCACTTCGCGATGGCGACTCGCCGGTCCCAGGCCGAGGTCTTCGCCATCGCCATGCGCGAGGGCTGGCCCGCCAAATACCGCAAGCGCGGCGGCGCGTTCGGCGTGATCGAGCTGTGGCTGGAGGGCGACCGCATGGTCGAGGTGCTCACCGAGGCGATGCAGCGCGAATACCTCGGCGCGATGAAGCTGGACGACTGGACCGCCATGCTCGCGCAGGGCGACGAGCGCCGCCGCGTCGCGGCCTGAGCGGACCCCGGCGGTGATGGCGTGTCAGGGCGCCGTCACCGCCAGCTCGGCAGCCACATCCAGAAGTTGTAGGCATCCTTGAACGGCAGCGGCCAGCCCGAGATGATCGGGTAGAACACCACGAACAGCGCCAGCGACAGCCCGAAGGTCCACTTCGCGACGAGCCGCCAGCGGTCGCGCCGGTCCCACAGGCTGTCCAGAGCCATCGCCAGCAGCGCCATCAGGAACGCGCCGGGCAGCAGGTAGTGGTAGTAGAACTGCACCGGCTTGCCGTTGACCGCCCAGACCAGCACGCAACTTGCGTAGAGCACCGCGAAGAACAGCGCGTCCCAGCGGCGGCGCATGGTGATGGCCCACAAGCTCCAGAAGAAAGAGGCGAGGCCTGCGATCATCGCCAGCGGGTTGCCCAGCATCACGATCCCGCGATGTGCGCCGTCGACGTTCTCGAACAGATACCAGATGCCGCGCCAGTCGATGATCCACTGGTACCAGAAGGTCTTGTAGGGGTGCGGCTTCTTCACGCTGTCCTGCAGGCGGACCATCAGTTCGTGCTGCTCGATGAAGCCGGTGGGCGAGACCGCATGGTGCGGGTAGTACATCGCCGGGATGTAGGTGGCCCAGTAGACCGCGATCGGGAACAGGCCGAGCCACACTGCCGCTTCGATCAGGCTGATCCCCTTGATCGGCCCCGCGCCGCGCCGCCCGATGAGGACCGGCCCGGTATCGGCGATCCGCATGACGAGGAAGGCGAGGCCCGGCATCGCCAGCGCCGGGGCGCCGCTCCACTTCGCGCCCAGCGACAGGCCCAATGCGAGGCCGCTCAGGATGAGGTGGAGGCGCGCCACTCCCGTGCGCTTCGCCCGCCACGCGGCGGCGAACTGCCACAGGCCGGTCATGCACAGCCCCCCCGAGATCATGTCGAGCATGGCGATGCGGCTCTGCACGAACCACATGAAGTTCACCGCCAGCAGCGCCGTCGCGAGGATCGTGACGCGGTGGAGGCGCGTGACGTGCCAGACCAGCCGCGCGAAGGCGAAGAGGCCGAGCCCGCCGAACAGCGCCGGGCCAAGCCGCCACGCCAGCGGCCTGTCGCCCATCAGATGGATGAACGCGGCGATCACTTCCTTGCCGAACAGCGGATGCTCGCGGTTGGCGGGGATCAGGTCCAGCAGCTTGAGCGCGGCGGGAACGTAGTGGACTTCGTCGAAATAGTAGCGCGTCGGCGTGCCGAGCCGCCACAGCACGAGCGCCTCGAACGCCGCGACGATGAGCAGGCACCAGCCGAGCGGGTCGCGATTCTGACGAGTGAGAGGCATTGGATGCGCGGATAAAAGGCTCGGCGGCTTTCGGCAAGCGGGGTTGCGCTTTACGGCTCCTTGCGCTCGGCCCCGCGCGCCCGTAGAGGCTTGCGCCATGAAACGCACCACCGGACAGGACCGCAGCCAGACCCGCAACTGGCGTCCCGCAACCCGCGCGATCCGCGGAGGCACCTGGCGCTCGGAAATGGGCGAGACCAGCGAGGCGCTGTTCCTGACCTCGGGCTACAGCTACGACGATGCCGCCACGGTCGCCGCCCGTTTCCAGGGTGAGCAGGACGGCATGACCTACTCGCGCCTGCAGAACCCGACGGTGGCGATGCTGGAGGAGCGCATCGCCCTCCTCGAAGGCGCGGAGGCGTGCCGCACGCAGGCCACCGGCATGGCGGCGATGACGGCGGCGCTGCTGTGCCAGCTTTCGGCGGGCGACCACATGGTGAGCGCGCGCGCCGCCTTCGGTTCGTGCCGCTGGCTGGGCGACCACCTGCTGCCGCGCTTCGGCGTGGAGGTGACGCTCGTCGATGCGGGCGACACGGCGCAGTGGGAGGCGGCGATCCGTCCGAACACCAAGGTATTCTTCTTCGAGACCCCAGCCAACCCGACGATGGGCGTGGCCGACCTTGCCGCCATCGCCGAGATCGCCAAGGCGCACGGCATCACCACGGTGGTCGACAATGCCTTCTGTTCGCCCGCGCTCCAGCGGCCGATGGAATTCGGCATCGACGTCGTGGCCTATTCGGCGACCAAGCTGATGGACGGGCAGGGCCGCGTGCTGGCCGGCGCCGTCTGCGGCTCGGAGCAGTTCATCAACGACGTGCTGCTGCCGTTCCAGCGCAACACCGGGCCGAACCTCTCGCCGTTCAACGCCTGGGTCGTGCTCAAGGGCCTCGAAACGCTGGACCTGCGCGCCAGGAAGCAAAGCGAGAACGCGCTGGCGCTGGGCAAGTTCATGGAAGATCGCGTGCCCACGATCCTGCATCCCTGGCTCGACAGCCACCCGGCGCAGGCGCTGGCGATGAAGCAGATGGACGCCTGCGGGCCGATCTTCTCCTTCGTGCTCGACGGCGGGCGCGAGCAGGCGCACGGCCTTCTCGACGCGCTGCAACTGATCGACATCTCGAACAACATCGGCGACTCGCGCTCGCTGATGTGCCACCCGGCCTCGACCACGCACCACAACATGGGGCCGGAAGGGCGCGAGGCCATGGGCATCGGCGAGGGCATGCTGCGCATCAACGTCGGGCTCGAGGATATCGACGATCTGATCGAGGACATGGACCAGGCGCTGAAGGCGGTGGGTCTCTGAATCCGGCATAAGACGCTGGGGCTTCGACCCTTCGACAAGCTCAGGGTGAGCGGAGGTAATGTAAAAGCCTCTCAATCCCGCTCAGGCTGAGCTTGTCGAAGCCCCCGGCGACGGGGCACCCCATCACCCAACCCGTCGTTGCACACACCGAAGGAACTGGTGCATTTCTACACGGTTGTAGCCTGCATCAATCGTGGCTAGGTTGCCCCCGTCATGAAGGAACTGTTCCAGCATAGCGCCATCACCGACGGCCTTACCGTTCGCGTCGCCGTCAATTTCCTGCCCGAGCAATCGCGCATCGAGGCGGGGAAGTGGTTCTGGGTGTACCATATCCGGATCGAGAACGAGACGGACCACACCCTCCAGCTCATGACCCGCCACTGGCGCATCACCGACGCCACCGGCAAGGTCGACGTGGTGGAGGGAGAGGGCGTCGTCGGCGAACAGCCGGTGCTCGAACCCGGCCGCAGCCACGACTACGTCTCGGGCTGCCCGCTTTCGACGCCGCAGGGCTCGATGGAGGGGTACTACACCTTCCGCCGTGACGACGGGTACGAGTTCCGGGCCAACATCCCGTTCTTCCCGCTCGCCGCGCCCGCCACCGCAGGCTGATCCTAAAGCGCTGTTTCTTGCGCGGGCGCTTGCCTGTGCGATGCCCCGCGCATAGGGAAGCGGCATGAAGCGCACGCATCTGCCCCTCAACGCCCTGCGCGTCTTCGACGCGGCGGCGCGCCACCTTTCCTTTACCCGCGCGGCGGACGAACTGGCGGTGACGCCTGCCGCCGTCGGCCAGCAGATCCGCGCGCTGGAAGACCTGCTCGGCGTGGTGCTGTTCCGCCGCACCAGCAAGGGCCTCGAGCTGACCGAGGAGGCGAGCGGCGGCCTTGCCGCCCTGCGCACCGGGTTTCTCCATTTCGAGGATGCCGTGCAGGCGATGCAGGCGGGCCAGTCCAGCCACGTCTACACCATCGCCTGCCCGCGCGAGTTCTTCGCCGCCTGGCTCGCGCCGCGCCTCGCCGCGTTCCGCGCCGCCAATCCGCAGGTGCGCTACGTCCTCGTCGACGGCGAGATGACCGACTTCACCGAGGCGAACCTGGACCTCGCGGTGCGCTGGACCGATGGTCCGGGCGATCTCGAAGGCATTTCGCTCGGCACCGCCGAGTGGGTCGAGGTCGGCAGCGGCGACTGGATCGGCTGGCCGGGCGACCCCGAGCCGGAAGGTGAGGGCCCGGAAGGTGAGGGCGAGGAAGCCAAGCCGCCGATCATGGTCAGCGATGCCGGACAGGCCATCGCCGCCGCGCTTGCGGGCATGGGCCGTGCGCATATCCCGGCGCTGCTGGCGGCGGGCGTCGCGGGCAATGGCCGGGCGGACCTGATCGGCGAGGCGGTTGCCTGCCGCCGCGCCTACTGGCTCGTCGCGCCGGTGCCGCAGTGGCGGCAGAAGAAGGTCAAGGAACTCGTCGCGGCGCTTACCGCCGGGGCGTAGTCCCCTCGATTGACGCTCCGCCGGGCCGCGCTCACTCTACCGATGGAGTAGAGAGGAGGCGAGGATGGCGAAGCGTGCGTGGAAGCTGCTGGGACTGGCGGCGCTGGCGATGGCGGCGATGCCGTCCGGCGCACGCGCACAGGATAGCGCAGCTTCGCCGGTGGAAGGCTGGGACGCCTTCGTCGATTCGCTGCGGGGCCTGCCCGAGCGCATGCTGGCGAAGCTGCCCGAGGCCATGCGCAACGACCCGCAGATCCGCGCAGAGATCGGCCGCATCGCGCTGGAAGCGGTGGCCAGTTCCTCGATCGAGGCGCTCGGGTCGGACCCGATGGCCCCGACATTCCTTCCCGCCATCGGGCAGGTGCTGAACGTCGGCCAGCCGAACGCGGACACGGTCTACAAGGTGGCGGCAATCGATCCGGGGCAGAGCTATCGCATCTCCGGGCGCAAGGGTGCCGCGACGCTGGCGGTGATCGCGCAAGTCCTGCGTGGCAGCAATGCGCGCCCGCACCTCGACCTCTCGACGCTGAAGACGGATGGGGAGGGGCGCTATTCCGTCCTCGTCGGGGCGGCCCGGCCGGAAGGATACGACGGCGATTTCTGGCAACTCGAACCGCAGACGCGCCGCCTGATGCTGCGCGTCGTCAGTTCCGACTGGAGCCATGAGCAGCAGCCCACCGTCACTATCGAGCGCGTCGGTGGCACCGGGCGTGCGCGTCCTTCCGCAGCCGACCTCACCGCGCGGCTCAAGGCGTTGCCCACCGCCATCGACACCATCGCGCCGATGTTCGTCGCCACCGTGCAGAAGCTGGCGGACGAGGGCTATGTGAACCGCTTCAAGGTGATGGTCCCGCCCGAAGGCGCGCTGCAATCGCAGTTCTACTACGACGGCGTGTTCGACATCGCCGAGGACGAGGCGCTGATCGTCGAGTCGGACATTCCCAAGACCTGCCGCTACCGCTCGCTGATCCTGACGAACGCGCTCTACGAGACCATCGACTGGACCAACAACCATTCCAGCCTGAACGCCGCGCAGGCTCAGCCGGACAGCGACGGGCGACTGCGGATCGTCGTCTCGGCGAAGGATCCGGGGGTAAGGAACTGGCTCGACACTGCGGGCTATCCGCGCGGGATCATCCAGGGGCGCTGGACCGGGTGCGACAGCCAGCCGATCCCCTCGCTGACCAAGGTGAAGCTCAGGGATCTGGCGAAGGCGCTGCCGAAGGACGTGGCGCGGGTCACGCCGCAGGAGCGCGAAGCCATCGTGCGCGAGCGCAACCGGGCCTATCAGGAGCGGGCGTTGTGGTGAGGACCGCTATGGCGCAGCGACATCCCGCGCCGGGATGCCGACGACCGTCGCGCCCGCAGCCACGTCGCGGATGACCACGGCGCCCGCGCCGACCACCGCGCCGTGCCCGATCTCCAGCCCCTGTATCACCGAAGCCGAGAGGCCCACGAAGGCGTCTTCGCGCACCTGCACGCAGCCCGCGAGGCGCACGCCGGGGCAGATGTTGGCGAAGGCTTCGACCACGCAGTCGTGATCGACCACCGCGGCATGGTTGACGATGGCCCCGGCCTCGATCCGCGCGCGCGGGCCGAGGATTGCGCCTGCGAGGACCATGGCTCCCGGCGCGATGGTCGCGCTTGGGGACACCACGGCGGCGGGGTGGATCACTGCCGCGAACTCGGCGCCCCTTGCGGCGAGGCTGTCGGAAATCGCGCGGCGCTGGGTGTTGGAGCCGCAGGCGACGACGAAGCGCATGCCCTCGACCGGGCAGGCATCCAGCGGCCCGAGCGGCGGGCAGTCGAGCAAGGTTGCGGGCGATCCCGGCTCCACCGTCGCGTATCCGGCGACGTGGTGGCCCGCCAGCACGGCCGCCTCGTAGACGACCGAGGCATGCTGGCCGCTGCCGCCCGCGACGATGACGAGATCAGGCATCCGCCGGCACGTACCCCGCCAGTCGCAGCGCGCCGTCGAGCGAATCGCCGAGGGCTTCGCTCAGGCGCGACACCGTGCGGGCGCGCAGCCACGGCTTCATGCGTGGGGCGAGGCCGCCGACGAGGGTGCAGCGCGTCGCGCCGCGTTCGAAGATCGTCTCGATGAAGCGCTCGATATGGCCCGCCGCGTTCTCGACGATGGAGCGGGCGATGGCGTCGTCGGCCTCGGCATAGTCCATGACGAGCGGGGCGAAGGTGCCGTAGTCGCGCGGGGTGGCGTGGTCCATCCAGGCGATGGCCTGCGCGGTGTCATGCTCGAAGCGTTCGGTGACGGCGGCGCTGAGCGGGGTCTTGCGGGTCCGCCCGTCGAGCGCGCGCAGGGCGTGGCGCATGGCGGAGAGGCCGAGCGCGGCGCCGCTGCCCTCGTCGGAGATCGGGAAGCCGTAGCCGCCGATGGTGAACTCGCGCCCCTCGACACGAAGCTGCGCCGCGCTGCCGGTGCCGATGATGAGGATCGCGCCGTCCTGCCCGCCGTGCGCGCCGAGGTTGGCGATCTGCGCGTCGGTGGCATAGGCGACCGAGGCGAAGCCGAAGTCGAGTTCCGCCAGCGCCTCGCGCACGCCGGGCCGGGTGATGCCCGCGATGCCCATGCCCGCGCGCACGGTGGAGCGCTGTTCGGGCGAGAGGCCCGCCTGTGCGACGGCCTGATCGGCGGTGTCCTTCAGCGTCTCGTAGAGCGCCTCGATGCCGATGCGCGCGTTGGCGGTGCCGGAGCGGCCCTCGCCGATCACGGCCCCGGCGGCATCGATCAGTCTGGCACGGCAGTTGCTGCCGCCTGCGTCGATGCCGAGGAAATAGGTCATGGATGATCTCCGCTGCCCGCCCAGTCGCGCGCCTTGGGCGTGTGACCGATGCCGGGGTTGAGCTGGTTGCGCGGGTCTATGCTGCGGTAGAAGTCCGCAAGCTCCTCGCGCGCGATGTAGAGGTGGCCGACGTTGTGCTCGGCCGGATACTGCGCCCCGCGTGCGTCGAGCAGCTTCCACAGCGCATGCTCGTAGGCGAGAGGGTCGGTGCCCTTGCGGACGATGTAGTCCTGGTGGAACACCTGGCAGAAGAAGTGCCCGTAGTAGAGCGTGTGGATCGACTGCGCGGCAAGGCTGTCGGGCAGGTGCTCCACCCACTCCTGCGTGTTGCGGGGCAGGGCGACGTCGAGGGCGACGATGTCCTCCACCTCGTCGCGATGGACCGCGCGGTAGCGCACCGCCGCGCCCGCCGCGACGAAGCGGTGGAGGAAGGCCTTGGCGGCCTCCTGCGCCGTGCATTCGAAGTGCGCGCCAGGGAACAGGCGGGCGAGCAGGGCGCGGGTGTCGGCGGCCTGATCGCGCGAGACCTTGAGGATGAGGTGATGCTCGAAGCGGGCGCGGTATTCGCGCATCCGGGGCGGCAGGTGATCGGGCAGCAGGCGACCCGCCCACTGCATCAGCCGGTCCGATATCCCATCGCCGAATGTCCCGTCGAAGCGGGACTTGGCGGCGAACAGGGCGGGGAGGCGGTCGGTCCCCAGCTTCTCGATGGCGACGAACATGTCGCGCCCGTAGCGGTCGGCCACGTCGAAGGCGTCGGCGTGCATGTATTCGCCCGCGATGGGCGGCACCGCGAAGTCGCGCAGCATCGTGCGGCGCAGTTCGGTCAGCGGCCCGGGCACGGTGGCGCCGAGGTAGAAGGTGGCGGTCTCGTCCTCGCGCGCGAAGGTGTCGAGGCGGACGGCGAAGACGATCAGCTTGCCCGCGCTTCCCGCCGCTTCGTAGAGGCAGCGCGGGTCGGCGTTGAAGCGGGCGGGCACGTCGCTGTCGATGTCGCGGACGTGGCAGACGTAGTCGTGGTCGTGCGCGCGGCGGTCGGCGGCGGGGTCGATGTCGGCTTCGGTGTAGTCGCCCCGGTCGAGGCGGGCGAGGATCGTCTCCGGCGCGTCGCCCAGCGCGATGCCGAGGTGGTTGACGAGGTGCAGCGTGCCGTCGCGCTCGACCTGCGCGTAGAGCGCCATCTCGGTATAGGCGGGGCCGCGCCGTACCAGCGAGCCGCCCGAATTGTTGCACACGCCGCCCACCACCGAGGCGCCGAGGCAGGACGAGCCGATCACCGAATGCGGCTCGCGCCCGTAGGGACGCAGCGCCTGCTCCAGCCGGTTGAGCGTGGTGCCCGGCATGCACAGCACCTGATCGCCGCCGCGGATCACCTTCAGCGCCGAGAGCCGCGTCGTGCTTATGATGACGAGGCCGCCGGGATAGTCCGCCCCGTCGGGGGTCGAGCCGCCGGTCAGCCCGGTGTTCGATGCCTGGACGATGATCGACACGTCGGCCGCCACGCAGGTCTGCGCCGCGCGCCAGAATTCGAGGAGCGAGCCCGGCCGCACGACCGCCAGCGCCGGGCCTTCGCCGGTGCGGTAGCCCTTGCGGTAGCGGGCGGTGGCTCGGGGGGAGGTGAGCACATGCCGCTTGCCGACCGCTTCGCGCAGGCGGTTCATCAGGTCCATGGCGTGCTCCCCCTCGATCATTGCGTCTGCACCTCGTCGTCGGTCATCAGGTCGTCCCCGTCGAGCCAGCGCAGGATCTCGCGCGCGGCGGGGTGGTCGAGCGCGGCATAGCGCGCCCGCAGCCGATCCGCACGCGGTCCCAGCCGCTCCTGCCCGACATCCTGCAATGCTGCGATGTCCTGCTGCAGCATGAGCGCGAAGTCCGCGCCCAGCAGCCGCTCCGCTGCCGCCGCGAAGGCCGCGCCATAGGCGTAGCCGTCACCCTGTTCGTAGACCATCGGCAGGGTCAGCGCCGGGATGCAGCCAAGGTGCGCCTGGATCGCCGGATTGACCGCGTGGCCGGTGACATGCGCCGCCGCCTTCGCGCTGCGCCCGGTGAAGGCGCGCAGGTGGAGGAAGCGCGACATGCGCGCGCCGTCGTTCACCGGCCAGTTGTCCCACAGGCAGACCGGCCGCCCCAGTTCGCCCGCCACCCGCTCCAGATGCGCGGGCTCGATCGCCTTCGAGCAGACTTCCTCGCCGGTCCAGTAGACCTGCACCGCCGGGTCGAGCGCACGGCCGAGATCGGCGAGGTAGTTCGCTGGGCGCTGGCCGAACACGAGGTCCAGCACCGGATCGTCGGAATAATAGGTCGGGCAGGTGTAGACCCGTGCCGCCCGCGTCAGCCCGGCGCAGAAGTTCACGACTTCCGCCTGCCGCGCCGCCAGTTCGGGCATGTCGCCGCGCAGGTCGTCGAACAGCACGCAGAGGTCGTCCACGCCGATCGCGTCGAGGTCGGCGACGCGGCGGGTGAGGTCGGCGCGGGCCTCGTCGTCGAAGGGATGCGTCGATCCCACCGGCGTCAGCGCCATGCCGAAGCGCATCCCCGCACCGCGCACCTGCGCCGAGAGTCGCGCCAGCGCCTCGGTCTGTGCCGCCTCGTGCCCGCGCCGCCATTCGCGCCGCAGCGGCCGGTCGGCCTTGGGGCCGTAATGGTAGAAGGCATAGCCCGCATCGGCGAGCGCCTGCACCACGTAGCCGCGTTCCGCCTCGTCCCAGATCCGCCCGAAACGGCCTTCGACGAGCCCCAGTTCAGGAACCTGTCCCGACGTCATTCGCGATGATCCGCGCGCGCGCCGCCGATCCACGTCGCGGTGACGTGGCGCGCCTCGTCCAGATGGACGAGATCGGCGCGCAGGCCCGGTGCGATGGCGCCGGTCTCATGGTCGAGGCGCAGGAACTTCGCGGGATTGCCGCTCGCCATGCGTGATGCGGCGACGATGTCGCAGCCCAGCATGTCCATGGCGTTGCGGAAGGCCTGCGCCATCGTCAACGCCGATCCCGCCAGCGTGCCGTCGGGGCCGCGACAGGTGCCGTCGACGACGGCGATGTCCTGCCCCATCAGCGTGAAGCGGTTGCTGCGACCCCCCACCGGCGGCATCGCGTCGGTGACGAGCATCGCGCCCTCCACCCCGCGTGCCAGCAGCGCCACGCGTAGCGCGGCGGGATGGACGTGGAGGCCGTCGACGATCAGGCCGAAGTGGCTCGCGCGGTCCTCCAGCGCGGCGCCGACCATGCCCGGCTCGCGGCTGAGGAACTGCGTCATCGCGTTGAACAGGTGGGTGAAGCCGACCAGCCCTTCGGCAAGCGCCGCGCGGGTCTGCGCGTAGTCGGCAAGGCTGTGCCCGGCGCAGACCAGCACGCCCGCGTCGGCGAGCGCGCGCACCGCACCCTCGGGCGCGAGTTCGGGGGCGAGCGTCACCACGCGGCGGCCCACGGTCGGCGCGGCGAGCCGGGCGACGACCTGCGCGTCCACCGCGCTGAAGCGGCCCGCATCGTGGATGCCCTTCTTCACGGGATTGAGGTGCGGCCCCTCGATATGGACGCCGAGCACGCCGGGCACGCCCGCGTGGAGCGCGGCCTCGCCCGCCGCGATGGCGGCCTCGACCACGGGGGCGTAGTCGCTGATGAGGGTGGGCAGCAGGCCGGTGGTGCCGTAGCGGCGGTGCGCCTCGGTGATGGCGCGGATGCCCTCGACATCGGGCATGTCGTTGAACAGCACGTCGCCGCCGCCGTTGACCTGGGTGTCGATGAAGCCGGGCAGCAGCCAGCCGCCGCCAAGGTCATGGCGCGCGCAATCCGCAGGCAGGTCGTCGGGCGCGGAGATGCCCGCGATGCGGCCGCCGTCGAGGACGAGCGCCTTGCCTTCCACCACTTCGCCCGCGAAGACGATGCGCGCGCCGGTAAGCGCGGTCAGTCCATCCGGAGCGGTCATAGCGTGCGCGTCACCTTGTTGAGGTGCGGCGGGCTATCCGGGTTGCGCCCGCGCGAGAGGGAGAGCGCTTCGGCCAGCCCATAGAAGCTCTGGATCTGGGCGATCGCGCCGATGACCGGATGGACGTCGGTGGCGAAGGGCAGGATCGTGCCGGCGGGCGCGATGTCCTCCGGCAATCCGGCGGCGATCACGCTGGCCCCGCGCGCGGCGAAGTCGTCCAGCCGCTCGCGCAGGCCGGTGCGCGCGACGTCGAGCGGGGCGAGCACCAGCACCGGGTCGCCTGCGCCCACCAGCGTCATCGGGCCATGCGCCACTTCGGCGCTGCTGAAGGCTTCCGCATGCAGGCTCGATGTCTCCTTCAGCTTGAGCGCGGCTTCGCCCGCGATCGGCAGCGTCGGGCCGCGACCGAGGACGAGCATCTCGCTCGCCTGCTGTAGCAGCGGCACCGCCACGGTCCAGTCGGCAACGGCGGCCTGTTCAAGCACGTCGCCCACGCTGTCGAGCGCGGCGAGCAGCGCCTCGTCCCGGCTCCACTCGGCGACGAGGTGGGTGAGGGCGACGAGCGTGCAGACGAAGCTCTTGGTCGCCGCGACGCTGGTTTCCGGCCCGGCGTGGACGGGAATGACGATCTCGGCCAGTTCGGCCAGCGGCGATGCCGTGTCGTTGACGATAGCGATCACCACCGCCCCCTTGTCGCGCGCGTCCTGCGCGGCGGCGATGAGGTCGGGGCTGCGGCCCGACTGCGAGATCGCGATCAGCGGCACGTTCGCGAAGTGCGGCGAGGTCGCATGATAGAGCGAGCCGACCGAGGGCGCATGGCTGAGCGTCGGCACGCCCGCGTGCGTCTCCAGCAGGAACTTGGCGAAGGCCGCTGCCTGGTCCGAACTGCCGCGCGCGAGGGTGGCGGCGAAGGGAGGGGCGAGGTCGCGCAGGCGGGCTCCGGCCTCGCGGACCAGACCGGTATTCGCTCGGAGCTGTTCGGCGGCGCGTGAAGGCGCTTCACGGGCCTCTCGGGCCATCTGTGTGGACCCTTGGGCGGCTCTAGGTGTCGTTGAGTGCATCGTCTGTGCTGATACCAGTTCGCCTGTTTTGCACAAGTGGCATTAAATTGGTTTTGTAATATTGCAGTTCGATGATACCGGTTTGGTGCCGACGGGTTCCTTGCAGGGCTCGAGTCTGCCGCCCGATGATGGCGGCGGCATGTCGGCGGGAGGCCATGACATGCTGGTTCTGGGATACATGAGCGGGACGTCGCTGGACGGCGTCGACGCGGCGCTGGTCGAGACGGACGGGGAGCGGATCGCGGGTTTCGGGCCGGGTTTCCTGTCGCCCTACACCGACACCGAGCGCGCCACGGTGGAGCGCGCGACCGCCGATGCTTTGGCGTGGAACGGCTACGGCCCTGCGCCCGCAAGCTTCGCGGCGGCGGAGGCGGTCGTCCATGAAGTACACATGCGGGCGGCGCGCGAAGTGATCGCGCAGGCCGGGCAGCGGCCCGATCTCGTCGGTTTCCACGGGCAGACCGTGCTGCATCGGCCCGAGCGGCAGTTGTCGGTCCAGCTTGGCGATGCCGGGCGGCTGGCCGATGCGCTGGGCGCGCTGGTGGTGGCCGGGATGCGGCAGGACGATCTCATGGCAGGCGGGCAGGGCGCGCCGCTCGTTCCGGCCTATCACGCGGCGCTCGCGGCGCGGCTTGGGCTGGCGGGGCCGGTGGCGTTCCTCAATCTCGGAGGGGTGGCAAACGTCACGTTCATCGGCTCCGACGGCGGGCTGGTGGCCTTCGATACCGGGCCGGCCAACGGGCTGATCGACCAGGTCGTGCAGGCGCGCGGGGCCGGGCGCTACGACGATGGCGGGCGGTTCGCGGCGGCGGGGCGCGTGGATGCGGGCGTGCTGGCGGACCTGCTCGCGCACGAGCATTTCCGTGGAGAAGGGCCGAAGTCGCTTGACCGCTACGACTTTCCGCTCGAATGGGCCGACGCCTGCTTGCTGGAGGATGCGGCGGCGACGTTGACGGCGTTCACCGCGGATTCCGTGGCGCTGGCGGCAGCAAGCCTGCCGGAAGTGCCGCGGCTCTGGGTGGTCTGCGGTGGCGGGTGTCACAACCCGGTGCTCATGCAGGCGCTGCGCGACCGGCTCGGCGTCTGCCGCACGGCGGACGAGCTGGGCCTGCGCAGCGACTTCGTGGAGGCGGAGGCGATGGCCTTCCTCGCGGCCCGCTCGCTGCGCGGACTGCCGCTGACCTATCCGGACACCACCGGGGTCGCGGCTCCGCTCACCGGCGGCACCCTCTGGCGGCCGGAGGCAGTACCGGCCTGATATAGAACCAATATCATACCGGTACTTTACAAATCCAAACAGGTATGGTCAGTGCCAAAATCCAGCAAAACCGCCATCGAATCCTCGGGCCGCACACAAGAAAAGCGGATGGCGGCTGGGTTCAGGGAATTCGGAATATGAAGGGAAATCCGATGGTTAAGTTCAACAGGAATGCCGTCGCCATGGCCGCGCTCACCGCCGCCCTGGCTCACGCGCCCGCCTATGCGCAGACCGCCGACGATTCGGCCACCGGCAGCGACATCGTCGTCACCGGCACCCGCATCTCGCTGCCCGGCGTCAAGTCGAGCAGCCCGATCGCCTCGACCGGGGAAGAGCAGATCAAGCTCCAGTCGGCGCTGACCATCGAAGACTTCTCGACCAAGATTCCCCAGCTTTCCGGCGGTGTTCGCCAGGGTTCGCAGGGCAGCGACGCATTCGGCGCGCAAGTCCTCGAACTGCGCAACTTCGGCCAGAGCCGCTCGCTGGTGCTGATCGACGGCACCCGCGCCGCGCCCTTCAGCTTCCGCAACTCGGTGGACGTGAACTCGATCCCCGCCTCGCTCATCAAGCGCACTGACGTGCTGACCGGCGGCGCGGCTGCGGTCTACGGCGCCGACGCGGTCGCGGGCGTGGTCAACTTCATCCTCAACGACGAGTTCGAGGGCCTTCGCGGCACCGCGACCAGCCGCCTCTCGACCCACGGCGGCGCGCAGTACGGCGGCTCGATCATGCTGGGCACCGGCCTCGGCGATCGCGGCAACCTCGTCATCGCGGCGGACTACACGCAGCGCGACCTGATCCGCGCCGGCCAGCGCGACTGGGCCGAGACCCCGAACCAGACCATTCCGAGCATCGGCGGCGTCTTCACCGACGTGGCGAGCGGCCGCAAGTTCGGCTTCACCGACGACGGCGCGTTCACCACCAACCCCTCGGCGACCTCAAACGTGTCGGACCAGTATCCGCTGGTCTCGCCGCTCAAGCGCATCAACGTCGCCGCGCTCTACAAGTACGAGGTCA
Organism: Novosphingobium kaempferiae; assembly: GCF_021227995.1. Classification (NCBI taxonomy): domain Bacteria; kingdom Pseudomonadati; phylum Pseudomonadota; class Alphaproteobacteria; order Sphingomonadales; family Sphingomonadaceae; genus Novosphingobium; species Novosphingobium kaempferiae. The sequence goes on from NZ_CP089301.1 coordinate 3,336,064, forward strand.
CGCCGCAGGTCGAGGTCTACGGCCGCGCGATGTACACCAACACCCGCACGACCGAGACCGGCACCCCAGGCGCGACGCCGGTGTCGGTGAACCGCACCGTCTCGATCAACCAGAACAACCCGTTCCTCACCGACGCGATCCGCAACCAGCTGACGTTCGTGAACGGCACGGCGCAGGTGAACGTCTCGCGCTCGCTCGCCGAACTCGGCCTGATCGAGTACCACACCGAGCGCAACACGCTGCAGCTCCAGACCGGCCTGCGCGGGCCGCTGACCGATGCGGTCAAGTGGAACGTCTATGCCCAGTACGGCCGCTCGACCGAGAACACGCTGATCACCGGTGACGGCCTCGTCGCCAACAATGCGGGCGCGAACAACTTCGCCTCGATCGTGAACACGGTGAACATCTTCGGCCCCAACTCGGACGGGCTTGCCGCGGCGCTGGGCACGCCGATCAACGGCTTCAACCGCAAGCGCGACCAGTTCGTCGCCGCCGCGACGCTGAGCGGCACGCTGGAGGAGCTGTTCTCGCTGCCCGCCGGTCCGATCGGCTTCGCGGTGGGCGTCGAGTACCGTCGCGAGACCGCCGACATCGACCAGGACACCGCGCTGCTGACCGGCAACACCTACCGCCAGGGCGTGCAGGCGGCCTACAGCGGCTCGTTCGACGTCAAGGAACTCTACGGCGAAGTGCTGATCCCGGTGCTGCATGACCTGCCGCTGATCCGCAAGCTGGACGTCGGCGGCGCCTACCGCCTGTCGGACTACAACCTGTTCGGCACCCACGGCACCTGGAAGGTCGAGGGCAACTGGGAAGTCGACAGCAACGTGCGCGTTCGCGGCACGTACCAGCGCGTGCTGCGCACCCCGAACTTCGGCGAATTCGCGGGCGGCGTCTCCTCGCTGCCGTTCAGCAACCTCGTCACCGTCGACCGGCTGAAGCCGCGCTACGGCGGCGATCCGTGCGTGCTGGGCACCGGCAATGCCGAGCAGTGCGCCCGGTTCGGCGCGCCGCCGGTGGGTTCGGCCAACTCCAACGCCGCGAACTACCTGACGGGCAACTATTACTACGGCGGCAACCCGGACCTGAAGCCGGAGACCGGCTACACGACCACTGCCGGCGTCGTCATCACCCCGACCTTCGTGCCGGGCCTGACCGTCACCGTCGACTGGTACGAGCTTGACCTCAAGGGCGCAGTCGGCGTGATCCAGCCGATCGCGGCCATCACCAGCTGCTACATCACCAACCCGACCGCCGGTAACCCACTGTGCGGCCTCGTGACCCGCAACGCCGACGGCACCTTCAAGGATGCCTTCGTCAACAACCAGAACCTCGGGCGCCTGCTGCAGCGCGGCCTCGACATCTCGGCCAGCTACACGCTGCGCCAGGACTGGCTGCCGGGCGAGGGCCTGCGCCTGAGCTATCAGGGCAACGTCGTCACCTCGTACAAGATCCAGGCGAACTCCACCGTCGCCGCGGTCCAGTGCAAGGGCACGTTCGGCGCCACCTGTTCGAGCGACGGCACCACGCTGGTGCAGCCGGACTACCGCCACACGGTCGGCCTCGGCATGCTGCTCGATAAGGGCGTGATCCAGTTTGACTGGCAGCGCATCGGCAAGGTGCGGTCGAGCACCGTCGGTTCGACCGAGACGCTCTCTGCCCAGAACACCTTCGACCTGTCGGCCTCGTATGACTTCGTCGAGGGCGTGACGATGACCGCAGGCGTCTACAACCTGTTCGACAAGACTCCCCCCCGCGTGTCGACGGGCGGTGTGTTCAACACCTTCCCCGACACCTACGACATCCTCGGGCGCACGATCGGCCTTTCGCTGACCGCGCACATCTGAGGAGCATTCCCACCCTGACGCGGCGCCCGGTCACTTCTCCTCCGACCGGGCGCCCGTTTTTTCGGGTCGGGATTGAAATGCACGAAATTTCGATTGCCATATCTTCGTCATTGCGAGCGCAGCGAAGCAATCCGGCGCGGCCTGAGATTGTACAGGATTGCTTCGCTGCGCTCGCAATGACGAAGGAAGATAGGAGGGCGCGCGTTTGCACGCTCCCCGTTAAAGACGACTGGAGACTATCGCGATGACGCTGCCATTTTCCATGGCGGACTGGCTGGTGATCGCCGCCTACCTCCTTCTGCTCGTCGCGGGCGGGTGGATATTCACGCCGCGCAAGACCGCCTCGGCGCATGACTACTTTCTGGCGGGCGGCAACGTGCCCGCATGGCTGGCGGCGATCTCGGTGCTTTCGGCCACGCAGTCCGCCGCGACATTCCTCGGCGGGCCGGACTACGGCTACCACGGCGACCTCACGTACCTCTCCGGCAACATCGGCGGCCTGATCGGCGCGATCTTCGTCGCGCATGTGATGATCCCGCGCTTCTACGCGATCAAGGCGACGACAGCCTACGAACTGCTCACCATGCGCTTCAGCGAGAAGGCGACGCGGTGGGCGGGCGGCATGTTCCTGATCGGCCGCGTCTTCGCGGGCGGCGCGCGTGTGTACCTTGCGGCGATTGCGCTGGCGATGGTCATCACCGGCACCGTCGAGGCGCAGGGGATCATGATCGCGGCCGCGCTGCTGATCGTCGCGAGCGTGCTGTTCACCTTCGTCGGCGGTCTCAAGTCGGTGCTGTGGAACGACCTCATCCAGTTCGTCGTCTACCTCGGCTCGGCGATCGCGGTCGTCGTGTTCCTGCGGATGTCGATCCCTTCCTCGACCGGGGAGATCATCCACGGGCTGATGAACACGCCCGAGGGCGTCAACAAGCTCAAGCTGTTCGACTTCTCGATGGACCCGTCGCGTCCGTTCTCGATGCTGGCGATCATCCTCGGCCTGTCGCTGCTCTACATCGCCAACTCGGGGATGGACCAGGACACCACGCAGCGCCTGCTGGCCTGCAAGGACGCGAAGACCGGGGCGAAGGGGCTCTATCTCTCGGTGCTGGCGACGGTGCCGGTGGTGGGCATGTTCATCGTCATCGGCCTGCTGCTCTACGTCTTCTACGACAGGCCGGACCTGATGGGCGGCGTGACCGCCACCGCGGGCAGTCAGTTCGGCGGCGAGAAGATCAGCATCTTCATGCACTACATCCTCACCCAGCTTCCGGGCGGCCTGCGCGGCCTCGTCACCATCGGCATCTGCGCCGCCGCGGTGGCGACGACGAACTCGGCGCTCAATGCCATGTCCTCGGTGCTGGTGCAGGACTTCTACCGTCCGTGGCGCGAGAAGCGCGGCAATCCGCCCGAGCATCACTACGTTTCGGCGGGGCGTGCGGGGATGGGCGTGATCGGTTTCGCGATGTTCGTGATGGCGATCGTCTCGTTCTACTGGCAGCGCTACACCGACATGGGCCTGCTGGAGTTCGCGCTGCAGGTGATGGTGTTCACCTATGCGGGCCTGCTCGGCGTCTACTTCACCGCGCTGTTCACCGGGCGCGGGACGACGGGCTCCGTCATCGCCTCGCTCATCGTCGGGTTCGTCACGGTCCTGTTGCTTCAGCCCGGTATCGCCCATGCCATCGGGATGCCGGAAGCACTGAGCGGCCTGTCGTTCCCGTTCCAGCTCTGCATTGCCACCGTGGTGGCCTTCGTGGTCTGCGTGGCGCCTGCCGGTTCCGGCAAGGCGATCGTTCAGGCCGAACACTGATCCAAGGTACGTCATGAAAACCGAAGCGCTCGATCCCCGTTACCGCGACCTCGACCTCTGGCCGACCGAACTGGCCGTCGAGGCCATGCTGGAGGGGCAGATGGCGGCGATCGCCGCGATCCAGTCGCAGACCCTCGCCATCGCCCGCGCCGCCGAAGCCGCTGCCGAGCGGCTGGGCGACGAAGGTCGGCTGGTGTTCGTCGGAGCCGGAACCTCCGGCCGCCTCGCCGTGCAGGACGGGACCGAGCTCTACCCGACTTACGGCTGGCCGATGGAGCGCATGGCGTTCCTGATGGCAGGCGGCCTCGATGCGCTGACCGAGGCGCAGGAAGGGGCCGAGGACGATGCCGAGGCGGGACGCGCGGAGATCGACGCGCTCCGTGTCGGCCCGAACGACGTCGTGATCGGCGTCGCCGCGAGCGGTCGCACGCCGTATACGCTTGCCGCCGTCGAACGTGCCGGTGAACTGGGCGCAGTGACCATTTCGGTGGCGAACAATGTCGGCTCGGTGCTTCTAGGTGCCGCTCAGTACCCGCTGTGTGCAGTCACCGGCAGCGAGATCGTCGCCGGTTCCACCCGGATGAAGGCGGGCACCGCGCAGAAGGCGATGCTCAATCTGCTGTCCACCGCGATCATGATCCGCCGCGGCCTAGTCCATGAAGGGCGCATGGTGGCGATGCGCATATCGAATGCGAAGCTCTTGCAACGCGGGCAGGGCATGGTTCAGGATATCGCCGGGGTGGATGCCGACACGGCAGCACACGCGCTCCAGGCGGCGGGGAACGAGATCCGGCTCGGCGTGATCGTCGCGCTCGGCAAGTCTGTCGCCGAAGGAGAGGCACTGCTGCGTGAAAACGGCGGGAATCTGCGCAATGCCCTCAAGGCGCTGGAAGGGCGAGACTGACCGAAGATGCGTGACATTGCCTGGACCCGGAACGACGAGGGAGGTCCGCTCTACCTGCAACTGGCGCGCAGCCTGCGTGACCACATCAGCAATGGCGGCATCGATCCGGGCGGTGCGCTACCGTCCGAGCGCGATCTCAGCGAGATGGCGGGAATGTCGCGCGTCACCGTGCGCAAGGGCATCGAGCAGCTGATCGACGAGGGCGTGCTCGTCCGCAAGCAGGGCTCGGGCACGTTCGTCGCACGGCGGATCGAGACGGCGGGCGGCAAGCTCAGCAGCTTTAGCGATGACACGCGTTCGCGCGGCGAGGCGCCGGGCGTGGTGTGGATCAACAAGACTTACGCCCAGCCCACCGAGGAGGAAGCGGCGGCGCTGGAAATCTCCGTGACCGCCCGCGTGGCCCGCCTGGGCCGCGTGCGGCTTGCCGGTGGCGAGCCGCTGGCGATCGAGCATGCGGTGATCCCGGCGCAGTTCCTGCCCGATCTCGATGCCCTCGGCGACTCGCTCTATCAGGCGCTCGACCGGCACGGTTTCCGCCCGACTTCTGGCACCCAGCGCGTGCGCGCCTCGCTGGCGACTCCGACCGAGGCAGGCATCCTCAGCGTCAAGCAGAACTCCGAAGTCCTGCGCATAGAGCGCATCACCCGCATCCCCGATGGGCGCATCGTCGAATTCACCCGCTCGGTCTATCGCGGCGATCGCTACGAGTTCGTGAGCGAACTCAAGGACATTTGATCCCTTTCGGCGAAGCTGACGCTTGTCGCTCGCATCGCGTAAGTTTACCGAATAAACACCATGTTCGGGTAAGCGCGGGGAATGTCACGCGGGTTGATGCAATCGAATGTTAGTCCTTGGGGCGAAGCGGCCGCGACCGCCGTCGCCTACTTCGCCTGCGCCTCGGCTGCACTGGCATTGACCCGCTTCGACGGCGGTGTCGCGGTCGTGTGGCTGGCGGGCGCAGTCCTGTTCGCCAAGTTGTGCGCCACGCCTCGCCGCCGCTGGAGTGTCCTGCTTGTGGCCTGCATTCCGGCGGGCGTCGCGGCTTCGCTGCTGTTCGGGATTAGAGGCATTGCAGGACTGGCCCTGCCGACGATCTGCATCGTCGAGGCCTATGTCGCCGCCTCGCTGGTAAAGCGGGCGTTTCCGCGCTTCGGCGGCCTGAAGTCGGTGCCCGAGGCGACGATATTCCTGCTGATCGCCGGTGTGGCCGTCCCCGTGTCGAGCGGACTGCTCGCGGCCGAATTCGTGCATCACGCTCGCGGCATTTCGTACTGGAGCGCCTGGCGTGACTGGTACGCCGGACATGCCCTCGGCTTTATCGCTTTCGGCCCGCCATTGCTGCTGTGTCTGCGCGGCGAGGCGCGCCGTTGGGCCGAATCCGCGTCCCATCGGCGGCGGATGCAGGCGGTTGGGCTGTTGGGGCTGGTTTTCCTCGCGTCGCTGGTGACGTTCGGCCAGAATGAGATACCGCTCGTCATCGTGCCGTTCCTGCCGATGATCGTCGCGACTTTCCGGCTTGGGCGGTTCGGCGCGGTATTCTCGATCGCCATTCTCGTGATCGTCGGCCTGAGCTGCTCGCTGCTGGGGCATGGACCGACGACGCTGCTGCAGGCCAGCATGGCCGTGAAGCTGCAGGTTCTGCAAATCTACTTCGCGACGATCGTGCTGATCCTGCTGCCGCTGGCTGCGGAACTGAAGTCACGTCGCCGCATGATCGACCGCCTTCACGCAGCCGAAGCGCTGCACCGGCTGGTGCTGGATCGGATGAGCGACGTCGTGCTGAGGGCCAATGTCGATGGCACGGTGCGCTATGCCTCGCCGTCGGCGCAGCAGGTCACCGGCTATCCGCCCGAAGAACTCACGGGTCGGGCGCTGTTCAATCTCATCGCGCCGGACGATCTGCCCGCCGTGGTCGAGGCGCGCCGCAAGGCTCTTGCAGAGCCGGACGCAGCGACCATCGTCGAGTATCGCGTCAACCACAAGAACGGCACCTCGGTGTGGGTGGAGAGCCATTTCCGGGCCATGGTGGATGTCGATGGTCGTGTGACCGGCACCGTGAGCATCATCCGCGAAGTCACGCAGCGGCGCCAGATGGTCGAGGATCTCACGCGTCAGGCGATGACCGATCCGCTGACGGGCGCCAGCAACCGGCGCGCTTTCGATGGTGCGCTCAGCGCGCTGCTGTTGTCCGATCCGCTCGAAGGGGTGCTCGGCTGCCTTGCCGTCTTCGACCTCGATCATTTCAAGCGCATCAACGACTTGCATGGTCACGCCATGGGCGACGCCGTGCTCGTTCGCTTCGTGGAACTGCTGCGCGCGGCGGTGCGGGAAGGCGACCTCGTCGCGCGACTGGGGGGCGAGGAATTCGCCGTCCTGCTCACCGGCCTGACGACGGAGCAGGCGCGGGTGGTGTGCGAGCGCATCCGCATCCGCTTCGAGGGCACCGTGATCCGCGATGCTGTCGGCGGGATCATCCCAGTCACCGTCAGCGTCGGCATCTCCGCCATGCTGCCCGGACAGCAGGCGATCGACGTGCTGGGCGCAGCGGACGGGGCGATGTACCGGGCGAAGCAGGAAGGCCGCAACCGCTCCGCTGCGGCCTGATCTCAGAAGTAGAATTCCACCGGTACGACCAGTTCGATCCTCTCTCCTGCGATGCTTTCGGGTGGTGCAGGGAGCGGGGAGGTGCGCTTTGGAAGGGCCAGAGCCTCCCGGTCAAGCGGCGCAAAACCTGAGGATTTCTCAAGCGAAACGCTGAGAACGGTGCCCTTCCGGTCGAGCACGAAGCGCACCATGACGGTGCCCTGTTGCCGTCTTGCGCGGGCGGAGGCGGGGTAGGTCTTGGCGGCGTTCAGGCGGCCGAGGACGCGGGCCTGCCAAGTGTCGGGGCCGGGTTCACCGCCGGAAGGCCGCGGTTTTGCGGCCGGGGGACGGGCCGTTGCCGCTGCCGGAGCCCGCTGGACCTCTACCTTTTGTGGCGGCGATGGCGCCGCGCTCTGGGCGAGCACCACGGACGGGACCGGCGGCGTCGGCAGTTGGGGTTGAGGTGGAGAGACCGCTTCCGAACTCTCGGTTTTCTGCGGGTTTTCGGGCTCCGGATCGTCCGGTGCCGGGTCTTCCTCTCTCGGCCGGTCGGCTACATCGAAGGCGGCGACGTGCGGTGCGGCGGGTGTACTGAACGGCACCGAGCGCCAACTGAGCAGCACCAGCAGCAGCCCGGGGAGGCAGAAGACGAGCACGGTGAGCGCCAGCGCGACACCACGCTGGCGCTCGGGCCGATAGCCGCCGGCACCTTCGGCCGCTTCCGCCTCTACACTGCCGGTCCGCATCAGCATGTTCGCCGCCCCGATGTTCAGAAGCGGGCGCGCAGCGTGCCGACGATGCGGCGCGGGGTGCCCGGGTAGAGGTTGTTGTCGCCCTGCACGCCCTCGACGAAGAAGGTGTCCGCGAGGTTCTCGGCGTTGACGGCGACTTCCCAGTGCTCGTCGATGGCGTAGCGGATCGAGGCGTCGAGCGTCTCGTATCCGGCGATGGTGAAGCGGTTGTCGAGATCGACCTGCCGCTTGCCGACCACGCGCACGCCGCCCGCCAGCGACAGGCCGGAGAGCGCGCCCGCCTTGAAGCTGTAGCTGGTCCAGAGGCGCCCGCTGAAGTCGGGCACGCCGTTGAGGCGGTTGCCGACGGCGAAGGTGTTGTCGCGCGTGATCTCGGCGTCGAGGTGGCTGACGTTGGCGATGAGGTTCCAGCCCGGCAGGATCTCGCCCGTCACGTCCAGCTCGACGCCGCGCACGCGCTGTTCGCCGGTCAGGATCGAGAAGTCCGGATTGTCGAGGTCTTCGGTCGCGACGTTCTGCTTGGTGATCTGGAATGCCGCCGCCGTGATCGAGAGGCGGTCCAGCAGGTCCAGCTTCACGCCCGCCTCGAACTGTTCGCCTTCCTCGGGATCGAGCGGCGTGCCGTCCACGAGTTGCCCCTGCTGCGGCTGGAAGCTCTGCGTGTAGCTGGCGTAGAGCGAGACCGAGGTCGTCGGCTGGTAGACCAGACCGGCGCGCAGCGTCAGGGCATCGTCCTTCGTCGGCGTCTCGGTGCCGTCGAGACGGTCCCAGGTGTAGGATTTCGCACGGTCGTAGCGCAGGCCTGCCAGCGCCTTCCACTTGTCGCCCAGTGCGATCTGGTCCTGCAGGTAGAAGCCCCAGTTGCTGACGTCGTAGTCGTAGATATTGTTGACCGACGCCACCGGCACCGGCGTCACCCCGAGCACCGGCGCCGTGGTGCTGACCGAGGCGATGTTGGCGCGGGCGGACCAGAACGCCATGTCGCCGTCCGAGCGCTCGACGCCCGCCATGATCCGGTGCTCGAACGGGCCGGTATAGGCGTCGATCAGCGCGTCGAAGCGCATGGAGAGATCGTTGGTGTCCTCGGTACGGTTGGTGATGCGGCGGCGGACGAGGCCGTTGGCATTGCCCTGCAGGTCGACCGCGTTGTGGTCGGTGACGAGCGCGTCGGTGTAGCGGCCGGTGAAGCGCAGCATCAGCCACGGCATCACCTGGCGCTGCGCGGCAAGGCCGAGCACCAGCTTCTCCGCGCCGGTGGTGGACCACCGCTCGCCGTAATAGACCCGCGCATCATGGACGTAGTTGCCGTCCTCGTCGGCGATCAGGCCGCGATCGAACGGCACTTTCTGGTCCACGTAGTCGGCGGTCAGGTCCACCTGCGTCAGCGTGTCCGGCTGCCAGCGCAGCGCGGCGGCGGCATAGGCGCGCTCGCTCTTGCGCGCGCCTTCGCGGAAGCCGCTGTCGGTCTGGATCGAACCCGTCGCGCGGGCGGTCAGCGTGCCCGAAGCGTTGAGCGGTCCGGAAACCGAAAGCTCGCCGCGATAGAAATTGAAGCTGCCGCCCTGGAATGCGCCGTCGAAATGAAAGTCCTTGGTCGGCGCGCGGGTTACGACGTTGATGATGCCGCCGGGCTCGCTGAGGCCGACCATGACCGAGGATGGTCCCTTGAGCACTTCGACGCGCTCGACGTTGGCGAGATCGAAGAAGGCTTCCGGGCGATCCATCGCGCCGGTCAGCGGGAAGCCGTTGATCGCATAGCGCGGCGTGACGAAGCCGCGGATGTTGTACGTCTCGCCCCGGTTGCCGCCGGTGCCGTTGAGCTGCACGCTGGAGACGTTCTGGATCACGTCGGTCAGGCGCACGGCGGCCTGGTCCTCGATCACCGCGCGCGGGACGATCTGGATCGACTGCGGCACGTCGCGCAGCGGGGTGTCGGTGCGTGTGGCGGTGGCGCTCAGCGTCGCCCGGTAGCCGGGAACCGGGCCTGTCGCCGTCTCCACCGGAGCCCCGCGCGCGGCGCGGCCGCCCTGGCCCTGAACACGCACCGGGCCGAGCTGCATGGCGCCGCTGCCGCCCACCTGCTGCCCGCGCACGAGCCGCACGGAGGCCGAGCCGGTCCGCTCCGCGCGGAGGCCGGTCCCGGCGAGCAGCCGCGCCAACGCCTCATCGGCGGAATAGCTGCCGGACAGCGCGGCGGAACTGCGCGCGGAGACGTCGCCGGGCTCGTAGCCGACCTGCACGCCCGACTGGCGCATCCATGCGACGAGCGCGCTTTCGAGCGACTGCGCGGGAATGTCGTAGCTGCGCGCCACCTGGTCCTGTGCGGCGGCGGCCTGAGGGAGCGCCGTCAGCATGGGGAGGACCGCAGCGCTGGCCAGCAGTGCCGTTGCAAGACGTGACGAAACCGTATTCATGAAACCCCCGAAATCACTGCCCATGCCCGCTGCTGCGGGCGATATTGCAAGCAATTCGCAATATCTTTTCATAGCAATGACGTTCGGGCCGATCGGGCACCCAAGTTTGGGGCTGGAAAAATTTGCGTGGCGGGCAAAAGCTTAGGGTGCGGGGATATCCGATTGCGTCACCGTTCCCCGAGGCCCGAAGGCAGTGAGTGGCAAACACCGCCCAAACTACCCTTCGTCATTGCGAGCGCAGCGAAGCAATCCAGCGACACATCCCGCCCTTGGATTGCTTCGCTGCGCTCGCAATGACGAAGGGGGAGGGCGCGCGAAGCCTCGTCAGGCCGCACTGTGATCTTTAAAAGCAACGTCGTCATCCCCGCGAAGGCGGGGAGCCATCTGATGTCCGTGCCACAGGCACCCTCGGGAGATGGGTTCCCGCCTTCGCGGGAATGACGAGGCGTTCAGCAGAGCGCGACCACGCCCTAACGCTTCCCGTCGCGCAGGAGCAGGATCGAGCCCGGCAGCGTGGATTGCTCCAGCCCGCGCATGGCGGCCAGCGTGTCCAGCGCCTCGTCCGGCCGGTCGGTGCGGAACGAGCCGCTGACCGGTCGCCGGTCGGACAGGCCGCCCAGCACCAGCACGGGGCCGGGACGATAGCGTGCGATGGCCTCGATCGCATCGGGCAGGGGGACATTGCGCAGCAGCAGTTCGCCCCGACGCCAGCCGGCGATCCGGTCGACCGGCAGCCCGGCGACGCGGTGCGCGGTTCCATCGGCAAGCGTGCCGCGCTGTCCGGCGCGCAGCAGCACGGGGGCCTCGGCACCCGCCTTGAGTTCCACCATGCCCTCGGTCACGGCGACGCCGACCTGTCCGCCGGTATGGTCCACCTCGAACGCGGTGCCGATGTCCCGGATCGAGCCGCTGTCCACCTCGACTCGGAACGGGCGGCCGTCGCCATGCTTCACATCGAACCAGGCGCGGCCCTTGAGCAGGCGGACCTCGCGGCCTTCGTCATTGTAGTCGACCGCGATGGCAGTGTCGCTGTCGAGCACCGCGCGCGAACCGTCGGCAAGGGCGATCTCGCGCATCTGGCCGCGTGCGCTCGTCTCGTCGGCGCGCAGCCAAAGCCATGTCGATGGCACCGCGAACCATGCCAGCGCTGCTGCGGCTGCAACGGACAGGTAGGTCGGCCAGCGCAGGCTCCGCCGCCGGGGCAACGGCCGCTCGCTGACGAAGGCGCCCTCGATCGCGGCGAGATCCTGCCAGCTGCTGCGTTCGCGCAGGAAGGCCGCGCGGTTGCGCGGGTCGGTGGCCATCCAGCTTTCGAGCCGGTCCATCTCGCTCGCCGAGATCGAGCCCGACGCAAGGCGCACGATCCATGCGCGCGCGGTTTCGTCGCGCGTGCCGATCGGATCGCTCCCCTGCAAGGTCATGTCTGCCGCTCTCCCGGTCATGATGTTCTAATGACGCCCGCCGCGGTCGCGCACCCAACCCGGCATGAGCGAATAGTGCAATTACGCTGGTGTATCGCGGCCGTCGCGCGCGGCGGCGAGGGCGTTCAGCGCGCGGCGGACATGGTTCTCGACCGTGGTGGTGCTGACGCCGAGGCGGCGCGCGATGGCCTGCTGGCTCAGTCCCTCGAAGCGGTTGAGGCGGAAGATGGTGCGGGTCGGCTCGGGCAGGGCCAGCGCGGTGGCGCGCACGCGGTCGAGCACGCGCGCCGAATCGACGACGCGCTCCTGCCCGGGGGCATCGTCCTGCTCGGTCAGGAGCGCCTGCACCTCATGGGCCAGCCGTCCCCGGCGCTGCTGGGAGCGCCGCAGGTCGAGCGCGAGATTGCGGGCGAGGCGGAACAGGTAGGCGCGCTTGGCGAGGATCGGGCGGTCGTCGCCAATGCTCTGCACCCGGAACCACATCGCCTGCACGACTTCCTCGGCGTCGGCCGGGTCGTCGACGAGGCGCTCCACCCGGCGCAGCAGGGCGCTGCGTTCGGCGATCATCAGGTGGGAAAGGGCGGCGGCGTTTCCACTCATGGCGAGGCGCCCAGTACCGCTATTGCGATCAATCCGCAACAATGCCGGAGCCGATCGCGAGACCGGCCCCGGCGCGGGATGGAGGATCAGAACTCGATCGTCGCCGAGGTCTTGAAGGTGCGCGGCATGCCGAGCACGAGGTAACCGCCGAGCGAGGACGCCCAGTAGCTGTTGTTGGCGACGTTATCGACGTTGAAGCGGAAGGTGACCGGCTTGTCCGCCACCGCGACGACATAGCGCGCGCCGAGGTCGAAACGGGTCCACTCGGGCAGTTGGAGCGTGTTGGTGAGGTTCACCATCTGCTTGCCGGTCTGCATGATGCGTCCGGTCAGCGTGACGCCCGGCAGGAAGCCGAGATCCCATTCGACGTTGGCGTTCGCGGTGTACTCGGGCACGCCGATCGCGTCGTTGCCGTCGGTCGCGCCGCCGGTGGTGCGACGCTGCTTGGCGTCGGTGACGGAAAGGCCCGCGATGATGCGCAGCCCGTCCATCGGCTCGCCGTCGAGGCTCAGTTCCACGCCCTTGTTGCGCTGCTGGCCGTTGAGGGTGAACACCGTGCCTTGCGGCGTCACTTCGTTCAGCGTCTGCGGACGGTCGGTCTGGAACAGCGCGAGCGAGGCGTTGAAGCGGCCCATCGCCACCTTGCCGCCGACTTCGTACTGCACCGTCTTGAAGGGCGGGAACACCTCGCCGACGTTGATCGTACCGGCACCCGCGACCGGGCCCTGGACCAGACCCTCGATGCGGTTGGCGTAGAGCGAGACCGTTTCTGTCGGCCGCACGACGAGGCCGACGACCGGCGTGGTGGCGCTTTCCTTGTAGCGGCTGGTGCGCGCGCCGGTGGTGATGTTGTAGGCGCGGTAGAAGATGTTCTGGCGGCGCAGGCCGACCGTCAGTTCCACCATGCCGTCGAGTGCGCCGATCGTGTCGGACGCGAAGAGGCTCGACAGGCGGGTGCGGTTGGCCGGGTTGGGATCCTCCAGATCACCCGCGCGCAGGGCGGTGAAGGCGGGCATGGTGACCTGCACGGGATCGTAGAGGTTGTTGCCGTTGGTCGCGTTGCGGACGAACGGGCCGAATTCGTAGGCATTGCGGTTGATGTAGCTGCTCTGCGAACCGCCGACGTTGATCTCGTGCGTGATCGGGCCGGTGGCGAACTTGCCGCGGATACCGGCCTGCACCGCCTCGTTGTTGTCGTTGCGCGGGATGTTGGAGCCGGTGACGAAGGCGTCGCCGGTCGCTGCGTCGGTGAGCTGGAAGCCCTGGTAGACGCCGCGCTCCGCCGTGTCGCGCGCGCCGCCGGCGGCGTAGAACATGAAGTCGTCGGTGATGTCGTACTCGAACTTCAGGATGCCGAAGACGTCGCGGATCGTGGTGTAGTTCCAGTCCTGCCCGAAGTTGGTGTCGGCGTCGGGCGCATCGGGGACGGCGGTCACGCCGTTGAGCTGCACCATCGGGCGCATGTGGCGCACCTTGACACGCTGGAACGCGAGATCGAGCGAGAGGCGGGCGCGGTCGCTGCGCCAGTCGAACGCGGCGCCGAGCACCACCGAACTGCGGTACTCGTCGTCGATCGAGGTATCGCCCCCGCGCGCGGCGCCGTTGATGCGCACGCCGAACTGGCCGTCGTCACCGAAACGGCGGCCGAAGTCGAAGGCACCGCCGAAGTGCTCGTCCGACTGGTAGTTGACCGTGGCGCGGGTGATCGGCTGGTCCTTGGCCCGCTTGGGCTGGAGGTTGACCGTGCCGCCCAGCGCGGTGCCGCCCGGCGCCGCGCCGAACAGGAACGCGCTCGCGCCGTTTAGGATCTGCACCTGATCGTAAAGCTCGGGCGATACCAGCTGGCGCGGGGTCACGCCGTAGAGGCCGTCGATCGCGATATCCTCGCCGTAGAGCGGGAAGCCGCGGATGACGAACTGCTCGGAGGCATTGCCGAAGCCGAGCGAGGTGCGCACCGAAGGATCGTTCTCCAGCACCTGGCCGAGCGTCAGCGGCTGCTGGTTGAGGATCAGCGCCTCGCTGTAGGCCTTGATCGAGAAGGGAACCGCCAGCGCGTCCTTGTCGCCCAGCGCGCCGAGGCTGCCCTTGCGCAGCACCTGCGTCTCGTTCTCCTTCTGCGCGGTGACGATGATGTCGTCGGCGCTTTCCTGCGCATAGGCAGGCGTCGCTGAAACGATTCCGAACGCCAGCGCGGTCAGCGCCGTCCGGCCAAAGATAGTGCGAGTGCGTAGCATTCTCAGATTGCCCCCATGTTTGTGCCCTGCGGACGAGGAAGCCGTATATGTCGTCGCTTCACTCGTTGCGGGCGTAATGTGACATTCGCCGATGGAGGCAAGAACCTCCAATTCCCGCAATATGCAAGGGACCAATGGAGGTATGCCGCCGAAATCCGCGGTTGTGTGCCCTTGGAATTACACTTGGAAACGGTGCCGCAACGGACCGTTTACCCGCGATAGATGCCCGCCGGATTGCCGGTCACGCCAGCGTCCACTTCGTAGAGCGCGCCGTCGAACTCGGATTCCGGCAGGCCGGTTGCGGCCGAGGTCACGAACATGCGGTCGAGGTTTTCGCCCGCGAAGGCAATGTTGGTGATGCGCTTGGCGGGCAGTTCGATCGAACGGTCGCGGGTGCCGTCGGGGGCGAAGCGGCTGATGCGTCCGCCGTCCCAGTGGGCGACCCAGAGGAAGCCCTCGGCATCGGTGGTCATGCCGTCGGGGTAGCCGTCCTCCTCGGTGAAGCGGATAAAGACCTCGCGGTCGCGCGCGCCTTCTGCATCCACGGCGAAGCGGTAGATCGTGCGGCGACCGGAATCGGTGTGGTAGAGCCACTCGCCGCAGGGCGAGAAGGCAGGGCCGTTGGTGACGGTGTAGTCGCTGTCGATCACCTGCCACTCGCCTTGCGGGGAGAGGCGGTAGAACGAGCCGCTGATGGCGTCCTCGGCCATGTCCATGGTGCCGCACCAGATCGCGCCGTGGCGGTCGGCCTTGCCGTCGTTCATGCGGTTGCCGGGCAGGTGCGGCTCGGGATTGGAGCGCTCGCCGATGGTCACTGGATCGAGGGAGATCGTCGCCACACCGTCGCGGAACCCGCCGACGAGCCCGCCCGCAGCGCGCGGGGCCACCCAGCCGAGCGGCGCGGGCATGGCGAAGCGCGTGATCGCGCCGTCCGCCAGCGTCAGTCGGTTGAGGGCGGGAGCGAGAATGTCGACCCAGTAGAACGCGTTGTCGCGTTCGCACCACAGGGCGCCTTCGCCAAGGGTATCGCGCACGTCGCGCTCGATCTTGCGCCAGAGGGTCATCGGTTCTCTCTCCCGTTCGAGATCAGTGATCTCTTTAGTCAGAACAAGCCCGTCATCCCCGCGAAGGCGGGGATCCATCTGACATTGGCGCAACAGGCACAATCAGGAGATGGGTTCCCGCCTTCGCGGGAATGACGGACCTATTCTTGTTTCACTTCGCGATCAGTGGTTGTCGCGCGGCAGGCCCATGGTCTGGGCGATGCGCTGGTACTTCTCCGCGCCTTCGAGGATCGCGCCGGTATCCATCTGCCCGACGAGGGCGCGCTGGATTTCCTGCCACGGGGTCTGCGAGGCGGGGTACTTGTAGCCACCGGCGGCTTCCAGGGCGGCGCGGCGGGCGGCGAGTTCCTCGTCGGAGATCAGCACGTCGACCTTGCCCGCCTTGAGATCCATGCGCACGCGGTCGCCGGTCTGGAGCAGCGCGAGGCCGCCCATCGCCGCCGCTTCCGGGGAGGCGTTGAGGATCGAGGGGCTGCCCGAAGTGCCCGACTGACGACCGTCGCCGATGCAGGGCAGGGCGCTGACACCCTCGGTGATGAGGTAGGCGGGCGGACGCATGTTCACGACCTCGGCCGCACCGGGGTAACCGATGGGACCGGCGCCGCGCATGAACAGCAGCGTGTCGGGCGTGATGCCGGTGGCCGGATCGTCGATGCGGTGGTGGTAGTCCTCGGGGCCGTCGAACACGACTGCCGGGCCTTCGAAGGCGTCCGGATCTTCCGGGTTCGAGAGGTAGCGGTCGCGGAACTCCTTGGAGATCACGCTGGTCTTCATGATCGCCGCGTCGAACAGGTTGCCCGACAGGACGAGGAAGCCCGCTTCTTCCACCAGCGGCTGGTCGAAGGTCTTGATGACCTTGTCGTCCTCGATGGTGGCTTCGCGGCAGTTTTCGCCGATGGACTTGCCGTTGACGGTCAGCGCGCTCTCCTTGATGAGCCCCTGGCCGATCAGCTGCGCGACGACGGCGGGGACGCCGCCCGCGTGGTAGTAGTCCTCGCCCAGATACTCACCGGCAGGCTGGAGGTTCACCAGCAGCGGGATCTTGTGACCGATGGTCTCCCAGTCCTTGAGCGGCAGTTCCACGCCGATGTGGCGGGCGATGGCGGCAAGGTGGATCGGGGCGTTGGTCGAGCCGCCGATGGCGGCGTTGACGGCGATCGCGTTATGGAACGCGTCGAGCGTCAGGATGTCCGACGGCTTCAGGTCTTCGCGGACCATGTCCACGATGCGCTTGCCGGTGTGGTAGGCGCATTCCTGACGGTCGCGGTAAGGCGCGGGGATCGCGGCCGAGCCGGGCAGCATCATGCCCAGAGCTTCGGCGAGCGAGTTCATCGTCGTCGCCGTGCCCATGGTGTTGCAGTAGCCGGTCGAGGGGGCGGAGGAGGCGACCAGCTTGATGAAGCCGTCCGCGTCCAGTTCGCCCGCCGCCATCATCTGGCGGCCCTTCCACACGATCGTGCCCGAGCCGGTGCGCTCGCCCTTGTGCCAGCCGTTCAGCATCGGGCCGACCGACAGCGCGATGGCGGGGATGTTCACCGTGGCGGCGGCCATGAGCATCGCCGGGGTCGTCTTGTCGCAGCCGGTGGTCAGCACCACGCCGTCGAGCGGATAGCCGTAAAGCGCTTCGACGAGGCCGAGATAGGACAGGTTGCGGTCGAGGCCTGCGGTCGGGCGCTTGCCGGTTTCCTGGATCGGGTGGACCGGGAATTCCAGCGCGATGCCGCCCATCTCGCGGATGCCTTCGCGGATGCGCTCGGCCAGGACGAGGTGGTGGCGGTTGCAGGGCGACAGGTCGCTGCCCGACTGGGCGATACCGATGATCGGCTTGCCCGAGCGAAGCTCTTCAAGGCTGAGGCCGAAGTTCAGGTACCGCTCCAGATAGAGCGAGGTCATGTCGATGTTGTCGGGATTGTCGAACCAGGCGCGCGAGCGCAGCTTGGGGGTCGTCTGTTCGGTCATGGGTCTGTTCGTTTCGTTCTGGTTCAACGCGGAGACGTGGTGACGCGGTAGATCATGACATGCCGGTACGGCTTGCCGGGATCGACGCGGGTGGACGGGAAGTTTGCGTGGTTCGGGCTGTCGGGGAACTTCTGTGGTTCCAGCGCGATGCCGTCGCCCATGCGGTAGAGGTGGCCCTGCTTGCCGATGTATGTACCGTCGAGGAAATTGCCGGAGTAGAACTGGACGCCCGGTTCGGTCGTCAGCAGTTCGAGCACGCGGCCCGACACGGGGTCTTCCAGGCGCGCGGCGAGTTCGGGGGTCTTCGTCTGGCCCTTGTCGAGCGCGAAGTTGTGATCGAACCCGCGGCCGTAGACGATCTGCTGGTCGTTGCCGTCGCGCAGGCCCACGGAAACCGGCTTGCCCTTGCGGAAGTCGAAGGGCGTGCCTTCAACGCTGCGCAGTTCGCCGGTGGGGATCAGCACCTTGCTGACGGGGGTGTACTTGCTTGCCGGGATGGTGAGCACGTTGGTCATCGCGTCACGCTCGGACCCTTCGCCCGCCATGTTGAAGATGGCGTGGTTGGTCATGTTGAGCACGGTCGGCTTGTCGGTCGTCGCGTCGAAGACGATCTGGAGGTTGCCGGATTCGTCGAGCGAATACGTCGCCTTGGTCTTCACGGTGCCGGGGTAACCCGAATCGCCGTCCGGGCTGACAAGCGAGAACACGGCGGTCGCGACCTTGCCCGACTTGATCGAATCGAGCTTCCAGTTCTGGACGTCGAAGCCCTTGCCGCCGCCGTGAAGCGACTGGCCGTTGTTGTTCTGCGGAAGCTGGTAGGTCTTGCCGTCGAGCGTGAACTTACCGTCGGCGATGCGGTTGCCGTAGCGGCCGATCGTCGCGCCCCAATAGTTGGGAGTCTTCTCGAAGTCGGAAAGCTTGTCGTAGGCGAGCAGGACGTCGGCCACCTTGCCATCGCGGTCGGGAGCTTCAAGCTTCCACAGCGTCGCGCCGAAGGTCAGGATCGTCGCGGAAACGCAGTTCGCGGCCTTGAGCGTCACTGCCGTGACCTTGCCGCCATCCGACAGCGTACCTGCATCGGCCTGCGTAGCATCGGCGGCGAAAGCCGGGCCGCCTCCCACGCAAAATGCCAGCGCGGACGTTGCCGCCATCACCAAGCCCTTGACCGGATTCCTCATTCCCTTAGCTCCCGCGTACATGTGCTAATTCGATTCTGTCTGATAAATATGCAGCATGAGCCCCGTTGACGAGGCGTCGAAGCGCATATAGTCCGACAAATAGAACGAGCGCAAGCCGGTTTGCCGTTCAAGGGGCCGGTTCCGTTACGAGAGGAATGTCATGCCCCCAGTGGTTTCTTCCACCGATGCCCCCGTGGCTCACGCGCAGCCGGAGGGCGTCCGCTATGGTCCGGCGCTCACGCTGCTCGCCAGCCTCTTCTTCATGTGGGGCTTCATTACCGTCATCAACAACACGCTGCTGCCGCACCTGCGCAGCGTGTTCGAGCTGAGCTACACGCAGACGACGCTGATCGAATCGGTCTGGTTCATCGCCTACTTCGTCGCGTCGATCCCCTCGGCCAAGCTGATCGAGCGCGTCGGCTACCAGAAGTCGCTCGTCATCGGCCTGCTCATCATGGCGGCAGGTGCGCTGGGCATGATGCTGGCCGCCAGCATCCCGTCCTACGGCGTGACGCTGGTCATGCTGTTCGTGATCGCCAGCGGCATCACGCTGCTGCAGGTCGCGGCCAACCCCTACGTCGCCGTCGTCGGCAAGCCCGAGACTGCATCCTCGCGCCTGAATCTGGTGCAGGCGCTGAACTCGGCGGGCACGATGCTTGCCCCGCTCTTCGGTGCATACCTGATCCTCGGCCGCTCCAAGGGCGGTACCGCGACCGCGGGCACGGTGCTGACCGAGGCCGAGCGCCTTTCGGATGCGCATTCGGTGATCCTGCCCTACGCGCTCGTCGCCGTGGTGCTGGTGATCCTCGCTGTCGTCATCGCCAAGTTCCCGCTGCCCGCCATGGGGTCGGCCAACTCGCGCATCGCCAAGGAGCAGCGAAAGGGCCTGTCGCTGTGGAACCACCGGAACCTCGTTTTCGGCATCCCCGCGATCTTCATCTACCTGATCGCGGAAATCGGCGTCGCGAACCTCTTCGTGAACTTCGTAAGTCAGCCGGAGATCGCCAACCTCACGCATGAACAGGCAGGCAAGTACCTGACGTTCCTGTGGGGCGGCATGATGGTCGGCCGCTTCGTCGGCTCCGCGATCATGCAGCGCTTCGATGCGGGCAAGGTTCTCGCCTGCTTCTCGGTCGGCGCGTTCATCGTGATGCTTGTCACCGTGTTCACCACCGGTCCCGTCGCGATGTGGTCGCTGATCCTCGTCGGCCTGTTCCACTCGATCATGTTCCCGACGATCTTCACGCTCGGCATCAAGGGCCTGGGCCCGCTGACCGAAGAAGGCTCGGGCCTGCTCGTCATGGCGATCGCCGGTGGCGCGCTGGTCGTCGTGCAGGGCTGGCTGGCTGACAACTACGGCCTGCAGACCTCGTTCCTGCTGACCGCCGTGTGCGAACTCTACATCCTGTTCTACGCGCTGTGGGGCAGCAAGCCGACCAACGCGGTCCCGCCGCCGGCAGCGACCTTCGAGTAAGGTCTTCCCTAGCAGCAAAAAAGAGCCCCGGCGGAATGACCGTCGGGGCTCTTTTCGTTTTGAAGTGGGAAGAGGGGAGTTCGCAGGGGTTTACCACCCCTGCACCCCGTGAACTGGCGTCGCAGGGCGAGCAGCTGCCTCTGCCCAAGATGGCGCCACAGGCTATATGTCTCCCGACTCCAAGCGAGCGCGAAACTAGGCGTCGCGCGCAATCTCGACGGTCTAGGGGGTGCAGGGGTGGTAAACCCCTGCGAGTTCCCCGCCGTCAGTCTTCCATCGAACTGCGGGTATCTTCCAGAGCCAGATCCACCAGCACGTTCATCGCCTCAGCCGCTGCACCAGCGTCACCGGCGGCAATGGCATCATAGACCTTTACATGATCCGGGATCGGATTGCGCGGCAGGGCGCGGGCGCGTTGCTTGAACTGGGTCGTCCAGTTCACCGCCGCGCCGATCGAGGCGCTGAGGGTGAGGAGGGCGTCGTTGCGCGTCGCCTGGAGGATCGCCTTGTGGAAGTCGCGGTCGGCGGCGCGTCCTGCTTCGGTGGTGAGGGTGTGGCGGCGCATCGCGGCGAGGGCGTCCTTCATCGCCTTGAGGTCCGCCTTGTCGCGGCGCTGGGCGGCGAGGCGGGCGGCGGCGGGCTCGACGATGGCGCGCAGTTCGAACAGGCTGCGCACGAATTCGATGTCGGGTTCGCCCGCGAAGGCCCAGCCGAGCACTTCGGGGTCGAGCAGGTTCCAGCGGTCGCGCGGGAGGACGCGGGTGCCGGCCTTTGGGCGGCTCGCGACGAGGCCCTTGGCGGTGAGCACCTGGATCGCTTCGCGATAGGCGCTGCGCGAGACCTGCAATTCCTCGGCAAATGCGACTTCGCCGGACAGAATGTCTCCGGGAGCATATTTGCCTGACAAGATCGCGGTTCCCAGCTTATGGGCGATCGCTCCATGGAGGCGCCTTCCGGGGCCGCGGGCCTCTTCGGCCTGCTTCATGTTCGCTTCGGTCGTCGTGAAATCGGCATCTGACACTGGTATGGGCACCTCCCGAAGCGAAACTAACAGCGCTTTGCGCGAGAAGGAACGACAAACATTGCGTTTCGCTCCCGCAGGAAATATGTCGGAGTAAATAGGGAGTCCCCGAATGACTGAATTCCGTTCCATCGTCGCCGCTACCGGAGAGCCGCAGGGTGAGCCGCTGGCCATCAGCACGACCGCGGATGTCGCCGCTGCCTGCGCCGCCGCCGCCGCCGCCTTCGACACCTACCGTGCGACCGATCGCGAAACGCGCGCCGCTTTCCTTGAGCGAATCGCGGACGAGATCGTCGCCATCGGCGATTCGCTGTTCGACGCCTACACCGCCGAGAGCGGCCTGCCGCGTGCGCGTGCCGAGGGCGAGCGTGGTCGTACCGTCGGCCAGCTGCGCATGTTCGCCGACGTGGTCCGCAAGGGCCTGTGGCAGCAGCTGCGCATCGATCCCGCGCTGCCCGACCGTGCGCCGCTGCCGCGTCCGGACCTGCGCCTTCGCATGATCCCGGTCGGCCCCGTCGCGGTCTTCGGCGCTTCGAACTTCCCGCTCGCCTTCTCGACCGCCGGTGGTGACACCGCTTCGGCGCTGGCTGCGGGCTGCCCCGTCGTCGTCAAGGGTCACCCGGCTCACCCGATCACCGGCGGCCTGATCGCCGGAGCCATCGCCAAGGCCGTCAAGGACGCCGGTCTGCCCGAGGGCGTGTTCCAGCACCTCGTCGGCCCGTCGAACGAACTGGGCGCCGCGCTTGTGCAGCACCCCGCGATCATGGCGGTCGGCTTCACCGGCTCGCGCGGTGGCGGTCTTGCGCTCGCCCGTCTGGCGCAGGCCCGCGAAGTGCCGATCCCGGTCTATGCCGAAATGTCGAGCATCAACCCGGTCCTGCTGCTCCCGGAAGCGCTCAAGGCGCGCGGCGAAGCGCTCGGCACCGCTTTCGTCGGTTCGCTGACCATGGGCGCGGGCCAGTTCTGCACCAACCCCGGCCTGATCCTCGCGATCGAGGGTGAAGGTCTGGACGCCTTCATCGCGGCGGCCACCGGCGGCGTTTCGGCCGCCAAGCCGCAGACCATGCTCACCACCGGCATCGCCGCGGCCTACGCCAAGGGCGTCGAGACGCTGGCGGGTCTTCCGGGCGTCGAGACGCTGGCCAAGGGTGAAGAGGGTAGCCTGACCACCGGCGGCGTGTTCCTGTTCCAGACCACTGGTGCGCAGTTCCTTGCCGACAAGGCGGCAGGCGACGAAGTGTTCGGCGCGTCGTCGATCATCGTGCGCTGCAAGGACGAAGCCGAGCTGCTCACCGTGCTCGAGGGTCTCGAAGGCCAACTCACCGCCACGCTGCACATGGACGACGCGGACGAGGGCGCTGCCGCCACCGTTCTGCCGGTTCTGGAGCGCAAGGTCGGCCGCATCCTCGTCAACGGCTGGCCCACCGGCGTCGAAGTGTGCCACGCGATGGTCCACGGCGGTCCGTTCCCGTCGACCTCGGACCCGCGCACCACGTCGGTCGGCAGCCTCGCCATCGACCGTTACCTGCGTCCGGTCAGCTACCAGAACTTCGCGCAGACCCTGCTTCCGGCGGAACTGCGCGACGATGCCTTCGGTGACGGTGCGCCGCGCCTGATCGACGGCACGCTCACTATCAACTGATCCAACCATCCGGGCGGCGCGTCCCTCAAGAAGGGCGCGCCGTTTCAGGGCCAAGGGCCCTCAGGGAGAGACCCATGACTTATCTTCGCCTGCTCCAGCACCTGAGCGCCGACGGCGTTCGTTCCGTGATCCTCGCCGATGGTGACACCGCCCACTTCCTTCCGGGCGTCGCCAGCGTTCGCGAACTTGCGCTGCAGGCCATCGCGGCCGGGCAGTCGCTTGCCGATGCGGCAAAGGATGCCGGGCAGGGCGAAGCCGTCGATATCGCCGCGGAGTTCGCCGCAGGCCGCCTGCTTGCCCCGATCGACCATGAGGACGGCGCACACCTGCTGCTCGCGGGCACCGGCCTGACGCATCTCGGCTCGGCGGAAGGCCGCGACAAGATGCACAAGGCAGCGGCTTCGGGCGAGCACGTCACCGATTCCATGCGCATGTTCCTCGAAGGTCTCGAAGGCGGCAAGCCTGCTGCGGGCGAAGTCGGCCAGCAGCCGGAATGGTTCTACAAGGGCGATGGCTCGCAGCTCGTCGGCCCCGGCGCCGGCCTCGAAATGCCTGCTTTCGCCAAGGACGGCGGCGAGGAGCCGGAACTGGCCGGTATCTACCTGATCGGCGAGGACGGCACCGCATACCGCCTCGGTCTCGCGCTCGCCAACGAGTACTCGGACCATGTGACCGAGCGTCATAACTACCTGTGGCTCGCTCACTCGAAGCTGCGCCAGGCCGCGCTTGGACCTGAGCTGCTGCTCGGCACCCCGCCCTCGCACATCGAAGGCACCAGCAAGATCGTGCGCAATGGTGAGACGATCTGGGAAAAGCCCTTTCTCTCGGGCGAAGGCAACATGTCGCACACGTTCGCGAACCTTGAGCATCACCACTTCAAGTACGACCTGTTCCGCCGCGCAGGCGACGTCCATGTCCACTTCTTCGGCACGGCGACGCTCTCCTTCGCGGACGGCGTGCAGACCGAGGAAGGCGACGTGTTCGAGATTTCGGCCGCGCCCTTCACTCTGCCGGTGTCGAACCCGCTGGTCCGCGTCGAGGAGCGTCCCTTCACGGTGAAGGCGCTCTGATCCATGGATCCGATCCGCATTGCGGTGGTGGGCGTGGGCAAGATCGCCCGCGACCAGCACCTTCCGGCGATTGCCGGAAACAAGGCGTTCAGCCTCGCCGCCACGGTCAGC
The DNA here is from genome assembly GCF_021227995.1 of Novosphingobium kaempferiae. Lineage (NCBI taxonomy): Bacteria > Pseudomonadati > Pseudomonadota > Alphaproteobacteria > Sphingomonadales > Sphingomonadaceae > Novosphingobium > Novosphingobium kaempferiae. The sequence continues at coordinate 3,360,148 of NZ_CP089301.1, forward strand.
CCGCATGATCCGGGCGTCGAAGGCGTGCCGCACGCGAAGAGCCTCGAAGAGCTGATCGAGAACGGTCCGGCAGTCGATGCGGTGGCGCTCTGCACGCCGCCGCAGGTGCGCTACGACCTTGCCGTGCAGGCGCTGCGCAAGGGCATGCACGTTTTCCTCGAAAAGCCGCCCGGCGCGACGCTGGGTGAGGTCGGCGCGCTTGTCAGCCGCGCCGAGAAGGTCGGCGCGTCGCTGTTCGCGGCCTGGCACTCTCGCTTCGCGGCGGGCGTCGCTCCGGCGCGGGCGTGGTTGGCCGAGCGACGGATCGACAGCGTCTCGATCATCTGGCGCGAGGACGTGCGCGTCTGGCATCCGGGGCAGGCGTGGATCTGGGAGCCGGGCGGCCTCGGCGTGTTCGATCCCGGCATCAACGCGCTTTCGATCGCCACGCACATCCTGCCGCGCCCGGTCTTCCTGAAGTCCGCGACGCTGGAAATCCCGGCGAACCGCGCCGCGCCGATCGGTGCCGACATCCACTTCCTCGACACGGCGGGCGCGCCGATCCACATGGACCTCGACTGGCGCCAGACCGGCCCGCAGTCGTGGGACATCGTGGTCGAGACCGATGCGGGCACGCTCAAGCTGTCGAACGGCGGCGCGGTGCTGACCCTGCCGAGCGGGACCGAGCACAACGAGGACATGGAATATCCGGGCCTTTACGCCCGTTTCGCCAGCCTCATTCGCGGTGGACGCAGCGATGTCGACATCGCGCCGCTGCGCCTCGTGGCCGACGCCTTCCTGCGCGGCCACCGCAAGATCGTAGACGAATTCCACGACTGACCGACCAATCCCTAGGGAGGGGAATGACATGACCAAGTTCTTCCGCCGCTCGTCGCTCGCCATGCTGATGGCCGCGACGGTGCTTTCGACGCCTGCTCTGGCAGACACCGACGGCCAGCCGACCACCGCCACGATCGAGGCGAGCAAGCCCGGCCCGGTCTACCACAAGGAAGTCTTCACCCAGTTCGCCGAGCACCTCGGAAACGGCATCTACGGTGGCCTGTGGGTCGGCAAGAACAGCAAGATCCCGAACACCAACGGCTTCCGCAACGATGTCGTCAGCGCGCTCAAGGATCTTTCGGTCCCGGTGATCCGCTGGCCCGGCGGCTGCTTTGCCGACGAATATCACTGGCGTGAAGGCATCGGCGCTCCGGCCAAGCGCCCGGTCAAGGTCAACACGCACTGGGGCGGCGTCACCGAGCCCAACGCGGTCGGCACGCACGAATACTTCGAACTGCTGCGCCAGGTCGGCGCCGAGGCGTACATCTCGGGCAACGTCGGCGACGGCACCCCGCGTGAAATGGCCGAGTGGGTAGAGTACATGACAGCGCCGGCCGGCTCGCTGGCGGACGAGCGTGCGCGCAACGGCCACAAGGAGCCGTGGAAGCTCCAGTACTTCGGCATCGGCAACGAGTTGTGGGGCTGCGGCGGCAGCATGCGCCCCGAGTTCGCCGCCGACGAAACGCGCCGCTATGCGACTTTCGTGAAGGCGCCCGCCGACACCAAGATCATCAAGGTCGCCTCGGGCGCCAACGTCGACGATTACAACTGGACCGAGACGATGATGCGCGTCGCCGGTGACAAGGTCGACGGGCTGTCGCTCCACTACTACACGCTGCCCGAAGGCGGCTGGCCGCCCAAGGCCGACCCGGTGAACTTCGACGAGCACGGCTGGGCCGACACGCTCAACGAAGCGCGCCGGATCGACGAACTCGTGACCAAGCACAGCGCGATCATGGACAAGTACGATCCCGAGAAGCGCGTCTTCCTGGCGGTCGACGAGTGGGGCACCTGGTTCGCCCAGGATCCGGGCACGCATCCGGGCTTCCTGCGCCAGCAGAACACGCTGCGCGATGCGCTCGTCGCCTCGATTCACCTCGACATCTTCGCCAAGCATGCCGATCGCGTGCGCATGACCGCCATCGCGCAGATGGTGAACGTGCTGCAGGCGATGATCCTGACCGACGGCAGCAAGATGGTGCTGACGCCGACTTATCACGTCTTCGAGATGTACAAGCCGTGGCAGGACGCGACGGTGCTGCCGATCGCGATCAAGTCTCCCTACTACGGGAAGGACCAGTTCACGATGCCTGCGGTCAGCGGATCGGCGGTGAAGGCGAAGGACGGGAAGGTGCATGTCGCGCTCTCGAACCTCGATCCGAACCAGTCGAACACGGTGACGATCAAGCTCGACGGCATCAGCGCTTCGGCGGTTTCCGGCCGGATTCTGACCTCTTCGGCGATGAATGCCCACAACACTTTCGCTGCACCTGACGCGATCAAGCCTGCGGCGTTCACCGGCGCTTCGGTGCAGGGTGGGCAGCTTGTGGTGACGCTGCCGGCGAAGTCGGTGGTGGTGCTGGAACTGCAGTGAGGACTGCGCTTCTGATCGGCCTTGCGGCGCTGGCTTCGGCCAGCGTCGCGGGCGCGCAAGGTGCTGGAAATACGCTGAATTCCCAGCTTTCCGGCGACCTTGTGGTGCATGATCCGGTTATTACGCGGGAAGGGGACACGTATTACGTGTTCAGCACCGTGGGGAAGTACGTCGGCATCAAGACGTCCACTGACCTGAAGACCTGGAAAGATGCCGGTTCCGTATTTGCAGAAATTCCTGCATGGGCAAAGGAAACGGTGCCCGGGACCGAAGGTATCTGGGCACCCGATATCTCCTACGTCAATGGAGAGTATCGTCTTTACTATTCGGTTTCCACGTTCGGCTCCAACCGTTCGGCGATCGGCCTTGCGACCAGCAAGACGCTGGGATCAAAGGCGAAGTGGCAGGATCACGGCCTTGTCGTGATGTCCACGAAGGAGGACGATTTCAACGCGATCGACCCCAACTTCGTGGTCGATGCGCAGGGTCGTCACTGGCTGTCGCTGGGAAGTTTCTGGAGCGGTATCAAGCTGTTCCCGCTGGACCCGAAGACCGGAAAGGTCGCGCCCGGCACCGAGCCGTACTCGATCGCGCGCCGTCTGGCTCCGGCGGGCGGACCCGCTCCGGTCGAGGCGCCGTTCATCATTCCACACGGCGGCGAATACTTCCTGATCGCGTCCTATGACTATTGCTGCAAGGGCGTGAACAGTACGTATTACACGGTCGTCGGGCGCTCGAAGAAGATCACCGGGCCGTACCTCGGCAGGGACGGGAGCGAGATGATGCAGGGCGGCGGGACCATCCTGCTGCGTGCGGATCTGCAGGAATCCCAGCGTTTCCGCGGTCCCGGCCACGCCGGTGCGTTCACCGACAAGGACGGTACCACGTACCTTGCGTACCATGCTTACGACAAGCAGGCCGATGGCAGGCCCACGCTGCGCATCGCGCCGCTGCGCTGGGATGCCGAGGGCTGGCCTGTCGCGGAATATTGATGAGAGACAACGGGTTACCCACCCACTGGCGTCCCGGCCTTGCTGTCGGGACGCCTCTTTTCGGGTGTGTACTGAACGACACCTAGCGCGCACTGAACATTACCAAGCCGTCACTGAACTGACGGGAAACGCCGGAGAGGCCATGATGAACTTCCCCCTGTCACGCCGCAGCTTCGCCACCAGCTTCATTGGCGCGGCTTCGCTGCTTCCGCTCGCCTGCAAGGCCCCCACTTCGGGCGATGCACCTGCCAAGGATGCCGCCGTGCCCGCGCCGAGCAACCCGCTGGTGAAGCAGCGCGCCGACACGCAGATCTTCCTGCATGACGACGGCTGGTACTACCTCATGGGCTCGGTGCCCGAGTACGACCGTCTGGCGCTCCGCCGTTCGAAGACGCTGGCGGGCCTTGCCACCGCCGAGGAAAAGGTGCTGTGGCGCCATGAGAAGACGGGGCCGATGTCGGGCTTCCTCTGGGCGCCGGAACTGCACTTCGTCGACGGCAAGTGGATCGTCTATTTCGCCGCGGGCCCAAGCGGCGGCGGCGAGGACGTGTTCCGTATCCGCACCTACGCTGTGGTCTGCGACGGGCCCGATCCGATGACCGGCAACTGGTCGGTGCTGGGCGAATTCAAGGCGCCGTGGGACAGCTTCAACCTCGATTCGACGATCTTCACCCATCGCGGCACGCGCTACTTCTCGTGGGCGCAGCGCGAGCCGGGGATCGACACCAATTCCAACGTCTACATCGCCCCGATGAAGGACGCGCTGACGCTCGCCGCCGAGCCTGCGCGCCTCACCGTGCCGACGCTCGACTGGGAAGTGCGCGGCTACAAGGTGAACGAGGGCTCCGCCTTCATCGCCAAGAACGGCCGCCTGTTCATGACCTACTCGGCCAGCGCCACCGATGCGCGCTACTGCCTCGGCCTGCTGACCGTGGACGAGACCGCGAACATCATGGACCCGCGCGCGTGGACCAAGTCGCAGGAGCCGGTGTTCACGACGTGCAAGGAAACCTCGGTCTACGGCCCCGGCCACAACAGCTTCACGGTGGACGAGAAGGGCCGCGACATCCTGGTCTACCACGGCCGCGACTACGAGAAGATCGAGGGCGACCCGCTGTTCAACCCGGACCGCCACACCCGCATCCAGCGCCTGTACTTCGGCGCGGACGGCAAGCCCGACTTCGGCGTGCCGGTGGGCAACGGCCTGCTGCCCGAGCGCTTCATCCCCGCCGTGCGTCGGGCTGAGTTCCTCGCGCTTGCGGGTGACAAGCCCACGGTCGGCAAGGCGGACATCGAGTTCACGCAGTACCGCGTGCTGGATGCGGGCAAGGGCGCGGTGCAGCTCTCGCCGATCATGAAGCCGGACCACTGCCTCGTCGCGGCTGAGGACGGCACCGTGACTCTGGCGCCGATCGCCGCTACGGGCGCCGCGCCGGGAGCGGATCGCTTCACCCGCGACTCTGGCGGGGAGGGTGGCACGACCCGCTTCGTCTCGCAGGCGTTCAAGGATCGCGCGCTGGCGCATTCCTCAGACAACGTTCGTCTTGCCCCGGCCACCGATCCGACATCGGCCTGGCTGGCGGACTGACCTTCGCGAAACCGTTGAAAGGGCCGGAAATCTCAGGGTTTCCGGCCCTTTCTGCGTCATATCCGCAACACTTTGCGCGCCTTTTTGTCGGAGCAGTTAATTTTCCTCTTGCGCGGAAATAGTCCGACTAATAATCAGGCGAAGTTCATTGGAAGGGCATGGTATCGGCCAGCCCTGATGGGAGGGTTGATTCATGGCGTTCAAGCCATTCGCATTCTGCACCGCATCCGTTCTCGCGCTCGGCGTCGCCGGCGTTGCCCATGCCCAGGACGCGGCGCCGCAGGATTCCGCTGCTCAGGTCGCTGACGGCTCGGACGCCAGCGCCGAGGACATCATCGTCACCGGCGTTCGCGCGTCCATCGTCGGCGCCATTAACAGCCGCAAGGACAACGTCCAGATCGTCGACTCCATCGTCGCCGAGGACGTGGGCAAGCTGCCCGACAACAACGTGGTCGAAGCGCTCCAGCGCGTCACCGGCATCCAGATCACCGACCGCGCCGGCGGTGAAGCCGCGACGATCTCGATCCGCGGCCTGACCGATCCGCTGACCACGCTCAACGGGCGCAACATCTTCACCGCGGCAGGCACCTCGTTCGCGCTGCAGGACATCTCGGCGAACCTCGTCAAGAAGATCGACGTCTACAAGACGCGCTCGGCCGACCAGCTCGAAACCGGCCTCGCCGGCCAGATCGACGTGCAGACCCGTCGTCCGCTCGACTTCGACGGCTTCACCGTCTCGGGCCTCGCACGGGGCATCTATTCGGAGCTCGCCGACAAGTTCAATCCGAACGTCGCGCTGCTCGTCAGCGACCGCTGGGAAACCGGCATCGGCGACATCGGCTTCCTCATCAACGCCAGCTACACTCGCGCCGAATACCGTAACCAGAACCTGCAGGCGGGCGCCATGGTGCCGTTCGCCACGGAAACGCCCCCTGCCGGTTCGGGCCTGACGCCGCTGGAGCGCATCTTCCCGGGCGACCGCAACCAGAACTGGACGCCGGGCCTCGATGCCGGTCTGCCGACCGCGCCGGGTTCAACGCTCAACATCAACGGCGTCGAGACTCCGTACTACCTCGCCCGCGACGCGGTGATCGCGTCCGACCTCTACGGCAAGCGCACGCGCCCCTCGATCAACGCCGCCCTGCAGTGGGCGCCGAACGACCGTTCGGTCTACACCGCAGAGGTTTTCTACACCGGCTTCCGCGGCAAGACCTTCAACAGCCTGCACTTCAGCTTCGTCGACTGGTGGGGCGACATCGGCGCCAACCCCGGCTCGACCTTCGAGCTGTATGACGGCACCAACATCATCAAGTCGCGTCAGGTCGGCTCGGTCGCGGGCTTCAACAGCGGCGACTACTCGACCAACAAGACCGACAGCTACGTCTACGCCTTCAATGCGAAGTGGGACGTCGCGGATCGCGGCAAGATCAGCGCCGACGTCGCCTATCAGGACAGCAAGAACGAGACCTCGTTCTTCGCCCTGCGCACCGATCGCGGTCCGCTCGACATCGACGTGGACTTCAACGCCGGTGGCGGCCTGCCCTCGTACAGCTTCGGCAACCAAGGCGTCCTGACCGACGCGTCGCAGTGGACCATGGGCAACCTGTTCGACAGCGGCACGAAGAACACCGGCAGCGCGCTGACCGTGATGCTCGACGGCGAATACGAGTGGGACGAAGGCTTCCTGCGCCGCATCAAGGCGGGCTTCCGCTACGACGACCGCAAGGCCGACAGCTTCGTGCGCGATCAGGGCGCGGGCGGTCTGCCGGGCGTGACGCTGGCACAGTTCGGGCAGGGCTCGCCGTTCACCAACAGCGGCTTCTTCGACGGCCAGGCCGACATCCCGACCAGCTGGGTGCTCGCCGATCCGCGTAGCATGGACAAGGATGCCGTGCGCACGCTGTACCGCTCGGTCGCTCCCGGCCTGCTGCTGTCCGACCAGCTGACCTTCGGCCACGTCTTCGGCATCAACGAGATCAACACCGCCGCCTACATCATGGCTGACGGCGAGATCGAGCTGTTCGGTCGTCCGCTGCAGGTTCAGGGCGGCGTCCGCTACGTCCAGATCGACACCGACTACGACTACTTCGATCGCGGCAACAACTTCGCCCGCACCTCGGTCTCGACCGGTTCGGCCAAGTGGCTGCCCTCGTTCACCGCGCGCTACGGCATCACCGACAACCTGCGCATCCGCTTCAACTACGGCGAAGTGCTGCGTCGTCCGAGCTTCGGCGACCTGAACCCGAACGTCTCGCTGACGGGCGACCTGTCGCGTATCGGCTTCGGCACCGGCAGCGCCGGTAACGCCAGCCTCGGCGCCACGCACTCGAAGAACATGGACCTCGCGGTCGAGTGGTACTTCGAGCGCAACAGCGCGATCTACGTGACGGCCTTCCGCCGCGAGATCAACGGGCTGGTCGTGCCGCTGGTGGCGCGTGAGTTCATCCCGAACAACTACCTGCCGCGCAACGAGACCTATACCGAGTACTTCAACATCACCCGTCCGGTGAATGCCTCGAACGGCGTGCTGAAGGGCGTGGAACTGGGCCTGACCTACTTCCCGACCTATCTGCCCGGCCCGCTCAACGGCCTCGGCTTCGTCGGCAGCGCCACGATCCTCGACTCCGAGCAGACGATCCCGGTCGTCAACACCCAGGGTGAGATCACCGGCAGCACCAAGTCGGCGTTCTTCGGCGTTTCGAAGCTCTCGTACAACGCGACGCTCGCCTACGATAACGGCCCGATCGGCGCCCGCCTGTCGTACATCTGGCGCAAGGGCTTCCTGCAGAGCAACGAGGGCCGCGCCTTCGCGAACCCGATCGGCTTCTGGCGCGCCCCTGAAAAGAGCCTCGACCTCCAGCTGACCTGGAACGTCAACGACGACATCGGCGTGACCTTCGACGCGGTGAACCTCACCAAGGCGAAGCAGCAGAACTACTACAAGTTCGGCGATGCCGGTAACCCGACCCAGTTCAACTCCAGCACGCTGCTGATCGACCGCACTTTCGCGGTGGGCGTGCGCTTCAAGTTCGACTGATCCGACTACGACTACGCAGCCGCGATGCGGGAACGCCATTCCTCGCATCGCGGCCGATCCAGGGCGGCCGTGCCGGCCGGGGCTCCTTCCTCTCCCAACACCCGGAAGGTGCGGCCGCCCTGTTGATATGATGAAAAGGGGATGACCTTGCGGAAGATCCTGGCGCTCGCACTACTCCTTGCGACGGCGGCCAGCCCGCCCCCCGCCGCGCAACCTGCGTTGGATACCAGGGCCATCGCCGAGACCCGCTACGGCAACGATGCGCCGTGGTACGAGGGGCGCATTCCCTTCCTCGAAACCTCCGATCCGAAGATCGACGCGGTCTACTACTACCGCTGGGGCCTGTTTCGTGCACACCAGCGCGATCTGGGCAAGCAGGGCTACATCACCACCGAATTCGCCGACGACGTGGGCTGGCAGCGCGAGCCCTTCGCCAGCCTCAACGACGCGAGCGGCTTTCACATCGCCGAGGGCCGCTGGCTGAACGACCGGCGCTTCACCGACGACTACGTCAACTTCATGTACGAGGGCGGCAACGACCGCCACTTCACCGACCACATGGCCGACTCCGTGTGGGGCCGCTATCTGGTGGACGGCGACCGCGAGGCGCTGCTGCGGCACCTCCAGACGATGCGCCACGTCTACCGCCTGTGGGACGAGAAGTTCGACTTCGACAAGGGCCTCTACTTCGTCGAGCCGCTGCTGGACGCGACCGAGTACACCGTCTCCTCCATCGACGCATCGGGCGGCAAGGACGGCTTCACCGGCGGTGACGCCTTCCGCCCTTCCGTCAACAGCTACATGTTCGCCAACGCCCGCGCCCTCTCGCGCATGGCCGAGATGGCTGACGACACGGCGATGGCGAAGGAATACGCCGCGCGCGCCGATGCGCTGAAGGCCCGCGTGCTGGCGGACTTGTGGAACCCGCAGCTCGAACACTTCATCGACCGGCACCAGAAGCCGACCGATTTCGTGAAGTACTGGCAGCCGATCCGTAACCGCGAGCTGGTCGGCTACCTGCCGTGGATGTTCGACCTCGTGCCCGACGATGCGAAGTACGCGAAGGCGTGGGCGCACCTCACCAATCCGCAGTCGCTGGCGGGCAAGGCCGGGATGCGCACGGTCGAGCAGAACTACGAATACTACATGCGCCAGTACCGCTACCTCGGCCCCGATCCGGAGTGCCAGTGGAACGGCCCGATCTGGCCCTACCAGACCACGCAGGTACTGACCGGCATGGCCAACCTGCTCGATCACTACGAAGAGCACGGCCCCGTCACCCGCGCCGACTGGATGCACATGCTGCGCCAGTACACGCAGCTGCACTATCAGGGCGACAAGCTGGATCTGGAGGAGGACTACCACCCCGAGACCGGCAGGCCGATCGTCGGGCTGGACCGCAGCCACCACTATTTCCACTCCGGCTACATCGACCTGATCCTGACCGGCCTCGTCGGCATCCGCCCGCGCGCGGACGACGTGCTGGAAGTGAACCCGCTGCTGCCCGGCAAGGACGGCCTCGACTGGTTCCGCGTCGAGCGCGTGCCCTATCACGGTCACGAAGTTGCGGTGACGTGGGACGCGGACGGCAGCCGCTACGGGAAGGGCAGGGGCCTTGCGGTCTTCGTCGACGGCGCGGAAGTCGCCCGCCGCGCCGACCTCGGCCGGATCGAGGTGCCCGTCGCGCGCAAGGGCAACGCCGCCATCGTGCGCGAGGAGAACCTTGCGGTGCAACTGGTCCGCAGCGGATGGCCCCGGGCCAGCGCCTCGTCCGGCACTGACGCCGAGAAGCTGCACGACGCGGTGGACGGGCGCGCGTGGTTCTATCCGGAACTGCCGAACGGCTGGGATTCCGACGCCTCAGGCAAGCCGCAGTGGTATGCGCTCGACTTCGGCAAGGCCGTCACTCTGGGCTCGGCGGAGCTGGCGTTCTTCGCCGATGCTGCACGCTTTGCTGCACCGCGCAAGGTGACGGTCGAGGTCTGGCGCGACGGTCGCTGGCAGGCCGTGGGCACGCCGGTGGTGCCGCTGGCGAACGGCGTGACGCGGGTGACGTGGCCTGCGGTGGAGGCGGAGCGGCTGCGGGTCAACATGGTGCCCGCGAAGGGCCGCGCTATCCGGCTGGCGGAAGTGAAGGCGTTCGCGAAGTAACGTCGTCCCGGATCAAGTCCGGGGGGTTACCGGGGAAGTTGAGTACTCTAACCTCGTCTCGTCATTGCGAGCGTAGCGAAGCAATCCATGCTCGGCCCACGACACTGGATTGCTTCGCTACGCTCGCAATGACGAAAGTGAATGCGGGCGAAGCGCCCGAACTCAAACCCGCCCCAGCGGCACTACCATCGCAGCATCGCCGGTGAAGTCGATCCGCCCGGTCACACCATAGACGCTGCGCAGGCGTTCCGCCGTCAGCACCTCCTCCGGCGCCCCCTGCGCCACCACCATGCCGCGATCCACCAGCAGCAATCGCGTGCAGTAGCGGGCCGCCATGGTGAGGTCGTGCAGCACGGTGACGACGAGCGAGCCGCCCGCCGCTTCCGCGCGAAGCAGTTCCATCACGTCGATCTGGTGCCCGGGGTCGAGCGAGGCGAGCGGCTCGTCCGCGACGAGGCCGCGCGCGCCGACCGCGAGCGCGCGGGCCAGCATCACGCGGGCGCGTTCGCCGCCCGACAGTTCGGTGGCGGTGCGACCGGCGAGGTGCAGCACGTCGGCCCGCTCCATCGCGGCGTGGATGGCGGAAAGGTCGGCCTCGCCCAGCCGCGACATCGGACCGAGGCCGGGCAGGCGGCCCAGCGCGACGAGGCGCTCGACGCTGAGCGGCCAGTGCAGCGCCTGTCCCTGCGGCAGATAGCTGATCAGGCGCGCCAGTTCACGCGGGGCCATGCCCGCAACGTCGCGCCCGTCGATGGAGACGGTGCCCTGCGTCTTCGGCACCAGCCCCAGCATCGCGCGCACCAGCGTGGACTTGCCCGCGCCGTTGGGGCCGATCACGCCGGTCAGTTCGCCGGGGCGCAGCGTCGCGCAGATGCCGTGCAGCACGGCGCGCTGTGCGCTCTTCGCGCCGAGGTCGACCGAGAGGCCCTGGATGGTCACTGTCACCACAGGCGGCGCTCCTTCAGCAGATGGACAAGGAAGACGGGGACGCCGAGGAAGGCGGTGACGACGCCCAGCTTCAACTCGCTGGCGGTCGGGATCAGGCGCACGAGGATGTCGGCGCCGGTCAGCAGCACCGCGCCGCCCAGCAGCGAGGGGATCAGTACGGCGGACGGGCTGCGGTCGGTCAGCGGGCGCACCAGATGCGGCACGATGAGGCCGACGAAACCGATAGAGCCCGACACCGCCACTGCGCCGCCCACGCCGATGGCGACGCCCAGCAGCAGCCGGATGCGGGTGCGGCGAAGGTCGACGCCGAGCGACCGTGCGCCGTCCTCTCCCAGCGACAGTGCATCCAGCGCGCGGGCGTCCCACAGCAGCAGCGCCGCGCCCGCGACGATGCAGGGCAGGGCGATCCAGACATGCTCCATCGCGCGGTTCTCGATCGAGCCGAGCAGCCAGGTCATGATCTCCATCGCCGCGAAGGGGTTGGGTGAAAGGTTCAGCGACAGGCTGATCCCCGCGCCCGCCAGCGTCGATACCGCGATGCCCGCAAGGATCAGCGCCAGCGGACCCTCGGCACGGCCCGACAGCAGGAACAGCACGATCAGGCTGCCGAGCGCGGTGGCGATGGACAGCACCGGCAGCACCGCCGGGTGCAGGTCGCCCAGCCCGAAATAGATCGCCGCGACCGCGCCCAGCGCCGCCGAGTTGGACGCGCCCAGCACCGAAGGTTCGGCCAGCGGGTTGCGCAGATAACCCTGTAGCGATGCCCCCGCGAGGCCGAGGATCGCGCCCACCAGCAGGGCCACCAGCGTGCGCGGCAGGCGCAGTTCCATGAGGATCGCGCGCACCACCGGGTCGCCGTGACCCATTGCCGCGTCGATCAGGTCGCCGGTCGGGATCGCCACCGCCCCCAGCGTCAGCGACGCCAGGAACGCGGCGACTATGCCTGCGAGGAGGAGGGGAACCAGCAACCGGTGTCGGGAGCGGGGAAGCGGGATTTCAGGCACGAACACCTCTGGCTGGATCGGCTCCCCGTCACGCTTGTGTCCCGGGGTCGTGTTGCTATGGAAACGCCGGTATGGCGCTGACGGCTTTTCTTCGTTCGACTTCGTTCGTGGCTTGCGGACTCGTTGCGGCTTTCATCGCAGCGGCTCCCGCTTCGGGAGGTGCTCCGGCTGCCCCGGTAGCGCGTCCGCAGCGGATCGTCTCGCTCAACTTGTGCGCCGACCAGCTGGTTCTGGCGCTGGCGGATCGCTCGCAGATCGCGGGGCTCACCCGCTTTGCCACCGATCCGGCGATGTCCGCGGCGGCGCAGGAGGCGAAGGGCCTGCGCATCCTGCGCGGCTCGGCGGAGGAGATCATGGCGATCAACCCCGATCTCGTCATCGGCATGCCCGCGCGGCGCAATCCCGCGATCAAGGCGCTGAAGACGCGCTATCCCGACGTCGATCTCAAGTCCGCCGACAGCTACGAGGGCATACAGGACTCGATCCGTACCGTGGCGCGCGCCATCGGCCATCCCGCGCGGGGAGAGGCGCTCATCGCGCGAATGGACCGCGAACTGGCGGGCCTGCCCCGTGCGAAGCGGCCCGTGGTCGCCGCCTACTGGCAACGGCGCGGCTATCTGACCGGCACCGGCACGCTGGTGGACGACCTGATGACGCGCGTGGGCGTGACGAACCTCGCGGGCAAGCTGGGCAAGCCGGCGCTCTCGCAGGTGGGGGTGGAGGAACTCGCCATGTCGCGCCCCGACGTGATCGTGCTCGACAGCGCCACCGGCAAGGTCGTGGACGAGGGAACGGCGATGATGCACCATCCGGTGCTCGCCCGCATCCCGCGCATCGCCATTCCGCAGGCATGGACGGTCTGCGGCGGTCCCGCCTACGTCAAGGCGGCGCGGGCGCTGGCGGAAGGTGTCAACGCGAACTGACATGTTCGCTCCCGTCGAGCCGGGCCTGCCAGCCCCTGCGCTCCAGTTCGGGCACCACGTCCGGCTCCTGCGGTTCGCCAAGGCACAGCAGCGCGACGAAACGCCAAGACGGCGGCGTCTCCAGCAGGTCGGTCACGAAGTCCGGGCTGACGATCGACACCCAGCCGAGGCCGAAGCCCCGCGCCCTTGCCGCCAGCCACAGCGTATGGATGGCCATGACCACGGACCACTCCCGCGTCTGCGGCATCGTCGCCGCGCCAAGCCCCATGCCGATCGGCGTCGCCTCGTCGCAGAACACGGAGATGATCTCCGGTGCATGGTCGAGGCCGTGGAGTTTCAGCGCGGCATAGGCGGCGTGGCGTTCGCCCTCGTATGTTGCACCGGCGCGTGCCACTTCGGCATCGGCGTGGCGGGACAGCTGCGCGCGCAAGTCGGCGGAGCGGATGCGCACGAAGCGCCACGGCTGCGAATTGCCTACCGACGGAGCGAACTGCGCGGTGGCGAGCAGGTCGGCCACGACATCCTCCTCCAGCGGACCCGGGCGGAAATGCCGCACGTCGCGCCGCCATGCGAGCAGGTCGGCGAGGTCATCGCGGAAGGTGGGGGAGAAGGTGGGAGCCGTCATGACACGTTATCCTCCTTCGTCATTGCGAGCCCCGAAGGGGCGCGGCAATCCAGTGGCAAGCGAACCGCCATGGATTGCTTCGCTGCGCTCGCAATGACGAAGGAGAGGTTCAGAACTCGATCCCTTCTTGCGCCTTCACGCCCTGCTCGCGGAAAGGGTGCTTCACCAGCGTCATCTCGGTGACGAGATCGGCGGCGTCGATCAGCCCCTGCGGCGCATTGCGCCCCGTCACGACGACGTGCTTCATCTCGGCCCGCGCGGTCAGCACTTCCAGCACTTCATCCAGCGGCAGGTAGTCGTAGCGCAGCACGATGTTCAGCTCGTCCGCGAGCACGAGGTCATAGGCCGGATCGGCGACCATGCGCTTCACCTCGTCCCACGCCTCGCGCGCGAGTTCGATGTCGCGGGCGCGGTCCTGCGTGTTCCAAGTGAAGCCTTCGCCCATCGCCTTGAATTCGACGTTGTTCGGGAAGGCATCGAAGACGGCCTTCTCGCCCGTAGTCATCGCGCCCTTCACGAACTGGACGACGCCCACCTTCTTCCCGTGCCCGATCATGCGCACCACCATGCCGAGCGCGGCGGTGGTCTTGCCCTTGCCCTTGCCGGTGTTGACGATCAGCAGGCCCTTTTCCACGGTCTTGCCCGCCATGATGCGGTCGTGCGCGGCCTGCTTCTTCTTCATCTTCTCGGCGTGCTGTTCCTCGGTACGTTCAACCATTTGAGGCTCCTGAGACTTGCGCGAGCAGCAGGCCCGCACTGTTCGATCGGGGTTTCCAGAGGCCGCGCTCCAGCGCCTCGGCCAGCCGCGCGGCGGTTTCGCGCAGGGCTGCGGGGTTGGCCTGCGCCATGAAGTCGCGCACGGCGTCATCCTCGATGAAGGCGGCGTGGACGGCGTCGAAATGGTGATCCTTCACCGCGCTGGTCGTGGCGGCGAAGGCGAAGAGGTAGTCGACCGAGGCGGCGATCTCGAACGCGCCCTTGTAGCCGTGGCGCATGACGCCCGCGATCCACTTGGGGTTGGTGACGCGCCCGCGCACGATGCGCCCGATCTCGTCCGCCAGCGTGCGGATGACGGGGCGTTCGGGGCGCGAGTGGTCGTTGTGATAGGACAGCGGCGCGCGGCCCTTGAGGTGCTCCACGGCGGCGGCGATGCCGCCTTCGAACTGGTAGTAGTCGTCGCTGTCGAGCAGGTCGTGCTCGCGGTTGTCCTGGTTCTGGACCACCGCGTCGGCCTGCGTCAGGCGGGCGGCGTAGAGATCGCGCTCGGCATCGCCCTCGATCCCCGCACCGTAGGCATAGCTGCCCCAGTCGAGGTAGACGTTCGCGAGGTCGGCACGGTCGTGCCACAGCTTCTCGTCGATCATTGCCTGCAGGCCAGCGCCATAGGCACCGGGCTTCGATCCGAACACGCGGGCACCGGCGCGGCGGGCGGCGGTGGCCTCGTCTTGCCCTTGCGCCGCGAGCAGCGCTGTTTCGGCGCGGTGGCGAGCGGCGGCGGGGTTGTCCTCGTCGCTTTCCTCCAGCGCCATGACGGCGCGGGCGGCGCTGTCGATCAGGTCCATCTGCTCTGGGAAGGCGTCGCGGAAGAAGCCGGAGACGCGCAAGGTCACGTCCACGCGCGGGCGGCCGAGTTCGGCCAGCGTCATTATCTCGAACCCGGTGACGCGGCCGGAGGTCCACTCCCAGCGCGGGCGCACGCCCATCAGCGCAAGAGCCTGCGCGATGTCGTCGCCGCCGGTGCGCATGTTGGCGGTGCCCCATGCGGAAAGGGCGATGGCCTTGGGGTATTCGCCCTCGCGCTGGAGGTAGTCCTCCACCAGAAGCTGCGCCGAGCGCTGGCCGAGATCCCACGCAACGGCAGTGGGCACCGCGCGGGTGTCTACCGAGAAGAAGTTGCGCCCGGTGGGGAGCACGTCCGGGCGGCCCCGCGTCGGCGCGCCGGAGGGACCGGGCGTGACGAAGCGGCCGTCTAGGCCCGCGAGCAGGGCGGCAGTCTCGGCATGGCCGCAGGCATCGACGCGCGGGGCGAGGTTCGTGGCGATGGCGTGGAGCACTTCCTCACTCCTCCCCCTTGATGGGGGAGGGATACGAAGGCTTGGCGACGCGTCGCCTAGCCGAAGTTGGGTAGGGGTGAGAGGCTCAGCGCTGCCCTCCGTCACCCCCATCCAAGCTTCGCTAGCTCCAGAGGGAGCAAGCTGCGCTATCCTTCCCCCATCAAGGGGGAAGGGCAGTGCGTCCACCCATTCCGCCGCCAGCAGTTCCAGCCGCTCCACCGTATCGCCCAGCGTGCGCCAAGGCTCGTCAGACACCGCCACCAGCGCCTCCGGCCTCGGCCCATCCCACGGGTCCGCCATGCGGCAGTCGAGCGGATCGAACCCCAGCGCGAAATCCTCCGCCATCGCCCGCAACAGCGAAGCCTGCCCCGGCCCGTCATACCCGCGCGGCGTCCGCGCCAGCGCCACCAGCAGGTCGCGCCGCAACCGTCCCTCCGGCGACTGCCCGAAGACGTGCAGCCCGTCGCGGATCTGCAGTTCCTTCAGCTCGCACAGGTAGTTGTCGATGGCGGACAGCGCATCGTCGCCGTCGCCTTCCGCCCCGGCATCCTTGTCCAGCCCCTGCGAGCGGGCGAGGTCGATGATGTCGCGCCGCAGCCGCTCCAGACGGCGCGGGTCCATCCCGGCCGCGAGGTAGTATTCGTCCACCAGCGCTTCGAGGTGTTTGAGCGGGCCGTAGCTTTCCGCACGGGTGAGCGGGGGTGTCAGGTGGTCGACGATCACCGCGCCGATGCGGCGCTTGGCCTGCGTGCCCTCGCCGGGGTCGTTGACGATGAAGGGATAGAGCTGCGGCAGCGGCCCGGCGCAGATCTCCGGGAAGCACTCGGACGAAAGCGAGACGGCCTTGCCCGGCAGCCATTCGAGATTGCCGTGCTTGCCCACGTGGACGAGCGCCTGCGCGCCGAACTGCCGCTCCAGCCAGACGTGGAACGCGAGGTAAGCGTGCGGCGGCGGCAGGGCCGGGTCGTGGTAGGTTTCCTTGGCGTCGATATTGTGCCCGCGCGCAGGCTGCACCGCGACGCAGACATTGCCGAAGCGGTGGACCGGCAGGCGGAACGCGCCGTCCTTCACGAAAGGATCGGCCGAGTGTGCGCCCCAGCGTTCGGTCATCGCGGCGCGGGCGGCTTCGGAGACATGAGCGAAGGCAGACTCGTAATCGGCCAGCGTGAGCGAAATCTCGCCCGGACGGTCGAGCGAGGTCAGGTCGTTGGTCACGCCGCCGGTCATCAGCCGCATGAGGGCCTGTCCGTCAGTAGGCGCATCGCCGATGTCGTAGCCCGCAGCGCTGAGGCTGGACAGGATCGATGCCGCGCTGGCAGGTGTATCCAGCCCCACGCCGTTGCCGATCCGCCCATCGCGGTTGGGATAGTTGGCGAGCACCAGCGCCACCTTGCGCTCCGCCGGAGCGGTGCGGCGCAGGCCCGCCCAGTTGGCGGCGAGGTCTGCCACGAAGGCCACCCGGTCCGGCGCGACGCGGGGGACGACGATGCCGCATTTGGTCACGTCGTCGAAGCGCTCGGCGGCCTTGAAGGCGACGGCGCGGGTGAACAGGCGGCCGTCCACTTCGGGCAGCGCCACGTTCATAGCAAGGTCGCGCGGGCCGAGGCCGCGTGCGGCGCTGCGCCAGTCGGCTTCCTCCACGCCCGCGAAGGCGACTTGCAGGATGGGGCAGTCGGCGCGCTCCAGCACCCCGCCGACACGCGGTTCTCCCGAGGACGAGGAGGCAAAGCTGGTGGCGTTGACGATGACATCCGGCGCGATCTCGGCCATGACGCCGCCGAGCCAGTCGATGGCGAAAGGCTCGCGCAGCGCACGCACATGGACGGCGGCGACGTTGAACCCGCGCGCCTGCAACGCGGCCACCATCGCATCCACCGCGTCGAGCGTGCCTGCGATCATCAGCGCGCGATAGAACACCAGCAGCACGACCGGCGCGTCCGGTTGCCACGATGCGCGCAGGTCGGCCAGCGTCGGGCGGTCCACGCCGGGCAGGTAGAGCCCCGCGTCGGCCACCGGCACTGGATCGTCGGGCTGGCCGCAATCCTCACCGATCAGCCTTGCTGCGGTGCGCAGGAATGACAGCGCATTGGCGCTGCCGCCCTGCCGCAGATAATCGCGCAAGTGCTCGGCCGTCTCGGCGGGGAGGGTGGAGGCGACCGTCAGTGTCGGGTCGTCCTCGCGCCCGTCGGCAATGGCGGCGAAGGCGATGCCGCGCTCGCGGGCGATCAGCGCGATCTCGTCGATGCCGTAGGGCCAGTAGCTCTTGCCGCCGAGCAGCACCACGCAGACGAACCGGGCGTGGGCGATGACCTTCTCGACATAGAGATCGACCGAATAGGGATGCCGCAGTTGCAACAGGTTGGCCAGCCGCACGCTTGGGCCGCCCTCCGGCAGTTGCGCCGCCGCCTTGGCGAAGCAGGCAAGTTCACTGTCCGCCACCGTCAGGATCACGATGTCGCCCGGCGGCTGGTCGAGGTCGATCGCCTCCTCGCCGTTGGAGATCGTGCCCGGGGTAGCGGATAGCAGGTGCATCAGAGCGCGCCCCTTTGCTCGTCATTGCGAGTGGCGAAGCCGCGAAGCAATCCAGCGGGGCGCAAACCGCTTTGGATTGCTTCGCTATGCTCGCAATGACGAAGCGTGGGGTGCATGGCCAGGTTTACGCCGGAACCGAAGCCAGGACGCCCGCCAGCGCGGCTTCGATGGCAGCGCGGTCGAGGCCCTTCTGGCCGATCACCACCAGCTGCGTGCGGCGCGGTTCCTCCGCCTTCCATGCGCGGTCGAAGAAGTGCTGGATGCGCGGGCCGACGGCCTGCACGACGAGGCGGCTGGGCTTGCCCGCCAGCGCGACCATGCCCTTCACGCGCAGCACGTCATGCGCGGCGATCTGGTCTTTCAGCCCCGCCAGCAGCGCGTCGAGGTTGGCCACTTCGCTGCCGTTCAGGATGAAGGTGTCGAAGTCATCATGATCGTGATCGTCGTCGAGGCCGTCGATGTGCGACTTGCGGCTGTCGAGGTCGTCCTCCGCCGCCGCGACGATGCCGAGCAGCGCGGCGATGTCCACCGCGCCGTGGTCCGCGCGCACGATCTTGACGCCGGAGCGGGTCTCGGCGGCGACGGTCTTCTCGACTTGCGCGAGCACATCCGCATCGACGAGGTCGGTCTTGTTGAGCACGACCATGTCGGCGCAGCCGAGCTGTTCCTCGAACAGCTCCTCCAGCGGGCTGTCGTGGTCGAGGTTGGGATCGGCGGCGCGAGCGGCGGCGAGCGCTTCCTCGTCCGTGGCGAAGCGACCGGCGGCGACGGCATCGGCGTCGATCAGCGCGACAACGCCGTCCACCGTCGCGCGGGTGCGGATGTCGGGCCACTGGAACGCCTTGACCAGCGGCTTGGGCAGGGCGAGGCCGGAGGTCTCGATGATGATGTGGTCGGGCGGCGTTTCGCGATCGAGCAGCTTCTGCATGGTCGGCAGGAAGTCGTCGGCGACGGTGCAGCAGATGCAGCCGTTGGCCAGTTCGAGGATATCGTCCTCGGGGCAGGCTTCGTCGTTGCAGC
This sequence comes from Novosphingobium kaempferiae, assembly GCF_021227995.1. NCBI lineage: Bacteria > Pseudomonadati > Pseudomonadota > Alphaproteobacteria > Sphingomonadales > Sphingomonadaceae > Novosphingobium > Novosphingobium kaempferiae. Next base: position 3,379,435 of record NZ_CP089301.1, read on the forward strand.
CCTTCACCAGTTCGCCGTCGACGCCGACGTCGCCGAACTCGTTGATGACGAGCGCGAGGCGGCGGCCCTTGGCGTTCTGCAGAAGGTGGCGGATCAGCGTGGTCTTGCCGGCGCCGAGGAAGCCGGTGATGACGGTGGTGGGTACTTTGCTCAAGGCTCTTCTCCCGCGCCGGCGACGTGTCGCGGCGGGGCGTACCGTCGGGCAGACGACGGCGCGGGCAGGGGCGACGGACAGGCGCGAAGACGCCCGACGACCATGCTCGCTGCGGCCCCGAAGCCGCATGCGTGTCGTCGCTCAGACGGTGAACCGTGCCCCGGCCATCCCCTGGACCAAAGCAAGAGCGACCAGACGCAGGCAGGTCTCCTGGCTCGCGGGTCAACGCATCGATGCACGGCCTTCCCGAAGCCTCGCATGTCGCAGCGTCCGGCCTCAGTGGCTGCTTCCCCGCGGAGTGTGGGGGAAGCGATGTGCATCGCGCTCACCGCTTACAGTTGCAGGGACAGCTGCGGATTCGAACGGCGAACCGTTCCCACCGCCTTCCCTTTTAAGCCCCTTGCGGGGCACCGGCGCGATCTTCGTCCGGGCTCGCGCCCGGTCTTCACGGCGGATACCGGGGCGTAGGGGGACGCGCAAGTGCCCTGTTGCGGCAACCCTTCGCGCCTGCGAACATTGCACCGTCAAGCTTTTGAAGGAGATGCCGTTTTGCCTGCCCGCCGTTCCGTTGCCCCGGTTATTGCTCTGGCGATAGCGTCCAGCTTCTCGGTTCCCGCCAGCGCCGATCCGATGCTGGCCGACTTCTCCTATGGCCGCCCGGTGCAGCGCTTCGGCTTCACCAGCCAGAACGAGACGCTGGAGATGGCCTATCTCGACGTGATGCCGACTGCGAAGGCGAACGGGCGCACGGCGGTGCTGCTGCATGGCAAGAACTTCTGCGCGGTTACCTGGGATACGACGATCAAGGCGCTGACCGGCGCGGGATACCGCGTGATCGCGCCCGATCAGGTTGGCTTCTGCAAGTCCAGCAAGCCGGATCGCTACCAGTACGGGCTGCACACGCTGGCGGCGAACACGCATGAACTGCTCACCCGGCTGAAGGTCGAGAAGCCGGTGATCGTCGGCCACTCGATGGGTGGGATGCTGGCGATGCGCTATGCGCTGCAGTATCCGGGGGACGTGTCGAAGCTGGTGCTGGTCAACCCGCTGGGGCTTGAGGACTGGCGCGCCAAGGGCGTGCCCAACACCACGGTGGACAGGCTCTATGCGGGAGAACTGAGGACCACCCGAGAGAGCATCAAGGCCTACCAGCAGAGTACTTACTATGCCGGACAATGGCGCAGCGACTACGACCGCTGGGTCGATATGCTCGCGTCGATGTATGCTGGCCAGGACGGCGCCATCGTGGCGTGGAACCAGGCGCTGACCTCGGACATGGTGTTCAACCAGCCGGTGATCCACGAGATCGGGCGCATCGCCGTGCCGACCGTGCTGATGATCGGCGAGAAGGACAACACCGCGCTCGGCAAGAACCGCGCCGACCCGGTGCTGCGCGCGATCCTCGGCAATTATCCCAAGCTGGCGCGCGAGGCGGCGGCGCGCATTCCGGGATCGAAGCTGATCGCCTACCCGGAATACGGCCATAGCCCCCAGGTACAGGCGCCCCAGCGCTTCCATGCGGACTTGCTGAAAGCGCTGGAGTAAGCTGGCGCGCTTACCGCGCCGGCAGGATCCTCGCCTGGCATTCGCCGAAGCCGATGGTCGCACGGCCAGGGGCGGATGCGGTGGCGGTGATGACGATCTCGTCGCCGTCCTCAAGGAACGTGCGCGTCTCGCCGCTCGGCAGGGACAGCGGCGACTTTCCGCCTTCGGACAACTCCATCAGGCTGCCGTAGCCTTCGCGCACGGGCGCTGAAATCGTGCCGGTGCCGAGCAGGTCGCCGGTGTTGAGGTTGCAGCCGTTCGAGGCATGATGCGCGACCATCTGGTTGACGGTCCAGTACATGTTCGTCGCCGGTCCGGTGCTGAGACGATGTGGCGGCAGGCCCGCATCGCGCATGGCCTGCGTCGAGAGCCAGACTTCCAGTGTCACGCCCAGCGCGCCATGGGCCCGGTCGTCCGCGTCCGAGAGGTAGGGGAGGGGCTGCGGGTCGCCCTCCGGACGTTCCGGCTGTGCGACACGGAACGGGGCCAGCGCCTCGGGCGTCACCACCCAGGGCGAGATCGTCGAGTGGAAGTTCTTGGACAGGAACGGTCCGAGCGGCTGGTACTCCCAGCCCTGCACATCGCGCGCGGACCAGTCGTTGAGGAGGCAGAATCCCGCGATATGCTGCGCAGCATCGGCGATGGGCACGGGGGAACCCAACTCGTTGCCGGTGCCGATCCAGACGCCCATTTCCAGCTCGTAGTCCAGTCGCGCGGTGGGTGCGAAGACCGGCGCGTCCGCCTCGGGCGGCTTGCGCTGGCCGCGTGGGCGCACGACCGGGACGCCCGACGGACGGATCGAGGACGAGCGGCCGTGGTAGCCGATCGGCACATGCTTGTAGTTGGGCAGCAGCGGATTGTCGGGGCGGAACTGGCGGCCGATGTTGTTGGCGTGATGGATGCCGACATAGAAGTCGGTGTAGTCGCCGATGCGCGTCGGCAGGTGCAGTTCGCAGGCCTGTGCGACGTGCAGCATCGGCTCGATTTCGCCGCGGCGGTTGTCGTCGTGGAGCAGGTCCGACAGGACGCGGCGCAGTGCGGCGCGCCGCTGCGGCGCGATCGCCATCAGCCGTGCCAGCGTATCGTCTCGACAGGCGTCGGCAAGATCGTCGGGCACCAGCCCGGCGTCCGCCAGCGCGGCAAGGTCGAGGATGCGGTCGCCGATCGCGACGCCGATCCGGGGAGACCGGCCTGCGGGAGAGAACAGGCCGAAGGGCAGGTTCTGGATGGGGAAATCGCGGTGCCCGTTGGCGCTCTCGACCCAGCTGGTGCGGGCAGGATCATGCGTTTCGTCGAGAATCCACCAGGTCATCATTTATCGTCCTTTCCCAACCGCTTCGCGGCATGGGCTCACTAGAGCGTATGCGGGACGATTTGAAGTCGTAGACTGGCGGGGCGTCAGTCCTGCTGCGGCTGAGGCACGTCGAGCCGCGCGACAAGCCCGCCGTCCGGCGCGGCGGCGAAGGAAAGCTGGCCGTCGAAGCGCGCCATGAGCCGGTGCGCGGTCGGGATGCCGAGGCCGAAACCCTTGGTATCGCGTGCGCGTGCCGCGTCGAGGCGGAAGAACGGGTCGAGGATCGCCTCGAAATAATCCGACGGGATACCCGGCCCGGAATCGGCGATCTCGATCCGCCAGTGCCCTTCGTGCCGGAGCACCGAGATGCGGGCCTCGCCGCCGAACTGGATGGCGTTCTCAACCAGCGCGGCGAGCGCCAGCGCCAGCGGTTCGCGAAAGGTGCGGACGGGGGCGGGGCCTTGGGTAACCACGCGGGCGCGCTCGGCGTAAGGGTAGAGCACCTCACGTACAGTCTCGTCGAGGTCGAGTTCCTCGGGCTCCGCCTCCAGATGCTGCGCGCGCAGGAAGCGCTGGAGCGAGGCGAGCAGCGCCTCCATCTCGTCCACGCTGGCAAGGATCACGCCGCCGAGTTCGGCGTCGTCGATCAGTTCGGCAGCGACCTTCTGGCGCGACAGCGGCGTGCGCAGGTCATGGCTGATCGCCTCGAAAGACTTGGCCTGATCCTGCAGCAGGCGGGCGATGCGTTCCTGCATGAGGTTCATCGAGTGCGCCAGCTTGCGCAGATCCGGCGTGCCACCTTCGCGGATGGTCACCTGTCGCCCCCGCCCGATTGCGTCGGCGGCGTCGCTCATGCGGCGCAGCGGGCGGGTGAGGACGTGCAGCGCGACGAGGCCGATGGCCATGAACGCCACCGTCGTCGCCAGCGTCAGCACGGTGGCGCGCAGGGCGACCGGCCACATTGCGTTGATGTCCCGCGAACGGAAGTTGAGCCAGTGCCCGTCGCTCAGCCGGATCGCGCCGACGAGATCGCATTTCCCGCCCGGAGGCCCCTGCATGGCGAGCCGCAGCGCCCGCCCGCCTAGCGAGGGCTCCCACTCGATGATGCGTCGTTCGATGCGGACGAGGGTCTTGTCGGTTGTCGGCGTGGCGACGCTCGGCGCATTGCCAACGGCGGCGGCGAGGTGTCGCGTGGTCATGATCGGCGCGGTCAGGCGCGGATCGGCGGCATGGATGCGGTCGCTGACGACGAGCAGTTCGGCGATGCGGCGCGCGTGATCCTCGTTCAGCGTCTGCCGGTCGATCGACTGGTAGAAGACGAGGCTCGCAGCCAGTTGCAGCACGCCGAGCAGCATGAAGACGAGTGCGACATAGACCGCGAAACGCGGTGCGAAGGGACGGGCCACCTTTAACCTCTCCTGCAGCGCACCGGCTCGGCCGCACGGGCCACTGCGCCTTTTGCCAATTGGCTCACACCCCTGCGGGCTCCGCGTCAACCGCAGGGTGCGTTCAGCAACGATTTGATACGTAATTGCGCGCGGGTGCAATGGCCCACCGCCGGGGCGTTGGCCTTGACAATGCGGGGCGCGGTCTGGAACTCGCAGGAGAAGACCGTTCAAGCGCAGCCGGAGAGCCATGCCGATCATCGTCGACAAGCAGGAACGCCGCGCGCTCGTGCTGTCGGTGGCGTTCGATCTGGTCGCCGACCGGGGCATCGACGCGCTGACCTTCCGCGAGATCGCGGCGGCGACCGCGTGCAGCACTTCGATCGTCTCGCACTATTTCCGCAACAAGAACGAGCTGCTCTTCGGCGTCTACCAGCTCGCCAACGAGCGTGCGCGGGAGCGGCTGGAAGCGGCGTTCGAGGCGGGACTGCTGCTGATCGACTGCTTCGGCGAGATCCTGCCGATATCGGAAGCGTCCAAGGCCAACTGGCGCGTGTGGATCGCGTTCTGGGGCCGCGCGCACCTTGAGCCGGAGTACCTTGAGGAACGCCGCAGCGCCGCCGGGCACAGTCTCGAACTCTACCGGCAGATGCTGATCCGGCGCGGAGGACAGGGCGACATGCTGTTCACCGCGCGACGCCTGATCGCCTCTGTCGCGGGGATCGCGCTCGAAGCCTGCTTCGCGCCGGATGACTGGACGCCTGCACGCATGAATGCGGTGCTTGCTGCGGAACTCGCCGATCTGGGCTTTGCCGCCGAGGCCTGAGCGCCACCTGTTTAATCTGACAGGCATTGCACGAAAACCATCGCGCTACTCTCCACCCCACAGCGCCGAGTCCCTCGAGGGACCAAGGGCGCGACATGGGAGAGACGCGCAATGATCCGCCACGTCGTAATGCTCAAGTTCAAGAAGGACGCCGATCCCGCCAAGATCGACCTGTTCATCGAGGAAGTGAAGAAGCTCTCGCACCTCAATCGCGAGGTGCGCGACTACAGCCACGGCAAGGTCGTGCATACGCGCTTCCACTCGGGCGACTTCGACTTCGCCAACTGCTGCGACATCGACAGCTACGAGGCGATGGAGCGCTACATGTCGCACTGGTCGCACCTGCGGATGACGCCGTTCCTGCCCGACATCCTGGAGAACATGATCTCGTTCGACTGGGAGGTCGACTATCACGGCCCCGCCTTCGACGAGACGCTGGCGGCCGAGGAAGCCGAGCGCGAGAAGGCGCGCGTGCTCAAGGTGCATGAGGATCCGACAAGGGCCTACGTTCCCGAAGTGCGCGGCCAGACCCGCGAGCGTGCGCTGGAAATGTGCGCCATCGCCGGGGTCACGCTGTCCGCCGACGAGGACGAGATCATCGGCTCGGTCTGGGCGCCCAACCGCATCATGTTCGTGACGCCCGATGCCGGGACCGAAGTGGCGCGCGGGTCCGAGATCAGGATCGGCATCACCGGCAACTGGCTGACCGGCCCCGCCGTCCCCGGCGGCGACGCCCCGGCCTGGTGAGGAGAGCGCGATGATTATTCTGACAGGACACCTGAAGACCGTTCCCGACCTTGTCGCTGACCTTGCCGCGACCTTGCGCGGTCTGGTCGAGCCGACGCTGAGGGAGGACGGCTGCCTCAACTATCACTTCGCCATCGACGATCCGGCGGTGGGGACCATCCTCGTCTTCGAACGGTGGCGCGATGAAGCCGCGCTCCAGACGCATCTCGCGCAACCGGCAGTGACTGCCGTGCTGGGCGGCTGGGCGGACCGCATCGACATCTCCGGCGTGCGCAAGTTCGATGCCGCCAACGAGCGCGGGTTCATGGACTGAGGCGAACGGAACAACCGGGAGAGAGACAATGCAGAACCGCCGCATCGTGCTGGCGTCGCGCCCGACCGGGGTGCCGTCGCCGGAGAACTTCCGCGTCGAGGACGTGGAACTGCCCGAACTGGAAGACGGGCAGGTCATGCTGGAGAACCGCGTCTTCGCCATCGATCCGGCGGTGCGCGGGATGCTCGATGACGTGAAAAGCTACCTGCCGCCAGTGCAGATCGGCGGGCTGATCCCGACGATGGTGCTCGGGCAGGTGGTCAAGTCGCGTAATCCGGATTTTCGCGAGGGCGACTATGGGCGCGCCTTCATCGGCTGGGAAACGCATTCGGTCATCGCGCCGGGCAGCGTCGGGTTCGAGAACGTGCGGGTGGCGGACGACCTGCCGCTGACCGCCTACATGGGCGCGTGCGGCTGGTCGGGGATCACCGCCTATGTCGGCCTCAAGCGCTTCGGTGAGATGCGCGCGGGCGACGAGGTGCTGATGAGCGCGGCGGCGGGCGCGGTCGGATCGGTCGGCGGGCAGGTCGCCAAGCTGTCCGGCTGCCGGGTGATCGGCACCGTGGGCTCGGACGAGAAGGCGCGGCATATCGTCGAGGATCTCGGCATGGACGGCGCGATCAACTACCGGGCCTGCGACGATCTGGACGCCGAGATCGCGAGGGCCTTCCCGGACGGTGTGGACCTCTATTTCGACAATGTCGGCGGGGTCACTCTCGACACCGTGCTGCCCCGCATGAAGGCCTTCGGCCGCATCCCGGTCTGCGGGATGATCGCGAACTACAACCACCAGACCGAGCCGTACAGCGTGCGCAATCTGTGGCAGGTGCTGGTCAACCGCATCACCATGCGCGGCTTCCTGGCCTACGAGGCGGCCGACATGCTGCATGAGGCGGAGGACGCGCTGGCTAATTGGGTCCGCTCGGGCCAACTCGTCGCGACGGAGAACGTCGCCACCGGGCTCGATGCGACGCCGGATGCCTTCATCCGCCTGATGTCGGGGGAGACGACCGGCAAGACGCTGGTGCGGCTGGACGAACGCGTCTCCACGCTCGCGGACTGGAAGGCGCCGGCCCATGCCTGACGCGATCGAGCAATTCGTCACCAAGGCGCGGCTGGCCGAACTCGTCGCGGAATACGCCAACCTCATCGACTGGATCGACTGGGATCGGCTCGACGCGGTGTTCTGGCCGGACGCGACGTTCGACTTCGGCATGTTCAAGGGCGACTTCGCCGCATACCGACAGTTCGTCGCGGAACTGGAAGAGGGCTATGCGCGGCGGCTGCACATGTTCGGACTGCCGTCGATCACGCTCACCGGGGAGCGGGCGCGCATCGATGCGGGATGCGTGATCGTATGTCGGACCGACGATCCCGCGCCGGGCATCGATGACACGTTCTGGGGGCGCTACCTGCTCACCGCCGAGAAGCGGGGCGAGGAGTGGCGGCTGTCAGGGCTGACGTACATGCTCAACCTGTTCGACCGGACTGAACGGCAGGTCGACGATCGGGGCGGCCCGATGAATTTCGGGGACGGGCTTTCGCCGCGCCACCCGTTCGCGCTTCCGCGCTGAAGACGGATATCGGAAGGCATCCGGCGGGGCGTTGCCGGATGCCTTCCGGGCATCACCCGCGCGATTCTCCGGGCCAGGTCTTCTGCGAAGCCCAGCCGTCGATTTCGAGGCGGCGGAGCTGATCCTCCACCGTCTGTGCGAGTGCGCCGCCCGCTTCGTCGCGACAGCCCATGTTATAGGTCAGCGCGGTGCGGACTCCGTTCGCCGCGACCCACTCGATGGTGAGCTGCGACATGTCGGTTGTTTCGGTGGAGCAGGCGAAGGCGCTCTCCTTGCCCGTTTCCGGGCGCAGGGGCTTGAGTGCCTTGCGCAGCTCCTCATAGACCGCCGGCCCGACCGAGCGCGAGCGCGGCCCCAGCACGGCGGTGTGCCGCTCCCCGGTGAAGTCGACGCGGCCCGCAGGCGTGACGGCGACCTTGTACACCGGGCAGAAGCCGAAGCAGGGTCCGCGAGAGATGCGGATTTCTTCGCTCGCCATGCTCGGGCTGGCAGGCGGGGGAGGGAGGGGGGCACCGGGCTGCACGCGGGGGGCGCAGCATATGAGCAACCCGGTGCCCAGAACGACGGCGACGAGGGAAATCGATCGCATCGTTCTTTACCAACCGATGGTGACGGAGCCGCGGAGGGCGAGGTCGACCCGCCCGTAACGGTCCTCGGCGGAGAGTTCGCCGCCCATCGTGAAGCCTGAAGAGCCGCCGATCGCACGCAGGCGTGCGAACCAGCCGCTGGAGGCGCTGTCGGCGGTCAGCGTGAACTTGTCGCCGCCTTCGAAGTTCGCCGTGGTCGAGCCGACACCGCCCTTGACGATCTCGCGCCAGCCGCCTTCGGTCTCGACGCGGAACCAGTTCTCGTCACGCGCCCGCATGCCGAGGAAGTCCACGCCCACGGTCATGCTGGGGTTCACCGCCAGTTCGTCGCTGGTGCGCGAGCCGACCGTGAGGTTCAGCTTCTCGCCGCCGGTTTCGGTATAGCCGTCTTCCTTCAGGCGCACGTAGTCCACCGTGACGCCCGGACGGAAGAAGAAGAACTGCGAACCGCCCTCGATCGCCGCGCCGCCCGAGGCGGTGACGAACGTGCCGTTCCAGTCCGCGCTCATCTTGCGGGTGACGTTCTCGGCGCCGATCGTGCCGTAGAAGTTGCGATCGCCGTCGAAGTTGGCCTTGCCGCCCGAACCGCGTGCGAAGGCGCTGACCGGGCCGAACTTGCCGCGCCAGTGCGCCGCCAGTTCGAACGCGGTCGACTTCACGTCGGAGATGTCGCCGTTCTTGTGGTCGTTGTTGATGTAGGCGACGGTGGCGCCGAACTTGCCGAGGCCCGTCTGGTACTCGCCGGTCGCCGACCAGGCATAGCCGTTGAGCTTGTAGGCGGCGGTCTGCGTGCCCTTACGGTCGCTGCCCCAGATCGCCATGTTGATCGTGGTGGAGAAGCGGCCGTTTGTAGCGATCGGGTTCTGCGGATCCTGCATCTGGCGGGCAAGGGCACGGGTGCCCAGGCTGATGCCCTCGAAGGCGCCGCCCGCGTGGTCCGGCAGCATCTGGCCGACGGACGCGCGGAAGGCGTCGCCGTTGGTGATGCCGAGGAACACGTCCTCGATCTTCTGGTCCTTGCCGAGCTGCTTGAACACGGCGTTATAGGCCGCTGCGCCCGAGCGGTTGAGGCCCAGTTCGCTGACCGTGCGGCGCGAGACGTCGACGACGATGGTATTGGCCGCCGCGTTCTTGTTCAACTCGGCCTTGAACATGAAGGGCACGAGGTCGGTATTGGTCGCCAGCTTGTCACGGCCGGTCAGGCTGCCGGCGGTCAGCACCTGGTAGCTGCCCTCGGCGGTCGCCACATCCGCCAGGCGGATCGCCAGCTTGGCGCCGTCCACGAACGAGGCGTTGCCCGAAACGGTGTAGGCAGAACCGGCATTCGCGGTCTTGTCGAGCGTGACGAGCAGCACGCCGCCCGAGCCGATCTCCAGCGAGGCGATCGAGGCGGGCTTGTTGATGTCGAGCACGCCGCCCGAGACCTTGACCGCGAGCTGCGAAGCGTTGGCGATCGAGCCTGCGAAGTACGAAGTGCCGGCAAGGGTCAGCGTGTCGGCACCGCCACCGAAATCGACCGCACCCTTGTAGGCGCTCGTCCCTGCGAGCGAGATGGTGTCGTTGCCTGCACCGAACGTGACCGCACCCATCTGGCCGGCGTCGCCGGACAGGTTGAGCGTGTTGTTGCCCGCGCCGAAGGAAACGTCGCCGACGAGCGTACCGTCAGCCAGGTCGAGCAGATCGTTGCCACCTGCAAAGCGCACGTTGCCGACGATGGACGGCGCGGTGATGCCCGCAGCGACCTGCGTCTGCTTGACCGTCACATTGCCGGTCGCGGCGGTGAGGTCGATGGCGATGTTGCGCACGGCATCCTTGGCGCCGGTGGCCGAAATGATGCCCGCGTTCTCGATGAGGTTGAGCGTGCCGCTGGCATCGGAGATGGCGGTCGCCGAACCCTTCTCGCCGGCAGTCGCCTTGATGACGCCGCTGTTGCGGATCGTCGGCAGGTTGCCGCCGGCGTCGATGCGCACGGCGGTAGCCAGAGCGTTGTCGGCGCTGCCGCTGGCCGCACCGATGGTGCCGGTGTTCTGGAGCAGTGGCGTGGTAGCGCCGGTCGCGATCCGCAGTGCCGTTGCGTTCGCCCCGTTGGCGGTTGCCAGCACGGAGCCCGAAATGCCGATGCCGTTGGCGATCGTTACCGCGCCACCGCGACCGCCGACGACGAGGCCGTTACCGGCGACGCCCGCATAGACGCCGTTACCCTCGACCGAACCTTCGATGATGAGGCCGAACTTGCTGGCGGTGCTGGCTACCGGGCCGATAGTGACGGCGTGATCCGTCGCGCCGATCTGCATGGCGGGCGCGGCGCCGAACGAGGCGACCTTCGCGGTGCCTTCCTTGGAGTCGTCGATGCCGTCGCCGTCGGAGTCAGGCTTGGCTGCATCGACCTTGGGCGCTGCGGCGAGCACGATGCCACCGGTTACGTTGCCTTCAACGAGCAGGGCCGAGCCGCCCTGGAGGAGATCGTCGGCATCAAGCTTCGACGGATCGGCCGGAGCGGTAGTGTAGCGATAGCCGGTCGCGGCAATAGTGCCCTGGACGACCATCGCGCCGTTCACGTCACCGGCGAAGCGTGCGCCGATGGCATCCTTGCCCTGCGCCGAAACCGAGCCCGCGAGGCGGACGTTGCCGTCGATGCCCTGCGCGGAAACGCCGATAGAGCGATCGCCGAGAACGGTGGTGGTGCCGTCGTGCGTGAAGGCGCCGGTCAGCTTGCCGCCGAGCAGGATGCCTGCCGAGTCGTTGCCCTTGACCGTGATCGTGCCGCTCTGCGTGAGCTTGCCGGTGTGGTCGCCCTGCGTGCGAATGCCGACGCGATTGGAGCCCAGCGCGAAGGGACCGTCGAGGTCGCCGTCCTTGTCGGTGTCGGTCGGAGCGTAGCTCTCGTCGACGGTGATCGTGCCGGTGTTGGTGATGTCACCGTTAGCGCCAGCAATGGAGTCGATACCGATCGCGCCATTTGCATTGGTGATGCTGATCGTGCCGCCGTTGGCGATCGCGTGGTTGCTGTCCTGCGTGACCGCAGTACCCGAGGAGACGACGACGGAGCCGTCCTTGGTGATGTTGATTGCGTCCGCAGCGCCGCTCTTGATCGTCGAGGTGCGGATCGGGGCAGTGAGCTTGGTCTTCACGTCCTCGGCATGCGCGGCGGTCGCGATCGCGAACACGGCCGTCGTGGCGAGAAGTGTCTTGGCAGTCAGCTTGGAAGGCATCTTCGTCCCTATCGAGGTCGGTATTGACCCTGAGACGGAGCCGTCCTGCGGCAGCCTTGGAAAAAAGTTCCCGAAGCGCGAATTAAAAGCGCGCGTCGAGCCCGAGCCGGATGGTGCGCGGGCGCAGCGGCGTGGTCTGGTCGCGCCCGGTGCCGAACGGGGTGCCGAGCGAGAAACGGTTGCCGCGCGAATTGGTGATGTTGTTCAGCGTCAGCGTCACGCCGTAGCGCTCGGTGCCGATGCGCATGTCCGCACCGCTGTCGAGGTAGTCACCTTGCGGATCGCCCAGTTCCGGGCCGATGCCGAGGCGTGATTTGCCTACATAGCTGACCCAACCATTGGCGGCGAGGCGCATATCGTCGCCGATCTCGCGGTTCCAGCCGAGGCTCATCCGACCCGAGAACTGCGCGATGTTTGGCACCTGCATCGAGCGGGCGAGCGTGGCATCGACGAGCGATGGCCCAGAGGCGCCGCTCACCGGCATGGCGCGTGCGACGAGGCCGAGCAGTTCCGTTGGTGGCTTGTCGACCGCACTCCTGTTCCATGTCGCGCCGGCTTCGAGGCGCAGGCCATGCGCCAGTTCCACGCCCGCCGTGGCGCTGGCGGACCAGACGCGGCCGTCGCCGATGTTGGCCGTGCTCGGCAGGCCGGAGTTGTCGATGAAGTCGGCCTGGATGTCGCGCCAGCGGGTGTACGATACGCTCGCGGCAAGGTCGAACGGACTGACGCCCGGCGTGCCGTGCTTGACTCCGAATTCCCAGGTGCCGGTGCGGTCGCTTTTGAAGCGGCGCACGAAATCGCTCTCGATCGCGAAGCCGCCGGGGCGGAAACCCTCCTGATAGCGCATATAGAGGGTCGTCGCGTCCAGCACTTCGGCGTTGAGCGCGATCGAGGGCAGGACGGCGGTGGAGGTGCGGTCCGCGGTCGTTGCAGCGCGCGCGAAGGCCAGACTTTCGGTCACGGCGGGCAGCACGTCCTCGCCCGATCCGCCGAGGCGCGAATGGGTAATGCGCCCGCCAGCGGTCGCAGTGAGGCCCGGTCTGATGCGCAGACTGGCCTCGGCATAGAGCGTGAATTCATCGATCGTGTTGCGCACGCCGGTAGCGGCGGTGGTGCTCACGAAATTCTCGAAACTGCGCGTCAGCACGGTGCGGTTGTGCGTGTAGCTGGCGCCGACCAGCCAGCCGAAGCCGTTGGTCGCAGGCTGCCACAACCGCGTTTCGTGCGCGATCATGCGCGTGCGGTTCTCCTGCGAGAAGCGGCGCAGGTCGGCCGGATCGACCGTCGCATCGTAGCGCTCCTCCAGATGCTGCCGCACCGCGCCCGTCGTCGAGCGCACGCGGACTTCGCCGATCCGGCCCGAGATCACGAACTGCCCCATCAGGTAGTCTGCGTCCGATCCCTCACGAACCCGCGCATTGCTGGAAAGCGGCGGCTCGGCGTCGCGCCCGGCGTACTGGCTGTCGCGCGCGTCGGTGGACTGGCCGAGGCCGATCAGGTCGACCGTCCAGTCCGGCGCGATCTCGGCGCGAAGCGCGGCGCGGCCTCCGACGATGCTGGTGCGGTTGACGTCCTTGCGACGAAGCAGCGGCTTGTCGATGTAGCCGCCGAGGGTCGCCACGTCGAAGTTGGCGCGGAAGGCGACCGTCTCGCTCACCGGCACGTTGACCATGCCCGCCGCGTCGCCGCCTGGCGCGCCGTTTTGCGTCAGCGAGCCGCCGACCGCCACGGATCCGCTGGTATCGCCCACCACCGGCGGGTTGGGAACGAGGCGGATGATGCCGCCAAGCGAACCTGCGCCGTAGAGCGTGCCCTGCGGACCTTCGAGCACCTCGACGCGGGCCATGTCGGAAAGGCGCAGGTCCGGGTCCGGCGCGTTGTAGCTGAGGCGCAGGTCGCCGAGGTACTGGCCCACGGTGGCCTGCGTCGGGCCGGTGAAGCTAGAATCGGCGATGCCTCGGATGAACAGCTTGTTGCGTCCGCTGCCGAGGTGCGTGGACGTCACCGTGGCGACGCGCTGGGTGATCTTCTCGGTTCCGCCGATGCCGCCCGCTTCCAGCGATTCCCCGTCGAGTACCGAGACCTGCCCCGGAATCTGCCCGATGGTGAGATCGCGCTTGGAAGCGACGACGACGATCGGATCGGCGGCATCGTCATCGGTCGGCACCGGAACCGGACGAACCGAGGCGGGGCGCGGTGCGGGCGCAGGGCGGGCAATGGCCGCAGCTTCGATGCGCCACGCTCCGGGCGCGACCGCGATTGCCCGTCCACCAGCCTTGCGAGCAAGTCGGCGCACGGCCTCTGCGGCATCCATGCGGCCACGGATCGCGGGCACCATGCGCCGGGCTACTGCAGCGTCGGCGACGACGATGCTTGAGCGGGTCTGCCGCGCGAGTTCGATGGCAACCTGACCCACGGAACCTGGGCGCACGTCCACCATCGCCTTCTGCGCGAAGGCGGTAGCGGGCATGGCCATCGCGGCCGCCACGATCCAGGCGCCCTTGCGCATTCCGTCAGCGAGAGCCGATCACCCAGCGACCGTTCTGGGAGCGCACGGAAAGGCCGAGCAGCGGACCGATTGCGGCGGGATCCTTGCGCAACGGGGCCACGAGGATCGAGCCGGAAACCGCAGCCGTCCCGCCGCTTGCGGCGACGTAATCGATGCCGGTCGCGCTCTTCAACTGCGCGGCGACTTCCTCGAGCGACGCGGCCTCGAAAGTCAGGCGCCCGTCGCGCCACTCGCCGACCTGTTCGGCAGGCAGGCGGGTGAGGGTGTAGTCGCTCGCGCCCGCCCGGCGGCGAAGTACTTCGCCGGGAGACACGCGCACGTCGGCGCCATCGGGATCGTATTGCACCGCGCCTTCGGATACGGCGACGCTAAGGCCGCTCGCATCGTGGCGCACGTCGAACACGGTGCCGATGTCGACCAGTCGCTCGTCGCCTACCGCGACCTCGAAGGGATGCGCGGCGTCGTGCCGCACCGTGAACAGGGCCTGCCCGTTCTGGAGGCGGGCGTAGCGCTTGTCCTTGCGATCGAACTCGACCGCGGTGCCGCCCGCCAGTTCCACCCGCGTATCGGCATCGAGCGTGACACGGCGGGTTTCGCCGAGCGCGGTCTCGACCGTGTAGAGATCGCGCTGCGTCCCCTGGAATGCCCAGAAGGCGCCGACCACCGCGATACTTGCGGCGATTGCGCTCGCCAGCCACGGGCGGCGGCGGATCGGCGCATCGACGGCGACATGATCGTCGTTCGCAGGACCAGCCTCGGTCAGTAGCGTGGTCGCATCGTCCACCGCTGCGGTCACCGCGTCATAGGCGCGCGCATGGGCAGGGTCGGCTTCCAGCCAGAGGGTGAACGCCTCCCAGTCGGCGAATGCGGGGTCGCCCGCACGCACCGCCCAGCCGAGCGCTTCGTCCCGAATAGTCATGTCATTCGCCATGTCGTTCGCCATAGGGCGCTCCTTCTGCGACATAGACGGAGACGTTCGGTCGGAGCCTTACCCCGATGCATCGCGCGGGGATCATTGCGACCGCTCCTTCCATTCGCTGAGCGCCCGATATGCCACGCGCAGGTCGGCTTCCACCGTGCTGAGGCTGACGCCGAGGTCGGCGGCGATCACCTTCTGCTGCGCGCCTTCGATGCGATGGCGGCGGAAGATCGTCGCCACTCGAGGGCCGAGGCCGTCGAGCAGCGCGAGCACGTTCGCGGCTTCCTGCGCGGCGGCCATGCGGCGTTCAGGCGAGGGTTCTGCCGAGACGCCGGGCGGATCGCCGGCATTGATCTCCGTCCAGTCCCGATCGCGCGCGCCGGATTGCCGGGCGGAACGAAACCGATCGATCATCAGCAGGTCGGCGGTGCGGAAGAGATAGGACAGCGGGGAGGCGACCGGGCCGGGGCGGCTTGCGGTGATCTTCAGCCAGACTTCCTGGACCAGATCCTCCGCAGCATCCCCGGCGCCGCGCGCGCGCAGGAATCTGAGCAGCTTTTCCCGATTCTCGAGAAAAGCCGCTTCAAGGCCTGCGGCGGGGGAGGGTTCTGCGGTCACTGAAGGGCTTGGCTACTGTAGTCGGCCAGCCTGATAGACGTTCGAAAGCATTCGGGGAAGTACCGTCGTCCCGAAGGTGCTCCGGGGCGACGGACCATATTTTGTGTTCAGTTCACTGCGCGTATGTGTCCGTTAGTTTCCTTGCCGAGCGGCTTCTGTGGCGCTGCTTCCACCATCGAGTCATGCTCGGCGAAGATTCGCTCGATCTCGGCGCGCTTGTCGAAGATCATGCGCGCAACGCCGGAGGTCATGCCACCTTCATCGCCAACGCGGCCGAGGACGGCGGCGAGGTCTTCCAAAGTCGCACGTTCGGCGCTGCTGTGCAGTCCGCCCTTGGCGTCGCGGTAAGCCATGCATTCGCTTGCCATGTGCATTCCCCTTCGAATTATTACCTATGAGAGAATGCTTATGTCGGCATTGAGTTGCATGAGCGCAGTTATGCTTGTGGATAACTCTGTGGAACTTGGTCGCTGGCAAGCAGTCCGGCCAGTCCCGCGAGATCGCTGGCGAACCGCGCATGTTCGCGCTCGCGTGCCTCGCCGTCGAGCCGCAGGAGATAGCTGGGATGCGCGGTCAGCCAGACTTGGGTGCCATCGGGAAGAGCGATGGCCTGCCCGCGTTCGCGCCCGATCGATGGCGTTCTCCCCAGTAGCCCGCGAGCGCTGCTGGCGCCCAGAGCCAGCACCACTCTCGGCCTGACCAGCGCCCGCTCGGCGTCGAGCCACCATCGGCAGATGTCGATCTCGCCTGCCGTCGGTGTCTGATGCAGACGGCGCTTGCCGCGTGGCGTGAACTTGAAGTGCTTTACCGCATTGGTGACGTAGGCCCGGGCGCGATCCACGCCCGCCTCGTTCAGTGCGCGGTCGAGAAGCTGGCCTGCGGGGCCGACAAAGGGGCGGCCTTCCTGCTCCTCGCTATCGCCGGGTTGCTCTCCGACGATCATCAGATCTGCTTCGCGCGGACCTTCGCCCATGACGGCACGGGTGCCGGTGCAGCCGATCGGGCAGCGGCGGCATTGGGCGATGCCGCTGGCGACGGCGTCGAGACTGGAGGGCGCTGCCTCCGCTTCGAACAGGTCTGCTCCGGTGGCGATCATGGCTGCCTCCCGCTTGTGAGCGCCGGCGATGAGGTCGGGTATCTGGCGCGCTTCGGGAAGGTTCTTCCAGTATCGGCGGGGCATCTCCTTCACCATCATGCCGACCTTGAGACGCGCCGGATTGAAGATCGACCGGTAGTAGCCGAGCCATAATTCCTCGGTCGCGTCTTCTGCGGGGGCGTCACCACGGGACGCGGGCGGGCCTTCCAGCAGGGCCGCGCCGTCCCAGTGCAGAGACATGCGCGGCGTCAGGATCGACCAGCGCTGGCTGGTGAACCGGTTGACGAAGAAATCGGCATTGGCGCGTTCGATCCGGTGTTCGGGTTCGAACCAGGCGACGTAGCGCTCCGCGCCATCCTCGTCCCTTGCGATCCGGAACCGGACAAAAGCCCGCATCTTGTGGATGTCGCGCCGCACCTGCTGGGCCAGTCGTTCCAGCGCTACGACATCGCGGTCCGCCGCGTCGTCTAGCAGGCGAGGGTGCTCCTGCAGCCGCCACAGCATCCTGTAGAGCAGCGCCAGCCGCGACGGTTCGGTGTGAAGGATGACGCTGCGCGCCAGATCTATGAAAGCCCGGCTCGCACGCACTTCGCGCGACGCATTGTCCGGCATCGAGGCGGACGGCGCGTCTGCAAAGAGATCGGCTTCGCCGGTCCCATCGCTCCATGCGGCCTGCTCCGGCGGTGTGCCGCATTCGATCAGTCTTCGCGCCTCTGCACGCCAAGCCTCGAAGTCATCGGGCTCGCGAAGGTTCGCCGCGATCACGCGAAGAGTTCCATCTGCTCGGCTGGCGGGGCCAACATCGCCCGCAAGTCCGCGCGATCGGTGAGCAGCGTGGGGCACCAGTCCGTCGTGACGATGAAGGGGCGCAGCTTCCGGACCGAGACTGTCAGCCGGGCAACGTCGTCCAGCCGAAGCGCGCGATGACGCCGCGCGACGATGATCGCATCGACCGCCTTCACCCCAAGCCCCGGCACCCGCAGCATCGCCTCACGCGGGGCGCGGTTGAGGTCCACCGGGAAGCGTTCGCGGAACTTGAGGGCCCAGGCCAGCTTGGGGTCGATGTCGAGCGGCAGCATGCCGTCGGCTCCCGCCGCCTGCTGCACTTCCCGCGGCGCAAAGCCATAGAAACGCATCAGCCAGTCTGACTGGTATAGCCGATGCTCGCGCATCAGCGGCGGGCGCTTCAGTGGTAATACTGCGCTCGCTTCCGGGATCGGACTGAAGGCGGAGTAATAGACGCGCTTTAGCGAGAACCGGTCGTAAAGCGAACTCGCCTTGCCGACGATCTGCGCGTCGCTCGCTCCGTCCGCGCCCACAATCATCTGCGTGGATTGCCCGGCAGGCGCGAAGACCGGCGCCTTGCGAAACCGCTTCTGCGCATCGTGCGCTTCGATGATCGCGCCCGAAAGCTTGCCCATCGCGCCTTCGATCGTCGCGCCGCTCTTGTCAGGGGCAAGCCGGGCGAGGCCGCTGTCGGTCGGCAGTTCGACATTGATGGACACGCGGTCGGCCCACAGACCTGCCTGCGCCACCAGTTCGGGGTCGGCCTCGGGGATCGTCTTGAGGTGGATATAGCCGCGGAAGTCATGCTCTTCGCGCAGGATACGCGCGACTTCGATCATCTGCTCCATCGTGTGGCTGGACGACTTCACGATGCCGGATGAGAGGAACAGTCCCTCGATGTAGTTGCGGCGATAGAACGATAGCGTGAGGTCCACCACCTCCTGCGGCGTAAAGCGCGCGCGCCGGACGTTCGAACTCTTGCGGTTGATGCAGTAATGGCAGTCGAAGATGCAGTGGTTCGTCAGCAGCAGCTTGAGCAGCGAAATGCATCGGCCGTCCGGGGCATAGGCGTGGCAGATGCCCATGCCTTCGGTCGAACCCAGCCCGCGCCCGTCGCGGCTGTTGCGCTTGGCGGTGCCTGACGAGGCGCAAGATGCATCGTACTTGGCTGCGTCCGCGAGAATCTCGAGACGCTCCATGACGGAGGAACGGGACATTCGTTCCTTATATGTTCTAAATTATGGCGATGCAAGGCAGGCATGGTGAGTCACCATGTCCGGGAAATCGGGATAGGTTCGAAAGGCTTGGCGGAAGAGACTGCCATCGCTGCCGACGGGTACAGCCCCTGGCTAACCCCCTGTCACCGGCAGTGGTCGCGGCGACCGGCGTCCCGGTCGTCGCGGCCTTTGCAGACCGCCGCCGTTTCGAACGAAAAAGGGAAATGGTCGGGGAGACAGGATTCGAACCTGCGACATCCTGCTCCCAAAGCAGGCGCGCTACCGGGCTGCGCCACTCCCCGACCTGGGGTTTGTCGATGTTCGTCACTTCTTGGGGCGAAGGACGTTCCAGCATTGGTGGGCCCGGCAGGATTCGAACCCGCGACCTAGCCGTTATGAGCGGCCAGCTCTAACCGCTGAGCTACAGGCCCCCGTGCCGGGCCGGCCCCATCGACGAGGGCCGGTGCCAAGCCCGTTAGCTTGGCGCGACGGATCAGGCAAGCGGCGTTCTATCCGCGTTGCACAGAGTTCATGATTTCGCCGATGCTTGTGGGCTTGATGCCGCGCCGCGCGAGGTGGGTGAACAGGGCGCGCCACCAGTCATAGAGCGCGTCGAGATCGGCTTCGTTGCGGACGTAAGGCGTGTGGCCGGTCGCCAGCGAGGGGCTGTGGAAGGAGAAGACCAGCACCGGCAGGCCTTCGTCGATCGCGATGTCCACGCCGCGTAGCGCTTCCTCGGCGGTGATGCCTTCGGGTGTCAGCGGGATGCGTTCGAGAAGACCCGTGCGTGCCAGTACGCCGCGCACGGAAGGTGCGCGCCAGAGGTGGGGGTAGATGATGTTGCCGACCTGGCGCAGCGGTCCCCAGTAGACGGTCGTCAGCGGCATTTCGAGCAGGCGGCGTTCCGCATCCACCCAATAGGGACGCAGCGGGTGCTCGCGGTAATTGGGACCGTTGGTGCCGCTGTAGTCGAATCGCGCGCGCACCGAGGTATCCACGGCGATCCCACATTCCATGAGGATTTCCGCCGTGCGCGGGCCAAGGCCGTAGCGCCCGGCGCGATAGCTGCGCGGGGCGGTGCCGAAGGCGCGCTCGATGCGGTCGCGCAGGGTGTGGAGCTTTTCGCGTTCGAGTTCGAAGGGAAGATTGCCCGCGTAGCTGTTGCGCTCGTTCACTTCCTCGACGAAGGGCGGGCTCACCCAGGGATGGAGCTGCACGCCGACTTCGGCGCGCCCGTTCGACACGGCGTCGCCGATCGCTTCGGGAGCGAAGGAGGAGTCCGCCACCGGCCAGTCGATCAGGTACGATGGGACGACGCCGAAGCCTTCGCAGAACTGCTGGAACTTGCGCAGGGCTGGGACGGTGACGACGCTGTGCGTGTCACGGTCGAGCGGGGCCGACCAGTCGAACTCCTCCTCGGTGTCGACGGTGACGATGAAGCGCTGGCCGAAATCCCCGGAAAACGAGGCGAAAGCCTGCCTGCCCGGCGGCTCCAGGAGATTCGGTCCCGGCAACGGTTCGGTTTCCTCTATGGAGCGCATCCCCAAGGAATTACTGCGGAAAAGTTGCCGAACTGCTATTCCCAGTGTCTGTCCCGGTCAAGGCGGGGAGCGACAGGTGGAGCCGGTTCTCGACGCGACCAAGCAGGCCCCCGGCTGCGGAGGCTTCCGCAGCCGCGAGGCGCAGGGTGAAGCCTATCCCGAACATTCCAGCAGCGAGCGACTGTCCGCGTTCTCCCGCGACGGCATCGAACAGGGCGTCAGGCCCGCGCTCGGCGAGGACGGCGGGCAGGGTGACGCTGAGATCGACCATGTCGCCATGCAGGCTCCAGCCGAGGTCGAGTCGCTCGCCCGGCGCGGTTGATCCGGCGAGCGCGGCGAACAGACGCCAGACGAGGCGCTCCACTTCGGCGCGGGCGATGCGGACCGGCAATGCTGCGGCGGACAGGTCAGCGGCGAGGGCGAAGCCGCTGCCGCGCGGCTCGGTCCAGGCGCGCAGGCGCACGATGGTCTGGGCGAGGACGCGGGCGAGGTCGCATTCGCCGTCCTCCAGCGGGAGCGCGCCCGATTCGAGCTTCACCAGCCGGTCCAGTTCCTCGAACCCGGCAAGGATATGCGCGCAGTCCCCGGCGATGGCGGCGGCAAGGGCTCGGTATTCGTGCGGGGCCGGGCCATAGAGCTGCTGCTGGATGATCTCGGCGGCCACCTGGATCGCATTGGCGGGGGTGCGCAGTTCGTGGAGCACCTCGCGCATCCGGTCTGCCTCGGCATGGGCGGGAACCGGGACGACCGGCACTTCGATAGGCGGGGCAGGGCGGCGCAGGCGGCCGCAGTAACCGGCGAAGCGGCCATGTTCGAAGCGGGCGACCGCATCGACCTGCCACGGGCCGCTCACCGCCGGAGCGCCGGTGACCGAGATTCGCGTACCGCGCAGCGGCAGGCGCTGGCGCAGGGCGTGCGCAAGGTCGGATGAGGTGGCATCCAGCGACAGGCCCGTCACCGAAGGCGCGTGCGGGCCGTCGGCCCAGTCGATGCGACCTTCGACATCGGTGGTGAAGTCGATCGCAAGGGCGAGGCGCTGCGCGACGGGCGCGGTGTCGCCGAGCGGCAGGCGTGGCGAATCGGTGCGGAAGTCGGGCGGGCCCTTGGCTTCGCGGGCCTTGCGGAATTCCTCGATGCGGCGGACGATTGCGCCGATGCCCGCCTCGCGGTGCGGGGCAACGAGGTGTGCTGCGGTTTCCTGCACCGTGCCGTGCGGCTGGGCCTTCTGCTGCGCCGCACGGGCGCGCGCCCATTCGCTCAGCGAGGTGGGCGGCGGCGGGTTGCCGGCCATGTCGAGCAGTTCGAGCACGTCGTCCGAGATGTCCTGGTCGGCGGCGATGTCGCCGGACGGGCGCTGGAAACGGGCAGGCGGGATTTCGGGAATGGGATCTTCCGGACGCGGTTCGGCCCAATCGGATTCGGCGCCGGATGCGACGGCTTCCGTTTGAGCGGGAGGCAGCGCGCGGTCACGCACGCCGAGGCGCTCTAGCAGGCCTTCCACCTGCGGGGAAAGATCGCGGCGATGACGCAGGATGCCGCGCGCGCGCACAGGCAGGCGCGGGATCAGCGCGAGCCATGCCGCGTCGTCGAGCCGGGCCGCCGCGATTGCGGCGCAGGCGACGTCGGGCTCTGCGCCTACGAGCCATGTCAGCAGGCGGGGATTCGCCATGGGCTGCAGCGGCTGGCGCAGGAGCCGCGCACGGTCGGCGGGGGGAAGCTGGCGGCCGAGCTGGCTCAACCGGACGAAGGCGGCATCGACCATTTCGCTCGGTTCGGGCGAATCGGGGGTCTGGCCGAGAATGTCGACGAGTTGCCTGAACTGAATCCGCGCGATGCCGTCCCCGGAGGGCGGCGCGCGCAGGACAGTGGCAAGGCGGTCGTCGTAGTACATTCCATCTCCAGGCGCGGCAAATCGCGCCCCGGCTTCACGTGGCAGATCATGTCCTATGGCCCGGTGATGTTTACCATAAGGAAAACGACGGGTCGCTTTTCGTAGCAAACCGCACATCGAACGAAAGAGTGCAGTTTCGGGCGTTGCAAAGCGGGACGATTACGCTATGGCATAATATTATTACGGCACACTGGCGTTTTCGATGTGGATGTTGCAACGCGGGGATGTGAGGGGTGCCTGTCCCAAGGATTTTTGAATGATCAATCTCGATGAAATCGACCGCCACCTGCTTGCGGAACTGCAGGCGGAAGGTCGTATCACCAATGTCGAACTCGCCCAGCGCGTGGGCCTGACCGCCCCGCCGTGCCTGCGCCGCGTGCGCAGCCTCGAGGAAGCGGGCGTGATTCAGGGCTATCACGCCGATCTCGACGCATCGAAGCTGGGCTTCACGATCACCGTCTTCGCGCTGGTCAGCCTCAAGAGCCAGGCCGAGGAATCGCTGCGCGCCTTCGAGGATCACATGAAGGGCCTGCCCGAAGTGCGCGAGTGCCACATGCTCAACGGCGAGATCGACTTCATCCTCAAGATCGTCAGCCGCGACCTGCAGAGCTTCCAGGAATTCCTGACCAGCAAGCTGACGCCCGCGCCCAACGTGGACAGCGTCAAGACCTCGCTGACGATCCGCACCGCCAAGAGCACCCCGGGCGTGCCGCTGGGCTGAATTCGTCATGCGCATGAAGGGACAGTCCAAGCGCACGCCGCTGCTGGTTGCGGCGGCGGTTGTGCTGGTTGCGGCGAACGTTTGGTGGTTCACGCGGGGTGGTGCGCACGATGAGGCGGACTTCGTGCTGGGTGCAAACACCGAAGGAGTCATCCTCGATCCTGCATCCCTGGAACAACTGCCTGCATATGAGCCGCAGCGTGACGTGTGGACCGTTCAGGGAAAGACGCTGGCGTCTTTGGATGGATATATCCGGCAGGAGAACGGACCCGCCTCGCTCCCTTACCTCCTTGCTGCCCTCTCGCCGCAAGCCAGCACGCAGGACTTTCGGGCGATGCTGATGTCGCTGACGGATCGGGGTATCTGCAATTTCGCGCTTGTGCAGATGGAAGCACAGCAGAAAGAGGTCATGGCGACCGTTCAGCACATAGTTTCGGTTCGTGACGCATCCGGCGTGCTCAAGCCATGCAAGGCGTCGCCCAGGACTTGACCGGGGACGTCGGTGATGAGCGGGCCGCCGCACTGGCAACAGGTCTGCGTGAGTGAACCAGCGGTCCCGGACATTTCCGGAGCAATGGTTGGCTCAAAGCCCCGCAGCGGCTTCCAGCGCCAGCACGTAGCTCTGCGCGCCAAAGCCGGCGATGGTGCCCTGCGCCGCCATGCCGACCCATGACGTGTGTCGGAATTCCTCGCGCGTGTGCGGGTTTGAGAGGTGGACCTCGATCACCGGCGCGGTGATCGAGCGGATGGCGTCGAGCAGGGCCACCGAGGTATGGGTATAGGCTCCGGCGTTCAGCAGCACGGCATGCGCGCCTGCGTCGTCCGCCTCGTGCAGCCAGTCGACGAGATCGCCTTCGTGGTTGGACTGGAACATCAGGACGCTGAGGCCCAGCGCCTCGCCCCGCTCCTCCAGCATCGCGCCGATGTCGTCGAGGGTCTGCGATCCGTAGATCGTCGGCTCGCGCTTACCCAGCCGGTTGAGGTTGGGGCCGTTGAGCACATAGACCAGCTTTTCCGCCATGTTCGTCGCAATCTCCGTTCGTCCGCCGCCAGCTTTAGCGGGGCGGGCTGTCTGCGCAAGTCGGGCCGGGCGCGTTACTGGACCGGCGGGCCACCGGGATCGGGAGGGGCGGGCTGGTTCATGGCACGGGGCGGAGGCGGGGGCGGATCGCCGACCTCGACATTGGCGGGAGGCCCGGCGGAATCGCGCTCGGCATCCTTCTTCCTGTCCGCGTCCTCAGCCGTGGGTTCACCGCCGCCATAGAAGCTGGCGAGCTTTGCCTCGCGTTCGGCCTTGGCCTTTGCGCTGGCGGCGGCCTCTGCCTCCGCAGCCTGAGCGGCGGCGTCGCTTTCGGACGGGGCCGGTGCCTCGGCCGGGCCGCAGGCGGCGAGGCCGAGCGCGGGCAGGGCGGCAAGCAGGAACCGGCGAAGGGTGGGTCGGCGCGAGGTCATGCGGGAAGCCTTAGCGTGAAAAGGGTTAGCGTTTCGCTTACCGACCGGCTTCCCGCATCGCTCATGGCTACTTGTCCGAGCCCTTCACCTTGCCCCACTGGCGCATCGCCGAATAGCCGAGGTAGCCGGTGCCGAAGAGCGCGTAGAGCGGCTCCGGGATCCCTGCCAGATAGCCGTTCATCCCGGTTCCGATGGCGCGGGCGAGGCCGGGATCGAACGCGGCGACCACGCCCATCGGCAGCGCCCAGAGGATCACGGCATACATGACATAGAGAAAGCTCGGCCGCGCGCGGCTCGTCCACGGATCGGGGGAATTGGCCTCGGCGACGATGGCGGAAAGGCTGGCCTGCAGCATCTCCAGTTCCTGCGTGTTCTCGAGCTTGAGCAGTTCCAGCTTGGCCCGGTCGCGCGCCTCGGGATCGGGCACCACCTTGTCGATGATGCGGGTGACGGGGCCGAGCAGCGAATCGAGAAGAGGCATGGCGAGTCCTTCCGAAAAGGGTGACTCGCAATCAGATAACCATATCGGCTCGTGTAGGAAAACAGATTTCGCCGGAGCGGCTGAAATCACCGCTTTGCAACACGCAAACGCGTGTTACACCTGTTGTCACAATAAACGACAGAGAGAGAGGAATGCTGATGGAGCGCAAGCTGTACGAAACGGCGACGTTCAAGGTTCTCGTAATTGCCGCGGCTTTTGCCGCCCTGTGCGCGCCGGTCCGCCACTGGCTTCTCGCTTCGGTCGGCTTCTAGGCCGCTTCAGTACCGCATCGGATACAAAAAAGCCGTTTCCTGCATGACGCGGGAAACGGCTTTTTTCGTTGGTCGGGACGAGAGGATTCGAACCTCCGACCCCCACACCCCCAGTGTGATGCGCTACCAGGCTGCGCTACGTCCCGACCGGAGCGCGGCCTATAGGCAGGTCTTTCAGGATGCGCAAGCGCCTGCCGCATAGTTTTTCATCGCAATGCCGGCTCGCTTGAACGGAGAGGCCAGAGCCCTATCTGCCGGGGCGAGGGTGGTGGAAGCGCGCCAGTCCGCGCGTTGCCAGCGCTTCGCTTTATTGCTAACCGCCCGCATCCGCCTGCGCGCAGGCTGCGGATCATACCGTCATGCGCGCAAGCTCCGGTCGGCTTGCGATATAGCCGCCCGACACGCGATACGAGAAGGCCCATCATTTCCATGCAGACCTCGATCCTCGCCCAGCTCGCCGCAGCCGCACCCGCCGGGTCGCCTCCGGCCTGGATCACGTACATGCCCTTCGTGGCGATGGCGCTGATCTTCTGGTTCCTCATCCTGCGCCCGCAGATGAAGCAGCAGAAGGAGCACAAGGCCAAGCTTTCCGAGCTCAAGAAGGGCGACGAGGTGCTGACCGGCGGCGGCCTGATCGGCAAGATCGTCAAGGTCGACGACAACTACGCCGAAGTCGAACTGGCGCAGGGCGTCAAGGTGAAGGCGCTCAAGTCGACCATCGTCGACGTGATCCCGCCCGCCGGCTCCAAGCCCGCGAACGACTGACCGCCGGCGTCTTTGGGAAAGCGACAGGATGCTTGAATTCTCGATCTGGAAGAAGGTCTGGTACTGGGGGCTGACGCTGGTGCTCTGCGCGCTGGCGATCCCCACGCTGCTGTCCTTCACCTCCATCCACCTGCCCGAAGGCGTGCCTGCGCCCAAGGTCAATCTCGGCCTCGACCTTGCGGGCGGTTCGCGCCTGCTGCTTGAGGCGGATCGCAACCAGGTCATCCAGCAGCGTCTGGAAGGCATGGAGGAATCGGTCCGCACCAAGCTGGGTGCCGCCGAGCCGCGCATCGCCATCGGCGACGTGTCGAGCCGTGGCGGTCGCCTGACCTTCACCGTGCGCGACACCACGCAGGTCGACGCCGCGCGCGAGGCGCTGCTGCCGCTGACCACCGGCGCGGGGCTGACCGGCCAGCGCGACTGGGACATCCAGGTCGTCAACGGCAACCAGTTCGTGCTCGCGCCCACCGCTGCGGGCATCGACCTCGAAGTGTCGAACGCGATGGACACTGCGGTCGAAGTCGTGCGCAAGCGCATCGACGCGCTGGGCACCAAGGAGCCCGACATCCGTCGCCTCGGCGGCACGCGCATCGACGTGCAGGTGCCCGGCCTGCAGGATCCGGCGGCGCTCAAGGCGCTGCTCGGCCAGACCGCCAAGCTCGAATTCAAGATGGTCGACGAGACCGCCAACCCCGCCGATCTGGCACAGGGCATCGTGCCTCCGGGCGACGAGATCGTGCCTTATGCCGAAGGCGCGGCCGGCGGCCAGCCCGCTCTGATCGCGGTCAAGCGCCTCGGCGGCATCAAGGGCGACCAGCTGACCAACGCCAAGCAGGCGTTCCAGCAGCAGACCAACCAGGCCGTCGTCGACATCACCTTCAACCAGCAGGGCGGCGAGCGTTTCGCGCAGCTGACCAGCGCCAACGTCGGCAAGCGCTTCGCGATCATCCTCGACGGCAAGGCGCTTTCGGCGCCGTCGATCAACGAGCCGATCCTGGGCGGCAGCGCGCAGATCTCGGGCAGCTTCACGACCAAATCGGCGACGCAGCTGGCGATCGCGCTGCGTTCGGGCGCGCTCCCGGTCGACCTCAAGGTCGTCGAGGAACGCACCGTCGGCGCGGACCTCGGCGCGGATGCGATCCACAAGGGCGCCGTCGCCATGGGCGTCGGCACGCTGGCGCTCGTCATCTTCATCATCCTTACTTACGGTCGCTTCGGCATCTATGCCTGCATCTGCGCGCTGCTCATCAACATCGTGATGATCCTGGGCGTGATGGCGGTGTTCGGCACCACGCTGACGCTGCCGGGCATCGCCGGCTTCGTGCTGACGCTGGGCGCGGCGGTCGACGCCAACGTGCTCATCAACGAGCGCATCCGCGAGGAACGGTCCAAGGGCCGCCGCGTCGTCCAGTCGGTCGAACTGGGCTACAAGGAAGCGAGCCGTGCTATCTTCGACGCCAACATCACCAACTCGATCGCGGCGCTGCTGATGTTCGCCTTCGGCTCCGGCCCGGTGCGCGGCTTCGCGGTCGTGCTGATGATCGGCATCGTCACCTCGGTGTTCACCGCCGTGACCCTGACCCGCATGTGGGTCGCCGGCTGGCTGCGCAAGACGCGGCCGGCGGACCTGAACCTGTAAGCTCGGAAGACGTCTCATGAAGCTCCTGAAGCTTATTCCCGACAACACCAACATCCACTTCCTCAAGTGGCAGTGGCCGTTTTTCATCAGCAACATCGTGCTGATGGTCGCCTCGGTGGTGCTGCTGTTCACCCACGGACTGAACCTGGGCGTCGATTTCGTCGGCGGCCAGATGATCCGCGTGACCTTCGAGCGCAGCGCGACCGCGCCGATCGCCCCGCTGACGCAGGCGGTCGAAAAGCTCGGCTACGGCGAGCCGGTGGTGCAGACCTTCGGCAAGCCGAACGAGGTCTCGCTGCGCATGAAGCTGCCCGAGGGCACCGAGTCGCAGCCGCAGCTGGCCGACGCGATGGCACGCAAGATCACCACTTCGGTAAAGCAGACCTTCCCCGATGCGCGTATCGACGGCGTCGATTCCGTCTCGGGCAAGGTCTCGGGTGAACTGCTCAAGACCGGCGTGCTGGCGCTCAGCCTCGCGATGCTGTGCATCTCGATCTACATCTGGGTGCGCTTCGAGTGGCAGTTCGCGGCCGGTGCGCTGTTCGCGCTGGTGCAGGACATCCTGCTGACCGTGGGCATGTTCTCGCTGACGCAGATGGAGTTCGACCTCAACATCGTCGCCGCGTTGCTGACGCTGCTGGGCTACTCGCTGAACGACAAGATCGTGGTCTACGACCGCATCCGCGAGAACCTCAAGAAGCACCGCCGCATGCCGATGGCCGAACTGCTCGACCTGTCGGTGAACGAGACGCTGTCGCGCACCGTCGTGACCTCGCTGTCGATCCTCATCATGCTGGTGGCGCTGCTGCTGCTGGGTCCGGACGTGATCTTCGGCTTCACTGCCGCCATTACGCTCGGCATTTTCATCGGCACCTACAGCTCGATCTTCATGTCTGCGCCGATCCTGATCTGGCTGGGCGTGAAGTCGGACAGCTTCGTGCAGACCGAATCGGCGATCGACCGCCAGGAGCGCCTCGCGCGCGAGCGTGGCCAGCCGCAGCCCTGATTTCGGGATATCGGTTAAGGGAAAGGCCCGTTCCGCGCGATGCGGGGCGGGCCTTTTCGTTTGGTTCGGGATAGAAAGAAAAGAGGGTTCACGCAGAGGCGCGGAGGCGCAGAGGTGTCGCGCAGCGCCGCAGGCTTTCTCCCTGTTTCAACGATGAGGCAAACGCACCCGTGAAATGAGGGGGAGAGGTCGCCGCAAACACGACATCTCTGCGCCTCAGCGTGAACCGTTCTTTGCTTTTCTTCCCGCGATGCAAACGGCAAGCAACGCTCCATTGCGGACGTTTCCCATGGTCGTCATCCCGGCGTATGCCGGGACCGTGGGCTGTCTTTAGAAGCGACCTCACGTTGGGGCGCTCTGACGATAGCTATCGCCTCAAGACTTGCCCACGGTCCCGGCATACGCCGGGATGACGGATGACCGCTAACCGCCACAAACCCGATGCCTCAATCCCGCTCAGGCTGAGCTTGTCGAAGCCCCAGCGTCAGGGTGCGCCTAAAGATAGCCAGCGGTCCCGGATCAGGTCCGGGACGACGTCAGCCCTTCGTCAGCGCCTTGCCCACGCTCACGAACTCCGCCACCGACAGCGTTTCCGCGCGGCGCTGCGGGTCGATGCCGAGTGCTTCCAGCGCGTCCAGCGCGCCGGGGACGCCCTTGAGGCTTTGACGCAGCATCTTGCGGCGCTGGCCGAAGGCGGCTTCGGTCACGCGCTCCAGCACGCGCATGGAGACGCCCTCGGGCGCATCGCCGGGAGTGACGTGGACGATGGCGGACATGACCTTGGGCGGCGGGGTGAAGGCGCTGCGATGGACCTTCATCGCCAGCTTAGACTTCGCACGCCACTGCGCCAGCACGGCAAGGCGGCCGTAGGCGGACGTATCCGGCTCGGCGACGATGCGGCGGGCGACTTCCTCCTGGAACATCAGCGTCAGCGAGGACCACTGCGGCGGCCAGGTCTCGCCCGAAAGCCAGCCGGTGAACAGCGCCGTGCCGACGTTGTAGGGCAGGTTCGAGAGGATGTGGTACGGGCCGTCGAACAGCGTCTTCGGATCGATCTTGAGCGCGTCGCCCTCGATCACCTTGAGCTTGCCGGGGAACGCCTCGGCCAGTTCGGCGAGGGCGGGCAGGCAGCGGCGGTCCATCTCGATGGCGGTGACGTTCGCCCCGGCGCGCAGCAGCGCGCGGGTGAGGCCGCCGGGCCCGGGGCCGACTTCCAGCACGTCCTTGCCCTCCAGCGATCCGGGGATCGCGGCGATGCGGTCGAGAAGCTGCTCGTCGAACAGGAAGTTCTGGCCGAGCGACTTGGAGGCGGAGAGGCCATGACGGGCGATGACTTCGCGCAATGGCGGCAATTGGGGAGGAAGGGTGGTGGTCATGCGGCTCTCCTGCGCGCGCATTCCCCGGCCATGCGGATCGCGGCGATCATGGCACCGGCGCTCGCTACGCCCTTGCCGGCGATGGCGAAGGCGGTGCCGTGGTCGGGCGAGGTGCGCACGATGGGCAGGCCGAGCGTGACGTTCACGCCCTGGTCGAAGTCGAGCGTCTTGATCGGGATCAGCGCCTGGTCGTGGTACATGCACAGCGCCACGTCGTAGCCGCTGCGGGCATGGGCGGCGAAGAGCGCGTCGGCGGGGTGGGGGCCGGTAACGGCGAGGCCCTCGGCCAGCAGCGCGGCGATGGCGGGGACGATGACGTCGCGGTCCTCGGTGCCCATGCGACCGTCCTCGCCCGCGTGGGGGTTGAGGCCGGTGATCGCGATGCGGGGGCTCGGCAGGCCAAAGTCGCGGGCGAGGGCGCGCGCGACGATGCGGGCCTTGCTCTCGATCAGGCTTCGCGTGACGAGGCCGGGGACCGCCGCCAGCGCCTCGTGCACGGTCAGCGGCACGGTGCGCAGCGAGGGGCCCGCCAGCATCATCACCGCCGCGTCGTGCGACAAGCCGCTGGCGTCGGCGAGGAATTCGGTCTGGCCGGGCTGGGTGAAGCCGACTTCGGCGAGCTTCGACTTGGCGATGGGGCCGGTGACGACCGCGCCCACCTCGCCCGAAAGCGCCAGTTCGGTGGCGCGGGTCAGCGAGTGGAGCGTGAGCTTCGCGCCTTCGACGGTCGGTGCGCCGAAGGAGGGCGCGCAGTCCTCGTCGCCGAGTACGGGCAGGGCGGTGGCGAACATCTGCGCTGCGTCGCCAGGGCTGGCGATGGAGACTACCGGCAGGTCGATCCCGCGCGATGCCGCTGCCGCGCGCAATACTTGCGCGCCGCCCACGACGAAGAACGGCGCGAGGGCCTGTTCCTCGCGCCGTAGCCAGCTTTCCGCGATCACTTCGGGGGCGATCCCGGAAGGATCGCCCAGCGAAACGGCGAGCAGAGCCGCCATGCTCATCGCACCATCAGTTGTATTCGATGACCGCATCGCGGCGCAGGTCGCGCAGGTAGGTCTGCGCGCGCTTGTTCACGCGGTCGTCCTCGAGCTGCGCCTGGAGCTGCTCGAAGCTCGGGCCGGAATCGGTCTGAGGATCGTCGCGGCCGCACAGCATGAGGATGCGCACGCCGTCTTCCAGCGAGCCGAACGGCGGCAGCGTCTCGCCGGGCGAGAGCTGGAGGATCGAGTTCTGGATCTGCGCGGGCAGGTCGCGCGCCTTGACCTGGTCGTTGGTCACGACCTGCGCGCCGACGCCCTTGGCGACTTCATCGACGTCGCCGCAGCCCTTGGCCGCCTTCATCGCGGTGGAGAAGGCTTCGGCGCGCTTGCCCGCCTCGGCCTCGCTCACGCCCTTGGGGAAGGGAAGCGAGATCTGCTTGAGCGAGAGGATCGCATCGCGCGGGTCGGCGGTGAGCACCTTGCGCTTGTCGATCAGGTACAGGATGTCGAAGCCGCCCGGCACTTCGATCGGGCCGATGAGCTGGCCGGATTCCATGTCGCGCGCGGCGGCCTGAAGTTCGGTGGGAAGCTGCGCGAGACGCACCCAGCCGAGATCGCCGCCGACCGATGCCGTGCTCGCCTGCGAATACTGGCGCGCATAGGCGACGAAGCTGCCGCCCTGCTTGAGCTGCTGCACGATCTGCGTGGCGTTCTGGTAGACCTGTTCGCGCGATTCGGTGCTCGCGGCGAGGTAGATTTCGCCCAGACGGTACTCGTCGGTGCCCTTGGCGGCCTTGAGGCGCGCCAGCACGTCGTTCACTTCGTCGTCGGAGACGTTGATGAACGGCTGGACGTTGCGCTGGAGCAGGCGCTGCCACGAAAGCTCGCCGCGGATCTGGCGCTTGAGCGAATCTGCCGAGGAGCCGACGCGCTTGAGGTAGGAGTCCATCGCGGCGGTGTTCTGGCCGAAGTTCTGCTGCGCGACGCGGGCGTAGGACTGGTTGACCTCGGCATCCTCGACCGAGACGTCGGCGGCCTTGGCTTCCTGGATCTGAAGCGTCTCGTCGATGAGGTTGCGCAGAACCTGCAGGCGCAGGCGCTTCATTTCCTCTTCGTCGATCTTGCCCTGGTTCGCCGCGACGATGAGCGCGAGGCGCTGGTCGACGTCGGTGCCGGTGATGACGTCGCCGTTCACGACCGCGGTGGCGCGGCGCATGTTCGGGTTGTCGTTGCCGAAGATCTTCACGTCGTCCGGGATGACGATCTCACCCTGCGGAGCCGACTGGGCGTAGGAGCCCGCCGCTGCCGAGATCGCGGCGATGCCGCCGACACAGAGGAGCGCGCGCCTGAGCAACTTGCGCCCGGAAATCCTGCGCCCAGAAACACTGCGATTGACTGCTTGCACCGTGATTTCAATCCCGTCTTCGACCGGCCGTGGCCGGATCATCATCGACAGGCGCCTCTAACCCGAGGAAACCTGCCGCAATAGTAAGTCGCACCTGCGCCGCGGCGGCTTAACTGAAAATGAGCACACCCGATAGCGGCTTTGCGGGATAGTGCCAATGTTTCGGCGACATGTCCCGAAAGCGACCGATCAGCGCCCGCCGATCCCCTTGAGCGTGAAGCCGAGCTGGAAGGAGTCGCCGCGCCGCACGTCGCCCAGCGCCACGTAGTCGCGCCGCCAGGTGAGCGAGAGCTGCATGCAGTCGTCCTCGTAGGCCGCGCCGAGGCGCGTGCGCAGGGGCTGGAAGCCGTCCGACCCGTTGATCGCGTCCTCGCTGCGGTCGGTCATGTTGATGACCGCCGAGCCGAACAGCGACCAGTACTTCGCAAAGGCGATGCGACCGGCGGCGCGCAGTTCCTCGCGGTTCTGCAAGTCCTCGATATCCGCCGAGATATCGCGGTTGAGCTTGGTGTAGCCCAGTTCGAGGTAGCTGCGCGTGTTGCCGATCACCGCGTCGAATTCGTTGCGGCGCACGGCCAGCGAATCCTTGTCGACGCGGAAGCGATGGATGAAGTTGAGGAAGTCGCGGTAGCGGATCTCGGTCCGGCCCACGATGTCGGAGGTCTTGTTGGCGAGACCGGTGCCGTCGGGCAGCATCTTCGCCCGGTTGCTGAGGCGCACCGACTGGCCGACGGTGCTCTTGATGCGCCAGCGCGAACGCTCGAACTGCCAGTCGAAGCCATAGGTGAAGCGCACACCGTCCTCGACCCGGTCGTAGCCGGGGAAGCGGTTGATCGCGAAGAGGTTGCCGGTGTCGAGCTCGATCGCGCGCGAATCCTCGTTCGGAATGTCGAGGTTCCTGATGCGCGGGCTGGCGACCATCTGGATGCGCGGCGTGAGCACCTGCGTGCCGCCGAAGATCTGCCCGACGAGCGGCCACTTCACGTCGACCGCCGCCGTCGCGACGCCGCGTCCCTGCCAGCCGGGGAGACCGCGATAGAGGTCTTCGGTGGTCAGCGAATTCTCATCCGAATGGTAGACGTCGCCGCGCACGAGGCCGGTGATGGTCAGTTCCTGCCCCATTTCGGTGAGGCGACGCAGCGACCACTGGCCGTAGGCGAAGGCGCGCTGGACATCCTGTCCGTCGGCGCGGGTGATGCCGAGCGAATTGACCTGCACCTCGAACTTGCCGCCGAGCAGCGGGTCGTCGATGCGGCGGCGATAGTCGAGCACCGGCAGCGCCACCGGGATCAGGCCCTGCTTGCGGTCCGCCACCAGCGTCTGCGTGGCGTAGCCCGCCAGCGAGAAGTAGCTGTCCTGGTCGATCCGCTCCAGTTCCACCATCGAGCGCAGGCGGTCGTCGCGGCTGATGTCGTAGCGGCGCAGGAAGGTGCGGTCGGTCGCGCGGCGGATCGAGGCGGTGACGCTCCAGTTGTCGTCGAGCTGGAGGCGGCCGTTGGCGAAGACATAGCCGCGGAAGGCGCGCTCGCTGTCGGGCGTGATGGTGCCGTCGGCGATGGGGATGCGGCTGCTGGTCGTGGCATAGCCGGTGATCTGGTACGCGCCGACGTCGGTGAGGGCGCGATACTGCACGGTCGCCATCGGCGCAGCCTTGGTGAAGGCGGAGAACGTGCCGGTGAGGTCACGGTTCTCGGCCAACTTCCAGTAGTAGGATTGCGCGATTTCGATGCCGTTCGACGGGCTGGACTTGATGTCCGGCATCAGGAAGCCCGAAACCGCATGGCCGTCGGTGCTGACGGTCAGGCCGAACAGCGGCAACTGGATCACGTCGAACAGTTCGATCCGCGCGTCCTTGAAGCTGACGCGCTTCTGCGAATCCGAGTAGACCACCTGCTTGGCGAGAATGCGCCAGGTCGGCTTCTTGGGGCAGCCGTCGTCATCGGCGACGTCGCAGCCGGTGTAGGCGGCGCGGTTGAGGATCACGTCGCCGTTGGCGATCCGCTCTCCCTTCAGCGCGGCGAGGCGACCGCCTTCGCGCATGACGAGGAGCAGGTTCTCCATCATGCCGGTCTTCAGCTCGTCGGTCAGCTCGACCTGCTCGGTGTAGAGCTGGTTGCCGTCCTGATCGACCATGCGGACGTTGCCGTCGGCCACGATCTTGCCGCTCTTGCGGTCCCACGTCACCTTGTCGGAACGGACGGACTGGACCTGTCCCTTCTCGTCGCGGCGGCGCAGGACGACGTTGCCGGTTGCGGTCACCAGCTCGCTGTTCTGTTCGTACTGGACGTCGTCCGCCTCGAACGAGACGGGCTCGCTGTCGCCGTTGGACGGCGGCGGGGCGGCGGGCGCGCCCTCGATCGGGCCGGTGTCGACGGGCCGTGCCACGTCCTGCGCAAGCGCGGCGTGGGGGAGCGAAAGCAGGGAAATCCCCAGGCCGAGCGCGCAAAGCGAGAGGGAGCGCAGGCTGCGGTCCGGTCGGTCGGTCGGGGCTTGCAGCTTGGTCTGCGCGGCTGGGAGCATGGCTTGCCTATCGCACCGGCTGCTTCTAACTGCAATCCAGTCATGCGGTGAAGCGCGCAAGTTCGACGTTTCATCGGGGAAATCCAGGAGAATCCATGAAGATCCAGTTCCTTGGGGCAGCCGACGAAGCTCTTGCCGGAGTCGTCGCGCGTCTCGTCAACCAGGACGCCGTGCCTGCCGATCTCGAACCGGTGCTGGCCGAGGGTGCGAAGCGTGCGCGCTTCACCGGCAAGGCCGGGCAGGTCTTCGAGGGCTTCGTCGATCGCGGCGGCAAGGTCGTGCGCGTCGCGCTGGCCGGCGTGGGCGAATCTTCGGCTGCCGACCGCAAGGGCGCGATCGAGCGCGCGGGCGCGGCGGTGGTCGCCAAGTATCTGGCCAGCGGCGAGACTTCGCTGGTGCTCGACCTGACCGGCGCGGGCCTCTCGGCCGAGGAAGCCGCCGGTGCGCTGCTCGGCGCGGTGCTGCGTTCGTGGCGGCACGACGTCTACCGCACCAAGCTCGCCGCCGACGCGAAGCCGAGCCTCACCGAGATCGCCATCGTCGGCGCGCCCGAGGGCACCGAAGCGGCATGGGCGATCGAGCAGGCGATCGCCGAGGGCGTCTCGCTGACCCGCGAACTCGTCACCGAGCCCGCCAACATCATCTATCCCGAAAGCTTCGTGGAGCGCTGCAAGGCGCGCATGGAAGCGGCTGGCCTCACCATCCGCGTCCTCGACGACAAGGAAATGGCTGCGCTCGGCATGGGCTCGCTGCTCGGCGTGGCGCAGGGCTCGGTCCGCCCCGCGCGCCTGCTCGTCATGGAGTGGCTCGGCGGCGAGACGGGCGGCAAGCCGGTGGCGTTCGTCGGCAAGGGCGTGACCTTCGACACCGGCGGCATCTCCATCAAGCCCGCTGCAGGCATGGAGGACATGAAGTGGGACATGGGCGGCGCCGGTGCGGTCGCGGGCACGATGCTCGCCCTCGCAATGCGCAAGGCCAAGGCCAACATCATCGGCGTGTGCGGCCTCGTCGAGAACATGCCCGACGGCAACGCGCAGCGTCCGGGTGACGTCGTCACCTCGATGTCGGGCCAGACCATCGAGGTCATCAACACCGACGCCGAGGGCCGCCTCGTCCTGTGCGACGCGCTGACCTGGGTGCAGCGCGAATACGCGCCGGCGAAGATCGTCGACCTCGCCACGCTGACCGGCGCGATCATCCTCAGCCTCTCGCACGAATACGCGGGTCTGTTCTCGAACAACGACGGCCTTGCGGGCGAGCTGAACGCGGCGGGCGACGCCTCGGGCGAGCGCCTGTGGCGCATGCCGATGGGCCCGGCCTACGACAAGCTGATCGACAGCCCGATCGCCGACATGAAGAACGTCGGCCCGCGCTTCGGCGGCTCGATCACGGCGGCGCAGTTCCTGCAGCGCTTCATCGAGAATGACACCCCCTGGGCGCACCTCGACATCGCGGGCACCGTGTGGGCCGACAAGCCCGGCGCCACCTGGGACAAGGGCGCGACCGGTTTCGGCGTGCGCCTGCTCGACCGCTTCGTGCGCGACAGCATCGAAGCGTAAGTACGGGGGCAGGGTCCGGTGCAGGTCATGTTCTATGAACTCAGCCGCGACCCGGCCCACGCGGTCGTACCGCTGCTGGCGCGCCGCATCATCGAGACCGGCGGGCGCGTGCTCGTCGTCTCGGCGGACGACAAGCAGCGCGGTGCGATCTCCGCCGCGCTGTGGTCCCACCGGCCCGAGGGTTTCCTCGCCAACGGGCAGGCGGGCGAGGGGAACGAGGATCGCCAGCCGATCCTCCTCTCCGACATTCCGGACCCCGCCAACGGCGCGCGCTTCCTCGTCATCGCCGACGGCGTTTGGTGCGAGGGCGAGGAGCGGTTCGAGCGCACCTTCTACCTCTTCGACGATCAGACGCGGGCGCAGGCCCGCGAAGTCTGGCGCGACCTGCGCGGGCAGGAAGGCGTGAAGAAGGAATACTGGGCGCAGGAAGACGGCCGCTGGACCAAGAAGGCCGAGGAATAGGGCACAGTCTCTACGGGCAACTGCCTAGGCGCGATTAAAGCCACGGCAACGGACAGGGCGATATCGTCGGGGTCGGATCAATCCCGCCGACAGCAAGAGCCAACGCCATGGACGCTACTCCGCTCCGCATCACCCCGGCCTACGTCTCGGCCATGGAGAAGCTGGTAGGGGCAGTTCAGGACTTGTCCCGCGCCCGCGATCTCGACGCGGTGACCGCCATCGTGCGCGAGGCGGCGCGATACCTGACCGGAGCGGACGGCGCCACCTTCGTGCTGCGCGACGGGGACCAGTGCTACTACGCCGAGGAGAACGCCATCGCCCCGCTGTGGAAGGGCAAGCGCTTTCCCATGAGCATCTGCGTCAGCGGCTGGGTGATGCTGAACGCGCAGAGCATCGTCATCGAGGACATCTACGCCGATCCCCGCGTGCCGGTGGAGGCCTATCGCCCCACGTTCGTGAAGAGCCTGGCGATGGTCCCGATCCGCCGCGCCTCGCCCATCGGCGCCATCGGCAACTACTGGTCCAGCCACCACAGGCCCTCGTCCGGGGAATTGGCGATCCTGCAGGCGCTGGCGGACACGACCTCCGTCGCGCTGGAGAATGCCGATCTCTACACCCGCCTGCAGGGCATGGTGCAGACGCTGCAGGGCCAGCAGGCCCGCATCAGCGAACAGCACGCGAGCCTCGGCGTCTTCACCCGCGCGCTGGCGCACGACCTGCGCGAACCGGTGCGCACGCTCATCGCGTTCTCGGACCTGCTCCGGAACGATGCGGAGGTCGAAGGCGACGAGGACCGGCAGGACACCTACCTTCGCTACATCGGCGAATCCGCCGAGCGCATGGGATCGCTGATCGATTCGGTGTCCCGCTACACCCGGCTCGACGCGCCCGAGCCCGCCGAGCATTCGCTGTGCATGCTGGGCGACGTGATCGCCGACGTGCGCCAGAACCTCGCCCGCATGATCGCCGAGCGCAACGCAACGCTGGTCCACGGCCCGCTGCCCGGTCTCATGGCGGACCCGGTGCATCTGCGCCAGCTGTTCCAGAACCTCGTCGCCAACGCCGTGCTGCACAACGAGCCCGGCGTGACGGTGACGATCGGGCAGGAAGTCATCGACGGTCGCCCCGGATTCTTCGTCAGCGACGACGGGGCAGGGGTGCCGGAAGCCGCGCGCGAGCAGATATTCCAGCCCTTCCGCCGACTGGCCGACCGCAACGACGCCTCCGGCCTCGGCCTCGCCATATGTCGCCGCATCGTCGGGATCTATGGTGGCCGGATCACCTGCGAAGCCGCGCCGGAGGCCGGGGCCTCGTTCCACTTCTCGCTGCCCGATGCGGAGCAGCCGGGACCAGCGATGGAGGATGAAATGCCCGAGATCGCCAACGTCCTCATCGTCGACGACCGGGAGGCCGACCTCGAACTCACCGAACTGGCGCTGTTTCGCCGCCCCCGGCTGCACTGCAACCTGCGCCGCGTGCGCGACGGCCGCGCCGCGCACCGCATCCTTTCGGCGGCGGACAACGACGTCGACCTGATCCTGCTCGACATCAACATGCCCGACGTCGACGGTTTCAGCCTGCTCGAAGAGATACGCGGAGATGACGCGCTGCATGACGTCATGGTCATCATGTGCAGCGGCTCCGATTACGAGCCGGACCAGCGCCGGTCGGCCGAGCTGGGCGCGGCGGGCTACCTGCTCAAGCCGCCCCGCTTCGCCAGCTTCCGCGACATCGTGGTCAGCCGTCCGGGCCTGCGCCTCCATGACGACGGCGAGGGTCTGACCCTGTTCCGCACCGGCACCTGACGGCGATCAGGCGTCGGCGCGGCAGGCCGCGTCCTTAGGGATTTATCAGCGATGCGAGACGTTCCAGCGCCTTCTTGAACATCGCCCAACTGCTCTTGAGATAGATGAACAGCAGCACGACGATGAGGAGCGCCAGCACAAATTCCGATGCGACGACCGCGGCGATGGCCGCCACCCCGGCACCGACGGCAAGCCCGACCGTCATCATGGCGCCGATCAGCGGCATGCCGACGCGCGCTTCCGGGCTGAACTCGTCGTCATCGCTGCTGCGGAACGAGAAGAAGCCGGGCGCCGATGCCTTGACCACATGATCGCCCGAACCGGTGCCGATACGGCTGGCGATCGCCTTGAGGCTGCCCGACTGCGTTGCTTCGTCCCAGAACGTGTCGAGCTTGCCGGACGCCTTCTTCGCCAGATCCTGCGCGATGCCGACGATATTCGAAAGTTCGCTTCCGCCGTCCGGCAGCAGGTCCGCCAGATTGAGGCGCGAGAGATGCTGACGCGCTGCGGCGAGATCGATAGCCATTGGATTCCCCTTCCACCAGGCGGTAGCCCCGTCGCCGCGCACAGATGAAATCACATTATCGCGCTTCCGTCTGCCCCATGGAAAAGGCGAGGGCAGTCTCCCGCCGGGGGAAGGTGCAAATGCGGGTGCGTCGCTCCATTTCACAAGGGCGTTGGTTGAAGGAAAGCGAAGATGGTTCGCGCGGAGGCGCGGAGGCGCAAAGGTGGGTGCCTGTGGCAGCGTACCCTTTCTTTTCGGCGATGCGTTTGCCTTGTCGTCGAAGCAGGGCGAGAGCCTGCGATGCTGCGCAACACCTTTGCGCCTCCGTACCTCCGCGTGAATCGATTTTTCTGCTTCCGCAGGACAGTCGAACGCCAGTTCATCGCCCATCTAAGCCATTTGGCGATGCAGGGCCGTCCTTCGAAGCGGGCGGGGGCTTTGCAAAGATTTAATCCGGAAAGCGGTCCAGCGGCAGACGCCCCGAAGCGGTCATCAACATGGCCGCCCGCCTAAGGCCATCATCTGCCTCTCGAATCGAACATCGAATTTTTAGGGTTTCTAAATCGAATGATGGGAGATGAGAAAACCTATGGCGGGGTCTTGAGATTTATGAAACTAACGATTCAAGTTGCATTTAAGGCAATCGCTTTCAGCCTAGTCGCAGTAATCAGCGAAAACGTTTCCGCAAATTCGTTAGATGAAGATGTCGTTGCGAAAGCGATTACGGCATGCGAAAAATTAACTCAGGGTGGGGAAGTCATCATCCCAAATGGTGGTGAAATTTACAATGGCATGCTTATTAATGCGGATGCCGATACTTTTCCGGAATCTTTACGATCACGCCTTCTTCCTGACCTCCTACGGCGTTTCGGCAATAGGCAATCTGCACTAGGGGCGAAGCCAGACCTATTTATCAAATATGCGTCTTCCGCAGGTGAGGCATGGGCCGTCACAAATAGTACGACGTCTGCCTGCGACGTTGTTTTGACGAAATTCGGCCCATCTCAAGCAGAGCAAAATATTTTGAATACCATGTCGTCCAACGGATGGACGACGGCGATTTCGCGACCCGCCACGCCTTCGTCAGGTGGCTTTTCCCAATATGTGCTGGTGAAAATGATCCAATACCCGCAGCGACCGGACAATGGCATCAGGGCGCACATGAAAAGTCTGGGGTTCAACGATAAAACCTCGTCTGGCATTCAAATGGAAATCAATTTTGTGGGTGGGGAAATCTCGAAGAAGAATTCTCCGTGATTTCGTCCAGTTTCCACCCGGGACAGCTGATTTGCGCCGTTCTGATCACGCCCCATTGTAGTCATTTTCTTCGCGGCATAATTCCATTTGGAAAGGCTGCCTCGCACTCGCGTTTCACGGCTTTCAATTGGAAAATTAGAGGAAAATCGACCTTATGATTCAATACGATCAAGGCCGTCCAGATTTTCCATTCATAATAAGGGTTGCAGCTTTATTATTTGGTATAGCAATTGCTATATCTGTTATAGCAACTCCACCATTCGCAATGGTGTCAATTTATTACCTAATGGAT
Organism: Novosphingobium kaempferiae; assembly: GCF_021227995.1. Taxonomy (NCBI): domain Bacteria; kingdom Pseudomonadati; phylum Pseudomonadota; class Alphaproteobacteria; order Sphingomonadales; family Sphingomonadaceae; genus Novosphingobium; species Novosphingobium kaempferiae. The sequence continues at coordinate 3,420,146 of NZ_CP089301.1, forward strand.
TGCATGTCTGGTCATTGCTCTATCGTCCGGATATGGGCTTTGATTATGGGTGTGATGAGTCCAGTAATTTTAATTATTTCTGTTGGCGCTGGGTTTATTTCCTACAGGGCTCCGGGCATCGGGCTGCTTATCTTGACGTTTTGTCTGCCCCCCATTGTACTCGCGGCCTATCTCATTCTTCCAGAAATGGCCGCTGCCCACCCATAACCGCCTTCTAAGCGCTGCCGCCAACTCACCAAAACCAACCGCCCGGTCGGCCCCAAACATCGCGCAAATCCGCCTGCAATGCATTGCCGCCCGGATGCGCTTCTTGCGAGTGGCGCAATTCCCGGCTAGGGGCGCGCGCAACTATAACGCTCCCTCTCGCAAGGAACTATCCCATGGCGGTCACCCGCACCTTTTCGATCATCAAGCCCGACGCCACCCGCCGCAACCTGACCGGCGCGGTCACGAAGATGCTCGAGGAAGCCGGCCTGCGCGTCGTCGCCTCGAAGCGCATCCAGATGTCGAAGGAACAGGCTGAGGGCTTCTACGCCGTCCACGCCGAGCGTCCGTTCTTCAACGACCTCGTCTCGTTCATGATCTCGGGCCCGGTCGTCGTCCAGGTGCTCGAGGGCGAGGACGCAGTGAAGCGCAACCGCGACATCATGGGCGCCACCAACCCCGAGAACGCCGATGCCGGCACCATCCGCAAGGAACTGGCCGAATCGATCGAGGCGAACTCGGTCCACGGTTCGGACTCGGAAGAGAACGCGGCGATCGAGATCGCCTACTTCTTCAAGCCGGAAGAGATCGTCGGCTGATCGCTGTCGGTTAAATCTTTGAAATTCAGGGAAAGGTCGCCGGTTTCGGCGGCCTTTTTCTTTGTCTCGACTACGGGTTGATGCTTAGTTGGCGCGGTTCCCGGCACCTCCAAGAGCATTGCAATGGTCAAGACGATCCTGATCCCCGCCGCTATCTCGTTTGTCGCCGCCGTCGTGATGACGCACCTCGAACGCGCGACCGCGTCGCCGTCCCCGGTCTCGATGGAGGCCCGCGCCGCGACCGCGCACGCACGCTGAGCGCACTCATCGGCGCGGCGGTGCATGCCCGCGCGGTTTGGATTTGATCCATCATGGCTCGCTGCTGTATCCTCGCCCGCAAAGGAGACGCGGGATGCAGGGCATGGGTGATGCGGGCGAGGTCTGCCCCTTCGAATTCAACTTCGACGAGAAGACCTTCAAGGTCGGCGACACCGTGAGCTACCGTGTCAACGGCAGCCTCGAAGGGTTCCCGTTCGTCGGCACGCTCGTCGAAGTGCATGACGATCACGTCCTGATCGCGGGCGATCCGCAGAATCCGGACAAGCGCTATCGCGGCACGCGGGAAAGCCGCCCGTTGGTCGACTACACCGAGATCTGAACCCGCGCCCGGTTCCCGCCGGTGCCGTTCAGTGTGCGCTAGGTTCAGTTCAGTGCGTGCCTCAGAATTGGTCGGCGGCGGCCATCAAACCCGCGAGTTTCCGCGGCGCAACGGCCTTCCAGGACCGCGAAAGCCACTCCGCCACGCCATCCCAGTCAGTATCGCCAAGGTCGAGCCGAATCGCGATCCAGCCATCCCCGAAATAGGCGGGGCGGAAGAACCGCGCCTCGTCCTGCTCGATCAGCATGGCCTGCTCGTCCGCCCCGCTGATCTTCACGAGCAACGCAATTCTGCCGTCTCCGTGATGATCGGCGCTGAAATAGGCGAACTTCTTGCCCTTCACGATGCCGAAGCAGGCCATCCCGTGGCTCACCGTCTCGTCACTCTCCGGCAGCGCCAAGGCCCGCTCCCGAACCCGCTCAAGCAGCCATTCCGGCCGATTCTCGCGGGTCACAAGGTCGGCAAGGCACCGCGAATATAGCTGATGCTCCGCGATCAGCACCCGCGAAGCCAGCGAATCCGCGGTATCCCCCGGCAGGATCGCCACCGGCGTCTGCCCCAGCACCGGCCCGTCGTCGAGTTCGGCGGTGACGAGGTGAACGGTGACGCCGCCATGGCTGTCCCCCGCCTCGATCGCCCGCTCATGCGTATGCAACCCGGTGTACTTGGGCAGCAGGGAAGGGTGGATGTTGACCATCCGGCCTTCCCACCCGGCCACGAAATCCGCCGTCAGGATGCGCATGTAGCCCGCCAGCGCGACCCACTGGGCCCCGCTGGCACGAATCGCCGCGTCCATCGCCGCATCATGCTCGGCGCGCTTCATGCCCTTGTGGCTGAGCGCGAATGTCTCCACCCCCTCCGCTGCGGCAAGGCCCAAACCCTTGGCTTCGGGATCGTTGGCGGCGACCAGAACGATCTCGTAAGGGCAGTCCTCGGCGCGGCTGGCGTAGAGGAGGGCGGCCATGTTGGTGCCGCTCCCGGAAATCAGTACTGCGACTTTGGCCTTAGCCAAGGTGCACCGCCTCCCACGCTTCACGCGCCGACCATGCCTCGGTCGAGCCCTGCACGGTGCAGCCCTTGTCGCCGGGCTCGATGGCGCCAATGATGAAGACGGTCTCGCCCGCGGCTTCGAGGTCGGCCTTGAGCGAGGCGGCTTCGTCTGTCGCGACGGCCAGGACCATGCCGATGCCGCAGTTGAAGGTGCGCGCCATCTCGCCGGGCTCGATGTTGCCCTGCGCCTGGAGGAACGCCATCAGCCGCGGCTGCGGCCATGCGTCGGCGTCGATGCGCGCATGCAGGCCCTTGGGCAGCACGCGGGGAATGTTCTCCAGAAGCCCGCCGCCGGTGATGTGGGCGAGAGCGTGGATACGGCCCGCGCGGATGAACGGCAGCAGGCTCTTCACGTAGATACGCGTCGGTGCGATCAGCGCGTCGATCAACAGGGTGTCCTGATCGAACAGCGACGGGCGATCGAGTTTCCAGCCCTTGTCCTCGGCCAGACGGCGCACCAGCGAATAGCCGTTGGAATGCACGCCCGAAGAAGTGAGGCCCAGCAGCACGTCGCCTGCCGCGACCTTGTCGCCGGTGAGCTGCTCGCCGCGTTCAACGGCGCCGACGCAGAAGCCCGCGAGGTCGTAGTCGCCAGCCGCGTACATGCCCGGCATTTCAGCGGTCTCGCCGCCGATCAGGGCGCAGCCCGAGATCTTGCAGCCCTCGGCGATGCCGGCGACGACGCGCTCCGCGACGCCGTTCTCCAGCTTGCCGGTGGCGAAATAGTCAAGGAAAAACAAAGGCTCCGCGCCCTGCACGATGAGGTCGTTGACGCACATGGCGACAAGGTCGATGCCGATATGGTCGTGGCGATCGTGGTCGATCGCCAGCTTCACCTTGGTGCCGACGCCATCGTTGGCGGCCACCAGCAGCGGATCCTTGTATCCGGCTGCACGCGGATCGAAGAAGCCGCCAAAGCCTCCCAGTTCAGCATCGGCGCCCGGGCGCGCGGTGGATTTCGCGAGCGGGGCGATGGCCTTGACCAGCGCGTTTCCGGCCGCGATCGAGACGCCGGCCTGCTCGTAGCTATAGCTCTTCTGGGAGTTATCGTCGGACATTGCGGCCGCCTAGCCGTTTGTGACTTGGATTTCCATCTTCGATTGGGCACAAGGCCCCCGGTTTCGACAATGGCGATCACGATCTCCCCCAAAAACCTGCGGTTCACCCGCAAGGGTGCCGCTTCCAGGGCCGTCTTCTGGTGGGGAGGCGCGGCTGCTCTGGCTCTGGCGACCATCACTGGCGTACAGCTTCTCGCGCAGATAGAGGGCGATCGCGGCATCGCGCCGCTGGCCAACTCGCAGGACATCCAGGTCAACGGAATCAGCGTCGATGTGACCGGAAAGACCGGCGCGGAAGCACGGATCGCGGGCTGGAAACAGGCCGAGAAGGAAGCCTGGAAGAAGCTCGGCGGACCGGACATGCCGGTCGAATCGATCGACGCCATGGTCACATCGGTCGTCATCGGGCATGAGCAGATCGGTCCCAAGCGCTACATCGCGACGCTGGGCGTCATCTTCGACAAGGCGAAGGCCGGCCAGTTCGTGGGGGCAGGAGCCGGTACCGGGCCGCGCTCCGCGCCGCTGTTGTTGATCCCGGTGCTCGATTCGGGTGGCGTCCGGCAGGTCTTCGAGGTGCGTGGGCCGTGGCAGCGTGCCTGGGCCGAGTTCCAGGCTGCGGCGAGCCCGGTCGACTACGTGCGGCCGACCGGTTCAGGCGGCGAATCGCTGATACTCACCGCGGGGCAGACTTCGCGCCGCAGCCGCCTGTGGTGGCGCACCGTGCTCGGACAGTTCGATGCGTCCGACGTGGTGATGCCGGTCGCGCGGCTGGAGCGGCAGTGGCCGGGCGGCCCAATCAAGGGCACGTTTACGGCGCGTTACGGCCCGGATAACACGTTCCTCGGCAGCTTCACGATGGATGCCGCCAGCGAGCAGGCTCTGCCGGGTATGCTGGAGCAGGCGGTCGGGCGGATCGATGGCCTTTACCGCGATGCGCTGGCGACGGGGGAGCTTCGCCCTGATCCTTCGATCAACGCCGGGGGTGCCGCGCTGGACCGTGCGTTCGCCGAATTGCGCGAGAAGCTGATGCCGAAGGGGGGCGAGGATTCCGCTCCTGCTGCTCCCCAGCCGACGCCGACGATTCGCGCGGAGGATGTTAGCGGCGCTCCGACCGAACAGGTTACGGTTCAGTTCGCTACGCCCGATGCGGTGGCTGTCGATGCCGCGCTGGCTGCAGTGCGCGGCGTGCCGGGCGTTCAGGGCGCGGCGACGGTCAGCCTTGCGATCGGCGGCACATCGGTCATGCGCGTGACCGTTGCAGGCGGCGGAGAGCGGCTCGCTTCCGCGCTTCGCGGGCAGGGGTGGAAGGTTTCCGGCGGGGGCACCTCGCTGAGGATCAGCCGCTAGGCTCTATCTATGCTACAGATCGCCCTTCCGCTGTCCGCCGCAAGCGACAGCCCGCCGCGCATTGTCGTCGGTGAGGCCAATTCGCCGGTAATCGATGCTCTGCTGGAGCCCGGCCAGTGGCCGTTCCGCACTGCGATCCTCTCCGGGCCGCCGCGCTCCGGAAAGTCGCTGCTGGCCCGCTGGTTCGTCGAGTCCGGGGCGGGTGATGCTATCGACGATGCGCAGGACGTGCCCGAGGACGCGCTGTTTCATCGCTGGAACCGCGCGCAGGAGAACGGGCGTCCCCTCCTGATCGTCGCGGACAAGGCTTTCGAACCCGGTGTCGGTGAAAGCGACGGCACGCGCTGGCGGGTCAGGCTGCCGGACCTCTCCTCCCGCCTCGGCGCCGCGCTGGATATCGCCATCGGAGAGCCGGATGACGCGATGCTCATCGCGCTGATGGAGGTCCATGCGGAGATGCGTGGCCTCGCGCTCGACCATTCGGCAACGCAATACCTTGCAGGACGTTGCACCCGTAGCCATCTCGGCGTGGAGCAACTGATCGCCGCGATCGACCGTCTCAGTCTGGAGCGCAAATCGGCTCCTACCATGGCCATCTGGCGCGATGCGCTGAATGAGACTAAAGGCGGCGGTCAGACACAGGCATGAGGGCGGCTTTGCGGGGCAGTTGCAAAGCGGAGCGATTGATGGGAGTTTCGGGTAATGCTGGGTAATCTTGTCCGCTACCTGGATTCAATCGTCGCGCGTGACCCTGCGCCCCGCTCACGCTGGGAAGTGTTGCTCTATCCCGGCGTTTGGGCCGTATTCTGGCATCGGATCGCCCACGCGCTGTTCAACGCGGACCTATTCTTTCTCGCGCGCGTCGTGAACCACCTCTCGCGCTTCCTCACCGCCATCGACATCCATCCCGGCGCGCAGATCGGCCGGAACTTCTTCATCGACCACGGCTTCACCGTGATCGGCGAGACGGCGATCATCGGCGACAACGTGACGATCTATCAGTGCGTGACGCTGGGCGGTTCGAACCCGACCAACGGCGTCGGCGGCAAGCGTCACCCGACCCTTCTCGACAACGTGATCGTCGGATCCGGCGCGCAGATCATCGGCCCGGTGACCATCGGCAAGCGGGCCCGCATCGGTGCCAGCGCCGTCGTGACAGAGGATGTGCCCGAAGGCGCAACGATGATCGGCCTCAAGGCCCGCTCGACGCTGGTCAAAGCGGAGACCTGGGCCAAGGAGTTCATCCCCTACGGCACCCCCTGCAAGGAACCGTGCGAGCCGACCGGCGGCGCTCAGCGGGTCGAAGACCTTGAACAACAGGTTGCGCTTCTCCGCGCTCAGGTCGAGGAATTGATCTCCGAGCGCCAGCATGCTGCGCGCGAGAACGAGCGGTGGTGACCGGCTGAATGGCGGCAGGCGGCATTCCCACCGGCAGCGTCGTCGCTTTCCCCGGCGTGCCGCCTTCGCAGGTCGGCTTCGACCGCCTCGAACTCCAGCGCATCCTCGATCTTTACGGCCGTATGGTCGCTGCAGGCTTGTGGCGCGACTACGCCATGGATTTCGCGCGGGAGGCGGCCAGTTTCAGCGCTTTTCGTCGCTCTGCCGAGCGTCCGCAGGCCCGCATCGAGAAACGCCCGTCGCTGCGCGGCAAGCAGGGGATGTGGACGCTGTTCGGGGAAGTCGGGCAAGTGCTCAAGCGCGGCCATGAATTGTCGAACATCCTCAGCCCGCTTGAGCGAAGGCTTTTGAAAGTGGTCGAGGACTGAACTGCGTTCTCAGGCCAGCGCATGTACTGCGTTGAGCTGCGAACCCTGTGCATTGGTGATCGCGTTCACGATTTGCAGCAGGCACCAGGCTGCGCCGCCCAGCAGCAGATAGGACATGATGTCGAGCGCGTTGATGGCACCCATCATGCCGCTCAGGCGGGTGCTGATGTTCAGGCCGATGTTACCGGCGACCCATAGCCCCCCCCCAGATCGTCAGGCGTCGTTCTGTCGGTGCAGCTTCATCGTCCGCAAGCAGATGGCTGGCATTCCAGAGTTCGCGCATGGCCTGGAACGGTTTGAACCAGAAGGCGAAGGGTACGAAGAACCAGCCGACCGACCATGCGGGCGTGAACTCCAGCCCGTCGAGTTCGGCCGCAAAGAGGTTCGCATGCGCGCGATAGACCCACATGCATACGCTTACCATGCAGGCGGCGAAGGCGAGCACCCAGACGAGGGATACCACTCCTGCGGCAATCAGTGCGGGTTGATCGGGCGCGGCATCCTGGTCGATCCCGGCTGCAAGCACCGTCATCCAGCTTGCGATCAGAGCCAGCGTCAGGCTCATGTAGATCCACAGCGTCGTCCGCGCGAAGAGGGCTCGTCCCTGCAGCACCTCAATACCGTCTCGCAGTGTCAACTGAGCCATTCGGTGCTTTCTTTCCCGAGGACTTTTAGAGGAATGCGAGCCGGTCGTCGGACAGCCTCTGCTGGGCCGCCGTCACCCGTCCGACGATGCGGAACAGGAACAGGGCCGAGAGGCACCAGAAGGCCGATCCGGCCATGTCGATGCCCTCATGCACGCCCGGAGGCGCGGTGACCTGCGCGTTGGTGAGCATGTCGAACAGCACGATGGCGGCGATCACGAAGCTCAGCAGCGTGCCGACGAGGAAACCCATCCACCAGATGCCGACATCGCCGACGCCTGCCTTGGCCTGCCATTCGTCCTCGCCGTGGCTGCGGTTCCACAGTTCGGTCATCGCGCGATAGGGCACGATGAGGTTGGCGAAAGGGACGAACATGCTGCCGACTGCCCAGCCGGGGCGAGCCTCCAGCCCGCTGAGCCCTGCGTCGTGCAGGTTGGAGATAGCCTTGTGGAACCAGATCAGGAAGGCAAGCGCGCTCGGCAGGAACACAAGGACGCCGACGCCGGCCGCAAGGGCTTCGATACCGGTTGCCATGTACCTCATGCGGCCGAACCCGCCGGTCAGCGCGGCGCCGAGCGTCAGGCCGCTCGCCAGCGTCTTGACCAGCCAAGCGGCGAGATAGAGCGCAATGGCGACTTTCGCGATGCGTGCGAGGATCAACAGGCGACGGCTGTCGGCCCGCGAGACATGGCCGCTCATGCGGCTGCTGGCAGGCGTGCGCGCCAGCCCTCCGGAACTACGCACAACAACACTCGTCGCAGCGGGCTCCAGAACACCGACAGCGCCAGCAGGGCGACGCCGACGAACAGCGTCGAGATGGCGAGGTTCATCTCGATCGAACCGACGCTGCGCAGCAGTCCGTTCAACGCGGCGAGCACGTAGATCAGGGCCGAGACGAGCAGGGCGCGGCGATCGACCACAAGCGCGACGAGCGCGAAGGCGATGTAGGTGACGAGCACGCCCACCGCGCTCACCGTGGTCACGTCCTGCCCGCCGAGTACGCCGAGCCAGTAGAACAGCGAATGCGCGATCAGCGGCGCGGCGAGGAGGTGGAGCCAGAACGCGATATCGGCCCGCTGCGTGCGCCGGTCCCGGTCGGAGAGATCCCAGCGCATCGCGAAGGCGAAGACGCCGAGGCCACAGAAGAAGACGGCGGGAGTCATCACCGGGTTTGCCTTCAGTTCCTGTCCGGTCGCCCCGGCCAGGATCGCGAGGATGAGCAGCACCAGCGCGGCGGTGCCTGCGGCCACGGTGATGGCGACGCGGAAGCGCAGCCAGTGCAGGAGTGCGCCGATCCCGCCCGACAGCGCCGCGCTGAGCGCGATTGCGGCATCCTCCCATGGGTAGCGCTCAAAGCGGTCCCACGTATGCCGCTCGCCGTTGAACTCGTAGAACACGGGCACCGCATGGGGTGGCAGCATTTCCATCGCGATCGATCCCGCCATGGTCGCGAGGCCGACCACGAAGGCGACCAGAACGATGATCGAGGGCAGGGCCATCCGCCGTCTGCGGGTGAAGATCTCCGCCATCAGCCAGCTGGCGACAGCGACCAACAGGCCACCGAGCCACCACTTGTCATCGCCACCGCCGCTGTAGATGCCGGAGAAGATCACCAGCAGGCAGGCGATGCCCACGAAGATGTCGTTGAAGCTAGTGACGAGGCGGATGTTCTCCTCGTCCGCTACGGGCGCCGCGCGCAGGGTGGAGACGTGGGCGCGCAAGGCGTCAGCCGCTTCGGCGCTGATGGCGCCCGCGCTGACCGCGGATTGCAGATCGTCTTCCGAATACAAGGCGTTCCCCCCGGCTGCCCCATTTGTGCGGGAAACTGCCTCCACAGCGCGAGCGCGTCAACGGGCAATTACAGCGAGTTAATCGCTATTCTTCAACAGCATCCGCAACGCATGGTGCGCCTGGTCCATACCGGTTTCGAACGCATGGTCATGGGTACGGTCGGCGATTTGCGGCCACAGGTGCGCAACATCTTCCGCGCTGCGGGCGTCTTCGGGCAGCAGCATGCCGTCGTTCATGGTGATCCACGCCCCCTGGAACACGCCGCCGCCTGCCGCGAGGATCGCGTCGGTCGGCGCCTCGGGCGAGACGAGGAAGATCGCTGCGGGCACGACGTTGCCGGGCTCGAACGCCTTGTAGGCTTCCTCGGGGAAGATGTCGGCGGTCATGCGGGTGCCTGCAGTGGGCACGATCGTGTTGACGCGGATGCCGTACTTCGCACCTTCCAGCCGCAGCGTGCGGGCAAGGCCGAGCACGCCCGCCTTGGCCGCGCCGTAGTTCGCCTGCCCGAAGTTGCCGCCGAGCCCGGTCGACGAACTCGTCATCAGCACACGCCCGTAGTTCTGTTCGCGCATGGTTTCCCAGACTGCCTTGGTGGCGAAGGCGCTACCGAGCAGGTGGACGCGCACGACCAGTTCGAAATCGGCGGGGTCCATTCTCGCAAAAGTGCGGTCGCGCAGCATCCCGGCGTTGTTGATCAGGATGTGGATGCCGCCCCATGCCTCCTTCGCACGCGCGGCCATGGCCTCCATCTGCGCGTAGTCTGAGACGTCGCCGCCGTCGGCCATCGCCTCGCCGCCCGCCTCGCGGATCTCCTCGACCACGGCGAGCGCGGCGTCGGAGTGGCCCGAGCCGTCACGCGCGGCGCCGAGGTCGTTGACCACGACTTTCGCGCCGCGCCGTGCCAGTTCCAGCGCATAGGCGCGGCCGAGCCCGTTGCCCGCGCCGGTCACGACGGCGATCTGGCCGTCGAAGGAGATGGGAAGTGGTTTGTCCATGGTCCGCAGATGACAGGTCGGGCCCACGCGTTCAACCTTGCCCCGGCGCACCCGAAGGGCCATAGGCGCTCGCAACGAATCTGCCCGCGATCATGCGAAAGGCCCGCCAGATGAAAGTCCGCGTCCACGTCAGCCTCAAGCCCGGTGTCCTCGATCCGCAGGGTCGGGCGATCCACCACTCGCTGGAAGGCCTCGGCTTTTCCGGCGTCAACGACGTGCGCGCCGGTCGCCTGTTCGAGCTGGACGTCGCCGAGACCACCACGGACGAGGCGCTGGACGACATGTGCCGCAAGCTCCTCGCGAACATGGTGATCGAGAACTACCGCATCGAGAAGGTGGCCGCCTGATGGCCTTCAACTCCGCCGTCATCACCTTCCCCGGCTCGAACTGCGACCGCGACATGGCGGTGGCGCTGGAGAAGGTATCGGGCACCGCGCCGCATCGCGTCTGGCACGGCGACAGCGAACTGCCCGATGGCCTCGACTTCATCGCCGTTCCCGGCGGCTTCTCCTACGGCGATTACCTGCGCTGCGGTGCGATCGCCTCGCGCTCGCCGATCATGCAGGCGGTGATCGCGGCGGCCGAAAAGGGCGTGCCGGTGCTAGGCGTGTGCAACGGCTTCCAGGTGCTGACCGAAAACGGCCTGCTGCCGGGCGCGCTGCTGCGCAATGCCGGGCTGAACTTCGTTTGCCGTGAAGTCGGCCTCGAAGTCGCCAATGCGCAGTCGCTGTTCACCTCGGCTTACGAGGCCGGGCAGGTGATCCGCGTTCCCGTGGCGCACCACGACGGCAACTACTTCGCCGACGAAGAGACGCTGAACCGCCTCGAAGGCGAGGGCCGCGTGGCCTTCCGCTATGCCGAGGAGGTCAACGGTTCGGCACGGTCCATCGCGGGCGTGCTCAACGATGCGGGCAACGTGCTCGGAATGATGCCGCACCCGGAGCGCGCGATCGAGACCACTCACGGCGGCACCGACGGGCGCGGCCTGTTCGAAAGCGCGATCCGCGGTCTCGTCGGGGCCTGAGCCCTTTCGGTCCGACCCCCTTTCGTCATTGCGAGCGAAGCGATCCAGAGCGGCCTAACGCTGCCTTGGATTGCTTCGCTTCGCTCGCAATGACGAAGTGACGCCCTCTAGGCGACTTCGCGGGTCTCCCCGCCCAGCCACTGGCGCACGACTAGATAGCGCCCGTGGAGCGCGCCCCGGTCATGAATGCCGAAGCCGAGCAGGGTGCCTTCGTGTCCCTCGGCGGCGGGCAGCCACTTCACCTGTTCCAGCCCGAGCCGCACGCCTTCGCGCGTGAAGTCGCTCGCCCGGGCGAGGCCCTCGGCGACGAGGCGGCCGATGTCGTGGCCCTTGGCGACGGCCAGCGCCTGACGGCAGGGCGCGTCGATCCGCGCCATCACCGCCCGCAGCGTGGTGTTCGTGTCGGAATGCATGTCGATATAGAACCAGCCGTTGCAGGCGTGGGCGAAGTCGCCATGATAGCCGCGCAGGCCCGCAGTGTTCATGATGCGCGGCCCGTCCCATCCCACCCGGTCGAGCGCGCGCGACACCGACGGTGCCGAGAGGCCGAGGCCGAGGTAGACGACGCCGTCCGGTTCCGCTGCCAGCAGGGCGCTCACCGTGTCGTCCACGTCATCGGCCAGCGGCGAAATGCCTTCGCGCGCGGCGATCTCGATGCCGAGCACGCGCGCCTCGCCTTCGAGGTACTTGAGATGGCGGGTGCCGATCGGGGAGAGGTCGTAGACGACCGCCAGCCGCCTGCGGCCGAGGCTGGCCATCTGGCGCGCGATGACGAGCGATTCGTCCTCATGGCTGCCGACCTGGTGCTGGAACATCCAGCGGCCGCGCGCGCGTTCGGCTCCGGCCCAGTTGATCGTGGGGATGCGCAGCTGTTCCGCCAGTGGCGTCGCCACCAGCGCGTTGTCGCCGATGGCCGGGCCGACGATCAGGCTGACGCCCGCGTCCGCGAGCTGGCGATAGGCCAGTTCGACCGCCTCCGCCGTGCCCGAGGGCAGGCCGAGCGCATAGGCGTGGACGAACTCCACCTCCGCATCGAGCCGTCCGGTCTGGCGCAGGGCGTCGATCTCGCGCTCAAGCCAGCCGGTGAGGTCGCCGGGAACGGGAACGTCGTCGTCCAGCCCGGAAAGGTCGGCCATGTCGTTGAGAATGCCGACCTTCACGCTTGCAGGCATCGATGTCCTCCGGCCGGGCGTCATGCCTCGTCGGCCCTAGCAATGAGCCAGCCGGGAAAAGGCTGCATCGCAGGCCGGGAAAAACCGGCTCAGGTCCGCGCGCCGCGCCGGAACAGGGGCTGGAGGCACTCGGCATAGCTGGGGTCACGCTCGGCGAGGCCCAGCAGGCCGCCGCCGTCGAAGGGGCGGCGCAGCTTGAAGTCGTAGGTCACCACGCGCTTGGAAAAGCGCCAGCGGCCATCCTCGCAGCGGCGATACTTGTCGATGTAGCGGACCGCCATGAAGTCCTCCTCCTGCCCGCCCTCCCTGCTGGGGATGAGGTGGTAGGCGAGGCCGTAGACCTCCCCGCTGGCGACATCGCCATCGACCGCGATCAGGTGATTGCACACGTGATGACCGGAGTAGGGCATGTACGGGAAGGCGCGGGCGATGAAGGCGCAGTAATCCTCCGCCGGACCGTCGAAGCTGTCGCCGTGGGTGTCGGTCGCGTCGTCGGTGTAGAGATCGCGCAGCAGGTCGATGTCCTGTCGGTCGATGGCGCGCGAATAGAGGAGCACCAGTTCGCGGATTGCGTCCTTGTCGATGAGTGCCTGCAGCGTGGTCTGGTCGATCGTGGTCACAGCAAGGCTCCTCCGTCCACGGCATAGACCTGCCCGGTGATGAAGCTGGCGCGCCCGGAGGCGAGGAACACCGCCATCGCCGCCATCTCCTCTGGCTTTGCGAAAGGACGGCCCACGAAGGTGCGGCGCTGGCGCAGGGCGCGGTCTTCCTCGCTGACGCTGGCGGTGCCCCTGGAGAACAGGCCGGTTTCGGGGTTGAAGCGGCTTCCGGCGCTGAGGCTGGCGGGATCGGTCGGGATCGTGGCGTAAGGCGCGACGGCGTTGACGCGGATGCCGTGGGCGCCGACTTCCTTGGCGAGCACCACGGTGAAGCTGTGCACCGCGCCCTTGGCGGCGGAATAGACCGGCAGCATGTAGTCGCCCACCAGAGCGGCGGTGGAGCCGATGTTGACCACGGCGCCATGCTTGCGGGCGATCATCCCGGGCAGCACTGCGTGGGTCATGCGCAGCACCGTGCCGAAGTTGAGGTCGATGTCGGCCATCCACTTCGTAGGGTCCGAATCGACGAACAGCCCCTGATCGACGTTGCCGCCCACGTTGTTGACCAGCACCGCCACCGGGCCGAGCGTCTCGGCGGCTTGCAGCACTGCGGCGGGGGAGGCGGGGTCGAGCATGTCGGCGGCGACGAACACCGCTTCGGGTGCCCCGCGGGCCTTGCAGTCTGCGACCAGCCTTGCGCCTGCCTCGGCGTCCCGGCCGGCGAGGACAGGCAGCGCTCCCTCGGCGGCAAGGTCCAGCGCGATGGCGCGGCCTATGTTGGCGGTCGCGCCGGTGACGACCGCGACCTTGCCCTGCAATCCCATGTCCATCGCCTGCTCCCGGCCGTTTTCCCGAGGGCTAGGGCCGGGGGAGGCTCAGGGCAAACCGTGCAGGCGATGATGCGCGATCAGCGGCGTGAACTGCGCACGCAGCGCATCTCGCTGTCGCTGCCGTCCGCCTCCACCTTGCGCAGATAGGTGTCCTTGAGCCGGTGCAGCTTCAGGCCCTTGAGCTTGCCGCCGGTCATCGTCACGTACTCGCCGGTCAGCAGGTAGCTGCCCCGGATGCCGCCAGCCTTGTAGGCCGAGGCGTTGACCACGCGGAACGCGTACTCGGGCAGCGGCTTGCCGACGAGCCCTCCGGCATCGCCCGCCAGCTCGCAGGTGTAGGTGCCGATGGGCAGGGTGGATATCAGCCCTCCCGATACCGGCGGCGGGGCAGGCTCGGCGGAAGCGCAGCCGCTGGCGAGGGCCAGCAGCAGGGCGACGGGAAGGGAGGCACATTTCATGGCATTCAGCTAGCATCCACGCGAAGCAATTGCCATGCCTCGCCGCCTCGTCTAAGGGCGCATCCTTTCGAGGGCTGCGCCGCCAGTGCAATGGCGCGTGGTCCGCGATCAAGCTCTTTCCCATCCTGAAGGCAAAACCCATGAAGATCAGTGGCGTCGATATCCGTCCCGGCAACATTCTCGAATACGAAAAGGGCATCTGGAAAGTCGCCAAGACGCAGCACACCCAGCCGGGCAAGGGCGGCGCCTTCATGCAGGTCGAGATGAAGAACCTGATCGACGGCCGCAAGACCAACGTGCGCTTCCGTAGCGCCGACACCGTCGAGAAGGTCCGTCTCGACACCAAGGACTTCCAGTTCCTGTACGCCGAGGGCGATGATCTGGTGTTCATGGACATCGAGACCTACGAGCAGATCAACCTCCCCGCCGACCTTCTGGGCGATGCCGCCGCGTTCCTGCAGGACGGCATGCAGGTTCTGCTCGAAATGTGGGAAGAGCGCCCGATCTCGGTCCAGCTTCCCGAGCAGGTCGAAGCCACCATCGTCGAAGCCGACGCCGTGGTGAAGGGCCAGACCGCCTCGTCCAGCTACAAGCCTGCCGTGCTCGACAACGGCGTGCGCGTGATGGTGCCGCCGCACATCGAGAGCGGCACGCGCATCATCGTGGACGTCTACGAAAAGACCTACGTGAAGAAGGCCGACTGATGAGGGTGCTGGCGCTCACGCTCGCATGCACCGGCCTGATCGCCGGTGCGTCGCTCGGCGGGGCGCCGGTTCTTGCCGCGCCCAAGAAGGCTGCGGCGGTGAAGAAGCCCGCCGCGAAGAAGCCCGCCACCGCCGCCTCGGCCGAGGAAACGGCATCGGGTCACGCGGTGCTCTACCTCAAGGTACTGATCAACGCGCTGCAGTCCGATCAGGTCAAGGAGCAGGCCAAGACCGCCATGGTCGGCTGCCTCTACGGCCATTCGCTGGGCGAGATCACCAATGCCGCGGACGAGGTATTCGCCAAGGCACCCGACAAGGTCCATCGCGACAAACCGGCGGAAGTGCTGGTCGTGCTGACCAACGTCTGCGGATTCGAGGGCGACCCGACGCAGGCGGCACCCGCAGGCGTTCCCAACGGACGCTGAGAACATCATCGGGCCGGCTTTCCGGCGGCCCACAGGAGTGAAGTACAGTCATGGCCGCCATTTCCGGTCTTATCCGCGTCATCGAGAAAGCCGCCCGCAAGGCAGGCAACCGCCTGCGCCGCGACTTCGGCGAAATCGAGCACCTGCAGGTCAGCCGCAAGGGACCGGCGGACTTCGTCTCGAAGGCCGACCAGGCGTCCGAGCGTACCATCTGGGACGAACTGCGCGCCGCGCGGCCGGACTGGGGCTACCTGTTCGAGGAAGCCGGCGAGATCGAGGGCGATCCCACCAAGCCGCGCTTCATCGTCGATCCGCTCGACGGCACGACCAACTTCCTCCACGGCATCCCGCACTTCGCGATCTCGATCGCGGTGCAGGAACCGCGCCTCGACGGCAAGGGCTGGGGCGAAGTCACGGCGGGCCTGATCTACAACCCCGTCACCGACGAGAGCTACTGGGCAGAAAAGAGCCGCGGCGCATGGCTGCATGACCGCCGCCTGCGCGTTTCCTCGCGCCGTCACCTCGACGAGAGCCTGATCGCCACCGGCATTCCCTTCGCAGGGCATGGCGACGCGGGCCAGTGGACCAAGATCTACCACGCGCTTGCGCCGCAGGTTGCGGGCATCCGCCGCTTCGGCTCGGCCGCGCTCGACCTCGCGTGGGTCGCCTCGGGCCGTTACGAGGGCTTCTGGGAAGCCGACCTCAAGCCTTGGGACACGGCGGCAGGCTGTCTGCTCGTGCGTGAAGCCGGTGGCTTCGTGTCGGACTGGAAGGGGCGTTCGAACCCGATCTGCGACACCGAGATCCTCGCGGGCAACGATGTCCTCCACTCGCGCCTGCACAAGCTGGTAGCGACCGCGATCAAGTGATCGACCCGTCCGTCGCGCGGCACATGCGGTCGCGCGACGGCGATTTCCGCTGAACTGACACGCAATCGTCGCGGAACTTTCTGCAAGTCGTGTTATTCCTTGAGGCATGGAACGCCGCGTCCCATGCCTTTGTTCGCTTGTTCTCGCCTTCGTCGCGATACCTTCGGGCGCGCGGGCGGAGCAGCCTTCGTCGATTCCGGGGACGCGCAGCTTCGATCTCGGCGCCATCGGTAAGGGCCAGCTGAGCGGCACGCGCACCGGTCTCCGCTCGCAGACTGTCAGTGTCGAGGAAGGCGCCGAAAAGCCCGAAAAGACAAAACTCCGCCTTACTTATCAGACGGATGAGGAAGGCCCGCGGTTCGAGATCGGCACGGTGGGATCGCGCAAGGGTGCGATGAAATCCCGCCTTCTCCACGTCGCGATGGACTGGAATTTCTGAACAGGCTTGAACCGCGACGAAGCCGCGTCTAAGCGTCGCGCCTCGTTTCCGTGCCCCTGTGGCGGAATGGTAGACGCGAACGACTCAAAATCGTTTGTCGAAAGGCGTGCCCGTTCGAGTCGGGCCAGGGGCACCAGTTCGCGTTCGTCAGAACAGCGACATGGTTATGAGCACGAGGAGCAGGCCGACCACGACGGCGGCCGCCCATTGCATCATCGGATAGACAGCAATCAGCCGGGTCAACGACCATGCGGCCAGCGCGCCGAACGCCGTTCCAGCAAGGATGCCGGTGAAGACGCCCCACTCGCCCATCGCCCAGAGCAGGATCACGCCGAATACGCCGACTGGCAGGAACCCGGCCAGCATCCGGGGCAGGGCGCGCCATCGGGCGGGATTTCGAGGGGAGATGCCGTTCGCCATGATGCCGAGCTAGGCCGTAAACTCATAAACGACGCCATCGAGGCGCCCGAATGGCGAACATATCGGGCCGAAGCGGCCGCCGGGAGGGCTGGTTGCCCTTCCAAGGCCGCTTCGGTTCGAGATGGAAGCCATTCGGGCGTCCCGAAGGGATTTGACCAAAATGGCCCAGCGCCGCGTCGGCAGGTCTTGAAATATCGACATATTCCCTCGCCCTGC
Source organism: Novosphingobium kaempferiae (assembly GCF_021227995.1). NCBI lineage: Bacteria > Pseudomonadati > Pseudomonadota > Alphaproteobacteria > Sphingomonadales > Sphingomonadaceae > Novosphingobium > Novosphingobium kaempferiae. Next base: position 3,437,354 of record NZ_CP089301.1, read on the forward strand.
CTCCTTGCGCTGAGCCATTTTGCCTCAAACCTCGATGGCGTCGTTTATGAGTTTACGGCCTAGGCCCGCGCAAGGCGCACTGGCAACGGGCGCCGACGGCGAATTCGCCACGGCGGGCTGGCCGTAAGACCGATGGCGAGCGCGGGTTTCAGTTCAGGCCGGTCAGCCAGTCGGCAATCATCGCGCGCCCGGCAGCCACCGCTCCGGGGCCGAATTCGTCGTGTCTCCGGCGCAGCGCCTGCGGGCAGCCGCCGGCCTCGACCACGACCTCAGGCCATTGTTCGATCCAGGCGTCGAACCGGGGATCTTCGCCCATCTCGCCATGGAACTGGAGGGCGAGCTGGTTGCGGCCGCGGCGGAAGGCCTGATGCTCGTAGAGCGAGGTCGAGGCGAGGATGTCCGCGCCGTCCGGCCGGGTGAACGTGTCGCCATGCCAGTGCAGCACCGGCACGTCGCGGACATGGCGCAGCGGGCTGTCGGCGGCGTGCTCGTGGACCTGAACCGGATGGAAGCCGACTTCCTTGGCGGGGCCGGGGAAGACCTGCGCGCCGAGCGCGCTCGCCATCATCTGCGCGCCGAAGCAGACGCCCAGCGTCGGACGGTCGGCTTCCAGTCGCAGCGCAAGGCGGCGCAGCTGGCAGGTGATCCAGGGATGGCGGTCCTGCTCGTAGACGCCCATCGGCCCGCCCATCATGATGAGCAAGTCCGGCTCGCGCAGGTCGAGCGTGGAAAATTCCGGGTCGCTGACGTCGATCCGGCTGACTTCGTAGCCGGCGTCCTCGATGGGTTTGCGATAGCCGGCGACCCCTTCGTGGGGAACGTGGCGGATAATGAGCGCGGTCTTCACGGGACTACTGTGTCACACCTCCTGTTGACGGGCGACACCGAACTTGCGGCTGGAGAGATGCGCAAGGCCGATGCCGCCCGTTGGGTCATCGCGAAGGACTTACAGCCCGAGGCGCGACCAGAAGTCGCCGGCGTTGCGGATCGCCGCAGTACCGTCGGCATGAAGGGGTTCGGATGCGCCGCGCCATGACGGGTGCGGCAGGCGCGCGTCTCCGCTCGGGCGGGCGCGCAGGACCTGGGACGTGATGCGGGGAATCGAGGTAAGCATTTCGTATCTCCATCGGGAGGCACGAAGCCGGCGTGGTCGCCTTACGGTTTCGTGCGCTTTAGCGGTTGGTGACGCGGAGCAAGCTGACAGCCATCAAATGCCGCGGAAACACAGGCGAACCCTGCGCTTCGAGGTTCAATCTACTCATATGGTAGAGAATGTCCATGGGGCGATTCTTTGTGCCTTGCGAGAAAAACTTCATGCGCCCCGATGCTTCCGTTGCCGGATGCTTCATGACCGATTGCACGGGGCGGGGGGCTGACGTAGCCTGACCGTCATGCGCGCCATTCTCCTCGCTTCCGCCTGTGCCCTTGCGGCCACTCCCCTCCCTGTCGCAGCCCAGACCGTCGCCGACACGGTGGCGCGCGACATGCCGGGATTGATGGAGGCCTACCGCGATCTCCACGCCAATCCCGAACTCAGCTTCCAGGAGGTGCGCAGCGCCAAGGTGATGGCCGATGCCGCACGCAAGGCGGGCTTCGCTGTGACCGAGAAGGTCGGCCAGACCGGCGTCGTCGCGGTGCTGAAGAACGGTGCAGGCCCGACGGTGCTGATCCGCGCCGACATGGACGGCCTGCCGGTGGTCGAGCAGACGGGCCTGCCTTACGCCTCGACGAAGCGAGGCACCTCCACCGCGGGGGTCGAGAGCGGGATCATGCATGCCTGCGGTCACGACACGCACATGACCGCGTGGATCGAGACCGCGCGGCTGATGGCGGCGCGCAAGGGCGAATGGTCGGGCACGCTCGTCATGATCGGTCAGCCTGCCGAGGAGATGGGGCTGGGCGCGCTGGAGATGCTCAAGGACGGGCTCTACACGCGCTTCCCCAAGCCGGATTACACGCTCTCCTTCCACGACACGCCCGAACTGGCGGCGGGCGTGGTGGGGGCGGCGAAGGGCTGGGCGCTTGCCAACGTCGACAGCGTGGACCTGCTGGTGCGCGGCGTCGGCGGGCATGGCGCCTATCCGCAGACCACGCGCGATCCCATCGTGCTCGCCAGTTCCATCGTCATGAAGCTGCAGACGCTGGTGAGCCGGGAGAACAGCCCGCTCGACCCGGCGGTGGTGACGGTCGGCTCGTTCCATGCGGGGACCAAGCACAACATCATCTCCGATCAGGCGAAGCTGGAACTGACCGTGCGCAGCTATTCCGACGAAACGCGGCAGAGGCTGCTCGACGGGATCGCGCGCATCGCGAAGGGAGAGGCGATCGCCTCAGGCATCCCCGAGGACAGGATGCCCGAAGTGAAGGTCAAGGAACCGCACACGCGCGCCACCTGGAACACGCCCGAGTTCGCGGAGGAGGCGGTCAGCGACCTCAAAGCGAAGATGGGGGCGGATCAGGTCGTCATCACGCCTTCGGTCATGGGCGGAGAGGATTTCGGCGAGTTCCGCCGCGCGGACGAGGCGCACATCAAGTCCGTGATCTTCTGGGTCGGTGGCGCCGATCCCGCCAAGCTGGCGGCGGCGAAGGCGGGGGGACCGCCGATGCCCTCTCTGCACAGCCCGTTCTGGGCGCCGCAGGCGGACAAGGTCATCGCATCGGGCGCGACGGCGCTCACGCTGACCGCGCTGCGCCTGATGCCTAAGTAGAGCCTCGAAAGCGGCTGTCGGGACTGCAAACCACTGCGGTGTAAGATTTACCGACATTTAAAGGCTTTGCCCTAGGTCCTTCGCCAAGTGCCGGATTTCGGCCGCGAAGGATGGCGCAAGCGACGATGATTCGTCTGTTCAAACACTACATTCCGCATGCCGTCGTCCTGCTGTGGCTGGTCGACGTGCTGCTGCTGGCGGTCGCTAATGAAGTGTCGTGGCGGCTTCGCGCGCAGCAGATCGGCATCGACGCCGCGCCGCTGGCCGATCGGCTGATCGCGCACGGGGCCTTTGCGGCCATCATCTCGCTCTCGATGATCGCAGTGGGCGTCTACGGCGCCGATTCTCTGCGGTCGATGCGCTTCGCGGCAGCGCGGTTGCTGGTGGCGATCTCGCTGGGCGTGATCGCGCTGTCCTTCGTGGACTTCCTTGTCGGCGGGCAGAACTTCTGGCGCTCGACGCTCGCCTATTCGATGGCCTTCGCGATCGTGCTGATGATCGTGAACCGCCTGCTGCTCGGCGGCTTCCTCGGCACCACCGCGTTCCGCCGCCGTGTGCTGGTCCTCGGCGCCGGGGAGCGGGCACAGCGCCTGCGCGTGCTGGGCGAGCGGCCCGAGAGCGGGTTCGCCATCGTCGGCTACGTCGGCATGAGCGAGGGCAGCCACGTCATCGAGGAGGCGATCCAGCGCTCCGCCATCAACAACCTCACCCGTTATGTCGAGAACCTCGGCGTCAGCGAGGTCGTGCTGGCCCTGGAGGAGCGGCGCAATGCGCTGCCGCTCAAGGATCTCCTGCGCATCAAGACGGCGGGCGTCCACGTCAACGAGTTCTCCAGCTTCCTCGAACGCGAGACGGGCCGCATCGACCTCGACACGGTGAATCCGAGTTGGCTGATCTTCTCCGACGGCTTTTCCTCGGGCCGGGCGATTTCCAGCGCGGCCAAGCGGCTGTTCGACATCACCGTCAGCCTGCTGCTGCTGATCGTCACCGCGCCCGTGATCCTGCTCTTCGCGCTGCTTGTGAAGATCGACAGCAAGGGCCCCGCCTTCTACCGCCAGCCGCGCGTCGGCCTGTTCGGCCAGAACTTCGACGTCATCAAGCTGCGCTCGATGCGCACCGATGCCGAGGCTGCGGGGGCGCAATGGGCCTCCAAGGACGACCCCCGCGTCACCCGCATCGGCAAGTTCATCCGCAAGGTCCGCATCGACGAACTGCCGCAGGCCTGGACCGTTCTGAAGGGCGAGATGAGCTTCGTCGGCCCGCGCCCGGAGCGGCCGCAATTCGTGGCCGACCTCGAAGAGCAGCTTCGCTACTACGCTGAGCGGCACATGGTGAAGCCGGGCATCACCGGCTGGGCGCAGATCAACTACCCCTACGGCGCATCCATCGAGGATGCGCGACACAAGCTGGAATACGACCTCTACTACGCCAAGAACTACACGCCGTTCCTCGATTTCCTCATCATCCTGCAGACCATTCGCGTGGTGATCTGGAGCGAGGGCGCACGGTGATGAAGGCGTCGGCCATCTGGGCGACGGTCGGCGTCGGTCTCGATCTGACCGGTGCCATCGCGCTCGCGAGCGTGGCGATCTGGCTGATCTCGCGGCGCGACCGGTTCGGCGGGGCCGGGACGGCGATCGTGATCGCGCTGTTCCTGACCGCGCTCTGGAGCCTCGCCTGCGCGGCATCCATCGCGACGCCGACAGTGACTTTCGCGCCTGCGCTCGCCGAAAGCGCCCGCAACCTCGCTTGGCTGGTGGTGGTCTACCGCCTGTTCGCCAGCGACGGGCGCGACGCCAGCGTCGCGCCGATCCGGCCGGTGATCTTCGCGCTCGGTGCGGTGGAGGTGCTGCACCTTCTGGTCAACTCAGGCCTCTCGCGGCTGGAGATGGATAACGAGGTTCTGACGGTCGCTTTCGACTTCAACGTCATGTTCCGCCTGCTGGTGACGGTCGGCGGGTTGGTGCTGGCGCACAACCTCTATGCGGGCGCACCGCGCGAATCGCGCGCTGCGCTGCGCTGGCCGGCGTCGGGCCTCGCGATCCTGTGGGCCTTCGACCTCAACCTTTATACGATCGCCTATCTCGCCGGGAACTGGCCCTACGACATCGCCGCGCTGCGGGGCGTTGCCGCTGCCGCAATGGCAGTGTGCATCGGGATCGGCGGTGCGCTGAACCGCGACGACCTGCGCATCCGCCCTTCGCGTGCTGTGACGTTCCAGACGTTTTCGCTCCTCGTCATCGGCGTCTACCTCGTCGCCATGGTCGCAGTGGCGCAGTGGCTGTCCTATGCGGGCGGCAACTTCGCGCGGCTGGTCGAACTCGCCTTCCTGACGCTGGGCAGCGCGGCGGCGCTGGTGGTGCTGCCCTCTCGGCGGGTGCGCGGATGGTTCAAGGTCATCCTCGCCAAGCATTTTTTCCAGCACCGCTATGACTACCGCGAGGAATGGCTGCGCTTCACCCGCACCATCGGCAGCGACCAGTCCGCCCCGCTCGGGGAGCGCGTGGTGCAGTCCATCGCCGACGTCTTCGAGAGCCCGGCGGGCCTTCTCCTGACGCCCGGAGACCTTGGCGAACTGACGCTGGCGGCGCGCTGGAACTGGCGGGAAATCGAGGTTCCGGCCATCGCCATGGCAGTGCAGGACATCGCCTGGTTCGAGCGCAGCGGCTACATCGCCGACCTTGATGACGTGCGCGCGGGCCGCGAAGGTGACGGCGAAGTACCGTCCTGGCTGATCGAGCATCCGCGCGCCTGGGCGATGATCCCGCTGGTCCATTACGAGCGCCTCGTCGGCATGGTCGTGCTCGCCCGGCCGCAGATCGTGCGCAAGTTCGACTGGGAGGATTTCGACCTCCTGCGCGTCATCGGGCAGCAGGTGGCGAGCTATCTTTCGGAGAATTCCAGCCAGCTCGCGCTCGCGGAATCGGCGCGTTTCGAGGACTTCCACCGCCGCATTGCCTTCGTGATGCACGACATCAAGAACCTCGCGAGCCAGTTCAGCCTGCTCGCCCGCAATGCCGAGCTCCATGCCGAAAAGCCCGCATTCCGGGCGGATATGCTAGTGACGCTGCGCAATTCCTCGGACAAGCTCAACGCGCTGCTGGCGCGGCTTTCGCGCTACGGGTCGGGCGGCGTCGACCGGGTGGAGAACGTCAGCGCCTGCGAGGTGCTGACCATGGTGATGGAGCGTTTCAAGGCCTATCCCCATGTAATCCTTGCGGAATCGCGCGACCTGACCATCACTGCCAGCCGCCATTCGCTGGAGCAGGTGCTCGTCCACCTTGTCCAGAACGCGGTGGATGCGAGCGCGCCGGGGAGTCCGGTGTTCATCTCGCTCGGCCTCGATGGCGGAAATGCGCGGTTCGAGGTGCTCGACAGCGGCACCGGGATGAGTGCGGACTTCGTGCGCAACCGCCTGTTCAAGCCCTTCGTATCCACGAAATCCGGCGGTTTCGGCATCGGCGCGTTCGAGGCGCGTGAGCTTGTGCGGGCCATGCGCGGCCGCCTCGACGTGGAATCCCGTGAGGGGCTCGGCTCCCGCTTCACCGTCCGTCTGCCGCTTTCGACGGCGACCGACACATACCTGAACAGCACCTACAGCGACCAGAGGGTAGCCTGATGACGACCGAGAGCCTCCCGAAGCTCCTTGTGGTGGAGGATGACGCGGGCCTGCAGGCGCAGCTGAAATGGGCCTACGAGGATTTCGAGGTCTTCGTCGCCGGAGACCGCGCCAGCGCCATCGCATTGCTGCGTTCGGAGATGCCGGACGTGGTGACGCTCGACCTTGGCCTGCCGCCGGACCCTGACGGCACGACCGAGGGCTTCGCCGTGCTCGACGAGATCATGGCGCTCAAGCCCGACACCAAGGTCGTCGTCGCATCGGGCCACGGCGCGCGGGAGAGCGCGTTGCAGGCGATCGCGCGCGGGGCCTACGACTTCTACCAGAAGCCGGTCGACATCGACGCGCTGGGCCACATCGTTCGCCGCGCGCTGCACCTGCACCGCATCGAGGCCGAGAACCGCCGCCTTGCGGGCAGGGTGGAGGACGAGACCGTGCTCGGCCGCATGATCACCGCCGCGCCCGAGATGGTTAAGGTCGCCCGAACCATAGAGCGCGTCGCCAACACCAGCGTCTCGGTGATGCTGCTGGGCGCGAGCGGCACCGGCAAGGAACTGCTGGCGCGCGGCGTCCATGAGGCGAGCGGGCGCGCCAAGCGCGAGTTCGTGGCGATCAACTGCGCCGCGATCCCGGAAAACCTCCTCGAAAGCGAACTGTTCGGGCACGAGAAGGGCGCTTTCACCGGCGCGGTCAAGACCACGCCCGGCAAGATCGAGCAGGCGGCGGGGGGCACCCTGTTCCTCGACGAAGTGGGCGACATCCCGCTCCAGCTTCAGGTCAAGCTGCTGCGCTTCCTGCAGGAGCGCGTGATCGAGCGCGTGGGCAGCCGCGAATCGATTCCCGTCGACACCCGCGTCGTCTGCGCCACGCACCAGAACCTCGAAGCGATGATCGCCGAAGGCCGCTTCCGCGAAGACCTCTATTATCGCCTTGCCGAGATCGTCGTGCGCATCCCCAGCCTTGCCGAGCGACCGGGCGATCCGACCCTGCTCGCGAAGGCGTTCCTGACCCGCTACGCCAAGGAGATGAACCCGCGCGTGCGCGGCTTCTCCGCCGATGCGCTCGCCGCCATCGACGCATGGGGCTGGCCGGGCAACGTGCGCGAACTGGAGAACCGCGTGAAGCGCGCGGTCATTATGGCCGACGAGAAGCTGGTTTCCGCCACCGACCTCGACCTTGCCGACCCGGACGAGCAGGTCGCCGCCGCGCTCAACCTCAAGACCGCGCGCGAACAGGCCGACCGCAAGGTGATCCGCCATGCGCTCGCCCGCAGCGAGGGCAATATCTCCAGCACCGCCAAGATGCTCGGGATCAGCCGGCCGACGCTGTACGACCTGCTCAAGCAATATGACCTGCAACCGTCCTGATATCGTGACCTGACACAGCGATGCGCGGGGGGCGTTTCCGGGGGCTGGTGAAATGGGTGGCGGCGATCGTGCCGCCGCTGCTGATTCTCGTCGCCTGTTTTTCCATGGTCTTCACCACCGCCACGCCCGTGGCCCATAGCGAGGCGAAGCGGTGGGAGACGCTCGTCTCGCAGGCGCGCAAGGCGATTGCGAAGGGCGACGGCATCGACGCCGAGGCGAAGCTGCGCGCGGCGCTGGAGCAGGGCGCTCCGCCCAGCGAAGTGAACGCCTTCATGGGCGAGGCGCTGATGGCGCAGAACCGCCGCGACCGCGCACGCGGCTGGCTTGCGCCGGGGCAGTTCGCGCCTGCCAGCGCGGCCGAGGGCTGGCGCGCGCTCGCCATGCTGGAGCGGCTCGACGGCAATCTGCCCGCTTCGGGCCGCGCCTACGATCAGGCGCTGAAGATCATTCCCGACGATGCCGCGCTCTGGGTCGAGATCGGCCGCCTGCGCTATGCGGGCGGCGAACATCGCCTTGCCATCGATGCGGCGGACCATGCCCTGAAGCTCGCCCCGAACGATGTGCGCGCGCTCGAATTCCGGGGCCAGCTTGTTCGCGACCGCTACGGCCTGCTCGCCGCGATCCCTTGGTTCGAGCGGGCGATCATGAGCCAGCCCAAGGACGTATCGGCGCTGCTCGAATATGCTGCGACGCTGGGCGAACTCGGCCACGCCAGCGAGTGCCTGACGGTTACGCGCCGCGTGCTCGAACTGAGCCCGAAGAACCCGCGCGCCTATTACCTGCAGGCCGTGCTGGCGGCGCGCGCGGGCAAGTACGGCCTCGCGCGTGGCCTGCTGGCGCGTACCAAGGGCAAGCTCGACGACCAGCCCGGCGTCCAGATGCTGCGCGGCGTGACCGAGATCGCCGCCGGCAATGCGCGTGCTGCGTCCGAGGCGCTGGAGGAAGTCCTGCGCCTGCGCCCCGACAACCTGCGCGCGCGCGAACTGCTGCTGCGCGCGATCCTGATGGGCGGGCAATACCGCTATGCCACGCTGCGCTTCGCCAAGGACGTGGCCGATGGGGAAGCCTCGCCCTACATGCTCACTTCCGTGGCGCGCGCGTTCGAAACGCTGGGCGAGCGGCAGCACGCGGGCGAACTGCTCGACCGCGCGGCGCGGGTGCAGCCCGCGCAGCTTCGCGTGCTGGGCGATGCCGGGCGGATCGGCGAACTGCTGGCGATGGGCCAGACCGGCGGGGCCGAGGCAGCAGCGGAAGCGACGCGCCGTTCCGACCCCGGCTTCTACGATGCGCAGGCGCTGGCGGGCGACGTGCAGCTTGCTCTCGGCCATGCGGCGGAGGCGCAGGCGCGCTACGCGCTGGCGGCGGAGATCCGCATGCCCGAAACCCTGTTCGAGCGCCGCTTCGCCGCCTATTCCATGGCCCGCGATCCCGCCGGGGCGAGGGTACTGGTCGATGGCTTCCTGCGGCAGAGCCCGACCAGCCGACCGGCCCTGCGCGCCGCGGCGCAACTCGCGGTGGCTGGCGGCGACATCGCGCGGGCGCGCAGCATCCTAGCATGGCTGCGCGACAACGGCGGGGCAGGGGACGTCGAACTGCTCTTCGACCTTGCCATGGCCGAGGCGGGCGTGGGCGACTTCGGCGCGGCGCAGGATGCCGCGCTGATCGCCTACCGCCTGCAGCGGGCCAATCCGATGGCGACGCAGGCGCTGGGGTATAGCTACGCGGCGGCGGGAGACCGCGTGGTGGAGGCTCGGGCGCTGCTGGACAAAGCGCAGGCGATGCTGGGCAACACGGCGCTGATCGCGGATGCAAGGCGGCGGTTGCGGTAGGCGTAGCAAGCTGCCTCTACGCGGGCGTTACCGGCGTGGGCTTCGACAAGCTCAGCCTGAGCGGGTTGATAGCGCTGCGCTTTTCCTCAAACCTTCACCGTCATCCCCGCGCAGGCGGGGATCCATCTGACGCACGTGCAACAGGCAATGTCAGGAGATGGGTTCCCGCCTTCGCGGGAATGACGGTGCAACAATTCTTCCAACCCGCTCAGGCTGAGCCTGTCGAAGCCCCATCGGCAGGACACCTCCTGAAGACCGCCAGCGGTCCCGGCCTTCGCCGGGACGACGCCGCCCTCACTTCGGCTGGTAGGTCTGGTCCACGCCGGGGAAACTGCGTTCGCGCACTTCCGCCGCGTACTGCGCCGCGGCTTCGGTCACGACCGAGGCCATGTCCGCATAACGCTTCACGAAACGCGGCACCCGCTCGAACATGCCGAGCATGTCCTCGGTGACGAGCACCTGCCCGTCGCACTGGGCCGAACCGCCGATGCCGATGCTGGGGCAGGCAATGGCCTTCGTGGCCTCGATGGCGATGGGTTCCACCACACCCTCGATCACGATGGAGAACGCACCGGCCTGATCGAGCGCCTTTGCGTCGGACACGATCTTGGCCGCTTCCTCGTCGCTGCGTCCGCGCGCGTTGTAGCCGCCGAGCACGTTCACCGCCTGCGGGGTCAGGCCGATGTGGCCCTGCACCGGGATGCCGCGTTCGTTGAGGAAGCGGACGGTCTCGGCCATGGCGGCGCCGCCTTCCAGCTTCACGCCCGCGCAGCCGGTTTCCTTGAGCAGCCGTGCGGCGTTCTCGAAGGCCTGCTGGGGGGACTGCTCGTAAGTGCCGAAGGGCATGTCGACGATGACGGCCGCGTGATAGCTGCCGCGCACCACGGCGGCGCCGTGCGCGATCATCATCTCCAGCGTCACCGGCACGCTGGAGGGCAGCCCGTAGATCACCTGCCCCAGACTGTCGCCGACCAGCAGCAGGTCGCAATGCGCGTCGAGCAGCTGCGCCTGCCGCGCGGTATAGGCGGTCAGCATGACGATCGGTTCGGCGGTGACGCCGTCCTTCTTGCGTCGGCGAATCGCCGGGATCGTCAGGCGCTTCATCGGCGCCGGGGTTGGATTCGCGCGGCTGGTCGCGGTGTCGAGCTGGAAGGTCGTGGACATGACGGGGCTTTTAGCGACGCTGCTGGCCCCCGGCAAATCTCCAGACTGGCCCGCGCCATCCGTGCGCCGCGCGATTAACACCGAATGTAGAAAGAATATTACAATCTTGGGGAATTTCCGACAGAGGGCTCTTGCCAAGCGCCTTCGTGTCGTTAGCCTCCCGCCATTCGCAATTCGGGGTTCCACATGTTCGGACGCGTTAAGCCGCTCGACGCCATTCTGGCGACAGCGGAAAAGAAATCTCTTCACCGATCACTCGGGCCCGTACAGCTGACCCTTCTGGGCGTCGGCGCCATCATCGGCACCGGCATCTTCGTGCTCACCGCTGCGGCGGCGCAGAAGGCCGGACCGGGCATGATGTGGAGCTTCGTCATCGCCGGCTTCGTCTGCGCGGTGGCGGCACTGTGCTATTCGGAACTCGCTTCGATGGTGCCGGTTTCCGGCTCCGCCTACACTTACTCCTACGCCGTGGTTGGCGAACTGCTGGCCTGGATGGTCGGCTGGGCGCTGATCCTCGAATATGCCGTCGCGGCATCGGCGGTCTCGGTCGGCTGGTCCGGCTACTTCATGGGTCTGCTGAAAAGTCTGACGGGGTTCGAGTTACCGGCGATGCTCTCCGCCGGGCCGACCTGGTCGCTTTCGGGCGTCGACTTCTCCAGCGGCATCATCAACGTTCCCGCCGTCGTCGTGGCGCTGGCCGTGACCATGCTGCTGATGATCGGCACCAAGGAAAGCGCCACCTTCAACGCCATCCTCGTCGCCATCAAGGTCGCCGCGCTGACGATGTTCATCGCGCTCGCGCTGCCCTCGATGAATTCCGAGCATTTCGCGCCCTTCGCCCCCAACGGCTGGTTTGGCCCCGCAGGGACGAGCGGCATGGGCATCGTCGGCGCCGCGTCGTCGATCTTCTTCGCCTATGTCGGCTTCGACGCGGTTTCGACCGCTGCCGAGGAAACCCGTGATCCGCAGCGCAACGTGCCGATCGGCCTGATCGGCAGCCTTGCGCTGTGTACGGTGTTCTATCTGCTCGTCGCGGGCGGAGCGATCGGCGCCATCGGCGCGCAGCCGACCGCTCTGGGCGTGCAGCCGGGCTCGGCCGAGTTCGCCGCACAGTGCGCCGCGCTCGCCGCCAAGGGCGAGACGCCGCTGGTCTGCTCGAACGAGGCGCTGGCCCACGTCCTGCGCTCGATCAACTACACCCGCGCTGGCGACCTCATCGGCCTCGCCGCCAACCTGGCGCTGCCCTCGGTCATCCTGATGATGCTCTACGGCCAGACCCGCATCTTCTTCGTCATGGCCCGCGACGGCCTGCTGCCGGAGAAGCTGGCGACCATCCACCCCAAGTGGAAGACCCCGCACATCGTGACGCTGCTGACCGGCATCTTCGTGGCGATCGCCGCTGCGCTACTGCCCGTCGGCCAGCTTGCCGACATCTCCAACTCGGGCACGCTCTTCGCGTTCTTCATGGTGTCGGTCGCGGTGCTGATCCTGCGCCTGCGCGATCCGCAGCGCGTGCGTCCGTTCCGCACCCCGCTGGTGTGGATCGTTGCTCCGATCGCGGCGCTGGGCTGCGTCATCCTGTTCTTCAACCTGCCGACCGAGGCGATGCTGGTGCTTCCCATCTGGGGCGCCATCGGCCTCGCGTTCTACTTCGGCTACGGCTACCGCAAGAGCCACGTCGGCCGCGGCATCGTTGAAGTCCACGAAGAGGACGACGACGTGCCGCCGCAGCCGGTGCCGCCGATCTCCTGATCGGCGCTACGCTGGAAAAACGGGAAAGGGGAGCGCGATGCGCTCCCCTTTTTTGTGCTCGCTCGATGCACCGGTCATGCCGGGCTTATCCACAGCCTTGCCGACAGGGCTGCCCGGGCGGCCAAGCAGGCAAGGCGAGATCGCGAACGGGGCCTGTGCGATTTGGCCCGCTTGCCAGCGCCCCTTCGCCGCCAGCACTCTCCGCTCGCGGCCCTGTCAGGGCCGGGGCCCGATGTCGGCCCGCATCCAGGAGAGTGACCGTCATGCACATGTTGGATTGGAACGAGTACCGCAGCCAGATCCTCGCCGGAGTGGGCGCCATCGGCAAGCTCAGCCCCGAAACGACGCGCGGCTATGCGGCGCTGAGCGGCGCGTCGGCCAAGACCGGCCACCTCGACGCCAAGACCCGCGAACTGATCGCGGCGGCCGTCGCCATCACGCTACGCTGCGACGGCTGCATCACGGTGCATACCAAGGCCGCGCGCGATGCGGGTGCGACGGTGGAGGAACTGGCCGAGGCGCTCGGCATCGGGATCGCCCTCAATGCCGGTGCGGCGCTGGTCTACTCGACCCGCGCGATGGATGCCTTCGCGGCGGCGGGCGAAGTCTGACAACGATGTGAGGAAAGGGTTCGGAGCCGTTGGTTCCGGAAGAAATGGTGACCCCTACGGGAATCGAACCCGTGTTTCAGCCGTGAAAGGGCCGCGTCCTAGACCGCTAGACGAAGGGGCCATGATGCCTTTTCGAACGACCACACGATTGCATCGAATGGTGACCCCTACGGGACTCGAACCCGTGTTTTCGCCGTGAGAGGGCGACGTCCTAGACCGCTAGACGAAGGGGCCAAAAGGCCATTTCAAGCTGCCGTTCGATGCAACCGATGGTGACCCCTACGGGAATCGAACCCGTGTTTCAGCCGTGAAAGGGCCGCGTCCTAGACCGCTAGACGAAGGGGCCAAACCGGGTTGCGCCGGAGGCAGGACCGGGCCTCTAGCCGTGGGTCCGGGGGTGGTCAACCCTTATCTCGCAACTTTTTTGAAGGTTTCCTTTCAGTCGCAGAAGGCTGCGTCGTCGAAGTGCAGTTCGGCTGCCGGGCGGCTGCCCCAGTCGTCGATCCTGGCCCGTCCGGCGAGCCATAGCTTGCGTCCCTGCGCGGCGTGGAGGAGGGCCTGCCCCATGTCCGTCTCGGCGCTACGGAAGGCCATGGCCTTGAACCGTCCGCCGTCGGGGCCGGAGACGATCAGGCGCAGGTGATCCGCGCCCACCACATCCGCCTTGACGATCCGCACAGGACCTACGGCCACGCGCGGTCCGGGCCAACCCATGCCGTAGGGGCCCGCGCTCTCCAGCGTCTCCACCAGCGAGGGGACGAGGCCGCCGGGCGACACCGCAAGGTCGAGCAGCATGTGCCGGTTGGCGCTCGCCATCGAGACGTCGGCGGCAAGGCGTTCGTCCAGCCACTCCGACAGGGCTTCCAGCTTGTCCGACGCGATGGTGAGGCCGCAGGCCATGGCGTGTCCGCCGCCCGCGACCAGCAGCCCGGCCTCGCGCGCGGCGATGATCGCGGCGCCGAGGTCCACGCCGGGGATCGAGCGGCCAGAGCCCTTGCCATTGCCTGCATCGTCGGCGTCGAGCGCGATGACGATGGCGGGCTTGCCGGTCTTCTCCTTGATGCGGCCCGCGACGATGCCGATCACGCCGGGGTGCCAGCCTTCGCCCGCGCAGACGATGACCGAGCGGTTGTGCTGGCGGTCGATCTGCGCCTCGGCCATTTCCTGCACCGCCTGCTCGATGGCGCGGCGCTCGTCGTTGAGGCGGGAAAGCTGCGCGGCGATGTCGCGCGCCTCGTCGGCGTCGGTGGTGGTCAGCAGGCGCACGCCGAGCGTCGATTCGCCCACGCGCCCGCCCGCATTTATGCGCGGGCCGAGCGCGAAGCCGAGGTCGCTGCAGGTCGGCGCGCGGCCGAGGCGGCTTGCGTCGATCAGCGCCGACATGCCGATATTGTCGCGCTTGGCCATGACCTTGAGGCCCTGCGCCACCAGCGCCCGGTTGAGGCCGTGCAGCGCCGCGACGTCGGCCACGGTGCCGAGCGCGACGAGATCGAGCAGGGCGAACAGGTCGGGCTCGCGCCGGCTCTCGAAGTAGCCGCGGCGGCGCAGCGTGCGCACGGTCGCCACCGCCAGCAGGAACGCGACACCCACGGCGGCGAGGTGGCCGTGGGATGCGGCCAGTTCGTCCTCGTCCAGCCGGTTCGGATTGACCAGCGCGGCGGCGCGGGGAAGCACGGGCGAGCACTTGTGGTGATCGACCACGATCACGTCGACGCCCGCGCCGTGCGCCATCTCCAGCGCTTCGTGGGCCATCGCGCCGCAGTCCACGGTGACGATCAGGCTGGAGCCTTCGCCCGCGATGCGCACCAGCGCCTCGCCCGAGGGGCCGTAGCCTTCGAGCAGGCGGTCGGGGATGTAGTAGCGCGCCTGATGGCCGAGCCCGCGCAGCAGCAGGATCAGCAGCGCGGCGCTGGTCGCGCCATCGACGTCGTAGTCGCCGTAGACGGTGACGGTCTCGTCGGTCATCACCGCCTGCGCCAGGCGCTCCGCCGCCGCGTCCATGTCGCGGAAGGCGGAAGGATCGGGCAGGAAGGCCCGCAGCGACGGGTTGCGGTGACGCTCCAGATCATCCCGCGCGACGCCGCGTGCGAGCAGGAGCTGGGTGACGATATCGTCTTCGAGACCGGCAGGGCCGCCGCCGAACCTCTCGCTGAGGTCCATGTTGCCGCCGCGCCAGCGCCAGGCCTTGCCCGTCAGCGAGCGGTCGATCCCGAAGACACAGGCGGATCGTGATTCCATGCGCCCGCACTACCGCAGCCGCTCTTGGACGGAAAGTCTCGGCGCTTCGTCGGTCCCCGCATTTCGTGACGGCATTTGTCGTTAGTTGGCCGCGATGTGGCGAAGTAAGGTCGAGGAAACGGGGAAGGAGAGTTCATGATGTTCGCAAGTAGAGCTGCGCGTATTGCCTTGGTCGTCGTGCCGCTGGGGGCAGTCCCGGTCGTCGTGCTGGCGGCGGCGGATACTGCGCCCGTCGCCCGTTACGACATGCGCGCGGGCACCGTCTCCGGCTTCGGAGGCATGGGTGGCGGCATGGGCGCGGCGATGAGCATGATGATGGGCGGGGGCGGCAGCAACGTACAGCACGAACTCTACCTGCGGCTCGGTTCGGCACAGACGCCCGCGGGTGGCAAGGCCAAGGCCGACCACTTCGTCCCGCCAGCTGCCAAGCTCGGCAAGTCGGTGGCGCTGGTCGCTCCGCCCAAGCCCGAGGGTGATCCTGAAATCCTGCCGGAGAAGCCCAAGGGGCGACTGCTGATCTTCTGGGGCTGTGGGGAACACGCGCCCAAGGGGCAGCCGGTCGTGCTCGATTTCGCGAAGATCGCGGCGGGGCAGAAGCCGCCCGCGCTGCCGGGCTCGGCGGTGCTGCGCGACTGGGGGCCGACACAGGACAATTCGCGCAGCTTCTCGCGCTGGCCCGCGGATGACCACAAGTTCGTCAAGGCGGACAGTTCGCTGATCGGTCCGCAGAAGGTGGTGAGCACCTATGCGCCGGAGATGAACTTCACGCTGACGAAGGACTTCATGGCGCCGATCACCTCGCGCACCGCGACTTTGCCGAGCGGCGCGTCGCGGCTGAGCTGGACCGGGATACCGGGCGCGACGGCGTGGCTGGCGTTCCTGACGGGCGGCAAGCAGGGCCCCGGCGGCGAGGCGATGGGCGACGTGGTGATGTGGACCAGCAGCGCCGACAAGCAGTTCGGCGGCGGCTTGATGGACTGGATCACGCCCGACCAGGCGGCCTCGCTGGTGAAGACCGGCACGCTGATGGCGCCGACCGCGACCAGTTGCGTGATCCCGGCGGAGGTCGTCGCTGCATCGCCGGACTTCCGCGTGGGTACGCTGACCGCCTTCGGGCCTCAGGAAAGCTTCGCCTATCCCCCGCGTCCCGCCGATCCGAAGATCGCGTGGAAGCCCGAATGGACCGCGCGCATCCGCCATCGCTCGACGACCAGTTGGATGCAGGCACAGGGCATGAGCATGAGCGCGGCGGGGATGCAGGACGCGGAAGGGGAGGATGAGAAGAAGCCCGCGTGCAAGCCGAAGAAGGGGCTGGGTGGCATGCTCGGCGGGCTTGGGGGTATGATGGGCGGAGGCAACAAGGGCTGCTGATTCTTTGCTCGCTATCATCTGGCACAGCCGCACCGGCGCCGCCCGTTCCATGGCCGAGGCGCTTTACTCCGGTGCGGAGGCAGATGCGCGCCTCATCGCCGCTTCGGACGTATCTGCGCAAGACCTGCTGGCGGCCTCGGGCTATGCCTTCGTGTGCCCGGAGAACCTCGGTTCGATGACGGGCATGATGAAGGAGATGTTCGACCGCTGCTATTACCCGCTGCTCGGCCGGATAGAGGGGCGGCCCTACGTCACGGCCATCGCGGCGGGATCGGACGGACGCGGCGCGCAGGCGCAGATCGACCGTATCGTGACCGGCTGGCGGCTGCGGCGGGTGGCGGAACCGGTGATCGTCAACCTCGGCGCACAGACGCCCGAGGCGATCCTCGCGCCGAAATGCGTGGGGGAGGCTGAGCTGGAAGTATGTCGCGATCTGGGCGCGGCGATGGCGGAAGGGCTGCGGCTGGGAATCTTCTGACGCGGTTTTCTCAAAAAGGGGACAACAGCTTGCCGAACGGACTCGACGGGACGATGGAAATGTTGCCTAGTGCGCATATGGCCGAGGGCGACCAGAAGACCGTAGGGCTTTCCCTGCTTTTCCACCCCGGCGACCGGCCGGATGCGGATGCTGTCGAGCGGGTGATCGCGACTGCGCGGGAGAACGGCCTGTTCGCCAACGTGACGCTTCGCCCCCAGGGGGATGCGACTTGGCTGGAAATCCTCGCGAGCGGACTGACTTTCGACCTTCTCGGACTGGAGCCGGGGGAATCGACGTGCGTTCGCGAACCGATCCAGCGCTTCGGGTTCGAGGAGGATCTGGCTCTCGACGCGCTGGAGGCGATCGAACTGATCCCATCGGGGCACATCATTGCGGGGGCTGGGCTTCAGCCCGTCGTGCGCGTGATGATGGGGCTCGCCGCCAACATCGCACTCGGGCTGCCCACGGCGCGCGCGGTGGCCTGGGGGCCGGCGAACACGCTGATGGAGCCCGGCTACTTCTGCCGCATGGTGCTCAACTGGCTGGGCGGCGGCGCCTTTCCGGCGCTGGGGCTGACCGCGCTGCTCCCGGCGCAGGACGGCAGCCTTGCCAGTCGCGGCCTCGCGCACTTCACCGGGCACGAAATGCAGCTTGAGGGCAGGGCTGACGAGCTTCGCGCAGACACGGCCAAGCTGGCGGTGCGGGTCATCGACCACTTCGTGCGCAACGGCGCCGTGACCCAGCCGCAGCGCATCGATGCAGGGACGCAAGTGCTGATCGCCGAGCCCTCTCAGGTGGGCAAGCTCGTCTTCGTCTGGCGCGAGGCGACCGGCTGAGCGCACGTCGCCGACACTTGTCCTTCCGCTCCGTCAACCGGAGCGACGCCCCCGGCTACGACCCCGGCCTGCAGCGCCACCACCTGCTGCCGCGCCAGTTGCTGGGGCGCTCCGCGTTTGCGCGCATGCTGGAGGGCATCGGCGACGATAACCGGCGCTTCGACGACTTCCGTGAGAACGGCCTCCTGCTCCCCTGCGAGGAAACCGCCGCGATGCGCATGGGCCTGCCGCTGCATCGCGGACCGCATCGGCTCTACAGTCAACTCGTGATCGAGCGGGTCGGGCAGATCGAGAGTGGCTGGGCGGCGCTGCGGGGCAGCGACCCGCAGGCCGCGCTGGTTGAGGCTCAGATGCGCCTCGACCTGTTGCAACGCGCGCTGCGCCGGTTCCTGCTCGACGGTCGGAAGCGGCGGCTACGGCTCAACCGCCGCGATCCTCTGGGCAAGGGCGTGGACTTCACCGAACTCGACGCAATGGCCGAGACGCTCTGGGGCGCAACGGGTGTGTTGGCGGAGGCCATGCCGGTTCAGTCGATGCCGACGAGGCCGCGCATCTCCGCCTTCGCCGACTGATACTGCGCCGCCAGCGCCTCCACGCGCCCGGCCACCGTTTCGACAGCGCGGACGGCGCCGATGCCCTGTCCGGCGCCCCAGATGTCCTTCCATGCCTTTGCGGCGGTGTTCCCGCCCGATCCGAAGTCCATCGTGCTCTTGTCACCCTGCGGCAGATTGTCCGGGTCCATGCCCGCCGCGATGATCGAGGGACGCAGGTAATTGCCGTGGACGCCGGTGAAGAGGTTGGAATTGACGATGTCGGCCGCGTGGCCGTCGACGATGGCCTGCTTGTACCCGTCGGGCGCATGGGCCTCTGCCGTGGCGATCCAGGGCGTGCCGATATAGGCGAAGTCCGCTCCCATCGCCTGCGCCGCCAGGATCGAGCGGCCACACGCGATCGCGCCCGACAGCGCCACCGGCCCGTCGAACCAGCTGCGGATCTCCTGCATCAGTGCGAAGGGTGACTGTGGCCCGGCGTGCCCGCCTGCGCCGGCCGCGACCGCGATCAGGCCGTCCGCGCCCTTGTCGATGGCCTTGCGGGCGAACATGTCGTCGATCACGTCGTGCATCACCACGCCGCCCCAGCCGTGGACTGCCGCGTTTACCTCGACGTTCGCGCCGAGCGAGGTGATGACGAGCGGCACCTTCCACTTTTCCAGCACGGCAAGGTCTTCTTCCAGCCGCGTATTGGTGCGGTGGACGATGAGGTTCACCGCGAAGGGCGCCTCGCACCCGGCGGTCTCCTCGGTGATGCGGTGCAGCCATTCGTCGAGTTGGCTGGAGGGCCGGGCGTTGAGCGCGGGAAAGCTGCCGACCACGCCGCTGCGCACCTGTGCGATCACCAGTTCGGGGTTGGAGACGATGAACATGGGGGCCGCGATCACGGGCAGGCGCAGCGACTGTGGCGCGGGGAAGGGCATCTCGTCTCCGTTTTAATCGTTCGATTAAACACTGGCATAATCGCCCGCGCGCCGCCTGTCGAGAGAGCCGCCTTACCGCCCCCGCGTTTCCGTCGCCGGCAGGCGTGACCTCGCCTCGATGCTGAAATAGACACCGTTGTCGATTAGCAGGAGAGGAGAAGCGCCATGTCGGATCTTGCCGACGCCCCGTTCGATTGCTCGGACATCGACCAGTATCTCGGCACGGTCATAGACAGTTCGCCGATCCGCGAGCCGCTGGGCAACAACGACATCCGCCGCTGGGTGCAGGCGATGCACTACCCCAATCTCGCCCATTTCGACCCGGCCTTCGCTGCCGCGAGCCGCTGGGGCAAGCTCGTCGCGCCGCAGAGCTTCCCCATCGTCATGGACGACAGCCACGGCACGTCCTCGTCCTGCATGGGCGGGATCGCCGAATCGCACCTGCTGTTCGGCGGGGACGAGTTCTGGCACTACGGCCCGCGCGTGTTCGGCGGCGACACCATCACCAACGAGCGCATTCCCTACGACTACACGGTCAAGGACACCGGCTTCGGCCCGACCTGCTTCCAGCGCGGCGACAACTACTACCGCAACCAGCATGGCGAACTGATCGCCAAGCAGCGGTCCACCGCGATCCGCTATCGCGCGGCGGCGGGCGGCGCGCGTGTCGATACCACCGAGTTCGAGGAACCGGAGTGGACCGACGCCGAGATCGAGGCGCTGGAAGCGCGCAAGTTCGCATGGGTGCAGATGCTACACGACCTCGGCCACGGCGAGCGCTGGTGGGACGACGTGAACGTGGGCGATCAATTGCCCGAGCGCGTCTTCGGCCCGCACACTGTCGCCAGCTTCACCACCGAATGGCGGTCCTACCTGTTCACCGTTTGGGGTACGCTGGACCGCCGCACCATCGATCTTGAGGCGCTTGGCTTCACCAAGGAAATGGCTGGGCACGAGAACGACCCGGTGATGGAACGGATCAACCCGGAACTGACCGACGGCGCCTATTACGGTCCTTCGCGTGGGCACCTGTTCCCCAAGTATGCCCGCAAGATCGGCATGCCGCGCGCTTATGGCTACGGGGCGTCGATGGGGGCATGGGTGACGGATTACCTTGCCGGATGGGCGGGCGAGTGGGGCATGGTCGTCCACTCGACCGCGAACTATCGCGGCCCTGCGCTTTCGGGCGACGTCACCATCCAGACCGCCGAAGTGGTCGACAAGATGATCGACGACGAGGGGCGCCATCTGGTGCAGGTAAAGCACCTCATGCAGAACCAGAAGGGCGTGAAGATGTGCCTGGGCACTGCCGAGATCGAGCTGCCCAAGAAGAAATGAACCAAAAAGGAGGCGGCTCCGGCAAGAGCCGCCTCCCCCCTGTTACGTCACCGCAGCAGGGTCGCAGCGTGTCCCCCCTGGGGGAGGGCAACAGAGCGGAAGGACACGCGGACCTTCGTCCCTAGTTGCCCGAAACCCCGCCCAGCAGTCCTCCGACGAGCCCGGTAACGGGTGCGAGAGCGTTATTCGAACCGGTTGTGCCCCCCAGCAGGCCGCCGACGAGGCCGGTCACCGGGGCAAGCACGTCTCCCGTGCCGGAACCGCCGCTGACCCCGCCGAGAAGGCCGCCGACGATCCCCGTCACCGGCGCGAGCACCTCGCCCGATCCGGTGCCACCGCCCACACCGCCGAGCAGGCCACCCACGACGCCGGTCACCGGGGCAAGGATGTCACCCGTTCCCGCGCCGCCGCCGACACCGCCCAGCAAGCCGCCGACAAGACCCGTCACGGGGCTCAACGCATCGCCGCCGGTCTGGCCCGAGCCTATGCCGCCGACCACCTGGCCGAGCGTGCCGTTGAGGGTGTCCAACACGGGTGAGGTCACGGTATTGACCGCGCTCGTGACCGGCGCGAGTACAGGCGCGGCGCCGTTGGTGACCTGCGTGACGGTGCTGCCGACTTGCGCGCCCAGCAGCGCTCCCGCCAGATTGCCGACCGGGGCGAGGCCCTGTGCGACGCCTGCCGCCGTGGTGGGCAGCTTCACATCGACGACCTTGTCGTCCGAGAGAACGTCAGCCGTCACCAGCGTTCCCGAGACGAGACCCGGGTTGTTCGACAGGACGTTGGCCGCGATCAGGGTGCCCGAGGTGCTTGGCCCGGTGACGCCGTGGTTGGCGAGATCGAGCCCCACCAGCGGGCCAGTGTAGGTCGGCGCGGGACCGGTGCCTCCTCCCGGCAGCGCGCCGGTCAGGCCGTCCGCCAGTCCGCCGAGCTGGCCGGTGACCGGGCTGAGCAGGCCGTTCTGCCCCACCACCGGGGCTAGTACGCCGTTCACCGTATCGAGCAGCGGATTGGCAACGGTGCTGACGGTGGAGGTGACGGCGGCGACTGTGGGCGAGAGGCCATCGGTCACGCTGTTCACGGTCGCGCTCGCCTGCTGCCCGAGCAGGGCTCCGGCCAGCGCGCCGACCGGCGCGAGGGCGGCCTGCGTCTGCTGCGTGGTCGTCGGCAGCTTCACCGCCACGACCTTGTCGTCGCCCGAGAGGACATCGACGGCGAGGTTGTTTGTGGATTGGCCCGAGGCCGGCGGCGCGATGTTGACGACGATGAGGGTGCCCGAGCCGCTGGGGCCGAGGATCGAGGTGTTGCCGACGCTGACGCCTACTGCCGAGCCGGTGAAGCTGGTGGTCGGGGGCGTGGGGGTGGGTGTCGGGCTGGGCGTCGGCGTCGGACCCGGTGTGGGCGTTGGGCTCGGCGTCGGGCTGGGAGAAGGGCTTGGGCTGGGCGAAGGGCTCGGAGTTCCGCCGGGTCCGGTGTTGAATCCCACGCTGTCGGCGCAGGCGCCGAGCAGGAGAAGGGGGATGGTGGCGGCGCATAGCAGGGCGTGCCTGGCTGTCTTGCGCGACTGGGTGAGTGGCATCGTGCTGTCCTCCAATTAATGCTCTGTAGCCAGAGCGTTACGCCGGTGGCGGGAGGACGGCGCGGGTAGACGGAGCCGTCGTGGCGCTATGGTTCGGATTGGCTCATTAGGATGCGCAAGACCGTTTCGGGAGCGGGCGGTGAACGGAAGGGAATTTCGGGATGGCCCTGCATCCGTTACGAAAAGCCCGGTTTTCCGGCATCTCTGCGTACGCAATACGGGCTCAGCTGCACGCAAAAGCCGATCAGGAGGGCATTTCGAAGGTTGCCGCCATTGTGGCGGCGATCGTGCACTGAACTGAACCTGGCGTCGCCAGAGCAGCACCGGCACCGCACAGGCCGGGCACGCAAAAGGGTCCGACCGTCACCCGGCCGGACCCTCCTTCGAACTCTAAAATCGTGCCCGGCGTCAGGCCGCGTTGGCGGCGCTCAGCACGGCGCGCACGCTGGCGGTGGCGACGTCCTCGTCGATGCCCACGCCCCAGACGGTGCGACCATCGGGCAGGGCGCATTCGACATAGGCGGCGGCGCGCGCGTCGCTGCTCTTGCCCATCGAGTGCTCGGCATAGTCACGCACGTCGAGGTGGACGCCGAAGCTCTCCGCGATCGTGGCGGTGACGGAGGAGATCAGGCCGTTGCCCTTGCCGGACACCGACTGCTCCTTGCCGCCGACGCCGATCTTGCCGGCGAAGACGCGGGTATTGTCCGGGCCCTTCGCCTCGTCCCAGTCGATCAGCTGGAAGCGCTGCTCGCCGCTGAGGCGATAGGCCTTCTGGAACACGTCCCAGATGTCGCCCGCCTGCAGTTCGCGGCCCAGTTCGTCGGCCAGTTCCTGAACGTGCTTGGAGAAGTGCGCCTGCATCCGCTTGGGCAGCTTGAGGCCCTGATCCTGCTCGATCACCCAGGCGAAGCCGCCCTTGCCCGACTGCGAGTTCACGCGGATCACCGCTTCGTAGCTGCGGCCCAGATCGGCGGGGTCGATCGGCAGGTAGGGCACCGACCAGATCTGGTCGTTGCGCTTTTCCTGCGCCGCGAAGCCCTTCTTGATCGCGTCCTGGTGCGATCCCGAGAACGCGGTAAAGACCAGTTCGCCGCCATAGGGGTGACGCTCGGCCACCTTCAGCTGGTTGCAGTATTCGACCGTCTGGATCACTTCGTCGATGTCCGAGAAGTCCAGTTCCGGGTTCACGCCCTGCGTGTACATGTTCATCGCGACCGTCACGAGGCAGCAGTTGCCGGTGCGCTCGCCGTTGCCGAACAGGCAGCCCTCGACGCGGTCGGCGCCCGCCATCAGGCCCAGCTCCGCCGCCGCGACGCCGGTGCCGCGATCGTTGTGGGTGTGCAGCGAGATCACCGCCGCATCGCGGTTGGGCAGATTGCGGCAGAAGTACTCGATCTGGTCCGCGTAGATGTTCGGCGTCGCCGCCTCCACCGTCGCGGGCAGGTTGAGGATGATCGGGTTCTCGGGCGTGGGCTTGAGGATTTCCATCACCGCCTCGCAGCACTCGATCGAGAAATCGAGTTCTGCGGTGGAGAACGTCTCAGGCGAGTACTCGAAGTGCCACTGCGTCTGCGGGTACTTCGCCGCCTGATCGCGCAGGATCTTCGCGCCGGTCTCGGCGATGCCGCGGATCTCGTGGCGCTCCATGCCGAACACCACGTTGCGCCACAGCGGAGAGACGGCGTTGTAGAGGTGCACGATACCGGCCTTCGCGCCCGCCAGGCTCTCGAACGTGCGCTCGATCAGATCCTGCCGCGACTGGGTCAGCACCTGCACCAGCACGTCGTCGGGAATGCGGCCGTCATCGACGAGGCCGCGGATGAAGTCGAACTCGGTCGCGCCCGCGCTGGGGAAGCCGACTTCGATCTCCTTGAGGCCGACCTTGACCAGCAGGTCGAAGAAGCGGCTCTTCTTTTCCGCGCCCATCGGATCGATCAGCGCCTGGTTGCCGTCGCGCAGGTCGGTGGAAAGCCAGCGCGGCGCCTTGGTGATGACCTGCGAAGGCCACTGGCGGTTCGGCAGGTCGATCTGCGGGAAGGGGCGGTACTTGACCGAAGGGTCTTTCAGCATCGTCATGGGGTAGTCTCGCTCGGGAAGTCTTCTGCGGGTAAGGTCGGTGATCTGGTCCCCTTGAGCGCCGAGCGCGCCGCAGGCCGACGCACTACCTCACGCCCAAGGGCGGGTAAGTCGCAGGGTAAGGCCGAGAAGACGGGTCATGCCGCAGCCTATGGGCACCTTGGCGCGCCGTGTAAAGAGGCAATGCGGCGAGGCCGAAGCAATTTCGCGACCGCGCGGGCCTCGTCCGATTGCCGTCACAGGCTGGCACCGGGCGTTGGCGTTGCCGAAAGTTGCGGCATAGCGTGGCGGGCATGAGCGCGATCAACCCCTTCCATCTTGCCGTTCCGCAGAGCGATCTCGACGACCTGCGCCGCCGCCTCGCCGCGACCCGCTGGCCGGAGCGCGAGACGGTGGCGGACTGGTCGCAGGGGGTGCCGCTGGCGGCCTTGCAGGAACTCGTCGCCTACTGGGCGGATGGCTACGACTGGCGGCGCTGCGAGGCGCGGCTGAATGGGGTCGGGCAGTTCACGACTGGGATCGACGGGCTGGACATCCATTTCCTCCACGTCCGCTCACCGCACGAACAGGCCGCGCCGCTGATCCTGACGCACGGCTGGCCGGGATCGGTCGTGGAGTTCATGGAGGTGATCGCGCCGCTGACCGACCCGGTCGCGCACGGTGGGCGGGCCGAGGACGCCTTCCACGTCGTCGTGCCCTCGCTGCCGGGGTATGGCTTTTCGGGCAAGCCTTCGGGCACCGGCTGGGGCGTCGAGCGGATCGGCAGGGCATGGGCCGAACTGATGCGGCGACTGGGCTATGCGGGCTGGTTCGCGCAAGGAGGCGACTGGGGCGGCATCGTCACCACCGCGATGGGCGGGCAGGCGCCTGAAGGGCTCGCGGGCATCCACACCAACATGCCGCTGGCGCGCCCCTCAGCTCAGGACCGGGCGCAAGACGGCGCCGAAGTGCGCGAGGCTCTGGAGGCAGGGCGGCGCTACACCAAGTTCGATTCGGGCTATGCGAAGGTGCAGAGTACGCGGCCGCAGACGATCGGCTATGCACTGGTCGACAGCCCGGTGGCGCTGGCGGCGTGGATATACGAGAAGCTGGCGGGCTGGACCGACAATGCGGGTTCACCGCTCGATGTGTTGTCGATGGAGGCGGTGCTCGACAACGTGATGCTCTACTGGCTGCCGGGAACGGGTGCCTCGGCGGCGCGGCTCTATTGGGAAAGCTATGGCAGGATCGGGCAGTCGGGGCCGGTCCTGCTGCCAGCGGGCGTCTCCACCTTCCCGAAGGAGATCACGAAAGCACCGCGGCAGTGGGCGCAGCAGATCCTGCGCAACATCGTCTACTGGAACGACTGCCCCCAAGGCGGCCATTTCGCCGCCTGGGAGCAGCCGGAGCTATTCGTTTCGGAACTGCGGGCCTGTTTCAGCCTGATGCGTCAGGAGCAGTAGAAGCGCGTGATCGTGCCGCTGTCGTCGAGATCGACGTTGAGGCGCTCGGCGCGGTAGTCCATCGTCACGGCCATGCCGGGCTTGATGACGCGGATCGGCTGGTCGCCCCGCTTGGCCTGGATCGCGGCGATGACGTCGTCGGTGCCCTTCTGGCCGACGTAGCTCGCGAACTGCTCCGCGCCGCACGAGGTCGGCTCGGCCGAGGCTTCCGGTGCCGGTTCAGGCGTCGAAGCGGGCGGCGGGGTCTGGCTGCTGCACGCGGCAAGCGAGGCTGCGAGCAGGATGGGGGCGACGAACGACTTGGGGGACATGTAGGCTCTCCTTTCCCGGGCCGCTAGCCTAGCGAAGATGAACGGCACTTCAACGACGGTCGGGCGAATGTCAGGAACAGGCGCTGAAGACGCGATAGACCTGTTCGCCGTTATGGTCGTAGATCGTGAAGCTGCGGACGCGGCGGCAGTGGCCGGCGTAGGCATCCACCATGGCGACCGCCGTTTCGTTGAGCGGCGTTGCGGGCAGCGGCGTCTGCGCGACGATCGTCTCCGGGTGGGTGGACAGGACGCGGCGCAGTTCCGCGTCGCGGTCCCGCCCGCTCCATTCGCGTCCCTCGTAGAAATGCGGGGCGAAGGCGAGGGCGCTGGGCGGGGCGGTGTCGATGAGCGAATAGAGATAGCTCGGCGCGCCCCAGACCAGCAGGCGCTTGCCCGGCGTCACGGCGCGGACGTGCTCCACCAATGCCTCGGCGGCGGGACGGGCGCGCCAGCGGTCGGCTAGGTGGAAGGTGCCGGACAGGACGAGGCTCAGCCCGACGAGCGCGACGAGGCCGGGCCAGATCGGCCTTCGATGCGCGAAATATCCCGCGCACAGGATCGCCAGCGGGGCGAGGGCCGACTGCGCATA
This sequence comes from Novosphingobium kaempferiae, assembly GCF_021227995.1. Taxonomy (NCBI): domain Bacteria; kingdom Pseudomonadati; phylum Pseudomonadota; class Alphaproteobacteria; order Sphingomonadales; family Sphingomonadaceae; genus Novosphingobium; species Novosphingobium kaempferiae. The sequence continues at coordinate 3,464,136 of NZ_CP089301.1, forward strand.
GTGGACGTAGATGTTCGGGAACGCGAAGATCAGCGCCAGCGCCACCAGCGCCCACAGCCCGACGATCCATACGAAGGGCCTGCGCTCCGGTTCCACCGATCGCAGGGCGTGGAGGCCGATCCCGGCGAAGAAGAACGGAATGCCCAGCATGCCGACCATCGTCAGCATCCACTTCACGCGGATGCCGGGATCGGCATAGCCGCGCGCGAAATTGGACGTGACCATCGCGTTCCACAAGTCGGCGAAATGGCCGTTGGACCAGTAGACCAGCCCCGTCGCCAGCATCGGCGCCGCTCCGGCGAGGGCGAGCAGGGCGGCCCTCCACGCGATCGAAAGCGGATGGCTGCCGGAGCGCCACAGCATGAAGACGGCGATCAGTCCGAGCAGCATCCCCTCGAACGCGGCGGTCTGCTTGATCGCGATGGCGCATCCGGCCGACAGGAAGCCGAGGACCAGCAGCGCGTCGATCCGTCCCTGCCGCAGCAGGTCAAGCCGCGACGCGAGCACGCAGACGGCGGCGATCACGAACGTGTTGAAGAACGCGCCCGCCTGCATGTTGTCGCCCTCGAACCGGCTCAGCAGCGCGAGATAGGTGATGGCGCAAAGCAGCGCGGCGGTCGGCGTGCCGATGCGCGCGGCGAGGCGGTTCACCCCGTAGGCTCCCAGGGCGACCCAGACCGTCGTGGCGATCTGGTAGAACAGCATCGAGCGGCACACGAAGCTCATGCCGGTGAATATCAGGTAGAGCAGCGGTCCCTTGCGGTCCCAGAAATCGACGTAGAGCAGGTCGCCCTTGGCCAGCCGCTCCCCCGCGAGGGCGTAGAACTGGTCGTCGATCCCGAAATTCCACTCGCCCCAGGCCGGACAGCGCAGCAGCACCGCGACGGCAAGGATCACCGCGAACTGGACGAGCCTCGCGCTCCGGTCATCCACCCGGCCATTCTGGGCCAATGCTGCCCCGATCATCGAAAACCCCCGCGAAAACACGCGCCTTCATAGTCAAGAAAGTCTTACCATTTGGCGAATTCGTGGCGGCTGTACTTCGGCGGGGCCGGGTGCGATGCTCGCGGCCTCGACAGGGGGAGGCGGACGATGGCGGGAGTTCTGGTGCTTGCGGCGGCTGCGGTGGTTTCGGCGCCCGCGCTGCCCGACTGGATGGCCGGCTGCTGGATCAGCGAGACCGCGACCGAATGGACCGAGGAATGCTGGACCCCGGCGCGCGGCGGCGTGATGCTCGGCACCAACCGCAGCGGCAAGGTGGCGGAGCCGGCAAAGACGGCGAACTGGGAAATGATGCAGATCGGCCCAGTCGGAAAGGCGGACGGCAACATCGCCTTCCGCGCCTCCCTGCGCGGCAGCCCGTGGACGGCGTTCGAGCGAACGGCGAGCGAGGGCGAGGGGATCACCTTCCTGAACACCGCCCACGATTACCCCCAGCGCATCCGCTACTGGCGCGAGGGCGAGACCCTGCACGCCGAGATCGCGCTTGCGGACGGGAGCCAGACGTTCGGGTGGACTTTCCGGAAGGTTCGTTGAGGGTCAGCTAAAGCCACCCTCATTCGTCATTGCGAGAGTAGCGAAGCAATCCAGCGGGGTGGGCCGACCATGGATTGCTTCGCTGCGCTCGCAATGACGAAGAGGTGGGGGATGGGGCTTCGACAAGCTCAGCCTGAGCGGATTTGAGAACTGGTTTCTAATCCCGCTCAGGCTGAGCCTGTCGAAGCCCCCGGCGGCATGGCGCGTTGCCTCGCACACGGCCTGAGCCGAAAGCCCCCACGCGAAAAGGGCGCCGCCGGTTTCCCGGCGACGCCCTTTTTCGTTACGCTTGTCGCGAAGGATCAGCCCTCGACGTGCTCGGCCAGCACGGTCAGGCCCGCATCGCCCACTTCGGCGAAGCCGCCGGTGATGCGGATTTCCTCGGGCACGCCGTTCTCGGTCTTGTAGACCTTCAGCGCGCCGTCGGCGATCGTCGACATGAAGGGCGCGTGGCCCGCCAGCACGCCGAACTCGCCTTCCGTGCCGGGGACGACCACCATGTGGACTTCCTCGGAGCGGACCAGCTTCGCAGGCGTGACGAGTTCGAAGTGCAGGGGCATATCAGGCGTCCGCCGCCAGCTTCTTGGCCTTCTCGACCGCCTCGTCGATGCCGCCGACCATGTAGAACGCGGCTTCCGGCAGGTGGTCGTACTCACCGTCGACGACGGCCTTGAACGACTTCACGGTGTCTTCCAGCTGGACGAACTTGCCCGAGATGCCGGTGAAGACTTCCGCGACGTGGAACGGCTGCGAGAGGAAGCGCTGGATCTTGCGGGCGCGGGCGACCGTGACCTTGTCCTCTTCCGACAGTTCGTCCATGCCGAGAATGGCGATGATGTCCTGCAGCGACTTGTACTTCTGCAGGGTTTCCTGGACGCGGCGGGCGGTCTCGTAGTGCTCGGCACCGACGATGCGGGGCTCAAGCACGCGCGAGGTCGAGTCGAGCGGGTCGACTGCCGGGTAGATGCCCAGCTCCGAGATGGCGCGGTTCAGCGTGGTCGTCGCGTCGAGGTGCGCGAACGAGGTGGCCGGCGCCGGGTCGGTAAGGTCGTCTGCGGGAACGTAGATCGCCTGGACCGAGGTGATCGAGCCCTTGGTGGTCGAGGTGATGCGCTCCTGCAGCGCGCCCATGTCGGTCGACAGGGTCGGCTGGTAGCCCACGGCCGAAGGAATACGGCCGAGCAGCGCCGACACTTCTGCGCCCGCCTGCGTGAAGCGGAAGATGTTGTCGACGAAGAACAGGACGTCCTGGCCTTCCTGGTCGCGGAAGTACTCGGCCATGGTCAGGCCCGAAAGAGCGACGCGGGCGCGGGCGCCCGGGGGCTCGTTCATCTGGCCGAAAACGAGGGCGACCTTGGAACCGTCCGAGGTGGCGTTGCCCTCGGCGTCCTTGGCGATGACGCCTGCGTCGAGGAACTCGTGGTAAAGGTCGTTGCCTTCACGGGTACGCTCGCCGACGCCCGCGAAGACGGAGACGCCGCCGTGGCCCTTGGCGATGTTGTTGATCAGTTCCTGGATCAGAACGGTCTTGCCGACGCCGGCGCCGCCGAACAGGCCGATCTTGCCGCCCTTGGCGTAGGGGGCGAGAAGGTCGATGACCTTGATGCCGGTGACGAGGATCGCCGCTTCGGTCGACTGGTCGACGAACTCGGGAGCCTTGGCGTGGATCGGGGCGAACTGGTCGGCGCCGATCGGGCCGCGCTCGTCGATCGGGTCGCCGACGACGTTCATGATGCGGCCGAGGGTCTTCGGGCCGACCGGCACGGAGATCTGCTTGCCGGTGTTCGACACGGGCTGGCCGCGGGTCAGACCGTCGGTGCCGTCCATCGCGATGGTGCGCACGGTGTTCTCGCCGAGGTGCTGGGCGACTTCGAGCACCAGCTTCTGGCCGTTGTTCTCGGTCTCCAGCGCGGAGAGGATTGCGGGCAGTTCGCCTTCGAAGGTGACGTCGACGACGGCGCCGATGATCTGGCTGATCTTGCCGGTAGTGGTGAGGTTGAGCACGGGTGCGGTGGCCATTGTGGTTTCCTTAGCCTGCGGTTTCTTAGAGCGCTTCCGCGCCCGCGATGATTTCGACGAGTTCGGTGGTGATCGCAGCCTGGCGGGTGCGGTTGTACACGATCGTCAGCTTCTTGATGAGGTCGCCGGCGTTCCGCGTGGCGTTGTCCATCGCGGTCATCGATGCGCCCTGTTCCGAAGCGGCGTTCTCCAGCAGCGCGCCGAAGAGCTGGGTCTTCAGGTAGCGCGGCAGCAGCGCGGCGAGGATTTCCTCCTCGTCGGGCTCGTACTCGGTTACGGCGTCGGCAGTCGTCGCGGCGGCCTTGGGGGCCGGGACCGGGATGATCTGCTGGTCGGTCGGTTCCTGCAGCAGTGCCGAACGGAACTTCGAGTAGAACAGGTGCGCCACGTCGAACTTGCCGGCTTCGTACATCGCCACGAGTTCGTCGGCGACGCGCTCGGCCTCGGCGAAGCCGGGGTCACGCACGTCGGTGGTATCGAACATGTGGGCGATCTGGCTCGGGTATTCGCGACGGATGACCGCGCGGCCCTTGCGACCGATCAGGTAGAACAGGACGGTCTTGCCCTGCGCTTCCAGTTCCTGCGCCTTGACGCGGGCTGCCTTGACGATGTTCGAGTTGAACGCGCCGCACAGGCCCTTGTCGGAGTTCGCCACGACAAGGAGGTGAACCTTGTCGCTGCCGGTGCCGGCGAGCAGCTTGGGGCTGTTCTCGGAGACCGTGATCTTCGAGGCGAGCGAGCCCATCACTTCGGCGAGACGCGCGGCGTAAGGGCGCGCGGCCTCGGCGGAAGCCTGCGCCTTGCGCAGCTTGGCCGCGGCGACCATCTGCTTGGCCTTGGTGATCTTCTGGGTCGACTTGACCGAGTTGATGCGGCCTTTGAGTTCCTTGAGCGAAGCCACTCGTTGTTCCTCGTTGCGTCGTCCCGGACCTGATCCGGGACCGGTGGCGGTCCTTGGGCGGAGCCTTTCATCAAGGCTGCTTCAGGACCGCCTGCGATCCCGGCTTTCGCCGGGATGACGGTTTAACTTAAGCGAACTGCTTGGCGAAGGCGTCGAGCGCGGCCTTGGTCTTGCTCTTCGCTTCGTCGCCGAAGTCCTTGGTCGAGCGGATCAGCGCCAGCACGTCGGCATGTTCCGAGTGCATGTAGCTGAGCATCTCTGCCTCGTACTCGGTGACCTTCGAGACCGGCAGGCCGTCGAGGTAGCCGTTGGTGCCGGCGAAGATCGACACGGTCTGCTCTTCGAAGGCGAGCGGCGAGAACTGCTTCTGCTTGAGCAGCTCGGTCAGGCGCGCGCCCCGGTTGAGCAGCTTCTGGGTCGAGGCGTCGAGGTCCGAGCCGAACTGCGCGAAGGCAGCCATTTCGCGGTACTGCGCCAGCTCCAGCTTGATCGAACCGGCGACCTTCTTCATCGCCTTGGTCTGGGCCGAGCCACCGACGCGCGACACCGACAGACCGACGTTGATGGCCGGACGGATGCCCTGGTAGAACAGGCCGGTCTCAAGGAAGATCTGGCCGTCGGTGATCGAGATCACGTTGGTCGGGATGTACGCCGAAACGTCGCCCGCCTGGGTTTCGATGATGGGAAGGGCGGTCAGCGAGCCGTTGCCGTTCTCGTCGTTGAGCTTCGCGGCGCGCTCCAGCAGGCGGCTGTGGAGATAGAAGACGTCGCCCGGGTAGGCTTCGCGGCCCGGCGGACGGCGCAGCAGCAGCGACATCTGGCGGTAGGCGACGGCCTGCTTGGAAAGGTCGTCGTACACGATGACGGCGTGCATGCCGTTGTCGCGGAAGAACTCACCCATCGCTGCGCCGGTGTAGGGCGCGAGGTACTGCAGCGGCGCGGGCTCCGAAGCGGTCGCGGCGATGACGATGGAGTATTCCATCGCGCCGTTCTCTTCGAGCTGGCGGACGATCTGCGCGACGGTCGAGCGCTTCTGGCCGACGGCGACGTAGATGCAGTAGAGCTTCTTGCCCTCGTCGTCGCCCTTGTTCGCTTCCTTCTGGTTGATGAAGGTGTCGATGGCGACGGCGGTCTTGCCGGTCTGGCGGTCACCGATGATCAGCTCGCGCTGGCCACGGCCCACGGGAACCAGGGCGTCGATCGCCTTGAGGCCGGTCTGCACGGGCTCGTGAACCGACTTGCGCGGGATGATGCCCGGAGCCTTCGATTCGACGCGGGCGCGCTTCTCGGCGAGGATCGGGCCCTTGCCGTCGATCGGGTTGCCGAGTGCGTCGACGACGCGGCCGAGCAGACCCTTGCCGACGGGCACGTCCACGATGGTGCCGGTGCGCTTGACGCTGTCGCCTTCCTTGATCTCGGCGTCCGAGCCGAAGATCACGACGCCGACGTTGTCGGCTTCGAGGTTGAGCGCCATGCCCTGCACGCCGTTGGCGAATTCGACCATCTCGCCGGCCTGGCAGTTGTCGAGGCCGTGGATGCGGGCGATGCCGTCACCGACCGACAGAACCGAGCCGACCTCGGAAACCTGGGCTTCGGTGCCGAAGCTGGCGATCTGGTCCTTGATGACCTTCGAGATTTCTGCTGCGCGGATATCCATTGTTCTGCCTTTCTTAGCCCTTCATGGCCTGGGCGAGCGAATTGAGACGGGTGCGGATCGAGCTGTCGATGCGCTTGGAGCCGATGGTGACGACGAGGCCGCCGAGAAGCTCCGGATCGACGCTGGTCTTGATCTTGACCTTGCGACCCTCGCGCACTTCCAGCTTCTGGCGAAGCTGCTCGACCTGATCGTCGGAGAGCGCGTGGGCGGACGTGACTTCGGCGGTCGCCTCACCGCGCTGGGCGGCGGCGATCGCGGCGAAGGCGCGGATGATCTCGGGCAGGGCCGACAGGCGACGGTTGCCCGCCAGTACGCCGAGGAAGTTCTTGGTGAGCGGCGAGACGTTGAGCACGCCCGCCACCGCGTCGATCGCCTTGGCGGCGGCTTCGCGGCTGATCTGCGGATTGCGAATCAGCGCTGCCAGCTCATCGCTTTCGCGGATGGCCTGGCCGAGGTTGTCGAGGTCGGTCTCCACGGCCGAAACCGCGCCGTTCTCGCTGGCGAGATCGAACAACGCCGAAGCGTAGCGTCCCTGCAAGCTGGCCTTGATGCCTCCGGAATTCTCCACGCCTGTCCTATCCTTACATCGGGTGGGTTCGGGCCGGGGGCGCAACAACGCAGCGTGCTCCCCCTGCCCGCTGACGGGGCGCGCATAGCGACGATACCGTTACAACGCAAGGTGCCCCTTTGGCCCTGGGGACAAAGGACAGGTAAGCCGTTTAAAAGCAAGCGGCGGGAAGCCTCCCTGCGATACGGCGTGCAATGTCCGGTCCGAACTCGCGACGGAGTAATTGCAATGACCTATCGAATCGAAGGCCTGCCGCGTGGCGCTTTCGCCCGGTATTACGGCCGGACCGCCGAAGAACTGCTTGAAATGGGCGCGATCCGCGTCGTTGCCGATGCGAATGACGGCTTTCCCTGCCGCGTGACTTTGCAGGATGCGCGCGAAGGCGACAGCCTGATCCTGCTCAACTACACCAGCCACGACGTCCCCGGACCCTACCGGACCGCCTATGCGATATTCGTCCGCGAGCACGAAGGCGCGGAGGAACGAGTTGTCTGGGCCGATGCCCTGCCGCCGATTCTGCAGGGCCGCGTCCTGTCGCTGCGCGCTTTCGATGCGGACGGCCTGCTGCACGCGGCAAGGCTTGCGCAGCCCGATGCGGTGGAGGCGGGCATCGCCGACCTGTTCGCCGAGGCCGAGGTCGCCTACATTCATGCCCACTATGCGACTTACGGGTGCTTCGCCGCCCGGATCGAGCGCGATGGAGAAGCACAGTGAGCGTGGCGGAAAAGCCGATCGACGACGAACGGGCATGGCAGGCCGTGCTCGCGCGCGATCGCGGCTTCGACGGGCGCTTCGTCACCGGCGTGCTCTCCACGGGTATATATTGCCGCCCGTCCTGTTCCGCCCGCCATCCCCGGCGGGAGAACGTGCGCTTCTTCGCGCGAGCGGGCGAGGCCGAGGCGGCGGGCCTGCGCGCCTGCCTGCGCTGCCGCCCCGGCGACGTATCGCGCGACGAGGAGGCGGTGAACCGCGCGCTGGCGCTGCTGGCGGACGTGGAGGCTGCGCCCGCACTCGGAGAACTGGCGGCGGAGGTGGGATACAGCCCCACGCATTTCCAGCGCGTGTTCAAGCGCGCGGTCGGGCTCTCGCCCGCCGAATATGTACGCGCCCGCCGGGTCGAGCGGGCGGGCGAGGCGCTCAGCGAAGGCAGCAGCGTGACGGGCGCCATATATGAAGCCGGTTTCGGTGCGTCCTCGCGCTTCTACGAAGCGACGCAGGGCCGCATGGGCATGAGCCCCTCGGCATGGCGCGACGGCGGGCGCGGGGCGACGATCCGCTGGGCGGTGGTACCGACGACGCTCGGCGAAATGCTCGTCGCCGCGACGGACAAGGGCGTGTGCCGCCTCTCCTTCGCCGAAGGGCGCGAGGAACTGGCTGCGCGCTTTCCCAATGCCGATCTGGTCGAGGGCGGGGCGGACTTCGCGAAGCTGCTGGCCGATGTCGTCGGCGCGGTGGAGCGGCCCGGGCAGTCGCAGGCGATCCCCCTCGACGTGCAGGGCACCGCGTTCCAGGAAGCCGTCTGGCGCGAACTCCAGCGCATCCCGGCGGGCGAGACACGCACATATGCGCAGATCGCGGCGGCGGTCGGCAAACCCGGTGCGGTGCGCGCGGCAGGCTCGGCCAACGGTGCGAACAACGTCGCGGTGCTGATCCCGTGCCATCGCGTGATCCGCTCCGACGGTTCGATCGGCGGCTATGCCTATGGCGAGGCGATCAAGACCGAACTGCTGCGGCGCGAGGGGCGTTGAGGCGGCAGCGTTTGGACGCGGGGGCTTCGACAAGCTCAGCCTGAGCGGATTTGAGAGCTCTTCGTCATTGCGAGCGCAGCGAAGCAATCCAGCGGCATCGCTTGACGCTGGATTGCTTCGCTGCGCTCGCAATGACGATTTCAGAGACTGTGGGACAAAACCTCAAAACCCGCTCAGGCTGAGCTTGTTGAAGCCCCCGCGTGCAGGGAGCAACACTCAGACGAACGAGTACGGATCGATGTCGATGTTCACACGCACGCCCCGTCCGAACTCCAGCGGGTCGAGCCATGCGCGCAGGGTCTTCTGCAATTCCGCCGAGCGCTTGGCATTGATGAGCAGGCGAAACCTGTGCCGTCCCCGCAGCAACGCCAGCGGCGCGGGTGCGGGGCCGAGGACGAGCATGTCGGGCAGGTCGGGCGCGGTGCCGCCGATGGCGCGGGCGGCGGCGAGGGCTTCGGCCTGGTCCTCCGAACTGACGATGATCGCCGCCCAGCGTCCGAACGGCGGGGCCAGGGCATCGCGGCGGGCGTCGGTCTCGGCGGCGTAGAAGGCGTCGCGGTCGCCGTTGGCCAGCGCCGCGATCACCGGGGCCTCGGGGTGGCGCGTCTGGATCAGCACTTCGCCGGGTTTTTCCCCGCGACCGGCGCGGCCCGCGACCTGCGCGATCTGCTGGTAGGTGCGTTCCCCGGCGCGCAAGTCCCCGCCTTCGAGGCCGAGGTCGGCGTCGACCACGCCCACCAGCGTCAGTTCTGGGAAGTGGTAGCCCTTGGTCACCAGCTGCGTGCCGATGATGACGTCGATCGCCTTGTTCTCCGCCATCGCCACGAATTCGCCCACTGCATGCGGCGTGTTCATGGTGTCCGAAGTGACGAGCGCGGTGCGCGCTTCGGGCAGGATTTCCGCCACTTCGTCGGCGATGCGCTCCACGCCGGGGCCGCAGGCGACGAGGCAGTCGCCGGTGCCGCATTCGGGGCACGCTTCGGGGACTGGCGCCTCATGCCCGCAGTGATGGCAGGCGAGGCGCTTGGAGAAACGGTGCTCGACCAGCCAGGCGGTGCAGTTGGGGCACTGGAAGCGGTAGCCGCAGTTGCGGCACAGCGTCAGCGGGGCATAGCCGCGCCGGTTGAGGAACAGCAGCGACTGTTCGCCCTTGGCCAGCCGGTCCTTCAGCGCCTCGACCAGCTTCGGCGCCAGCCAGCGCCCGCGTTCGGGCGCCTGTTCGCGCAAGTCCAGCACGCGGATGTCGGGCAATTGCGCGCCGCCGAAGCGGGAGGGCAGGTCGATCTTGCGATAGACCCCGGCCTCCGCCAGCTGCATCGATTCGAGCGCGGGCGTCGCGCTGGCGAGGACCACGGGGATGCCCTCGAACTTGGCGCGCATCACCGCCACGTCGCGAGCGTTGTAGCGCACCCCGTCGTCCTGCTTGAACGAGATCTCGTGCGCCTCGTCCACCACGATCAGGCCGAGATGGGCGTAAGGCAGGAACAGCGCCGAGCGGGCACCGACCACGCACTGAGCGGCACCGGAAGCGATCGCACGCCACGCACGCCGCCGCTCGCTGGACTTGAGAGAGGAGTGCCACAGGATCGGCGGCACCCCGAAGCGATGCTCGAAGCGGCGCAGGAAATTCTCGGTCAGCGCGATCTCGGGCAGGAGGACGAGCACCTGCTTCCCAAGCCGGATCGCCTCGGCGACGGCTTCGAAATAGCACTCGGTCTTGCCCGATCCGGTCACGCCGTCGAGCAGGAACGGCGCGAACTTCGCGTCCTGCACCGCGCCGACGAAGATATCGGCGGCGTCCTGTTGCAGATCGCTCAGCTTGGGTTCGGCGAAGTCGGGGCGGGCAGGGGGATAGGGCCGGTCGAGGTCCACCGTCACCGCCTCCAGCAGCCCCGCGCCGACCATCCCGCGCAGCACGCCATCGGAGACGCTGGCGAGTTCCGCCAGTTCGCGGATCGATCCCTGCTCGCCCTGCAGCGCATCGAGAGCGGCGGCGCGCTGGGGTGTCAGTCGTGCGGGTTCCTGCCCGGTCAGGCGGTATTCGGTGGTCGTGCCACCGCCGCGCAGCGCCGAAATGCTGCCGAGCGCCATGCGCGCCACGGCAGAGAGCGGCGCGCAGTAGTAGTCCGCCGTCCACTCCACCAGCCGCCGCAGCCGCTCCGACAGCGGCGGAGCGGGCATCACGCCCAGCAGCGGTCTCAGTTTGCTTTCAGGCACTTCCTGCGTGCCCAGGCGTTCCGGCTCCCATACCACGCCGAGCACCTGGCGCGGGCCGAGGGGGGCGACGACGATCGATCCGAATTCGATCGTCATTCCCTCCGGCACGCGATAGTCGAGCACGCCCAGCGCGGCATTGAAGACGAGGAGTCGGACACGTTGCATCTGCGTTCATATAGGCGCGCGCAAACGCGGTCGTGAAGGAGTCGCATACGATGAACAGGGGATCGCAGATGGATATGATGGGGCGCAGGGCCTTGCTTGCAGGATTTCTGGCCACTGGCGCGCTGGCGCTGCCGGGCTGCGCGACGATGGGACGGCCGAGTCCCACGGCTCTGATCGAGAGCCTGCTGATGTATTCCAGCCAGCGCGCCTTCGCGCGGCTGACGCAGCCGGACGGGTTCTGGGACAGCCAGGTCGCGCGGATCAACATGCCGGTGCTGTTCGGCCGTCCGGGCTCCGCCGCGCAGAAGGTGTTCCGCTCGGCGGCGTTCAAGCAGAAGCTCCAGCATGAACTCAACCGCATCGCGGAGGACGGCGCCCGCGCCGCCGCGCCGGTCGTCTATGACGCGGTGCGCACGATCAGCGTGACCGACGCGCTGGCGCTGCTGCGCGGTGGCGACACGGCGGCGACCACGTTCCTGCGCCGCTCGATGGGATCGGGTCTCGTCAACGCGATGATCCCCGAACTCGACCGCGTGATGCGCATCGCCGAGGATCCCATCCTCAGCATCGCCATCACCGCGCTGACCGGCGTCGACGTGGCCGATGCCGCGCACGCGCTGGCCCTGGAAGCGGACAACGCCATCTGGTACGAGATCGGCGCGCAGGAAGCGGAAATCCGCGCGAACCCGGAAACGACCAACGATACGGCGCTGATCGCGGCGCTGAAGCTGGGCAAGTCGCTTTAAGCGGCGCCTCGACATCGTCATTGCGAGCCGCAGGCGAAGCAATCCCCGGCGGCTTGCGCGGCTTTGGATTGCCGCGCGGCTGCGCCGCTCGCAATGCCGGAGGGAGGGGAAGGTCATATGACCTAGCCGCCCCGCGCGGCATTCCCTATAGGGGCGGCCAGAATCGCCGCCCCCCTCGCGGCGCCTTAGGGATCTGCGCAACATGAAATTCTTCGCCGACACCGCCGAAATCGCCGACATCAAGGATCTGGCCGAAACCGGCCTGCTCGACGGCGTGACCACCAACCCCTCGCTGATCGCGAAGTCCGGCCGCGACTTCATGGAAGTGACGCGCGAGATCTGCGGCCTCACCACCGGCCCCGTCAGCGCCGAAGTCGTCGCGCTCGACCACGCCGGGATGATGCGCGAGGCCGAAGTGCTGCGCAAGATCGCCGACAACGTCTGCATCAAGGTGCCGCTCACCGTGGATGGCCTCAAGACCTGCAAGGCGCTGACCTCGGACGGCACCATGGTCAACGTGACGCTGTGCTTCTCGGCCAACCAGGCGCTGCTCGCCGCCAAGGCTGGCGCGACCTTCATCTCGCCCTTCGTCGGCCGTCACGACGACAACGGCTTCGACGGCATGGCGCTGATCAGCGACATCCGCCTGATCTACGACAACTACAACTTCGCGACCGAAATCCTCGTCGCCTCGGTCCGCCACTCGGTCCACGTCCTCGAAGCCGCCCGCATCGGCGCCGACGTGATGACCGCGCCGCCGGCCGTCATCAAGGGCCTGTTCAAGCACGTCCTGACCGACAAGGGCATCGAAGGCTTCCTCGCCGACTGGGCGAAGACCGGCCAGTCGATCTGATCCTTTAAAGCAACCCGTCATCCCGGCGAAGGCCGGGATGACGGGTTGCTTGCGCAGCCCGCCCATCTTTCCCCCCTCGCACATCGCCCATTTGAGCCAGCCGCCCCGATGCGCTAGGCGTTCAGGCGATGTCCGACGAATCCCCTGCAGACCGCTTCAAGTCCGTCCTCGCCGGTGCCTCGCGCGCCATTGCGCAGGAGGCCGAGATCGAGGTGAACTGGACCGCCGACGCGCCCAGTTCGACCGGCGGCACTTTCCGCGTGCCGATGCCCGGCCGCAGCCTTCCGCGCGCCGCCGCGATGCAGGCGCGCGGCTTCGCCGACAGCTTCGCGCTCAAGCTGCGCCATCATGACGACAAGCTCCACATGCGCAATGCGCCCTCGGAGCCCACGGCCCGCGCCGCGTTCGATGCGGTGGAGATGGTCCGTTACGAGGCACTCGGCGCCAATGCCTATGAAGGGATGCGCGGCAATCTGGATGCCGCACTGCTGACGCGCATCGGCTCCGACCCGATCACCCGCGCCGATACGCCCGACGCCGTGCCCGTCCCCTCGGCGCTGGCGCTGCTGCTGCGCGAGCGGCTGACCGGGCAGGAAGTGCCCGAAGTCGCGCGCCCCGGCGTCGAGATGGTCCGCAACTGGATCGAGCGCAAGGCCGCCGCCGACTTCGATGCGCTGGCCAGTTCGCTGGAAGACCAGAAGGCGTTCCAGAGCCTGTCGCTCGACATGCTCCAGCACCTCGAACTGACCCGCGCCGAGGAAATCCCGCAGGAACCCAACGAAGCCGACGACATGGACGGCGAGGAGGAGACCGAGGAGCAGGAAGAAGGCGGCGAGCAGGGCCAGGATCAGGAGCCCATGGAAATGGCCGCCGAGCCGTCGCAGGGCGACGACGAAGGCGAGAACGAGGCCGAGGGCGAAACCTCCGACGACATGGAGGAGGGCGAGGAAGGTCAGGAAGGCGAGGAGGGCATGCTCCCCGTCCGCCCCAACCGCCCGTGGACCGACATCCCCGACAGCTTCGACTACAAGGTCTTCACCGAGGCTTTCGACGAAGTCGTCGGCGCCTCGGACCTCTGTGACGAGGAGGAACTGACCCGCCTGCGCGCCTATCTCGACGCTCAGCTCAAGGGCCTGCAGGGCGTGGTGACACGCCTTGCCAACCGTCTCCAGCGCCGCCTGATGGCGCAGCAGAACCGCTCGTGGGACTTCGATCAGGAAGAGGGGCTGCTCGATGCGGCGCGCCTTGCCCGCGTGGTCGTCTCGCCGGGGCAGTCGCTGTCCTACAAGATCGAGCGCGACGTGGAGTTCAAGGACACCGTCGTCACGCTGCTGCTCGACAATTCCGGCTCGATGCGCGGGCGCCCGATCTCGATCGCGGCGATCAGCGCCGACGTGCTGGCGCGCACGCTGGAGCGCTGCGGCGTGAAGGTGGAGATCCTCGGCTTCACCACCCGCGCATGGAAGGGCGGCCAGAGCCGCGAGGCATGGTTGGCGAACGGCAAGCCGCAGCACCCCGGCCGCCTCAACGACTTGCGCCACATCGTCTACAAAAAGGCCGACGAGCCCTGGCGCCGTGCCAAGAAGAACCTCGGCCTGATGATGCGTGAGGGGCTGCTGAAGGAGAACATCGACGGCGAGGCGCTGCTCTGGGCACACAACCGCATGCTCGCCCGGCAGGAGGACCGCCGCATCCTGATGGTCATCTCCGACGGCGCGCCGGTGGACGATTCGACCCTTTCGGTGAACTCGGCCGGCTATCTCGAAGCCCACCTGCGCCGCGTGATCGAATGGATCGAGAGCAAGTCCCCGATCCAGCTCGTCGCCATCGGCATCGGCCACGACGTCACCCGCTACTACCGCCGCGCCGTGACGATCATGGACGCGGAACAGCTGGGCGGCACGATGATCGAGCAGCTTGCGGGGCTGTTCGAGGAGGAGTGAGGCGCGGGCGCGGCTTGACTGCGCCCGTCTCCTGCCTAATGCCCGCGTCATGACCGACGCACCCCAACTCACGCTGTTCAACAGCCTGACTCGCAAGCTAGAAGCGTTCGAGCCCGTCCATGCTGGTGAGGCGCGTGTCTATACCTGTGGGCCGACGGTCTACAACTATCCCCACATCGGCAACATGCGCGCCTATGTCTTCGCGGACGTGCTGGGCCGGACGCTGAGCCACAAGGGGTACAAGCTCACTCACGTCATCAACATCACCGACGTCGGCCACCTGACCGACGACGCTGATGCCGGAGAGGACAAGATGGAGAAGATGGCACGCGCTCAGGCGCAGTCCATCTGGGACATCGCGGAGCATTATACGCAGGCCTACTGGGCCGATATCGCGGCGCTCAACATCCGCCAGCCCGCGAAGTGGTCGATCGCCACGGACTACGTGCCACAGATGATCGAATTTGCCGAGAAGATAGCTCCAAATCACTGTTATGAATTGGAAAGCGGCCTCTACTTCGACGTTTCCACGGTTGCCGATTACGGTCGCCTTGCGCGTGCCGTGACCGAGGAAGGCGAGGGCCGCATCGAGGCCGTGGACGGCAAGCGCAACGCCGCCGACTTCGCGATCTGGCGCAAGACGCCTGCGGGCGAGAAGCGGCAGATGGAGTGGGATTCTCCTTGGGGTCGCGGCGCGCCGGGCTGGCATCTCGAATGCTCGGTGATGAGCGGCGACCTGCTCGGCTTCCCGTTCGACATCCACACCGGCGGCATCGACCACCGCGAGATCCATCATCCGAACGAGATCGCCCAGAACCAGGCGTTCTGCTGCAAGCCAGAAGACTCTTGCAGCCTCGACGTGCCCGTAAATTCGGGTGCCAAGGTATGGATGCACAACAATTTTCTTGTCGAGCGCTCAGGCAAGATGAGCAAGTCGTCGGGTGAATTCCTGCGGCTGCAACTGCTCATCGACAAGGGCTACCATCCGCTCGGCTACCGCATGATGTGCCTTCAGGCGCATTACCGCAGCGAGCTTGAGTTCTCGTGGGAAGGACTGGCGGCGGCGCTCGTGCGCCTGAAGCGCATGATCATCGTGGCCGAACGGCTTGCCGATGCCGAGGCGGGCGATGCTTTCCACCCCAAGCTCGCGCCGATGCTCGAAACTTTCGAGAAGGCGATCGGCGAAGATCTCAATACCGCCGTTGCGCTGACCGCGCTGGAGGATGTGCTGGCGGCCAAGAAGGTCGATGCCTCGGCCAAGCGCACCGTCGTCGAGAAGATGGACGCTGTGCTCGGCCTCGACCTGTTCGGCACCGGCCGCGCCGATCTGCGCCTGCGTCCCAAGACCGCCGAGATCACCGAAGCGGAGATCGAGGACGTGCTCACCCGCCGCAAGCAGGCCCGCGCCGACAAGGACTTCGCCACCTCCGACGCGCTGCGCGACGAACTTGCGGCGAAGGGCGTCGAGGCGATGGACGGCGACCCGCTTGGCTGGGAGTGGAGGCTAGGCTGAACCTCCATTTTCTTCGTCATTGCGAGCGCAGCGAAGCAATCCACGGCTAGGCCGTCACGCTGGATTGCTTCGCTGCGCTCGCAATGACGATGGAAAGTTATCTGCGAGGGCCTACCGCTTCGGCACCACGACCAGCTTGTAGGGCATGTAGAGCAGCACTTCCGACAGCCCCGCGCGCGCCCATTCGACCGGGCGGCTGAGGCCTTCTATCTCGACGCCGTAGTCCGGGCCGACGCGCGAGGCCATCTCCCGCGCATCCTTGGCGATCGCCTCGGCCACTGCGCCGCGATACTGGTCGGGCGCGACTACTGACAGCGTCAGGTCGCCGGTTTCGTTCATCAGCGCGCGGCCAACCGGCTTCACCGATTTCACGAAGGCGGTGATCGCGGTCTGCGCGCCTTGCGCGTCCATGCCGCCGGCCAGCGCGACTTTGGCGAGGAACGTGGTGCGCTGGCTGTCGGGCCGACTTCGCCGCCCAGCGTCAGTTCGCGATAGTTGGCAAGCGTCAGCGGCTGCAGGGTGCGCTCGCCATAAGCAAGCTGAACGCCCGATTTCGGCGCGGCGGCGATGGCGCTGCGGATCATGTCGTAGATCTCGCCCTCGCGCTGGGCCTTGTCGCGGGTATCACCCGAGACGGCGACCTCGACGACGGCGAAGTCCGCCTTGCGGCGCAGGCCCACGGCGGGCATGTCGGCGCTGTAGTCGTCCGCCTCGCGGCGCATGGCGGTGACGATAACCTCGCCGAGACCTTCGTCCTGGCCCCATGCGGGCGCGATGCTGCCGATCGTCGCCAAAACGACAAATATCGATGCGAATCCTGCTCTTGCCATCCCGATCCTCCCTGTCAGAACTTCCCCATTTCCTTTCTTGCCGATTTCCGGAGCCCGTCAATGACCGTCGCCGTTCTCAATGCCAACTCGCGCCCGTGGATCGAGGGCAAGCTGCCCGAAGGGGTGGAGCCGCTGTGGTTCGAGGATGCCGATGAACTGATGGAGATCGCCCCGCGCGCCGAGGTGGCCTGGCTCGACATGATCGCGCCGCCGAGCGCGAAGGAGGCGATCCCGCTGATGTCCGGGCTCAAGTGGTACAGCGCGATGTCGTCGGGCGTGGACTGGCTGCCGCTCGACACTTTCCGCGAGCGGGGCGTGCGCCTGACCAACGGCGCGGGCATCCATGCGCAGACCGTTTCGGAATACGCGGTCATGGGCATGCTGACGATGGCGAAGGGCTGGCGCGAGGTCGTGCGCGCGCAGGACCGGCACGAATGGCTCACGCAGCCACCGGGCAAGCGCGAACTGCTCGGTTCCGAAGTGCTGGTGATCGGCGCGGGCGAGATCGGCGCGCGCATCGCGGAGATCCTGCGCGTGTTCGGGGCGAACGTGACCAGCGCGCGGCGGCGCCCGGGGCCGGGGGAACTTGGGCAGGATCAGTGGCAGGGTGCCCTCGGCCGGTTCGACTGGGTGATCCTGATCGTGCCTTCGACGCCGCAGACCACCGGCATGTTCGGGGCGGACCAGTTCGCGGCGATGAAGCCGGGCGCGACGCTGCTCAACTTCGCGCGCGGCACGGTGATCGATCAGGACGCACTGCTTGCCGCCATCGATTCGGGCCATCTGGGCGGCGCGTTCCTCGACGTGACGACGCCCGAGCCGCTGCCTTCGGACCATCCGCTGTGGTCGCGCGAGAACGTGCATATCTCGATGCACCTGTCGGGTCGGGCGCAGGACGCGCTGTTCGCGCGCGGATCGGCGCGGTTCCTCGACAACCTCGGTCGCTACCAGCGGGGCGAGGAACTGGCGCACCAGGTCGATCTTTCGGTCGGTTACTAGCTCTGCTTGGCCGCACCTGATATTTTCTTCGGATGGGCTGGCCGATTTATCAGGGACGACCCTGAGTCAAATCGCGTATCAGCCTCGATCAAGACGGCCGGACATTGAGGGACCGGCTGACAAGAACGAGTGGGGATAAGCGGATCATGGCTGAGAGCGACAAGCGCAAGGCGTCGGACCTGTTCATCGAATGTCTGGAGCAGGAAGGGGTCGAGTACATCTTCGGCGTTCCCGGCGAGGAGAACCTCGATTTCCTCGATTCGCTGTCGCGCTCGAAACAGATCAGGCTGATTCTGACGCGGCATGAGCAGGGCGCGGGCTTCATGGCGGCGACCTATGGCCGCCATACCGGCAAGGCGGGCGTGTGCCTTTCGACGCTGGGGCCGGGCGCGACGAACTTCGTCACCGCCGCCGCCTATGCGACGCTGGGCGGCATGCCGATGTTGATGATTACCGGCCAGAAGCCGATCAAGAAGTCGAAGCAGGGACGCTTCCAGATCCTCGACGTCGTCTCGATGATGCAGCCGATCACCAAGTATGCGCACCAGATGGCGTCTTCGGACAACATCCCGAGCCGCGTGCGCGAGGCGTTCCGCATCGCCGAGGAGGAAAAGCCCGGCGCCACGCATATCGAACTGCCCGAGGATATCGCCGACGAACACACCGATTCGCGCCCTGTGCCGCGCTCGATCGTGCGTCGTCCGACGGCGGACGTGAAGTCGATCGTGCAGGCGGTCGACGCGCTGCAGACGGCGAAGCGGCCGCTCCTCGTGATCGGTGCGGGCGCGAACCGCAAGATGACAAGCAAGATGCTGGGCGAGTTCGTCGAGAAGACCGGCATCCCGTTCCTGACGACGCAGCTCGGCAAGGGCGTGATCGACGAGCGGCACCCGATGTTCCTCGGCTGCGCGGCGCTATCTGCGGGCGATTTTGTCCACCGCGCTATCGAGGATGCCGACTGCATCGTCAACATCGGCCATGACGTGATCGAGAAGCCGCCGTTCTTCATGCACAACGACGGCACGCGCGATGATCGCAAGGTCATCCACGTCTCGACCAAGACGGCCGAGGTGGATCCGGTCTACTTCCCGCATATCGAGGTGATCGGCGATATCGCCAACGCCGTGTGGCAGATCAAGGAGGCGATCACCCCGTCGCCCAAGTGGAACTTCGACGCGATGCTGCGCTACCGCGCCGCCGAGGTCGAGCACACCGACAAGCTGGCATCGGACGAACGCTTCCCGATCTTCCCGCCGCATGCCGTGAAGCAGGTGCGCGATGCGCTGCCCGACGATGCGATCGTCTGCCTCGACAACGGCGTCTACAAGCTGTGGTTCGCCCGTGGCTACTGTGCGACCAAGTCGAACACGGTGCTGCTCGACAATGCGCTGGCGACGATGGGGGCGGGGCTGCCGTCGGCGATGGCGAGCGCGATGGTCTATCCCGATCGCAAGGTGCTCGCGGTCTGCGGCGACGGCGGGTTCATGATGAACAGTCAGGAGATGGAGACGGCCGTGCGCCTCGGCCTGAACCTGACAGTGCTGATCCTGAACGACAATGCCTATGGCATGATCCGCTGGAAGCAGGCCAACATGGGCTTCGCGGACTTCGGGCTGAACTACGGCAACCCGGATTTCGTGCAGTACGCGCAGAGCTATGGCGCGAACGGCTATCGGGTGGAGAGTTCGGCGCATCTCAAGGAACTGCTCGCGCATTGTCGTGATACGCCGGGCGTTCACCTGATCGACTGCCCGGTCGACTATTCCGAGAACGACCGCATCCTCAACACCGAGATCAAGGAACTGTCGCGGGCGCTCTGAGCGCTCGCCATGCGTCGTCCCGGAGTAAATCCGGGACGACGCGGTCCTTCAGCAGTCTTCGAGTACCAGCAGTTCCACCTCGACCGTCATGTACGGCGGGCCCTGCCGATGCTCGACCGCCACGATCGCCGCATCGGCGACGAGGTGGCGCGGCACGCTGAATTCGTGATCGGGGAGCGCGGCGATGAAAGTCTCCCCGTGCGCGATCGCCTGCGCGCCTTCAAAGGCGAGAACGATGGTGTGACGCGCGCCGGTGAACGTGGCGCTCGCCCAGGCACGCTCGCCGTGCTGGACAAACTCCACACCCGGACCTGCGAGTTGCATGACTTCGGAAAGCAGGCGCAGCCACGGCCCGCGCGTGGCCGATGCAAAGCGCATGGGGGCGGCAAGCGGGGCCGTGACAGGGGCGGAGGCGAAAGGCTGGCGGGCTTCGCGGACCAGATCAGTGTGCATGGCGGTTCTCCATCGCGCCGGTGAGGTAGGCATTCATGAAATTTTCGACCCGCGTGGCCGTCTTGTCGCGCGGGACGCGGCCGTTGCGCAGGTCACCCACGAAGCGGGGATCGTGAGCGGCAAGGCGGCCGAACTTGGTACGGGGCATGGCGGTTTGGCGTAGGAAGCGCTCGATTTCGCGTAGCAGCATCCGGTGTGGTCCTTTCCCTATCTGGATTCGCCCTTTCGTTCTCTTTATGTTCACATCATGACCCCACTTGTCTAGGAAAAATCCTACGACTATGGATTACAAGATGGACATCGACCCGATCCGCCTCCGTTTGCTCGAACTTGCCGAGGGCAGGGGCGTGAGCCTTGCGAAACTGTCGCAGATGATCGGGAAAAACCCGAGTTATCTTCAACAGTTTGTGCGAAAAGGCAGCCCTCGCAAGCTGGAGGAGCAGGACCGGGGAATGCTCTCCCGGTTCTTCGGCGTGCCCGAATCGGAACTGGGACGATCGAAAGAAAAATCCTACATATCGAAGGAATATGAGCGGCGCAGGGACTGGCACGACGTTCCCCGCCTCGCCATCGGTGCTTCGGCAGGGCCCGGTGCACGCTCGGACGACGAATCGGCGTTCGATACCATCCGTTTCTCGGCTCGCTGGCTGCGCAGCCTCGGACTCCAGCCGGATGGTCTCTCGATCATCGTCGTGACTGGCGATTCGATGGAGCCGACACTGCGGGATGGGGACGAGATTCTCGTGGACCGTGGCGCACGGGCGCCGCGCGACGGCATCCATGTGGTGCGCCTTGGTGAAACCCTGCTGGTCAAGCGACTGGATACGTCACGGCCCGGCCTGCTCGTCCTCATCAGCGACAACGCCGCCTATCCGCCCGCCGAGTGCGCCGTCGATGAAGTCGATGTCGTGGGGCGTGTCGTGTGGAAGGGCGGGCGGATCTGAGTCGGCCTGTCCGGTTGCATTGACGCGCTTCTGCGGCCATTTCCGTGGGCATGACGCAAGGCACCGACAAGACTCAACCGACGCGCGTGGGCATCATCCCCGTGACGCCGCTCCAGCAGAACTGCTCGCTACTGTGGTGCACCGCCACGATGAAGGGTGCGCTTGTCGATCCCGGCGGAGACCTGCCCAAGCTGAAGCAGGCGCTGGAGAAGACCGGTGTCGAGCTGGAAAAGATTCTCGTCACCCATGGCCATCTGGATCACTGCGGGCAGGCGGGCGTGCTGGCCAAGGAACTCGGCGTGCCGATCGAGGGGCCACAGGAGGAGGACCGCTTCTGGATCGCGCAGCTCAATGACGACGGTCCGCGCTGGAACATGGAGGCCTATACCTTCGAGCCCGACCGCTGGCTGGAAGATGGCGACAAGGTCACTGTCGGCGAACTGGAACTCGATGTCGTCCACTGCCCCGGCCATACGCCGGGCCATGTCGTGTTCCACCATGCACCGAGCAAGTTCGCCATGGTCGGCGACGTGCTGTTCCAGAACGGCATCGGTCGCTGGGATTTCCCGCGCGGGAACCTCGAGGACTTGGTTCACTCGATCACCAGGAAGCTATGGCCGCTCGGTGATGACGTGACTTTCGTGCCGGGCCACGGGCCGGTGAGCACTTTCGGGCAAGAGCGCCGCACCAATCCCTACGTCAGCGACGAGGCGGTCAAGCGCGGGCTCCCGGCCTGAAGAGCGTTTAGAATCGGCCGAGCGCGATCAGTACTGCCATCGTCGCGAGGCTGAGAAGCGTGAGCACGCTGACAATGAATCCCACGGCGCGCAGCGGCGACTTCTCGGGCTTGTCCATGCCGATTCCGTGGGCGAGGCGGGCCAGCAGATAGAGCGCGCCGATGATCGACAGCCACTGGCCGCCCTTGCCGGACAGTTCGATCGCGGCGACCAGGATCAGCACGAAGGGCGCGCTCTCTCCATAGTTGGCCTGCGCGCGCATCCGGCGCAGGAGCAGCGGATTCTCCCCATCGCCGTGCCACACCTTCGCCGCCATGCGTGCCTTGCCGGTCCGCACTGCCAGCCAGAAGGCGAGCACGGCCGCAGCGGCGGAAAGGCTGAGCGTGGTCTGCAGAATCATGTATGTGTACTCCCGTTGGGGACGAGGTCATGGTCGAGGGAGTAACGGGTTGCAACTCGCGTCAAATCGGTTATAGGCGCGCCTTCGCAAGCCGCCGTGTCCCTTGACGGTCACCGGCGGCCTTTTTGACAGAAACGTATTTGCAGGAACAGGTGCCGAGATGGCTGTCCCTAAAAGAAAGACCACCCCCTCCCGCCGGGGCATGCGCCGCAGCCATGACGCGCTGAAGGTTGAAGCATTCCATGAATGCGGCAACTGCGGTGAACTGAAGCGCCCGCACAACCTGTGCAATGCTTGCGGCCACTACAATGGTCGTGAAATCGTCGCGGTCGAAGTCTAAGACTTAGATCTCAAGACGTATTTCGGAGAGAGCCCCATGAGCTTGCCGCGTATCGCCATTGACGCGATGGGCGGCGACGAGGGCGTGCGCGTCATGATCGAAGGCGCCGCGCTTGCGCGCCGCCGTCATGACCGCTTCAAGTTCCTGCTCGTGGGTGACGAGGTGCGGATCAAGTCCGCGCTCGAGAATCACCCGAACCTGCGGGCGAGCTCCGAAATCCTGCACACCGATGGCGTCATCAGTGGCGAGGACAAGCCGGGTCAGGCTCTGCGTCGCGCCAAGGGGACGTCCATGGGGCGCGCCATTGAGGCGGTGAAGCTCGGCCATGCCGGCGCTGCGGTCAGCGGTGGCAATACCGGCGCGCTGATGGCGATCTCCAAGCTGACGCTGCGCACGATGCCCGGCATCGATCGTCCTGCCTTGGCGGCTCTGCTGCCGACGCTGGGCGACAATGACGTCATCATGCTCGATCTCGGCGCCAATACCGAGTGCGACAGCCGCAACCTGGTCCAGTTCGCGATCATGGGTGCTGCCTATTCGCGCGTCGCGACGGGGCGTTCGGAGCCGCGCGTCCGCCTGCTCAACATCGGCACCGAAGAGACCAAGGGCACCGAGGAACTGCGCGATGCAGCCGCCGTGCTCAAGGGCGCGGCCGAGAATCTCGCGATGTCCTTCGATGGCTTCACCGAGGCGGACAAGATCTGCCGCGGCGATGTCGATGTCGTCGTGACCGACGGTTTCACCGGCAATGTCGCCTTGAAGGCGGTGGAAGGCACGGCGCGTTTCGTGGCCGACCTGCTGCGCCGCGGCTTCAGCAGTTCCTTGCGCTCGAAGATCGGTTTCCTGATCTCGAAGCCGGCGACCGACCTGCTCAAGCACCATCTCGACCCGAACAATCACAATGGCGCGGTCTTCCTGGGCCTCAACGGCATTGTCGTGAAGAGCCACGGCAGCGCCAATGCTGCAGGCGTGGCCAATGCCGTGGCGGTCACCGCCCGGCTGCTGGAGGAAAACGTGACCGAGCGCATCTCTGCCGACCTTGCCCGCCTGGGAGGGTCGACCTGGCGCATGCCCAAGAGCGTACAGGAAGAGCGCGCCTGATGATTCGTTCGGTACTGATCGGAACCGGCTCCGCGTTGCCGCGCACGGCCGTCAGCAACGCCGAACTCGCCGAGCGCGTCGATACCAGCGACGAATGGATCGTCGAGCGTACCGGCATCACCAACCGCTACATCGCGCAGGACGACGAGACGACCTCCAGCCTCGCCACCGATGCTGCGCGTCGCGCGATCGAAGCCGCGGGCATCGAGGCCTCGTCGATCGACCTCATCGTGCTCGCCACCGCGACGCCCGACCAGACCTTCCCCGCCAGCGCGACGATCGTCCAGAGCAACCTCGGCTGCCGTCCGGGCGGCATCGCCTTCGACGTCGCCGCCGTCTGCTCGGGCTTCCTCTACGCTGTCGGAGTCGCCGACTCGATGCTGCGCACCGGCATGGCCAAGCGTGCGCTGGTGATCGGTTCGGAGACGTTCAGCCGCATCCTCGACTGGGAAGACCGCACGACCTGCGTGCTTTTTGGCGACGGGGCGGGCGCCATCGTGCTCGAGGCGCAGGAACAGGTGGGTGAAACGCAGAGGGGAATCCTCGCGAGCCGCCTCCACGCCGATGGCGCGCACAACCAGTTGCTGTTCGTGGACGGCGGTCCGTCGACCACCGGTTCGGTTGGCAAGCTGCGCATGAAGGGCCGCGAAGTCTTCCGCCACGCGGTCGTGAACCTCGCCGAAGTTCTGCGCGAAGTGCTTGAAGAAGCAGGACTTTCGAACTCCGATATCGACTGGCTGGTGCCGCACCAGGCCAATGCGCGCATCCTCGATGCGACGGCGAAGAAGCTCAACCTGCCGCCCGAAAAGGTGGTCGTGACGGTGGACCGGCACGCCAATACCTCCGCAGCATCGGTGCCGCTGGCGCTCGACGTCGCAGTGCGCGACGGGCGCATCAAACAGGGCGATCTGGTGGTTCTGGAGGCGATGGGTGGCGGTTTTACGTGGGGTGCGAGCCTCATTCGCATCTGACCACTAACTCCTTTGGGGGAGTTGCGTTCAATATTGGACGCACCGTTGATTTCTTCTCTGTTTCTAATATTATGCATCCCGATCGGCGCACTATGGGGATGCGGGCTTGATGCGCTCTACGGATACTTTGACCAGGGCCGAAATTGCAGAGGCCATTCATCGCAAGCTGGGCATATCCCGTGCGGAGTCGCTTGCCATGGTGGAAGCGATCCTGCAGCACATGTGCACGGCCCTCGGCGATGGCGAGAACGTCAAGATTTCGGGCTTCGGCACTTTCCTGCTGCGTGACAAGGGAGAGCGGATTGGCCGCAATCCCAAGACCGGCGTTGAGGTTC
This sequence comes from Novosphingobium kaempferiae, assembly GCF_021227995.1. Classification (NCBI taxonomy): domain Bacteria; kingdom Pseudomonadati; phylum Pseudomonadota; class Alphaproteobacteria; order Sphingomonadales; family Sphingomonadaceae; genus Novosphingobium; species Novosphingobium kaempferiae. Next base: position 3,488,932 of record NZ_CP089301.1, read on the forward strand.
CGATCACCCCCCGTCGCGTCATGACCTTTCGTGCCAGCCAGATGCTGAAGGACCGTATCGCCGAGGATTGACGGAAAAACCGTCGCGATAGAGGCAGGTATGGACGATACAGTAACTGGCGAGGCGCACGACGCCTCACTTTTCGACAATGGCCGGTTCCTGGCGGCGACGCCTTTCGATGACGGCAAGGATCCGCAGGCACTGCGGACCATCGGCGAAGTCGCGAAGGCGCTCGGCATCCGTCCGCATGTGCTGCGCTACTGGGAAGAGCAGTTTCCTTCGCTCCAGCCGATCAAGCGCAGCGGCAATCGTCGCTACTATCGTCCCGAGGACATCGCGCTGATCGTCGACATCGACCGCCTCGTACACCGAGAAGGCTATACGCTGCGCGGTGCGGCCAAGGCGATCGACACAAAGTCGACTGGTGAAGTGCAAAGTAATTCGATTGCAGATGCAAATAATCCGGAAGGTATAATCCCGGATGATTTCTTCCGCAGACTTTCCGCCATCCGGGGCGAGCTTGCTGCGGCGCTCGAAAGGGCCTGACGGCCAGCCTCCTCCCGGTTACGTTCGCAGCATCTCGAGAACCTGCTCCACCAGCCATTCCTGAGCGGGCGGTTCCACATAGCTGTGGCTGGCGTCGGCGCATGTCCTGACCCGTTGGTCCGCCTTGTCCCAATGCGACAGGAACGCGAGGCCGGTGCGGTCGCGCCCGGCGACTAGGAACCGGATCGCCCCTTCGAATCCGGCGATCCCCTGAGCGATTTCGGCGGCAAGACCGTCCGGCGCGGCGGGCTTCGGACGCAAGGCAGCAGCGAGGCTGCGCGCAAGCTTGAGCAGCGATACCTTCCCGGTCAGCAACCGCCGGATCGCAGCAGGATCGGCCAGTCGCCGCCGGTAGTGATCGCGTACCACCTCGGCGGGAGCCTCTGCCGCTTCGTCCTCGATGGTCCATGGGTTGGACAGCACCAACGCATCGAGCCCGGCGCCCTTCGCGAGCATCAGCGCGCTGGCCGCGTCGCAATTGCCGAGGCCGACCACGCGCCTCACTTGCGGGCACCGCGCCAGCAGGGCGTCCCGGGCCGCCGCGATGTCCTGCGCGCTGGAGCGGAAGCCGCCGTTCGAGCCTTCGCTGTCACCGATGCCGCGACGGTCGAAGCGGAGCACGGGAAAGCCCTGCGCGGCGATGCGGGCGGCGAATCGCGCCTGCCCGTTCCATGCACCGGCACGCACCTCGTTGCCGCCCGATACCAGGAGCAGTGCGGTCTGGCCGGGCGCATCGTCCAGCGTGCCTACGAGGCGTGCGCTCTCGCACGGGAAGATGAGTTGTTCCCGGCTCACGCGCCAAGCCTTTTGACGATTTCGGCGGCGAGGGCGTCGGCCTGCACAGGGTTCTCGTCGGGTTCGGCGCGCAGCCACAAGCCGCTGCCGCCGACCTCGTCCTGAGTGATAGCCACAGCAGTCGCATGGGGCGTCATCGGTTCGAAGTGGCGATAGAAATCCGCGCCGAGATCGTAGCCTGCGAGCGTGATGCCCCGCAGAACGGCCTCTTCCGCCAATGCCTCCCGGTTCTCGTCTCGGCCCGCCTCGCGCGATGAGAGGATGCGGGCGCGCAGCATCTGGCGCAGGATCGCGACGGCCTTGACCGGGGCGTAGTGAAACGCGCGAAGGTGCGCGGGTGTGAACAGGCAGCCGCCACGGATGCCCAGAACATGCGTTGCCGCGAAGTGGCGGGAGGCGGCGGTCATGGCGTCGAGCCAGTCGGTCGGATCCTGCGCGTCGAGCGCCTGAAGGCTCTCGTTGCAGCCGGGAAGATCGGGCAGGACGCTGTCGATACCGGCATTGGCAAGCCGTCGCATGACTTCGACGGTGAAGCGGCGCAGCTTGTTGCCTTCGTCGAACAGGGCGGGGACGATCAGAAGCCGCCGCGCATGCCCTGTATCACTGACGAGCGCGTATTCCTCACTGGTTCCGCCGCCGGGAAGCGGGCAGGGCCAGCTCGCCGGGCGCATCAGTTGCCGCGCTTCGCCTCGACGAAGGCGAGCAGGCCGCCGTAGCTTTCCAGCATCTCGCCTTCGATCTCGTCATCCTCGATCATGATGTCGAGGCGGTCTTCGAGTTCGGTCAGGAGGCCTGCAACCGCCATCGAATCCAGTTCGGGCAGGTGGCCGAAAAGACCAGTGTCCGCATCGAACGCGTCGGCCTGCCCCGGCTTCAATCCGAGCACATCCGTCAGGATGCGACGCAGCAGCAGGTCAGTATCGTCTGGCATGGCCCCTCGGCGTTCTGTCATTCTCAACGCGGGCCTCTAGCGTCGCTTCGCAGTTGCGGCAAGGGATCGCGCGCCGATCCTGGCGAGTTCTGGCCAATTGCGCAGGTCGAGGGGGCGGAACATGTCGAGGCGATAGCGCGGGCGCTGCTCCTCCATCCAGTCGCGTTTATAGGGATCATCGCCGGTGCCGAAATCGACGTGATCCACGCGATCCGTCTCGATCACATGGCGCATGAGTGCGGCGGTGAGCACGGAGCCCGGAGAGAGCGGCTTCGCGGCCTCGCGATGGGCGAGCTTGTGGATGAAGGCGGTGCCGCCCTCCACCGTCCACATCTGCGCGGCGATGGCGGGGCCTTGCGGATCGTCGGCTTGATGGGCGAGGGCGAGGCGCAGGCGGCCGGCTTCGCCCTCGGCCTCGGCGAAGGCGCGCAGGAATGCGGGGGAGCCTTCCTCGGGCTTCCAGCTTTCGGCGTAGATGGCCTCGTACTCGGCCCAGGCATCGGCATCGAAGCGGGTGAGGATGCGGGTCGCGACCTTGCCCGACTTGCGCTTGAGGGTCGTGCGCAGCTTGCCGGGGCGGGCGGCGAGGTAGGTTTCGTAATCGCGCCCGGAAACCGCGAGGAAGCGGTTCGTGTCACAGACCTCGCGGCGGACGAGCCAGCCCGCGGCGCGGAAGGCGGCCTCTGCGGTTGAGGCGCTGCCGTCCTCGTCAGGCAGGCCGTGGAGTGTAACCCGATGCGCTCTGCGCGCCAGATCGCGGGCGAGTGCTTCGAGCGGCGCGTCGCCACTCAGGAGCGGGCGGAAGCGGAAGGTGTACCAGTTGGACAGGGCCAAAAGGTGGCCGGAACGGCCGCTCAGGGGCAGCATGGCGGTGCCGATCTCCGTCCGCGCGACCGCCAGCAGCGGCTCTATTCCGCAATGCTTGGAAAGGCCCTGCCACCACTCCAGCCGATCGAACGGCGCACGGGCTTGCGCATCGGAGAGCAGCGCGGCAAGCGCCTCATCCGATTGCACTTCCTTAAGATCGGAGTGATATTCGATCTTCAATCCTGTCACGTCCCCCTCGCGGAGCCTTTCCTCAGATATGTCCGGCCCAGATTTGCCGATCCTGCCGCTCGACCATCTCGCGCTGCGCGGAGACGACGCTGATGCAGCGCTGACGCTGCGTAGCGGTGTCCTTAGCTGGAATGACTTAAGAGAGCGTGTCTCTCGGCTGGCGGCCTGGCTTGCCGCGGAAGTGCCGGACAAGGGCGCTCGCGTGGCCACCTGGGCGGCCAAGGGTGAGCTGACCTGCCTGATGCCATTGGCGGCTGCGCGGGCCGGACTGGTGCATGTTCCGGTCAATCCGCTGCTGAAACACGGGCAGGTTGCGCACATTCTGGCAGACAGCGGCGCGGTGGTACTGATCGGCACCGAGGCGCGCCTGAAGAGCCTTGAGGCGGCCGATACGCCCTCCGAGTGCCGCCTGATGACGGAAGACGCGGCGCTTGCGGCGGCCATCGAGTTCGACGGCACGATGGGCCCGTCGGAAGCCGATCCGGACGACCTCGCCGCGATCCTCTACACCAGCGGTTCGACCGGTCGTCCCAAGGGCGTCATGCTCAGCCATGCGAACATGTGGCTGGGGGCGGAGAGCGTCGCCGACTATCTCGGGCTGGCTGCGGACGACCGCACGCTGGCGGTGCTGCCGCTCTCGTTCGACTATGGCCAGAACCAGTTGTTCTCCACCTGGTTCGCGGGTGGGTGCGTGGTGCCGCTCGATTACCTGATGCCGCGCGATCTGGTGAAGGCGGTGGAGCGTCATGCGATCACCACGCTGGCGGCGGTGCCGCCACTGTGGGTGCAGGTCACCGAGATGGACTGGCCTGTCGAGACCGCGGCGCGGCTGCGGCGGCTGACCAACAGCGGCGGCGCGCTGACCGTGGATCTCGTCCGGAAACTGCGCGCGCTGTTCTCGCAGGCCCGGCTGTTCCCGATGTATGGACTGACCGAGGCGTTCCGCTCGACTTATCTGGACCCGTCGCTGGTCGATACGCACCCGACCTCTATGGGGCGCGAGATTCCCCATGCGGAAATCCTCATCATCAATGACCTGGGCGAAGTGGCTCAGGATGGAGAAGAAGGCGAACTCGTCCACTGCGGCCCGTTGGTGGCGCAGGGGTACTGGCGCGATGCGGAGCGCACGGCCGAGCGCTACAAGCCCGCGCCTGCGGCCTCGCGCTATGGTGGAATCGCGGTGTGGTCGGGCGACCGGGCCAAGCGCGATGCGGACGGCCTGCTCTATTTCGTTGGGCGCCGCGACGCGATGATAAAGAGCGCGGGCAACCGCATATCGCCGCAGGAGGTCGAGGAAGTCGCGCTCGCAACCGGCCTCGTCGCCGAAGCGGTGGCGCTGGGCGTGCCGGACGAGCGGCTGGGGCAGGCGGTCCACCTCGTCGTCCGCGCCGCTCCCGGAATCGAGGACGCGGCGGCGGAACTGCCGCGCAGGCTCATGCAGGACTTGCCGAATTTCATGCAACCCAAGGTCATTCACTGGCGCGAGGCCATGCCCGTCGGTCCCAACGGCAAGCTCGACCGGACGGGCCTTGCGGCCGAGATCGTCGCCGGAGCTTCGGCATGAAGCCGCTGGGTCCGATCCCGGCGGGCTACGATGCCGTCGACGGCGTGCTGGCGGTGGCGGGCCGCCCGGTGACGCATTGGGTCGAGCAGGCGGGGGCGACGCCGTTGTTCCTCTACAGCGCCGACCTCGTGCGCAGTCGCGTCGCGCAGCTGCGCGCCGCGCTGCCTAAGCGGGTGGCGCTGCATTATGCGGTGAAGGCCAACCCGTTCCCGCCGCTGCTTGAACTCATGGTCGGGCTGGTCGACGGGTTCGACATCGCATCGGGCGGCGAACTGGAGATCGTGCGCGGCGCGGGCCTGCCGCTCGGCAAGATCAGTTTCGCAGGGCCTGGCAAGCGCGATGCCGAACTGGAAGCGGCGATCCGCAGCGGGGTTACGCTTAACCTCGAATCGGAAGGGGAGGCCGCGCGCGCCATCGCCATCGGCGAGCAGTTGGGCATCACGCCGCGCCTCGCGATCCGGGTTAACCCCGATTTCGACCTCAAGGGCTCGGGCATGAAGATGGGCGGAGGGGCCAAGCCCTTCGGTGTCGATGCCGAGCGCGTGCCCGCGCTGGTGCGGCACGTCGTCGCCAGCGGGGCCGAGTGGCGCGGCTTCCATATCTTCGCGGGCAGCCAGGCGCTCGATGCCGAGGCCATCGCGGAGACGCAGGGGCAGGCGCTGGCGCTGGCCGCGCGGCTGGCAGAGGACAGCGGCGTGCCGCTGCCGCACTGCAATCTCGGTGGCGGGCTCGGTATTCCCTACTTCCCCGGCGACACGCCGCTCGACCTCGCGCTCGTCGGCGAGCGGCTGGCGACGCAGATGGACGCATTGCCCGATGGGCTTCGTGATACCGAATTCTGCATCGAGCTTGGCCGCTATCTCGTTGGCGAAGCAGGGATTTATCTGGCGCGCATCGTCGATCGCAAGATCAGCCACGGCGAGGTCTTCCTTGTCACCGACGGCGGACTGCATCACCAGCTTGCGGCCTCGGGCAACTTCGGCACGGTCGTGCGCCGCAACTATCCATCGGCCATCGCCACCCGCTTCGGTGCCGAGGTCGAGGAAGAAGCCTCGATCGTCGGGTGCCTCTGCACCCCGCTCGACAAGCTGGCCGACAAGGGCGGTTTCCCGCGTGCTGATGTCGGCGACCTGATCGTGGTGTTCTGCGCCGGGGCCTATGGCGCCAGCGCCAGCCCGGCCCATTTCCTCGGGCAGGGGCCGGCCATGGAAATGCTGGTCTGACCGTGCGTTAACACCCTCCACGCCTGCGTCCCGAATTGGGACCGGCGTGGAATTAGCCTTGCAAGGCTAACGCAATATTCACCGTTTGCACTGATACGGGGGCTGAATTTTCCCACCCCGATCCTGCGCGTCGTCCGCGCGGGAGCCGGGAGGGCGCAAGGACGAGGACGTTTTCATGCCGCACACTCCAGCCCGACTTCTGGCCGCAGCGACGCTCGCCAGCCTCGTCGTGACCGGATGCGGAGGCTCGTCCCGCCCCGCCAAGGAACTGCCGCCCGCATCCTTCGTGGCGATGCAGGAAGGCCCGGGCGAGGAATACGTGATCGGCCCGCTCGATCAGCTGACCGTCTTCGTCTGGCGCAACCCGGAACTGGGCGCGAAGGTGCAGGTCCGCCCCGACGGGCGCATCACCACCCCGCTCATCACCGACATGCCCGCCGTCGGCAAGACGCCCTCGATGCTAGCGGAGGACATCCGCCTCCAGCTTTCGCAGTACATCGAAGACCCGCTGGTCTCGGTGATCGTCGACGGGTTCTCCGGCACGTTCAGCCAGCAGATCCGTGTCGTTGGTGCGACCGAGAAGCCCGCCTCGATCCCCTATCGCGCGAACATGACCGTGCTCGACGCGATGATCGCGGTCGGCGGCCTGTCCGAATATGCCTCGGGCAACAGCGCGCGCCTGATCCGCTTCGACAAGGCGGCGGGCAAGCAGCAGGAATACAAGCTGCGCCTCGGCGATCTGCTCAAGAAGGGTGACAGCAAGGCCAACGTGATGCTCGCGCCTGGCGACGTCATCATCATTCCGGAGAGCATGTTCTAAGATGGATTCGCTCTACGAAGAACTGCTCGCCGGGCTGCACAGCATCTGGCACCGCCGCTGGATCGCGCTGGCCGCCGCCTGGGCGATCTGCCTTGCCGGTTGGCTGGTGGTGGCGCTGATCCCCAACAGCTACGAGTCGCGTGCGCGCATCTTCATCCAGCTCGACGACGCGCTGGCCGAGCAGGTGGGCATCGGCGTTGCCGACAAGAAGCGCGACATTGAGCGCATCCGCCAGACCCTGACCAGCGCGGTCAATCTGGAGAAGGTCGTCCGCTCGACCCGCCTCGGCGACACCATCGAGAGCCCCAAGGCGATGGAGGCCGCGGTTCTCAAGCTGGGCAAGAACGTTAAGGTCGTGAGCCAGGAGGACAACCTCTTCGAGATCACCGCGACCGCCAACGACAGTTCCTTCTCCGACGCCGAGAACGCCAAGCTGGCCCAGAGCGTCGCGCAGAAGCTGATCGACATCTTCCGCGAGGAGAACCTTTCCGGCAATCGCGGCGACATGGTCGAGACGCTGGAATTCGTGAACCAGCAGCTCAAGGCGCGCGAGCGCGAGCTGGAATCGGCCGAGACCAAGCGCACCGCCTTCGAGGCGCAGCATCCGGAGATGGCGCTCGGCGGCGCTGCCGTGGCGCAGCGTCTGGAAAGCGCGCGCTCGACCTCGCGCGATATCGACGCCGACCTTTCGGCGGCGCAGAGCGCGCTGGCGGCCATCGACGGCCAGCTTGCCGGCACTCCGCGCACGATCGCGGGCGGTGCTGCGGACGGCGGCGCGCAGTCCTCGCTGGCGCGCGCGCAGGCCGACCTTGCCTCGATGCGGGCACGCGGCCTGACCGAGAACCACCCCGACGTGATCGCGGCCAAGAACCAGATCGCGGCGCTGCGCGGTCCTGCCTCGCAGGAAGCGGCGACCGGCGGCGGCACGATCAACCCGGCCTATTCGTCGCTCCAGTCGATCCGCGCGGAGCGTCAGGCGAGCGTGCAGGCGCTGCAGTCGCGCAAGGCGGCGACGCAGTCGGACATCGCCCAGCTAACCGCCTCGGCGATCCAGGATCCCGAACTCGCGACCGAAGCCCAGCGCATAAACCGCGACTACGACGTGCTGCGCCAGCAGTATGACAAGCTCCTGCAGGACCGCGAGGAACTGCGTCTGCGCGGCGAAGTGCGGACCGAGCGCGAGGCCGTGAAGTTCGAGGTGGTCGATCCGCCGACGAGCCCGCGCGCTCCCGTCGCGCCGAACCGTCCGGTGCTGCTGCTGGGCGTGCTGATCGTGGGCTTTGCGGGCGGTTGCGCCGGTGCCTTCGCACTCAGCCGCGTGCGCTCCGTGTTCGCAACTACGGCCAAGCTGGAGAGCGTCACGGGCCTGCCGGTGCTCGGCGCGATCTCGCACAGCCTGACCGATGGCGCACGGGCGCTGCGGGCCAAGCGCCTGAAGTATTTCTACGCCGGGACCGCCGCGCTCTGCGGGCTGTTCGTGGTGCTGCTCGCCGCCGAGTTCATCCAGCGCGGCATGGTGGCGTGAGGGGGAAGACATGACCGATCATCGCAAGATCCCCGTGCCGCAGCAGCCCGACGAACCCGCAGGCGAATCGCTGTTCGAGCGCGCCAACGGCCGCTTCGACTTCAACAGCCTGATCGCCAAGCCGACGGCGTTCCCGGAGCGTCCGGCACGCCGAGCGCCCGCCGCGCCCTTCGAGGCAGTGGCTCCCGCGCCGGTCGTGCCGCCGGTGGCAGAGGCTGCTCCGGCTCCGGCTCCCGTGGTCGAGCCGGAAGCGGCCCGCTTCCACGGCGAAAAGCGCCCGGTGGACCGCGAGCATCTGCGCGAACAGGGCCTGATCGTGCCCGAAGGCGCCGTCACCGCGCTCCTCGAAGAGTTCCGCATCGTCAAGCGCCAGCTTCTCGTCCAGGCCGCCGACCTGCGCCGCCAGAAGGCCGGGCCGATGGCGCAGCGCGTGCTGATCTCCTCCCCCCATCCGGGCGAGGGCAAGACCTACTGCGCGCTCAACCTCGCTCTGTCGATCGCGGCGGAGAAGGAGAGCGAGGTGCTCCTCGTCGATGCCGACTTCGCCAAGCCCTCGATTCTTTCGGCGCTCGGCCTGCCGGGCGGTCCCGGCCTGATGGATGCGCTGATGGATGACACCATCGACGTCGCCGACTGCGTGCTGGGCACCGACATCCCGGGGCTCTGGGTGCTGCCTGCGGGCGACACGACCAGCCACGACAGCGAATACCTGTCCAGCTCGCGCACCGCCCATGTCCTTGACCAGCTGACGCAGGGTGCGCCGAACCGCATGGTGATTTTCGATTCTCCCCCGGCGCTCGCCGCGTCTCCCGCTGCGGAGCTGGCCAAGTACGTCGGGCAGACGGTGGTCATCGTGCGCGCGGACAAGACCGGGCGCGGCGCGCTCGACGACGCGATCTCGCTGCTCAATGCCTGCCCGAACGTGCAGCTTCTTCTCAACGCCGCGCAGTTCAGCCCCAGCGGCCGACGCTTCGGCTCCTACTACGGATACAAGGGTTGATGATGGCGATGACCCGCATCGCGATGCTGGCCACGGTTGCGGCGCTCACGCTGCCTGCGACCGTGCAAGCGCAGTCGATCGGCTACGAGGGCGTCGGTTCCGGCGGCGGTGGCCGCGACAGTGCTTCCGAGGGCTCCGGCGACAGGTCTGACCGCGCATCCCGTCGGGGAAGCCGCGGGCAGGGCGCCAAACGCATCGACATCCAGCCCTACATTGAGGTTGACCAGATCGTCACGGCTGAGCTTTCGCCCGGTGACGAGGTGCTGACCTACACGCAGGTCGCCGCCGGTATCGACGCGTCGATCCAGGGCCGCAACAACGGTGCGTCCGCCTCGGTGCGCTACCAGCGCCAGTTCGGCTGGGGCAAGCGAGCGGGCGATGGCGACGCGATCAGCGGCCTCGTTCGCGGCTACGCGACCGTGGTCCCCGGCGTGACGGTCGAAGCGGGCGCGCTCGCCTCGCAAGTCAATGTCGAGAATGGCGGCGCCGCGCTGGCGGCGGGTACGCTGTCGGGCAACGGCAAGACGACGGTCTATTCCGCCTACGCCGGTCCCTCGGTCGCGACGCGCGCGGGCGACCTCGCCATCGCGGGCAATTATCGCTTCGGCTACACCAAGGTCGACCAGTCGAACTCTGCCCGCGATGCCCAGACCGGCGCCGCTGCGGACGTGTTCGACGAAAGCACCGTCCACATGGCCGATATCCAAGCCGGTTTCGCGCCGGGTACTGTCCTGCCGGTCGGCGTGGGCGTCGGTGGCAGCTTCTACCAGGAGGACATCTCCAACCTCGACCAGCGCGCCCGCGACATGCAGGCGCGCGCCATGGTCACGGTGCCGGTCAGCCGCACCGTGCAGGTGGTCGGCGCGATCGGTTACGAGGATGTCGAGATTTCCAGCCGCGACGCGGTGCGCGACGCCAATGGCCTGCCGGTGATCGGCCGGGACGGGCGCTACGTCACCGACAAGTCCGCCCCGCGCGAACTGGCCTACGACGTCAGCGGCCTCTTGTGGGACGTGGCGGTGATGTGGCGGCCCAGCCGCCGCACCTCGCTGTCCGCTCATGTCGGTCGCCGCTATGGCTCGACCAGCTATGGCGGCACGCTGGCCTATGCGCCCAACGACCGCAGCCAGTTCAGCGTCTCGGTCTATGACAACGTCTCCGGCTTCGGCGGCCAGCTCAACCGCGCGCTCGACCAGTTGCCCGACGACTTCGAGGTCGTGCGCGATCCGATCACCGGCGAACTGCGCGGCTGCGTATCCTCGCTGGAGAGCGGCAACTGCTTGTCCGGCGTGCTGGGATCGGTCCGTTCCTCGACCTTCCGCGCGCGTGGCATTGCAGCGAACTACACCATGCAGATCGGCCGCCTGAGCGCGGGGATCGGCGCGGGCTACGACCGCCGCAAGTACATCGCCGCGCGCAATACCATCCTTGCTGCGGCGAACGGCGTGATCGACGAGAACTGGTGGCTGGCTGCCTACGTCGGCGGCGATATCGGCCGCGATGCGGGCTGGTCCGCCAACGTCTACGCCAACTGGATCAGCAGCAACGATCCGCTGACCGACGACGTCGCCGGATACGGCGCGACCGCCAGCCTGTACAAGATGTTCGCACCGCGCCTGCGTGGTACCGTCGCCGTCGCGATCAACGGCCAGAAGTACGACACGCCTTCCATCGACGACTTGTGGACCGCCTCGGCGCTCGCGGGTCTGCGCTACTCGTTCTGATAAGGAAAACCGCCATGTTCGACGACTTCTACGGGCTCGACGCGAGGCCTTTCCAGCTCACCCCCGATCCGGCGTTCTATTTCGAGAGCAGCACGCACCGTAAGGCGCTGTCCTACCTTGGCTACGGGCTCGCGCAGGGTGAGGGCTTCGTGGTCATCACCGGCGAAGTCGGCGCGGGCAAGTCCACGCTCGTCGCCTACCTGATGGCGACCATCGACCCGGCGCGCATGACCGCCGCCAACGTCGTGACCAGCGCGCTCGACGGCGAGGAGATCGTCCACGTCGTCGCGCAGTCGTTCGGCCTGCCGGTGCAGGGGCATGACAAGGCGTCCGCGCTCGGTACGCTTGAGGCGTTCTTCCACGAGGAAGCGCGCGCGGGCCGCCGCTGCCTGCTGATCGTGGACGAGGCGCAGAACCTTTCGGTGAGCGCGCTGGAGGAGCTGCGCATGCTCTCCAACTTCCAGCTCGGTTCGCACCCGCTGCTCCAGACCCTGCTGCTGGGCCAGCCGGAATTTCGCGAGACGCTGCTGCAGAGCAACCAGCTTGAGCAGCTGCGCCAGCGCGTGATCGCGACGCATCACCTCGGCCCGATGCACGTCCGCGAGGTGCAGGCCTACGTCGAGCATCGCCTCGGCTGCGTCGGCTGGAAGGGCAATCCGGGCTTCGATGCCGAGGTATTCCCGGCAATTCACGAGGCGACCGGCGGTATTCCGCGCCGTATCAACCAGATCGTCAACCGCCTGCTGCTGCTGGGCGCGGTGGACCGCCGCGAGCATCTCGACCTTGCCATGCTCACGCAGGTGCTCGACGAGATGAACGACGATGGCGCGCTTGCCGTGGTCACGCCGGTCGAGGAGCCTGCGGCTCCGGCAGAGGCTGGCCCGTTCGCGTCGGCCGGCGGTTTCGCGCCGGTCCAGACGTTCGCGGCGCCGGTCGATGCAATCGACACGGCCACTGCGATTTCGCTGATCGAACAGGCACTTGCGGATCGCGAGACGCTCGACACGGCGGGAGCCATCGCGCTGATCGAGACCGCGCTCGCCAACCGTGACGGGCTTGACGGCGCTGCCGCGCAGACGCTCATCGATGCGGCGCTTGCGGATCGCGACGTGCTGATCGGTGAATTGCAGTCCGCCGTCGTGGAGCTCGCCGCCGCTGCGGAAGAGCGGGAAGCGACCGCCGTTCAGGGTGCTACGGTCGAATTGCAGGGCGATCGCATCGCCGCGCTGGAAGGCCAGCTTGCCGAGGCGACGGCCCGTGCAGAGCGTCTCGATGCGCGACTGAGCGACACCGAGCGTACACTGAGGCACACCTTGACCATGCTGATCGAGTGGATCGAGAGCGGCGACGGCCAGCGTAACGTCGCCTGAGGGAGCCGCCCCGATGTCAGTGCCGATCAACGGCCTATCCGTCGATGTCGAGGACTGGTTCCAGGTCGGCGCCTTCGAGAAGGTGATCGACCGGGGCAACTGGACCTCGCTGGCGACACGGGTCGAACGCAACTGCGACGAGATCCTTCGCCTGTTCGCAGACGCGGGGGTGAAGGGCACGTTCTTCACCCTCGGCTGGGTGGCGGAGCGCGAGCCCGCGCTGATGCGCCGCATCGCCGATGAAGGCCACGAAGTCGCCAGCCACGGCTGGGATCACGAGCGCGTGTTCCGGCTTGGCCGGGAGGCTTTCGCCGCCGACATCGAGCGCGCTCGCAAGGTGATCGAGGATGCGTCAGGCCAGGCGGTGAAGGGCTACCGCGCCCCCAGCTTTTCCATCGATGCGCGCACGCCCTGGGCCTTCGAGGTGCTGGCAGAGCAGGGCTATGCCTACAGTTCCAGCGTCGCGCCTATCGCGCATGATCATTACGGCTGGCGCGAGGCTCCGCGCTTTGCGTTCCGCCCCATCGCCGATGCCGAACTGATCGAAATTCCGGTGACGACGGCGCGCTTCGCCGGGCGTCGTCTGGCGGCGGGCGGCGGCGGGTTCTTCCGCGTGCTGCCTTACGGCTTCTCCCGCTGGGCGATCCGGCAGGTCAACCGCGAGGACGAGCGCCCGGCGGTGTTCTACTTCCACCCGTGGGAGATCGACCCCGGCCAGCCCCGTGTAGAGGGCGCACCGTTGCGTTCGCGCCTGCGCCACTACACCAACCTGTCGGTCATGGCCGACAAGCTGGAGCGGCTGGTCGGCGAATTCCGCTGGGGCCGCATGGATGAACTCGCCGCGCGCGAGGCCCTGCGTGCAGAGCCGCTGGCGCTGGCGGCATGAACGCGCCTTTCGTGCCCCTGACGTCGGAGGTGCGCCTCATCGACCTGAACGACCCCGACGAGATCGCGCGGCTGGAAGGCTACGTCGTGCGCCATCCGCAGGGGACGCCGTTCCATCGGCCTGCGTGGTTCGTCTCCGTCGCGAAGGCGACCGGCAACCGCGCGCTGGCGCTGGTGCAGGAGCAGGCGGGCGAGATCGTCGCCTTCCTGCCGCTCGACGCGATCCACTCGCCGGTCTTCGGGCGACTGCTGGCATCGACCGGGTTCGCCGTGGGTGGTGGCCTGCTCGTCTCGGACGGAGCCGACACCGCTGCCGTCTTCGCGGCGGCGGAGGAACTGGCGCTGCGCCTGACCTGCCCGACCATCGAACTGCGCGGCGGCGTGCTGCCGGAATCGAACGAGGGTTGGGCGCTCAAGACCGAGTCCCACGCCAACTTCGCCCGTCCGCTCGCCGCCGACGACGAGGCGCAACTGCTCGACATCCCGCGCAAGCAGCGCGCCGAAGTGCGCCGCTCGCTGAGCATCGACCTGACGATCGAAGTCGGCACCTCGGAACGCGACCGCGCCGCGCATTACGCGGTGTTCTGCGAAAGCTACCGCAATCTCGGCACCCCGGTGTTCCCGCGCGCGCTGCTGGATGCGGTGGTGGACGGGTTCGGCGACGACGCCGACATCCTTACCGTCCGGCACGAGGACAAGCCGGTGGCGAGCGTCATCAGCGTCTACCATCAGGGCGCGGTCATGCCCTATTGGGGCGGCGGCACCTGGGATGCGCGGCGGCTGCGGGCGAATGATCGAATGTACTACGAACTCATGCTCCACGCCCGGCGGCGTGGTTGCACGACGTTCGACTTCGGCCGCTCCAAGACCAACAGCGGCGCCTATCACTTCAAGCGCAACTGGGGCTTCGAGCCGGAGCCGCTGACTTATGCCAGCTGGACCGCCCCCGGTGTCGCCAAGCGCGATGCCGACCCGACCAGCGGCAAGCTGTCGATGCAGATCAGGCTGTGGCAGCGCCTGCCGCTCGGCGTCGCCAATCGCCTCGGTCCCATGATCGCGCGCGGGATCGGCTGATGGGCGAGATCCTGTTCCTGTCGCACCGCATCCCGTTTCCCCCGGATCGCGGTGACAAGATCCGTTCGCATCATATCCTCAAGGCTCTCGCCAGCCTTGCGCCGGTCCACGTCGCGACGTTCTTCGACGATGCCGACGACCAGCGCTGCGAGCCCGATCTTGCCGCCACGGCTGCCAGTTACCGGCTGGTCGAGCGCAGCAAGCCATTGCCGGTCGCCGGTCTGGAAGCGCTCGCCTCCGGCCGGGCGTTGAGCCTCGCCGCGTTCCACGACAAGCGGCTGGAAAGCTATGTCCGCGACGTGCTGGAAACCCGCGATATCGACGCGATCTATGTCTTCTCGGGCCAGATGGCGCAGTACATTCCCGAGGACTTCCGGGGCCGGGTTATCGCCGATCTGGTGGATGTCGATTCCGCGAAGTTCGATGCCTATGCCGCCAAGGGGCGGGGGTTCCGCTCATGGATGGAGAAGCGTGAAGGCCGTCTCCTGCGTGTGGAAGAGGCCCGCATCGCCGCGAAGTCGGACGTCAGCCTGCTGGTAAGCGCGGCCGAGGCCGACCTCCTGCGCTCGCGCCTGACCGATGACGGTCTCGTCCGGCCGATGGGCAACGGGCTCGACGCGGCGGTGTTCGATCCCGCCATCGTGACGCCCGAGCCGCGCATGACCGCGCATGGCGGTCCTCGCATCGTGTTCACCGGCCAGATGGACTATGCGCCCAACATCGAGGCTGCGACCCGTGCCATCGACCGGATACTGCCGCTGGTGCGCGAATCTCTGCCGGATGCGACCCTGCACATCGTCGGCCGCAATCCACCTCCTGCGCTGACTGCCCGGTCCGGGCGGGACGGCGTCGAGGTATGGGGCCGGGTGGATGACATCCGGCCGTGGCTCGCCGCCGCCGACGTTGCGCTGGTGCCGCTGGAAATCGCGCGGGGGGTGCAGAACAAGGTGCTCGAAGCCATGGCGATGGCCCTGCCGGTCGTGCTTTCGCCCGGCGCGGCGACGGGTATCGACGCACTCGACGCTCGCGATTTCGCCGTGCGGGACAGCGACACGGCGATGGCGCAGGCCGTCGCCGATCTGGCGCGCGCGCCCGAAGCGGCGCGCATGATGGGCCGCGCCGCGCGCGACTGGATTATCGCCAATGCAAGCTGGGAGGCGGCTCTGGCACGCCTGCCGGAGTATCTCGGCATCAAGGCGGAAAGAACGCTGGATGCGGCCTGAGGCACTCGTGACGATGACCGGTTCCCGTCGTGCCTGGAGCACGCTTTCGACCGAATGGCGGGCAGGCATCATCCGCCTCGGCATCGCGTGGCTGGTGATCCTCGTCGGCTTCATCGGCGATTGGGCCGCCATGGCGCGGCAATGGTGGGACATCTCCACTTACAATCACGTCCTGCTGATCCCCGCGATTCTTGGCTGGCTGGTGTGGCAGCGGTGGCCGCAGCTCAAGACCCTGTCGCCGATGGGCTGGTGGCCGGGACTGGTCCTGCTCGGTGCGGCGGCTTTCCTCTGGCTGCTGGGAGCGATGTCGGGGCTGGACCTTGCGCGGCAGGCGGGCGTCGTCGCCATGCTGGGGGCCTGCGTGCCCCTGATGCTCGGCGTGCGCGTCAGCGCGGCGTTGGTCTTTCCGCTCGGCTATCTCGTCTTCCTCGTCCCCGTCGGGGAGGAACTGGTCAAGGTCCTGCAGACGATCACCGCCGAGATCACCATCGCGCTCACGCACCTCAGCGGCATTCCCGCGAAGATCGACGGCGTGTTCATCGACACGCCCGCCGGTCTGTTCGAGGTGGCGGAGGCCTGCTCGGGCGTGAAGTTCCTGATCGCGATGATCGCGTTCGGCGTGCTCGCGGCGAACGTCTGCTTCCTGAGCTGGCGGCGGCGCGTGGCGATGCTGGCGACCTGCATCGTCGTGCCGATCGTCGCAAACGGCGTGCGGGCTTGGGGGACGATCTACGCGGCGCAGATATTCGGCGTCGAAGCGGCCGCCGGGATCGACCACATCATCTACGGCTGGTTCTTCTTCGCCATCGTGCTGGCGCTGGTGATCGCGGGAGCCTGGCGCTTCTTCGACCGGCCGCTGGGCACGCCCGCGGTCGATATCGGCGCCATCGAGCGCATGGCGTGGCTTGGGCGGCTGCAGGGGCGCGCCTTGTCCGGGCGTGCGGCGCTGGCCGGGTTCGCGCTGGTTCTCATCATGGCGCGCTGCTGGGCGCTGGTCGCAGACACGCTCGCCGCACCGATGCCCGCGCGCATCGACCTGCCTGCCGTAGAGGGCTGGACGCGTGTCGATTATGCCCCCGCAATCTGGTGGGAGCCGCGCGCCGAGGGTGCGGACCATCGCCTGCTCGGTCGATATCGTGACGGCAAGGGGCATGAGGTCGACGTCTTCATCGCGCTCTACGCGAGCCAGGGTGAGGGTTGCGAAGCCGGTGGTTTCGGGCAGGGGGCGCTGGTGCCCAACAGCGCATGGGCGTGGCAATCGTCCGGCCCGTCGATCGAGGGCGGCAAGGGCGAGCGGCTCCTCGGCAACGGGCGGATCGAGCGGACGGCCGTCACCTGGTATCGTCAGGGCGAGCTGTTGAGCGGGAGCAATGCCCGACTCAAGCTGGCGGTGATCGCCGATCACCTGCTGTTCCGTGCCGAGCCGACGACGATGCTCATCCTGTCTGCCGAGGATTCCCCGCGTGGCGCAGGCGAAAGCGCGATATACGCCTTCCGCGCATCCGCCGGTCCGCTCGCGGGCTGGATGGACCGCGTGGCGCAGGTCAGGTAGGGCCTCTCCCCATGTGCGGTATTGCCGGTATCTATCATCTGGAGACGCCCAAGCCGGTCGATCGCGCGCGGGTCGAGGCGATGTGCGACGCCATCGCGCATCGCGGGCCGGACGGGCAGGGCGTCTGGACCGCGCCGGGCGTGGCACTGGGCCACCGCCGCCTCTCGATCATCGACCTCGCCGGATCGCCGCAGCCGATGGCCTCGCTCGACGGCCGCGCGATGCTCGTCTTCAATGGCGAGATCTACAACTACCGTGAACTGCGGCAAGAACTGAAGGCGCTGGGGGCGCAGTTCCGCACCGATGGCGACAGCGAGGTCATCCTTGCCGCGTGGCGCCAGTGGGGACCGGGCTGCGTCACGCGCCTGTTCGGGATGTTCGCCTTCGCGATCTACGATCTCGACGCGCGCACCCTGTTCCTCGCCCGCGACCGTCTGGGCGTGAAGCCGCTGTATTATGCGCAGCTGAGCGACGGCAGCCTTGCATTCGGCTCGGAACTCAAGGCGCTGACCGCCCATCCGCTGCTGCGCCGTGAGATTGATCCGCTAGCGGTCGAGGATTACCTGACCTGGGGCTATGTCCCGGACGACCGGGCGATCCTGAAGGGCGTCTGCAAGCTGCCCGCCGGGCACTCGCTGCTGTTACGCCACGGAGCGCCGATGCCGCGCCCGACGCAGTGGTGGGATGTCAGCTTCGCCGAACGCCGCAAGGGCAAGCCCGCCGATCTGGAGGCGGAACTGCTCCACCTCATGCGGCAGGCGGTATCCTCGCGCATGGTCGCCGACGTGCCGCTGGGCGCGTTCCTGTCAGGCGGCGTCGACAGTTCGAGCGTCGTCGCCTTCATGGCCGAGGCGAGCAACAGTCCGGTGAAGACCTGTTCCATCGGCTTCGACGTCGCCGCGCTGGACGAGAGCGCCTACGCCACGAAAGTCGCGCAGCGCTTCGGCACGAACCATGCCTCGCGCATCGTCTCGCCTGACGATTTCGACGCGATCGACCAGCTTGCCGACATGTTCGACGAGCCTTTCGCCGATGCTTCCGCCCTGCCGACATGGCGGGTGTGCCAGCTCGCGCGCGAATCGGTGACGGTGGCTCTGTCCGGCGACGGTGCCGACGAGGCGCTGGCCGGATATCGCCGCCATGTCTTCCAATACGGCGAGGACAAGGTCCGCGCGCTGCTGCCGCAATCCCTGCGCGGACCGGTGTTCGGGGCGCTCGGCAGGGCCTACCCCAAGGCCGACTGGGCGCCGCGCCCCCTGCGCGCCAAGTCGACCCTGCTGTCTTTGGCGGGAGATTCGGCGCAAGGCTATGCGCGGTCGATGGCGTTCCTGCCGCCCGAACTGCGCGACCAGCTCTACTCCGACGATTTCCGCAAATTGCGCGGCGACTATCGCGCCGAAGACCAGGTGCTCGCGCTGATGCGCGGCGCGCCCGCCCGGTCCGGCCTCGACCGGGCGCAGTATGCCGACCTCAAGGTCTGGCTGCCGGGCGACATCCTGACGAAAGTGGACCGCACCAGCATGGCGGTCAGCCTCGAAGCGCGCGAGCCGCTGCTCGACCACCGGCTGATCGAGTTTGCCGCCAGCCTGCCCGAGCGGATGCGCGTGCAGGGCGGGCAGGGCAAGTGGCTGATGAAGCGGGCGATGCGCCGCTATCTGCCCGACGATGTGCTCTATCGCCCCAAGCAGGGCTTCGTGACCCCGATCGCGCAGTGGTTTCGTGGCCCGCTGGCAGGAACCGCGCGGGAGATCGCGAGCGGCACGGCACTCGCGCGGACCGGCTGGTTCGACCAGCGCCGCCTGCTGGCCATGGTTGACGCGCATGTATCGGGAACATCGGATAATTCCCGGCTGCTGTGGCAGATGCTCATGCTTGATAAGGCGTTTACCGCAATGGGTGGCAGTTAAATTAGGACGGAAAGCGCGGTTTTTCGCCTTTTTCGTATTCCTGATGCTGTGCGCCATTAACTACACGGTTTCTTAGTACCTTCGCTCTAGACCGGGTGCATCGAAACGCCATGCGGGACGTAAATGCACGGAAATGGTCGCCATAATCGGTACTTCGAGCGGAATGTTTCCGCGATGACCGACCATGCCTGCGCCTTTGTGACTCCTGACCGGGAGCACCTCGCATGATCGGCGCCCTTTCGAGAATCCGCGATTTCTGGAAGATGCCGCGGGTTCGCATCGTCTTCTGGGCAGCCCTGACCGGCGCAGTCGTCGGCGTGCTGGGCCTTGGCTTGCCTGCCGAAGATTACCTGCGCAACATGCGCTGGTGGTCGAGGCTGCATCGGTCCGACCAGCAGATCGTCGTCATCCAGCAGGATGACCGGACTCTCGACGAACTCGGCACGGTCGATGTTTCTCGCGGCAATGATGCGGAGCTGATGCGGCGGTTGTTTGCGGCAGGCGTCAAGAACGTCTATTTCGCGCGCGCCTTTTCCAAGCGTGGAAGCGCGGCTGACGACAACCTCTTCATCGAAGAACTGAAGGAACATCCCGGCCGCGTCTATCTGGGCGCCATCGGCGGTGAAGGAACGCAGCGCGGTAACTATGCTGCGGGCGTGCCGCTCAAGGCGTTCCGCGAGTATGCCGGCACCGTGTCTTTGCTGGTGCGGCATCGTCCGCTCAATCTCAACGTGCAGCTTCCGTACTCGTCCGACAGTCCGATCGGTCGCATTCCTTCGCTCGCGGCGCAGATCTCCAACGTCCACGGTGATCCCAACACACTGTTCTTCCCCGACTTCTCGATCACCGTCGGCTCGTTTCCGACAGCGAGCTACATCGATGTCATGCGCGGCGAGTTCAAGCCTTCGGTCGTGCGCGGCAAGGATGTCCTGATCACGACGGCGGCCGACAGTTTCAACGATATCCACCGCATCCCCGGTCAGAGCGTCAATGCACCGGGCGGGTTCTTCCATGCCATCGGCGCGGAGACGCTGAAATTCTACGCGCCGCGTGATTACGGGTGGTTCGCACCGTACCTGCTGGTGATGATCGTCGTCATCTCCGGTCTCGGCAGGGGACGGGTGCTCGACATCTATCGCTTCACTGCGCTGGTGGGCGTGATCGGAGCCGTGCCGTTCCTGCTTGATCGTTTCGCAATCCAGGTCGACATCATCCCTGCGCTTTCCGTGGCGCTGGTGGCGGTGATCCGCATGCGCAATCTCGATCGTGTCGAGGTTGCGGGAGAAACCAACCTTGGTTCGGGGCTCCCGAGCGTCCAGGCGCTGCGTAATTCCGGCGATTTTTCGACGCGCATCCTCGTCTCTCTGAAGATCCGCAACTACGGTGCCATCATCGGCAGCTTCGCGGAGCATGTGGAAGCGCAACTGGCCAAGGAGATCGTTCGCCGCGTCCGCATCAGCGACGAGGGCGTGCTCATCTATCACGAGGGCGGGATGTTCGTCTGGCTCTCGTCGATCCGCAGCACTTTCGACCTCTTCGAGAACCTCGAAGGCCTGCACCGTATCGTGCAGAACGGCATCCAGATCGGCGGCGTGGACATCGACCTCTCGTTCAACTGCGGCATCGATTCCGACTTCGAACGCACGCTTTCGAGCCGCGTGGCGAGCGCCATGCAGGCAGCGGAAGAGGCCGTGCGGAACGACGAACTCGTCTACCAGAACGAGGACCGCAAGCATGAGGCACAGTGGGAAATCTCGCTGCTGACCTCGCTCGATCGCGCGATCGACAATGGCGAGGTCTGGGTGGCCTACCAGCCCAAGCTCGATCTTCGCTCGAAACGCATCAGCGGTGCCGAGGCTCTGGTGCGCTGGACGCACCCCGAACGCGGACCGATCAGTCCCGACAAGTTCATTCGTATTGCCGAGGAATTCCACAGGATCGAGCGTATCACCCGGTTCGTCATCAACGACGCTGTCCGCGTTGCTGTGGAACTGGAGCGGCAGGGCTACGAGATGACGATGTCCGTCAATATCTCGGCCCAGCTTCTGCGCAATCCCGGTCTGCCAGGCATGATTTCCGAAATCCTTGCCGCGCACGGTCTGTCGCCCAATCGCCTGATACTCGAAATCACCGAGACGGATCGCCTCGACCGCAGTTCGAAGACGTTCCAGATGCTGCAGCGGCTGGTACAGTCGGGCCTGCGTCTGTCGATCGACGACTTCGGCACCGGCAACGCAACCATCGATTACCTGCGCTACCTCCCGGCAAGCGAAGTGAAGATCGACAAGACCTTCGTGTCCTCGATGGAAGGCAGCAAGGAGGATCTGCTGCTGGTCCAGTCCATCATCGAGATGGCGCATTCGCTGGACCGAGTCGTCGTGGCGGAAGGCGTCGAAACGCCCAAGGTTCTCGAGATGCTGTCCGGTCTCAAGTGCGATCTGGTCCAGGGTTACTACGTAAGCCGGCCCGTCCCATTCCGGGATTTCCTGGACTTCGTGTCCGGACGGAGAGCGCGCTTGATTGGTTAAAATTTCCTTGATGTCTGGTTAACTAACTATTATCCATGTGCTCGACCGCTGAGAATGCGGTCGTTCACATGGGGAATGACAATGAACAAGGACATCTGGGGCGGTGGTTGGTGGGGCAGCGGTCGTTAATAACGACTATGCTGGCCTTAATCCGGACCTTTAGTTCGGATCATCGCACGTAAAAAGAAGCGCTTTCCAGAAGAACTCCTGTCTTTTGGAAAGCGCTTTTTCTTTGTCTGTTGTTTATGGGATTTCGCAATCCTCGGGCATTATTACTCAAATAATTGTGTTGAGTATAATCCGGGTGAGCTTATTCGCTCATGATGGCGCGATGAGCTTGTCTCGATTTGCGCGCATTGCGTAGTAAGGCGCTTCCCGATTCGGGACTCGTTAGCTAACTCAGCTTTCGCCGTGGCCCAGTGCAAGATAGTCGGCGCTCTGCATTTCGTTAAGGCGGCTGATCGTACGGTCGAATTCGAAGCGGCCAGTCCCGGATTCGTACAGGTCTTCGGGAGCCGCATCCGCTGCGGCGATGAGCTTTACCTTGTTCTCGTACAGCGCGTCGATCAGCGTCACGAAGCGTGCCGCTTCGTTGCGTCGATCCGGACCCATGCGCGGTATGCCGACCAGGATCACGGTATGATAGGCACGCGCTATGGCCAGATAGTCTGCCGCGCCGCGCGCTTCTCCGCAAAGGCGCTTGAAGCTGAACACGCCGACGCCCTTGAGGCTCTTGGGCACATGGAGCATGCGGCCGCCGCCGACGTCGAGATCCGCTGACGGAACATGCTCGCTGTCCTCGGGCGGGTAGTCGGTAAGACGATAGAATGCCTCGCGTGCCGCCTCGGTGGCGGGCTCGCCCAGCGGCTGGTGCCATGTCGCCATGCCGCCGAGGCGCTGCATGCGATAGTCGGTCGGCCCGTTGAGCGTGAGAACGTCCAGTTGCTGGTCGATCAGTCCGATGAACGGCAGGAAGTGTTCGCGGTTGAGACCGTCCTTGTAGAGTTCGGACGGCGCCCGGTTCGATGTGGTGACGATCGTCATGCCTTCGTTCACGATCAGATGCGTGAACAGCCGGCTCATGATCATCGCGTCGGCCGAGTTATTCACGACCATCTCATCGAACGCGAGACAGCGAACGTTGCGGGCGAGGGCGGCGGCGACCGGGGGGATGGGGTCGCCCGTTTCCTTCTTGCGCTCGTCGCGCAGGAGGGCGTGGACCTCGAGCATGAAGGCGTGGAAATGCACGCGGCGCTTGCCGGGGATGTCGAGGGTCTGGACGAAGAGGTCCATCAGCATCGACTTGCCGCGTCCGACGCCGCCCCACATGTAGACGCCGCGCGGGGCGGCGGCCTTCTTGCCCAGCAACTTGCCGAAAAGGCCCGTCGACGAACTCGCCTTGTAGAGTTCACGCTGAAGCTGGTTCAGCCGTTCCGCCGCGCCAGCCTGTTCCGGGTCCGATCGAAGTTCGCCGGTCGCGACCAGCGCTTCGTAGCGTTCGAGCATCGCGCTCACCGTGAAGCGCTCGGCTTGCGCAGGGTGCCCATGAAGCTGGCGACGAGGTGGTCGTCCTGCTCGACGGTGCCGCGCACGAAGACTAGGCGGCGCGTCTCTTTCATGATCTCCGCCACGACATCAAGCGGCTGGCCGATGCGGCCCGCGCCGATGAACTGGTTCTGGAGATCAAGCGTGACCGCGCCGACGGCATCCGCACCGATCACGGTGAACATCGCCGCGAACATGCCTACGTCGATCAGCGCGAGAGTGACGCCGCCGTGGACGGCATCGAGGACGTTGCTGTGCTGCACGCCCGCTTCGACGAGGCGGAGGCGCGCGCTGCGATCACCTTCGCGGCGGACCAGCATGCGGCCCAACCCTTGCGAGTTGAATCGCGAGCCTTCGTTCAGCTTCCACGTATGCCAGCCCGGAAACTCCGGGTCCGGCTCGTGGATGAATGCACCGTCGTGTGCCACGGGAGAACCCGGGTCTCGGCCCGAAGGCTCAGACCTGGCGCTCCGCCTGCATCTTCTTGATCTCGGCGATCGCGCGCGCGGGCGAGAGGCCCTTGGGGCAGACGTTCGCGCAGTTCATGATGGTGTGGCAACGGTAGAGACGGAAGGGATCTTCCAACTCGTCCAGACGCTCGCCGGTCATCTCGTCGCGGCTGTCGGCCAGCCAGCGGTAGGCCTGGAGCAGGATGGCCGGGCCGAGGAACTTGTCGGAGTTCCACCAGTAGCTCGGGCAGGAGGTCGAGCAGCAGGCACACAGGATGCACTCGTAGAGGCCGTCCAGCTTCTCACGCTGTTCGGGGCTCTGCAGGCGCTCCTTGCCCGACGGGGTCGTCGAGACGGTCTGCAGCCAGGGGCGGATCGAGGCGTACTGCGCGTAGAAGTGCGTGAAGTCCGGCACGAGGTCCTTGATCACGTCCATGTGCGGCAGCGGGGTGATGCGGATATCGCCCTTCAGATCCTCGATCGCGGTGGTGCAGGCGAGACCGTTCTTGCCGTTCATGTTCATCGCGCACGAACCGCAGATGCCTTCGCGGCACGAGCGGCGGAACGTCAGCGAGGGATCCATCTCGTTCTTGATCTTGATGATCGCGTCGAGGACCATCGGGCCGCACGCGTCGAGGTCGATCTCGAACTGGTCGTAGCGCGGGTTCTCGCCCGAATCCGGGTCGTAGCGATAGACGGTGAACTTCTTGACCTTGGTGGCGCCCTCAGCCTTGTGGACATTGCCCCGCTTGCTGATCTTGCTGTTCGCCGGGAGGGTGAAGGTCGCCATGTAAGAATCCCCGTGATCTTGCAGTGCGGCATGAGCCGCCTTGTGGTCCCCCTCTAGCGATTCGCCCGCGTAGGGCAAGAGGTGACAAAGGCGAGGTGAGGCCGAAGCAAGATCACGGAATTGCGAGCTATTCGCATGACGGACAATGTGGCGGGCTGGTTAAATCAGAAGCGGCTGTTTGTGTCGGCCGCCGCGAAGGCGGGTCAATCTCGATTTTCCCGCATGAAATGACGTCAAATCTTTGTATTGAAATGATTATACTCGTCGCTGAGTCCGCGCCTCAGGCCTGCATTTCCTCTCTCGACGTGTGACCTTCCAGAATCGCCAACCGAGACAAACAGCCTCCGAACCGACGCGTCAATCGCAAGCGCGATTGCGAAAGAATCTGCCGCCCGGTGCGACCAGATCATTTTTCCGACATGTAGGAAAGGCCCGCCACCGTCTCCGCGATACCCGCGCGCCATGGCTTGCGATGCCGCCTGCCGGGTGCTTGCGTGCCGCCATCAAGGGAGAGACTACATGGGCGAATGGAGCGGCCGTACTGCCGTGGTGACCGGCGGAGGACGCGGCTTCGGCAAGGCATTCGGGAACGCGCTGGCGATGCAGGGCGCGCATGTCGTGCTCGTCGATATCGACGGGGCCGTCGCCGCCGAAACCGCGCAGGGCATCGTCGCGGCAGGCGGATCGGCGCTGGGGCTGGGCGGCGATGTCACCGACGAGACGCGCATGTCCGCGATCATGGCGGAGGCCGCATCGGTGAACGGCGGCGTCGACCTGCTGGTAAACAACGCCGGGCTTCATTCGGACGAATACGGCCAGCCCATCCTGAAGATGGGGCTCGCCAAGGTGCGCCGACTGTTCGAAGTCAACGTGCTCGGCGTGGTCTGCTGCACGCTCGCCGTCCACCCGCACATGCGCGGGCGGGCAGGGGCCTCCATCGTGAACATCGCGTCGAGCGCCGCGCACATGGGTGGCTCGGCCTATGGCGACAGCAAACTCGCGGTGGCGGGGCTGACGATCACGTATGCCCGCGAACTCGGCCCGGACGGCATCCGCGTCAACGCCATCTCGCCCGGTCTGATGCTGACCGAGACGATCCGCAACGAACTTCCCGAAGCCACGAAAGAGCGCGTCCAGGCGATGCAGCTGATCCGTGGCGACGGGCTGGAGCAGGACATCGTCGATGCACTGCTCTACCTCGCCTCCGCGAAGGCGCGCTTCGTTACCGGCGAGACGTTGCGGGTCACGGGTGGCATGGGGGCAGGGGTCTAAGAAGAAGGGAAGGGCGAGGGCCATTGCCCTCGCGCTCCCGGACTTGTCGACGTTGCGCGTGCAGCGGTCTTGCGCTTCGTTTCGGGGTCAGGCGGGTTGTTTCAGGAAGCGCTGTGAGAGGGCGTGGTACAGCTTTTCCTTGCAGACGAACTGCGCGGTGAAGTCGCCGACCAGCGCGGCGGCGACCAGCGGCATCATCAGGCCGCGGCTTGCGGTGGTTTCCGAGATGATGATGACTGCCGTCAGCGGCGCGCGCACCACGCCCGTGAAGTAGGCGACCATGCCCAGCAGCACGATCGCGCCCGGCGGATAGCCGGGGAACGCGGTGCGCAGCAGGTCGCCGATACCCGCGCCGATCGACAGCGACGGAGCGAAGATGCCGCCCGGCAACCCGGAAACGGCAGTGGCGAGCGTCGTCGCGAACTTCGCCGCGCCGAACCAGACCGGAACGTCCTCGCCGACGATGATGCCATGCGCGGTCTCGTACCCGGTGCCCCAGGTCAGGCCGGTCGCAGTGCCGATCGCCGCCACGACCGCGCCGCATCCCAGCGCGAACAGCACCGGACGGGCACGCAGCCAGGCAATGGGCGCGAACGGCGTGCTGCCGCTGGCGAGCATGAGGCGCGAGAACAGACCACCCGCCAGCCCACCGACCACGCCCGCGACCGGCGCGGCGACGATGGCTTGCGAGAACCCGAGCGTCTGGCGCATCGCGCCGAAATAGATGTAGTCGCCTGCAAGGCCGAGGCTGACCATGCCCGCGACGAGAACGGCGGCCATGACCAGCAGCGTCATGCGCTGTTCGTAGGCGGCGGCGAGTTCCTCGATGGCGAAGGCGACCCCGGCAAGCGGCGTGTTGAAGGCCGCCGCCACGCCCGCCGCGCCGCCCGCGATATAGACGGACGAGCGGATCGGGATGCGCATCAGCCGGTGCATCCGGCCCATGATGGCGGCGGCGATCTGCACCGTCGGCCCCTCGCGCCCGACCGAAGCCCCGACCAGCAGCGCGCCCGCCGTCAGGACGAACTTGGCAATGGCGGCGCGGGCCGAGACGAATGTCGATACGGCGGCTTCGGGGTTCTTCGTCGCCGCCATGACCTGTGGGATGCCCGAACCTCTGGCGAGCGGTGCGAAGCGGTTCGTCAGCCAGACGATCCCGGCGAAGCCGAGCGGCGTGACGATCAGGGGCGCCCACCAGACGCGAGCGGACATCGCGTGGAAAAGCAGGTTCGCGCGGTCGGCAAGGTCCGCGAACACCAGCGCGACGAGGCCGACCAGAACCGCACCGCCCAGCAGCGCCACCCGTCGCCGCCAGATCAGCGCCTCCGGGCCGTGGCGGCGCAGGAGCACGCGGAAACGTCGGGGTAGCAGGCGGGCCAGCGGCTTCACGAAACGATCTCGAATGACGGGCGGGGAACGCTCCCGAGCCTCATGGCGTCTGGGGCAGCCCGTGTCCACCGGCCAAAGTCATATGGGCATGCGGAAACTCCACCTGCTGCGAATGACACTTGCCCGAAACGACAAACGCCGCGCGTGATCCGAAGATCGCGCGCGGCGCCTGTTATCGTGTCATCTTCGGTTATTCGCCGAAGGTGCGCTGCCACCAGCCGCGACGCGGAGCGGGTGCCGCCTCGGCATCGACGGTTTCGGCGGCTTCCGGCTCAGAAGCGGCTTCGGGCTCGGCCGGAGCTTCGACTGCGGCCTCGGCCTCGACATCTGCCTTCTTGCGGCGGGTGCGCTTGGGCTTGGCCGGGGCTTCCTCAGCGACCGGAGCCGGAGCTTCGACCACGGCTTCGGCCTCGACATCGGCCTTCTTGCGACGGGTGCGCTTGGGCTTGGCAGGCGCTTCTTCGGCGACCGGAGCGGGTTCGGCCGGAGCCTCGACCACGGCTTCGGCCTTCTTGCGACGGGTGCGCTTGGGCTTTGCCGGAGCTTCCTCGGCGACCGGAGCGGGTTCGGCCGGAGCTTCGACCACTGCCTCGGCTTCGACGTCGGCCTTCTTGCGGCGGGTGCGCTTCGGCTTGGCGGGCGCTTCCTCCGCGACCGCTTCGGGTGCGGCGGGGATCACCGACTCGGCACCGATGCCACCATCGGCTACCGGCTGCGCGGTGCCGTCGGTAGCCAGTTCGAGGCCTTCGGCGCCGCGAACGGCGTCATCGCCCTCGATACCCTCTACGCCGTTCTCGCCTTCCTCGCGGCGACCGCCACGACGGCGGCGACCACCACGACGGCGGCGCTTCTTGGGCGCGTTGGCTTCGTCGCCCTCGGCAGCAGCGGGTGCGGCCTCGGTTTCTTCGCCTTCGTCCTCGTCGCCTTCGTCGGCGCCTTCGGTTTCACCCTCGGCCTCGGCGGTGTCGGCCTGGTCCTCGCGACGGTCGCGGTTGCGGCCACGACGGCGCTTGCGACGCTTGCGACGACCGTTGCCGTCACCTTCGCCTTCCGAAGCCTCGCCACGCTCACCGCGCTCGGCTGCTTCTTCGGCTTCCAGCTCTTCGTCCTCGTACTCGTCCTCGACGAAGTCGTCCTCGACGTCCTCGGCGATGGGCTCGAAGCGGGGCACGAACTCGTTGCGCGGGCCGGACGACATGACGCGCATCTTGGCGCCTTCGTTCTCACCCTCGGGGATGACCTCGACGGTGACGCCGTAGCGGTCCTCGATGTCGGCAAGGTCGGTGCGCTTGGCGTTGAGCAGGTAGACCGCCGCCTCGGTGGAGGCGAACAGCGACACGACGATGCCCTTGCCCTTGGCCGCTTCGTCTTCGATCAGGCGCAGGGCCGACAGACCCGCCGAGCTGGCGGTGCGGACGAGGCCGGTGCCGTCGCAGTGCGGGCACGAACGCGTGGTCGCTTCCAGCACGCCGGTACGCAGGCGCTGGCGGCTCATCTCCATCAGGCCGAAGCTGGAGATGCGGCCGACCTGGATGCGCGCGCGGTCGTTCTTGAGCGCTTCCTTCATCGCCTTCTCGACCTTGCGGACGTTGGAGCCGTACTCCATGTCGATGAAGTCGATGACGACGAGGCCCGCCATGTCGCGCAGGCGCAGCTGGCGGGCGATTTCCGCCGCCGCTTCGAGGTTGGTGGCGACCGCCGTCTGCTCGATCCCGTGCTCCTTGGTGGCGCGGCCCGAGTTGATGTCGATCGAGACGAGCGCCTCGGTCGGGTTGATGACGATGTAGCCGCCCGAACGCAGCTGCACGACGGGGTCGTACATCGCGGTCAGCTGGTCCTCGGCGCCGAAGCGCTGGAACAGCGGGACGGGGTCGGCGTAAGGCTTAACCTTGCGGCCGTGGCTGGGCATCAGGAGCTTCATGAAGTCCTTCGCCGCGCGGTAGCCTTCCTCGCCCTCGACGATGACTTCCTCGATGTCGCGGTTGTAGATGTCGCGGATGGCGCGCTTGATGAGGTCGCTGTCCGAGTGGATCAGCGCCGGCGCGGCCGAACGCATGGTCTGCTCGCGCAGTTCGTCCCACAGGCGGGCGAGGTAGTCGAAGTCGCGCTTGATCTCGGTCTTGGTGCGCTGGAGGCCGGCGGTGCGCACGATGCAGCCCATCGAGCGGGGCAGCTGCATTTCGGCGATGATCGACTTCAGGCGCTTGCGGTCCGAGGCCGAGCTGATCTTGCGGCTGATGCCGCCGCCGTGGCTCGAATTCGGCATGAGCACGCAGTAGCGGCCCGCGAGGCTGAGGTAAGTGGTGAGGGCAGCGCCCTTGTTGCCGCGCTCTTCCTTGACGACCTGCACCAGCAGCACCTGGCGGCGCTGGATGACGTCCTGGATCTTGTAGCGGCGGCGCAGCGCCATGCGCTTTGCGCGCAGGTCATCGGCTTCCTTCGAGCGGCCCGAGGGCTTGCCCTGACGGCGACGGCCACGGCCGCGACGACCGTTGCCTTCCGATTCCTCGTCGCCCGCTTCGCCTTCCTCGTCGGCGTGGAACGGGTTCTCGACCGATCCGTCCTCGATGGTGGCGACCTGGTCCTTCTCGGAGGTATCGACTTCGGTCAGACCGCCGTCGTCATCGCCGTAGTCCTCGTCTTCATCGTCACCTTCGGAGGCGCGCAGGGCGGCTTCTTCCTCGGCGTGCGCGGCTTCTTCCGCCAGCAGGGCCTCGCGGTCCTCCTTGGGGATCTGGTAATAGTCCGGGTGGATTTCGCTGAAGGCGAGGAAGCCGTGGCGGTTGCCACCGAAATCGACGAAGGCGGCCTGGAGCGAAGGCTCCACGCGCGTCACCTTCGCGAGATAGATGTTACCCTTGATCTGCTTGCGTTCGGTCGACTCGAAGTCGAACTCTTCAATGCGGTTTCCCTTGACGACCGCCACCCGCGTTTCTTCCGGGTGGCGCGCATCGATCAGCATGCGCGTTGCCATTTGATAGTCTCCGTGCGCGTCGACGCCAGGCCGGATCAGCCAGGCGGATGCGCGTATGTTCATTGTAGGCGGATGCGCCCCGCAGCATCACGACGCGGCCATTTTCGGCGGCGCTCCATGCTGAGGGGACGAGTTTCTGCGCAGTGTCGGAGCAATCCAGCGCTCCGTGCGCGGCGAAAGTAGTGATCGTCCCGAGGACGAAGCGTGTGTCTGCGAGCGGAAGTTCGCGCGACGTTTCCGAATATCGGTTCGAACGCGCGGAAAGTTGCGACCACGCCGCCCGCGCCCTTTCGGGCGTCGACTGGCAGGGCGGCAACTGGCTTCTCATGGCTCGCATCAACCTGTGAGGTTTTCCGGAAAAAGGATTATTTCCGGCTCCCTTGGGCCGGGGCTCCATCTGGCTCTGCCGGTCCACTCCGGCGCCATATGGGTATGGTTTTTCCGGATTACGAGGACCGACGCGCGTTTCTTGCCCCGGTTCTGCTGGCGTAGCATTCATGTCGCAAGACGGCAAGTTGCTTGACCGGCCCGAATTTGCGCAAGCTTATTAAGCCGATCAGCCTGTGGGAAAGCCCGTTGGCCAAGGATTGCAGGCCGCGCGATGCCCCCTTAGTCCTTGGCGCATAATGTCGCGCACCGTCCAGTTGACCCTGCTGTTCCTCGTGCCGCTGGCGCTGCTCGTCGCGGCGTTCGTGGTGACCGGCGTGTTTCCGGCGCGCGCCGGGGCTTACGATTATGTGGTACGCTTCGACCTGCCGGGCGCCGATGCGCCGGTCGGCCTGCCGCGCGTCGACGGCCTGCCCGACGCCAGCCGCCCGCTGGTGGTGATCGACGCGGGCCACGGCGGCTTCGATCCGGGCGCGGGGCAGGGCGACCTCAAGGAAAAGACGGTGGCGCTGCAGATCGCGCTCGCTCTGCGCCAGAAGCTGCTCGAAGGCGGCGGTCTGCGCGTGGCGCTGACGCGCGACGCCGACCGCTTCATCGCGCTTCCCGACCGTCCGGACATCGCCCGCCGCCTCAATGCCGACCTCTTCTTGTCGATCCACGCCGACAGCGCCGAGAACGATTCGGCGCGCGGCGCCAGCGTCTACGTCCTGTCCGAGCGCGGATCGAGCCAGGCGGCGGAGCGCTTCGCAGCGCGCGAGAACGGCGCGGGTCGCGTCAACGGCGTCGCGCTGTCGAAGACGAGCGAGAATGTCGGCGCGATCCTGCTCGACCTGTCGCAACGCGGCGCGCAGACCCGCTCCACGCAGGTGGCGAGCCTGCTGCTGCGCGAACTGGGCGATGCGGGCGTCGGCATGCACCGCGACCAGCCGGAAACCGCGGCGCTGGCCGTGCTCAAGGCGCCAGACATGCCTTCGATCCTGTTCGAGACGGGCTACATCAACAACGCCGAGGACGCGCAGGCGCTCGGCTCGGCACAGGGGCGGCAGGTGCTGGCGGATGCGGCGGCGAAGGCGATCCGGGCCTATTTCGCGAGGAATGCGGGTGTCTAGTGTGAGCGGGGACCGCTGGCGGTTTTCGAGCGCGCCCTGCGGAGGGGGCTTCGACAAGCTCAGCCTGAGCGGAATTCAAAGGTATTCTCTCAAATCCGCTCAGGCTGAGCTTGTCGAAGCCCCCGCGTTCTACCCCGATACCCGCACCGTTCCCCGCCAGCGGTCCCGGGTCGAGCCCGGGACGACGAAGACTTGCGACGAGGACGGTTTCCTTGCGCGGAAACGACGTGCTAGAGGGCGCACGCAATGAACGACGCGATTGATCCCGGCGAGCAGCCGTCCGAAGACGCGACCTACCGCATCCGCCGTGAGGGTTCCGGCCGTCTGGCGGCTCTCGCGAAGGCATGGCGGGAACGCAAGTGGCTGCGCCGCTTCGGTTATCTGTGCATGGCGGGATTCGCCGGCGTGGTGGCGTTCTGGGTGTTCCTCTCCCACGATCTGCCCGACGCCAACAAGCTGCTGGAGTACCAGCCGCCGCTGCCGACGATGGTGCGCGGGATCGACGGCGAGATCGTCTATTCCTATGCCCGCGAGCGGCGCGTGCAGCTGCGCTACGTCGATTTCCCGCGTCCGCTGGTGAACGCGTTCCTCTCGGCCGAGGACCGCACGTTCTGGACGCACGGCGGCGTCGACATCGGCGGTCTTGCAGGCGCGGTGGTCGATTACGCTTCCAAGTATGGCAGCGGCGAACGCGCCAAGGGCGGCTCGACGATCACCCAGCAGGTCGCCAAGAACATCCTGATCGGCGACGAGTATTCCGTGACGCGCAAGCTCAAGGAAATGATCGTCGCCCGCCGTATCGAGGGCGTGCTGACCAAGCAGCAGATCCTCGAACTCTACCTCAACGAGATCCCGCTCGGCCGCCGTTCGTTCGGCGTTCAGGCCGCCTCGCGCGCCTATTTCGACAAGGACGTGGAAGACCTGACGCTCAGCCAGTGCGCGTTCCTTGCGATCCTGCCGCGCGCGCCGGAAGTCTATGGTCGCCGCAAGAACGAGGAACGCGCGATCGAGCGTCGCAACTGGGTGCTCGACCAGATGGTCCGCAACGGCTGGGTCAGCGCGCAGGACGCCGCCGCCGCCAAGGCCGAGCCGCTCGGCCTCGTCACCCAGCGCACCAGCACTTACGAGCCGTCCAACGGCTACTTCCTTGAGGAAGTGCGCCGCCGCCTGATCGGCAAGTACGGCGAAAAGGCCGAAGACGGCCCGAACAGCGTCTATGCGGGCGGCCTGTGGGTGCGCACCTCGCTCGATCCGACGATGCAGGTCGCGGTGCGCGATGCGCTGCGCAAGGGGCTGCTGCTCTACCACGGCAATCGCGGTTTCGTGCGCCCGATCGCGCATCTGAACGACCTCGAGAACTGGCAGAGCCAGCTCGTCGTCGCCAACAAGACGATCGACTACAAGGACTGGCGCGTGGGCGTCATCCTCGATTCCTCGGGCAGCACCGGGCGCATCGGCTTCTCCAACGGCGATGTCGGCACGCTGACGGGCGTTTCGGAGCGGGCCAAGGTCGGCGATCTCGTCGCCGCGCAGCCGGTCGGCGGCGGCACCTGGGCGCTTCGCGGCATTCCCGAAGTGTCGGGCGGCATGGTGATCGAGCAGCCGTCCTCGGGCCGCATCGTCGCCATGCAGGGCGGGTTTGATTCCGGGCTCGACAGCTTCAACCGCGCGGTCCAGGCCGAGCGCCAGCCGGGCTCGACGATCAAGCCCTTCGTCTACGCGACGGCGCTGCAGAACGGCATGACCCCCGCGACGCAGGTTCTCGACGGCACGTTCTGCGTGTTCCAGGGCGCAGGGCTGGGCAACAAGTGCTTCCGCAACTTCGGCGGCGCGGGCGGTTCGGGCAGCCACACCATGCGCTGGGGCCTCGAACAGTCGCGCAACCTGATGACGGTGCGCATCGCTAACGACGTGGGCATGGCCAAGGTCACGCGCACGTTCCACAACATGGGCATCGGCGACTACCAGAAGTATCTCTCCTTCGCGCTCGGCGCGGGCGAGACGACGGTGGCGCGCATGATCAACGCCTATGCGGCGCTGGCGAACAACGGCGTGCAGTATTCCGGCTCGGTCATCGACTACGTGCAGGACCGCAATGGCAAGGTCATCTGGCGTGCCGACAAGGGCACCTGCAATGGCTGCAACATGGCCGACTGGGACGGCAAGCCGATGCCGCGCATGCCGCGCGTCGGCAAGCAGGTGATGGACGCGCCGACCGCCTATCAGGTCGTCCATATGCTCGAAGGCGTCGTCACGCGCGGCACGGCGGAGCGCCTGCGCGATCTCAAGATGCCCTTGTTCGGCAAGACCGGCACCACCAACGGCCCGACCGACGTGTGGTTCATGGGCGGCAACCAGGACTACGTCGGCGGCGTCTACATCGGCTACGACACGCCCCGTTCGCTGGGCGGCTATGCGCAGGGCGGCCGCATCGCCGCGCCGATCATGAAGGACGTGATCCTCGCCACGCGCGACCGCTGGGGTCAGCAGCCCTTCGTCGCGCCGCAGGGCATCCGCATGGTCCGCATCGACCGCGTGACCGGCAAGCGCGTCATGGGCGTCGAACCCTCGGAAGAGGTCAAGGCCGCGGTCATCTGGGAAGCCTTCAAGCCCGACACCGAGCCACGCCAGTACACTGCGGAGGACGAATTCAGCCGCCGCCGCGACGCGCTGGTCGCCTCGATCCGCAATGCCCGCGAAGCGCGCGAGGCGGGGGCGGCAGCCGCTGCGGGCGATCTCGGCAACTTCGCGGAGCAGCAGGGCGGCGTCTACTGACCGGCTGACGCTGCGATCCGCGATATCGTCGTCCCGGGCTTGCTCCGGGACCGCTGGCCGTCTTTACATGCGGTTATCGTCGAGATCGTTCAGGGAGAGGTCCGGTCATGAGGAAGCTGACGAAGATATCTGCACTCGCATTCGTGCTGGCGACGGTCTGCGCGCCGCTCGCCGCAAAGGAAGCCGCGCCGGTCGCTGCGCAGGCTTCTGCGACAGACGCCAAGCCCTACGTCCGTCCGGAC
The DNA here is from genome assembly GCF_021227995.1 of Novosphingobium kaempferiae. NCBI lineage: Bacteria > Pseudomonadati > Pseudomonadota > Alphaproteobacteria > Sphingomonadales > Sphingomonadaceae > Novosphingobium > Novosphingobium kaempferiae. The sequence continues at coordinate 3,523,587 of NZ_CP089301.1, forward strand.
GTCGAGGCTTATCTCAAGGCCTATTACGCCAAGCCGAACCCGCCGTTCACCCGCGAACTGCTGATGCAGATCCACAAGCTGCCGCCCGCCGCGCTCGCAGGCATGGCGCAGCAGGATCTGCCGGTCGGCGCGGTGACGACGAAGGACGTGACGATGCCCGGCGCCGGCGGCCCCATCGCACTGCGCCTGTTCGATCCCCGACCCGAGCGCGGCCCCGGCCCGGTCGTGGTGTTCTACCACGGCGGCGGCTACGTGCTCGGCAGCATCGACACCCATGCGGGCCTCGCGGCGGAGATCGCGCGCCAGCTGGACCTGCCGGTCGTCTCGGTCGAGTACCGTCTTGCACCCGAGAATCCCTGGCCCGCCGCGCCCGATGACGGAGAGGCTGCCGCACGCTGGGTCGCTGCCAACGGCAAGGCGTTCGGGCGCGAGTTCACCGGCCTGATCCTCAGCGGAGACAGTGCGGGCGGCAACCTGACCCTGATCGCCGCCGCTGCCCTGCGAGACAAGCCCGCGGCGCTGCCGGTGGTGATGCAGATCCCGATCTATCCGGCGACCGACTTCGGCAAGCTCTACCCGTCCTCGAAGGCGTTCGCCTCGGGCTACATGCTCGACGAGAAGAGCATGGCGAGTTTCACCGAGCACTATGCCGCCGATCCGAAGAGCCTGCGCACTTCGCCGATCCTCGGCGATCTGGCGGGCCTGCCGCCGACGGTACTGGTGACGGCGGGGCTGGACCCGCTGCGCGATCAGGGGCGCGCCTACGCCGCCAAACTGGTCGAGGCGGGGGTGCCGACCGCCTACTACGAGGGGCGCGGGCTGATCCACGGCTTCGCGACGTTCCGCAAGGCGATCCCCTCTGCGCAGGCCGATACGGTCGCCTTCCTCCACGTCGCCCGGGCGATGCTTGACGAGGGCGCTCCCGCCGGGAAATGACACGATCGTGTCAACATGACACCCCGGATGGATGGAGAGGGACAGACCTGATTCGCGCCATCCGCTGGTGGGCCTCGTCGATGAGACGCTGCGGCTGAACGGCCGCCTGCGCACGGTCTTCGGAACGGCGCGGGCGGGCTGTTCGCTCAACGATAGCGAGCACATGGTGCTCAATGCGGTGGTGGAGGCGGACCGGCCGCCCACCGTCGCGCAGATCGGACGTTCGCTGGGCCATGCGCGCCAGCTCGTACAGCGCGCCGCCAATGCCCTGCGCGATGCGGGGCTTATCGAGACGTTCGACAACCCCGATCACAAGCGCGCCCTGCTGCTGCGCGCTACCGAGAAAGGCGCTGCGCTCAAGCGCGCGATCGACGCGCGGGCGGATGCCATCGCGCGCGAGCTGGTGCCTTCCCTCGACCCTGAGGAAGTGGCCGATGCGGTCGCCGCGCTGCGCGCGCTGCGCCGCCAGATAGAGGCGCATTTGCGCGCCCGCTAAGGAGAGATGATGGACGCCGATCTCGACCGGCTGGCCCCGATCGGGCCGCTTACCGAATGGCTCGACGCGCATGTGCCGCAACTGGGCAAGGGACCGCTGAAGACGGCGGTGCTGTCCGGCGGCACCTCCAACGTGGTGCTGACGCTCGACCGTGGGGACAGGCCCATGGTCATGCGCCGCCCGCCCGCCGTGCCCCCGCCCGGTGCCGAAAAGGGCGTGCTGCGCGAGGCGCGCATCCTGACCGCGCTCAATGCGACCGACGTGCCGCATCCGGTGTGCCATGGCTCCTGCGCGGACGACGGCGTGGTCGGCGCGCCGTTCTACGTCATGGACAAGGTGGAGGGCTGGGCGCCGAACCTGCGCGACGAGCGGATCCACAACGAGCCGCCGTTCGACCGCATGCCTTACGAATACGGCATTCCCTTCGCCATCGTCGACGGGCTGATCGCGCTCGCCAACGTCGATCATGAGGCCATCGGCCTTGACGACTACGGCAAGCCGGGCCCGTTCCTGCAACGACAGGTCGACCGCTGGGCAGGGCAACTGGCGTCGTACAAGGAGCGCTACGGCTACGAAGGCCGCGAGTTGCCGGGCTATGCCGAGACCGAGGAATGGCTGCGCGCGAACGTGCTGCCGAACGAGAGGCGCGGGATCATCCACGGCGATGTCGGCACGCCCAACATGATGTTCCGCCACGGCCCGCCCGCGCGGCTGGCAGCGATGATCGACTGGGAGCTTTCGACCATCGGCGATCCGATGATCGACATGGGCTGGTTCACCGGCGGCATGCGCGACGAGGACGAGCCGGACAAGACGTTCCCCACCGCGCTCAACAACCCCGCGCATTTCCCGACGCGGCAGGAACTGGGCCGCTACTACTGCGCCGGTACGGGCCGCGACATCCGCGACTTCGACTATTTCTCGATCCTCGCGAAGTTCAAGTCGGGCTGCCTGCTCGAATACAAGGTGGCGCAGGCCGAGGCGGGGATACTGCCGAAGGAAACAGGGCGCTTCTTCGCGAAGATCGTCCTCAACTGTTTCGAGGACACCGCGAAGATGGTGCGGAGGATTGCCTGATGATCGACTTTTCAATCGAACCCGAGTTCCAGGCGAAGCTCGACTGGATGGACCGTTTCGTGCGGGACGAGTGCGAGACGATGGACCTGCTGTTTCCCGAACAGGGCGCGCAGTTCGATCCGTCCTACGCGGCGGCGCGGCGGCACCTGAAGCCGTTGCAGGAACAGGTGAAGGCGCAGGGGCTGTGGGCGTGCCACCTCGGACCGCATCTGGGTGGACCGGGCTACGGGCAGGTCAAGCTGGCGCTGATGAACGAGATCATCGGCCGCTCGACATGGGCGCCTACCGTCTTCGGCACCGCCGCGCCCGACACCGGCAATGCCGAAATCCTCGCCCTGTTCGGCACGGCGGAGCAGAAGCAGAAGTACCTCGGCCCGCTTATGGCGGGGGAGATCGTCTCGTGCTTCTCGATGACCGAGCCGCAGGGTGGTGCGGACCCTGACGTCTTCACCTGCCGCGCCACGCGGGAGGGCGACGAATGGGTGATCGAGGGGGAGAAGTGGTTCTCCTCCAACGCGCGGTTCGCCTCGTTCCTTCTGGTGATCGCCGTGACCGACCCGGACGCGCCGCTGACCGGACGGATGAGCATGTTCGTCGTCCCCGCAGATACGCCGGGGATCGAGATCCTGCGCAATGTCGCCATCGCCGGGGACTTCGACCCCGAAAACGGCCACCACGCGCACATCCGCTACAACCGCGTGAATGTGCCGCTCGACCACATGCTCGGGAAGCCGGGCGAGGGGTTCAAGGTGGCGCAGGCGCGGCTCGGCGGTGGGCGCATCCACCATGCCATGCGCACCGTCGGCATGTGCAACCGCGCGCTCGACATGATGCTGGAACGCGCCGTCTCGCGCCGCACCAAGGGCGCGATGCTGGGCGATCACCAGTTGGTGCAGGCCAAGATCGCGGACTCGGTGATCGAGCTGGAACAGTTCCGCCTGCTGGTGCTCAAGACCGCGTGGCTGATCGACGAGATCGAGGCGGGCCGCATGAAGCACGGCGCGGCGCGCAAGCATATCGGCATGTGCAAGGTGGCGATGGCGTCTGTCTATGCGAACGTCGTCGGCCGCGCGCTGGAGGTCCACGGATCGCTTGGCATCTCGCTCGATATGCCGCTGGCCAAGTGGTACGGCGGCAACATGGCGCTGGCCTTTGCAGACGGCCCGACCGACGCGCACCGCTCGCAACTGGCGCGGGCCTACATGAAGCGCGTGACACCGGCGGAGGGCATGTTCCCCAGCGAGCACATCCCCACGCGGACGGCACGCGCTTTGGAGCGCTACCCCGATGCGAGAGGGTCTTGAGCATGGACCCGCTGTTCGACTTCACCGGCAAGGTCGCGCTCGTCACCGGCGGATCGCGCGGGCTCGGCTACCAGATGGTCCGCGCTTTCGCCGAGCGGGGCGCGGACGTGATCGTCGCCAGCCGCAAGCTGGATGCCTGTGAGGCGGTCTGCGAGGAGATGCGCGGGCTGGGCCGCAGGGCGCTGGCGCTGTCGGCCCATGTCGGCCGCTGGGATGAGTGCGATCGGCTGGTCGCGGAGGCCTACGAAGCCTTCGGGGCTGTGGATATCCTTGTGAACAACGCGGGGATGAGTCCGCGCATGCCCAGTCACGAAGTCACCGAGAAGCTGTTCGATTCCGTGCTCAACCTCAACTTCAAGGGGCCGTTCCGCCTCTCCACGCAAGTCGGCAAGCGCATGTTCGACCGTGCGGAGGCGGGCGGGCCGGGGGGCTGCATCATCAACGTCACCTCGTCCGGTTCGATGATGCCGCTGCCGCAGGTGGTGACCTATGGCTCGTCCAAGGCGGCGCTCAACGCGATGAGCCGGTCGCTGGCGTGGGAATATGCGCCGCACGTGCGGGTCAACACGCTGTCGCCCGGAGCCTTCCGCACCGATATCGTCGAGGCATGGCCGGACAAGGGGCAGGGGCCGATCCCGATCCCGCGTGGTCACGCGGCGGAACCGGAGGAGATCGTCACCGCCGCGCTGTTTCTTGCCAGCCCCGCCTCGGTCAACGTCACCGGCTCCATCGTGCGCTGCGACGGGGGGCAGCATTGAGCCCGCGCGCCGTCGTCGGCCGCGCCTTCGGCCCGCCGGAGAGCTATGCCCTCGAAGCGTTCGACCCCGGTGCTCCGGGCGAGGGGCAGGTGCGGGTCGCCATCCGGGCTGCGGGAGTGTCCTACGTCGACGTGCTGACGGCCATGGGGCACTACCAGTTCAAGCCGCCGATGCCCTTCATCCCCGGCAGCGAGGCGGCGGGCGTGGTCGAGGCGGTGGGGGCGGGCGTCACCCACCTTGCCGCAGGGGACCGCGTGTTCTGCGGCGGCCTTGGCGGGCTCTTCGCCGAGGCCAACCTGTTCGGTGCTGCCAACATGGCGAAGATCCCCGACGCGATGAGCTTCGAGCAGGCTGCCGTCTTCGCGGTGAATTACCAGACGGCCTACTATGCGCTGGCCGACCGGGGCCGTGCGCAGAGCGGGGAGACGCTGCTGGTTCTCGGCGCGGCGGGCGGGACCGGCTACGCGGCGGTGCAGGTGGGGCGGCACCTTGGCCTGAGGGTCATCGCCTCGGCATCGAGCCCGGAAAAGCAGGCGCTGGCGCTTGCCGGAGGAGCCGACGCGGTGGTGACGAGCGGCGCCGATGACTGGCGCGACCGGGTGATCGCGGCGAACGGCGGCAAGCCGGTCGATCTGGTCTTCGATCCCGTTGGCGGCGAGGCGAGCGAGCCGGCCTTCCGCAGCCTCGGCTATGACGGGCGGCACCTCGTCATCGGCTTCACCGCCGGGATCGCCGCGCTGCGCATGAACCTGCCGCTGCTCAAGAGCGCCAGCCTCGTCGGCGTGCAGATGCGCGACCATGCGCTGCGGCGGCCCGAAGCGGCGGCGGCGATGCGGCGCAAGGTCATGGAGCTTGCGGGCGAGGGCGTGTTCTCCCCCGCCATCGCCGGGCGCTACCCGCTGGAGGATTATGCGGCGGCGATGAACGAGGCGTTCTCCGGCAAGGCGGCGGGGCGGGTGGTGCTGGTGATGCGGTGAGGTCGATAAAGCCAGCAACGTCCAAAGATTTACCCTGCATCGTCATTGCGAGCGCAGCGAAGCAATCCATGCGGTCCGCACGGCGCTGGATTGCTTCGCTGCGCTCGCAATGACGAACTGAAGGGAGGGGATGACGAAATCAACAGCCCGCCCGGTACTGCTGCGGCGTCATCCCGGTCCAGCGCTTGAACGCGCGCCCGAAGCTGGTCTGCTCACCGTAGCCGAGGCGGTCGGCGATCTCGTCCAGCGAGAGGCGGCCTTCGGTGAGGTGGCCTTTCGCCAGCGTCTCGCGCTGCTTCTCCACCAGTTCGGAGAACTTCGCACTTTCCGCCGCCAGCCGGGACTGGAGGGTGCGCACCGACATGCCGGTCTTCTCCGCGCAGCGCTCGATCGAGCACGATCCCGTCGCCAGCGCGCCGCGGATGTAGCTGTCCACCTTGTCGATGATCGACTGGCTGTGCGCCGACTTTACCCGCTGCAGGTACGAGCCGAGCAGGCGATAGAGCAGCCGGTTGGCGCTCGGCACCGGCTGTTCTAGCGAGCGGACCGGGAAGACCACCGAATTGCGGTTGGCGCGGCTCTGCACCCGGCAGCCGAGGGTCTTTTCCAGTTCCGGAAGGTCGGTGGCGCGCGGGTCTGCGGAGAGGCTGACCCAACTGGGCTTGAAGGCGGGGCCGCCGATCGCCTGCAGCAGCTTCACGTTGAGCATCGCCGCCTGATAGTGCGCCTGGTCGTTGACGCCGATGTCGGTGTTGACCAGCCAGGTCAGTTCCGCCGTCTCGCGCCCCTCGATCAGCACGACCTCGCAGTCGGGCGCGTGGACGACCGGCAGGAAGTCGATCAGGCAGCGGATCCCGGCACGCATCGTCGGGGCCGAACGGCAGAGCGCGGTGACGCAGCCGAACACCTCGGGATCCTGCGTCTGCGCGATGTGCAGGCCGAACAGGGGATCGTCGAACAGGGTGCTGCAATATTCGAAGGTGTCCGCCACCTGCTGCGGCGCGACGAGGCTTTCGGGGTCGATCAGCACGCGCGGCTCCATGCCGTGCCGCTCGACGATGCCGCGCGCGTCGCGTCCGTGGCTGCGCGCCAGTCCCGCCAGCCCTGCGAAGTTCGCCGCGCGCACCTGTCCGCCGCCGGGGGTAACGTCGAGCGGTCCGTCGAGACTGAAGAAATGCTGCTGGCCCATCGCCGTCCCTCTTTCACGATTGGCGGACGTTTTCGTCCTGCCGCCATTCACTGGCTCGGCGTCCAGTATCGAGAGCCTTGCGCGTAATGCCAATCCCCCCTCGCTTGCCTGTGGCAGCAGACGGGAAAGCTCGAAACGGGCGGGAGAGGATACGCATGAAGACGATGGCCGATCACAAGCAGGCGGCTGACCAGCTCATCCGCTACGAGAAGGACAAGGCGACCAAGATCGCGACGATCACCTTCAACCGGCTGGACAAGCACAACACCGCCACCATCGGGATGCGCGCGCGGTTCGGCGAACTGGTGTTCCGCGCCAACATCGACGACGACGTGAAGGTGCTGGTGATCCGGGGCGAGGGCGACAACCTGGGCAGCGGTGGCGACCTCGACGAGCATGGCGACCTCTACCTCAACCCAAAGCCGGGCGAGGGATTCCTGGTCGACATGGAGATCGAGGATCCGGACGTGAAATACCCGCCGCCGGGTTCCTACCGCTACCTCCACGGGCTGACCGACTTCTACGCGAAGGCGCGTTCGGGCAATCGCCCGCTGCAGGAGTTCAAGAAGATCTCCATCGTCGAGGCCAAGGGCTATTGCTACGGCTGGCACTTCTACCAGTGCGCCGATGCGGACATCATCGTGTCCTCGGACGACGCGCTGTTCGGGCACCCCTCGTTCCGTTACGCCGGATGGGGGCCGCGCATGTGGCAGTGGCTGGAGATGGTCGGCCTGCGCCGCTTTTCCGAGATGCTGTTCACCGGCCGCCCGTTCACCGCGGACGAGATGTACCACTGCAACTTCGTGAACTCCGTCGTCCCGCGCGACCGGCTGGAGGCGGAGACGGCCAAGTACGCCCACGCCTGTTCGATCACGCGGCCGACCGACGTGGTGGTGGCGCAGAAGACCTTCATCGAGGCGTACAAGCAGTATCGCGGCGAATACATGGGCAGCCTGCTGACCGGCTGGCTGGAAGGTATGCTCCCGCTGATGAAGGACGACGGCGCCGACGACGTGAACCTCGGCAAGAACGGCACGTTCCAGCAGGGCATCGGCAAGGTCGTGAAGAACCACGACCTGAACTATCCGCCCGAATGGCGGCTCTCGAAGGAGGGGCGCAAGGGGTGATGATGCGGCCCTTCCGCTCGTCATTGCGAGCCGCAGGCGAAGCAATCCATGGAGGCACGAACCGCGCTGGATTGCTTCGCTTCGCTCGCAATGACGAGCGGAGGGGACAGATCACCCCCTCATTTCACACCTTCGTCATTGCGAGCGGCGAAGCCGCGCGGCAATCCAGCGACGCGCACGCTGCTCGCAATGACTGAGCACCGGCTGGATAGCGCCCCGGCGATGGCATCTACAATGCGCGCAATGCGGATCGATTTGCGCGCATTGTAGAGTAGCTTCGCGATCAGGTGATACGAAGTAGATGGACCCGACCGGCAAAGAGTCGGCGGCAGTCACGGGCAGGAACCGACGCCAGCAGAAGCGCTTCGTTTCCCGCCATTGGGAGAGAGCCATGGCAGAGACTTTGTTCTCGTTCGACAAGCGCAATTACCGCGATTGCCAGAGCATGTTCCGCGGCGCCCGCGACCAGGAATACTATCGCGGCGACTTCTGGATCGAGGACGGATCGACCACCATCGACGTGCGTTCGGAACGCAAGGCGGTGGGCGCGATCTCGATCATCCGGCAGCGTTCGGCGGCGAACCTGTTCTTCCGCCGCTCGCGCCAGCACATCCGCGAGGATGCGACCGACCTGTCGATCCTGTGGTTCGTGAAGCGCGGCGAACTCGCGATCTCGAACCAGTGCGGCAACAAGGTGGCGCGCGCCGGGGATTTCATCATCACCCGTTCGATGTCGCCCTTCTTCATGGAGTGTCGCACCGGCGGCGATGGCATGCACGAAGTGCTGCACGTCACCGTGCCCACCCACATCCTGCGCGGCTTCGTGCGGCAGGATTTCAGCACCGGCCTGTTCATGGCGATGGAGCGCGCCGAACTGGCGATGGCCGAGCACCTGCTGACCGAGGTCTTCGCCGACGACGGCGGGATCGGCGATGCCTCTGCCCGGCTGCTGGTCGATACCGCGCTCGGCCTTGTCGGCAACGCAATCCGTGCGACCGAGGACATGCAGCCCGCCCGCCAGTCCATAGCCGACCGGCGGCTGGAGGAAGTGCTGCGCTTCATCGAGGTCCACCTGTCCGACCCGCAGCTGTCGACCGCGATGGTCGCCAAGGGCTGCGGCATTTCCCCGCGCTACCTCTCGTTCCTGCTGCGCCTGCGCGACACCTCGTTCTCCGAACTGGTGTGGGAGCAGCGGCTGGCGATGGCGAAGGCATGGCTTTCCAGCTCCGACCCGCGCGACATCTCGATCAGCGAGATCGCCTACGGCGTCGGCTTCAAGAGCCCGGCGCACTTCAGCCGCATGTTCAAGCGCGTGTTCGGCGCGAACCCGCGTGAATATCGCGGCGAAAGCGGTGCGGATGAGCCGGTACTTGTGAGCGCGGTGGAGCCGTTCTCCGATTATCCCGCCGAATATCCCGTGGGCAGCAATCTTCTCCAGTGAGTACGGCGGGGCGATGCTTTGTCTACGCTAGATAGCGGACACTTGCATCGCTCCTCCCGCTGACCAATCCTTCGCGACAAGGAAATCAGGAGAGATGCCATGAAGATGAAGCTCGTCGCGCTGACCCGTCCGCAGCCCGGCCGCGAGGCCGAGTACCACGAATGGTACGACACCAAGCACCTGCCCGAACTGGTCAACAAGTTCGGCATGGCGGGCGCCCAGCGCTACAAGCTGGCGGCGCGGCTGATGGGCAACGATCCCAACGAATACCTCGCCATCTACGACCTCGACGCCGACGATCCGATGGCGTTCCTCGGCGCGGTGGGTGCCGCCTCGCAGTCGGGCGAGCTGACGCAGAGCGACGCGCAGGACTTCGGCACCTGCTATACCGCGCTGTTCACCGAACACGGCGAGCGGGTGGTGCCGGGCTGAGGTGCAAATCGCTCCACCATCATCGTCATTGCGAGCGTAGCGAAGCAATCCACGGACGGCCTGCAACGCTGGATTGCTTCGCTGCGCTCGCAATGACGACAAGAGGCGCTGTCGATGCGCCCGAGGGCTGAGGTATTGCCCGATCATATCACCGTCATTCCCGCGAAGGCGGGAACCCATCTCCTGACTGCGCCTGTTGCACGATCATCAGATGGATTCCCCGCCTTCGCGGGGATGACGGCTTGTTTTCGATCCCACGCGATCCTGCCTGATAAGCCCGGACGGCTTCTCACCGCCCGCTGAACTGCGGCTGGCGCTTTTCCCGCAGCGCGCGGATGCCTTCGAGGTGATCCGCGCTGCGCACCGACACGCTCTCATAAGCGATGCCCGCATCCATCAACGCTGTCGCCAGTCGCCTGAGTTCCAGGTTGGTGAGCACCTTCGTCGCCCGGATCGCCACCATCGCGCCCGCCAGCAGCCTGGCGCAGAAGGCGTCCACCCGCGCGTCGAGTTCATCGGCGGGGACGCAGTGGTTGACGAGGCCGATCTCCGCCGCCTTGCTCGCGGTCAGGAGGTCTCCGGTCAGCAGGTATTCCTTGGCCCGCGTCAGGCCGATGCGCTGCGCCCAGATCACCGCGCCGCCGTCCCCCGCGACAAGGCCGAGGCCGACATGCGGATCGCCGATCTTCGCGCCCTCGGCGGCGAAGATCACGTCGCACAGCAGCGCCAGCGTCGCGCCGAGGCCGACCGCGTGGCCGTTCATCCGGCACACCACCGGCTTGTCGATGTCGAGCAGGGTGGAGACGATGCGCTTGGCGACGCGCGCCTCGTGGTCGAACAGGTGCGGATTGCGGGCATTGTTCTCGATGTGGTCGAGGTCGCCCCCGGCCGAGAACGCGCGGCCCGCGCCGGTCAGGACGATGACGTCGGAGCCGGTGTCGCCCTGCGCGAACCACAGCGCCTCGGCCAGATCGTCGTGCAGCGCGAGGTTCACCGCGTTCAGCGCATCGGGGCGGTTCAGCGTGATGCGCAGCAGCCGTCCCTCGCGGGCCATCGCGATCGTGCCGAGCACGGGCAGATCAGGCGCATTGTCGGTCATCGCGGTGGGTCTCCTCTTCCAACCTTCGTCATAGGCGCGCGGTCGCGTCCGGCCAGCGCAAAACGTGCGTGGCGGGCAACCCTTCGCTCCGGCGAAACCTGCGGGCGCTTCGTTGCCAAACCGGGCGAAGTCCGATCTACCGGACTGAACGCATGCGCAGCAGCGCGGCACGGTGGAGAGGAAGCAGCCCGATGACGCAGTTCGACGAGACTTTCGACTGGGTGGTCGTGGGCAGCGGGGCGGGTTCGATGGCCTCGGCGCTGCTCATGAAGCAGGCGGGCAAGTCGGTCGTCATCCTCGAAAAGGCCGAATGGGTCGGCGGCACTACCTGCAAGTCGGGCGGCGTCATGTGGATCCCCAACAACCGCTTCATGGACCCCGGCGAGGACAGTCTGGAGCAGGCCTGCCGCTACCTCGACGCGGTGGTGCCCGACGGCGAGGATTCGCCCGGCACCAGCCCCGCGCGGCGTCGCACCTACGCGGTGGAAGCGCCGAAGATGCTGGACTTCATCGTCGGGCAGGGGGTCCGGATGGAGCGCGGGTCGACCTTCTGGCCGGACTACTACGACGAGCTTCCCGGCGGCATGAAGACCAGCCGCACCGTCACCGCAGTGCCCTTCGACAAGAACGAGCTGGGCAGGGAATGGGCGCCCAAGCTGCGCAAGGGCTTCCTCGAAGTTCCCGCCAAGCTGGACGACGGGATGAAGCTGCCCTTCATGAAGCATTCGTGGGCGATCAAGCGCAGCTTCATGAAGATCGCGTTCCGGCTGGTGCTGGGCAAGCTGACCGGCAAGCACTGGGTCACGGCGGGCGCGGCGCTGCAGGGGCGGATGCTCAAGGCGGTGCTGGAGAAGGACGCGGCGGACATCCGCATCAACTCTGCGGTCGAGGAAGTGGTGATGGACGGGGACAAGGCTGCCGGCGTCGTCACCACGCGCGACGGCAAACCATGGCGCATCGGCGCGCGGCTGGGCATCCTGATGAACGCGGGCGGCTTCTCGATGAACCAGGCCATGCGCGACCGCTACATGCCGGGCACGCAGTCGAAGTGGTCCAACGGGATCGAGACCGACACCGGCGACATGCACCGCGAACTTGAGAGCAAGGGCGCGGCGCTGGCGCAGATGGACCAGATGGTCGGCTTCCAGATGACCGAGGCGCCCGGCTGGGACACCGATTACGTCAAGCCCGGCACCCAGAGCACCACGGCCAAGCCCCACGCGATCCAGGTCGACCAGTCGGGCCTGCGCTACATGAACGAGGGCGGCTCCTACGAGGAGTTCTGCGAGACGATGCTGGTGCGCAACCGCACCGTCCCCGCCGTGCCGAGCTGGGCAATCCTAGACCAGCAGTACATGGACGAATACGCCGTCGCCGGTAAGGGCATGGCGAAGAAGAACATGGCAAAGTGGCTCGAATCCGGCTGGATGCGCCGCGCCGACACCGTGGGCGCGCTGGCGCAGGAGATCGGCGTGCCGCCCGGCGCGCTCGAAACCACCGTCGCGCGCTGGAACGGCTTCGTGCGCGGCGGCAGGGATGAGGACTTCCACAGGGGCGAGCGCGCCTACGACAACTTCCTCGGCGATCCCTTCTTCAAGGATGGCCCGAACCAGACCATGGGTACGATAGAGAAGGGCCCGTTCTACGCCTTCCCGGTCTATCCCGGCGACGTCGGCACTTACGGCGGCGTGGTGTGCGACAGCGATTCCCGCGTGCTGCGCGCGGACGGCTCGGCGATCGAGGGGCTCTATGCCTGCGGCGTCACCACGGCATCGCCGATGGGCCGCGTCTATCCGGGCGCGGGGGCAAGCGTCGGGCCTTCGATGACCTTCGGCTGGATCGCGGCGAAGCACGCGGCGGGGCTGGGCAATCAGCTCGCCTGAGCCTGCCGCAGCGGGGGCTCGCAGAGCGCGATTCCCGCTCATCCGTAGCTGACTCCGCTTCTTCAAAGCTCATCCGGGCACGCGCCGGAGATCGAACTGCATTCGGGGTCCGAGTAGCAGGCTACCGAAGAGGTTGCTGGGATGAGCTTGCGCGCAGTCGCCATTCATGGCGATCTTTTCCAGCTTCTCCAACGCGTTGAGCACGACTCCCGATGATCGCCGCCTTCGCGCGACATGGGTATTTTCCCCAAGGTTATTTATCGTCGGCATATGTCCCGAAACGGGACGTGCTCCAGTGAATCCTATCAATAAACTCGAATAACAACAATTGTGAATGGCGAATCGTGGTCTGTGAAGGTTCACTGTGATTCAGCAAAGAGGGGTTAGAAATGTTTGGAAACAATACTGGAGACAACATCGTCGTCTTGACAGGTCGAGAGACCGAAGTCCTCCGTCTTGTAGCTGACGGGTTCTCCGCCAAGGAGGCCGCCATCAAGCTGAAGATCGCACCGTGTACGGTCGAGCGTCATGTCGAGAACGTGCGCCTCAAGACCCGCACGCGGAACCGCGCGCACATGATCGCGCAGATCCTGCAGGATAACCTGATCTGAAATCCCGTGCCGAGGGCGGCGGATCGCCCACGGCACCCACGAACAAGTCCGACTGTCGGATGACCATGCGGCCGGGGGGCAATCTCCGGCCGTTCGGCTTTTCAGGGCAGGGTGCGCCTGCCTTGATACCCACACCGATGACGATACCGCAGGGGCGGTTCGCTCTCTCTTGCCAGTGGGGCATGGCCTGAACCAATGTTCAGCCATCCCAGCAGCCACGAGCTGTCCGAGAGAGGAACCATGAGCGACACGCTAACCAACCGGGCCACCCCCGACGCCGCCACGCAGCTCGACATTTATCGGCGCATGATCCGCATCGAGCGCAACGACGACCTCACCCGCCAGCAGATCCGCCGTGGGCGCATCACCGCGCCGTACTATTCGGCGCGCGGGCAGGAGTGCATCCCCTCTGCCATCTCGGTGCTGCTGAACGACGACGACAAGATCTGCACGATCTATCGCGGCATTCACGACATGGTCGCCAAGGACATGCCGCTGCGCCCGCTCTGGGCCGAGATCTGCGGCCGCGTCGACGGCACCTGCAAGGGCAAGGGCGGGCCGATGCACCTCACGCACCCGGAAACCGGCGTCATGGTGACGACGGGCATCGTCGGCTCCTCCATGCCGATCGCCAACGGCTTCGGCTGGGCGGCGCTGCTCGACGGCACCAAGCAGGTCACGGTCGCCTACTTCGGCGACGGCGCCAGCAACATCGGCGCCTTCCACGAAGCGCTGAACCTGGCCTCCGTCTGGAAGCTGCCGGTGATCTTCGTGTGCCAGAACAACGGTTTCGCCGAGCATACCCGGTACGAGAACGGCACTTCGGTGGACCTCATCGCCAAGCGCGCGGCGGGCTACGGCATGCCGGGCTACACCGTGGACGGCAACGATCCGCTCGACGTCTACGCCCATGCCCACGCCGCGATCGAGCGCGCCCGTGCCGGTGAAGGCCCGACCCTGCTGGAGTGCAAGACCTTCCGCTTCATGGGCCACGTCTTCGGCGACAACGACGCCTACATGACCAAGGAAGAGAAGGCCGCCGCAATCGAGGCCGATCCGCTGCCGCGCTTCCGCCAGAAGCTGATCGACGACGGCGTCGCATCTGCCGAGGACCTCGATGCGCTGACCGCGAGGATCGAGGCCGAAGTGAACGACGCCATCGACTTCGCCATGGCCTGCGAATTCCCGTCCGACGACGAACTGCGCCGCGACGTCTTTGCCGAGGAGATTGCGGCCAAGGAGATTTATGCATGAGCACCGATACGTTGGAAGCCCCCGTCATCGAGACGGTGAAGATGAACGGCCTGCAGGCCATCAACGCCGCGCTGTTCGAGGCGATGGAGGCCGATCCCAAGGTTCTCGTGCTGGGCGAGGACATCGCCGACAACGAGGGCGGCGGCGTCGTCGGCGTGACGCGCGGGCTGTCCTCCAAGTTCGGCACCCTGCGCGTGCGCTCCACCCCGATCTCCGAACAGGCGATCATGGGCGCGGCGATCGGCGCGGCGATGGCGGGCTACAAGCCGGTGGCCGAGATCATGCTGATGAACTTCACGACCGTGGCCATGGACATGATCGTGAACCACGCGGCCAAGCTGCGCTTCATGTCGGGCGGGCAGAGCCAGGTGCCGCTGGTGATCCGCACGCTTACGGGCGCGGGCAACCAGACGGCGGGTCAGCACGCCGACTTCTACGAGGCGTGGTTCGCGCATACCGCAGGCATCAAGGTGGTGATCCCCTGGACCCCGGCGGACATGAAGGGCCTCTACCTCTCGGCGATCCAGGATCCCGATCCGGTCATCATCATCGAAAGCGGCAAGACCCTGTTCGTGCCGATGGACGTGCCGGTGAACCAGGGGCCGATCCCGCTGGGCAAGGCGAACGTGGTGATGCCGGGCACCGACCTCACCATCGTCTCCTACGGGCAGATGATGTTCACGGTGATGCAGGCGGTCGAGGAACTGACGGCGGCGGGCGTCTCGGTCGAAGTGGTGGACCTGCGCACGATCTCGCCGTGGGACAAGGAGACGGTGCTGACCTCTGCGGAGAAGACCGGCCGCCTGCTCGTCGTCCACGAAGCGGGCCGCAACTTCGGCCCCGGCGCCGAAATCGCAGCAACTGCGCAGGAAGCGCTGTTCGGCAAACTCAAGGCCCCGGTGGGCCGCCTCGGCGCACCGTATTGCGCGGTGCCCTTCGCGAAGAAGCTGGAAGACGCCTATCTGGTGCAGCCGCCCGAGATCGTGGCCGAAGCGAAGCGTCTGGCGGCGATGGGGTAAGCCTTTCGCGGTGAAAACGGCGTCGTCCCGGACTTGCTCCGGGACCGCTGGCCGTCTTTAGGCGGGGGCTTACGGCGGGGCTTGTCGAAGCCCCCGTCGCAAACGCATTTCCCGCCTCACCTTTCGTCATTGCGAGCGCAGCGAAGCAATCCTGAGCGGTGCGAGCCGCCTTGGATTGCTTCGCTGCGCTCGCAATGACGAAGGGTTATGGGAGAGGGCTTTATGAAACCTCCAGCGCCTCTCGCCCGGTACGCTCGTTCCACAGGTCGGACGATCCGCATAGCTGGAGGTTCAGCATGGCGCGCTTCATGAAGCGGTGGATCGGGTGCTCGTCGGTGAGACCGATGCCGCCATGAAGCTGGATCGCCTCTTCGGTGACATAGGCGAAGACTTCCGCCGCCAGCGTCTTGGCCGCGCCGCACTGGGTCAGCGTCGCTTCGGGATCGCGCACGCGGTTCCACAACAGCGCTTCGGCGGCGGCGATGCGGATCTTCATGTCGGCGGCCCGATGCTTGAGCGCCTGGAACATGGCGATGGGCCGGTCGAACTGGCGGCGCACCTTCATGTACTCCACCGTCATGTCGAGCGCCGCGTTCGCCGCGCCGAGGCAGTCGGCGGCGATGGCGAGGTGCGCCTCGGGGGCCAGCGCATCGTGCAGCGCCTGCGCGCCCGCCTCGTCGGTGAGCATGAGGTCGGGGTCGGGCGTGTAGCCGTCCAGCACAAGGTCGAACAGGCGGCGGCTGGTGTCCCAGATCGGTCGTTCGACCACCGAGACGCCCGGCGCGTCGGTGGGGATGAGCGCGTAGCCGTCCGGCAGCTTTGCTACCACCGCCACCGCCATGTCGGCGTCGAATACGCCCCCCACGGTGCCGCTCAGTGTGCCCTTGGTGCCGTTCAGTACACTCGCGGGCAGCATGTGCAGCGGCGCATATTCACCGCCCGCCAGCCGCTCCAGCCAGTCGCTTCGGGCCGGGATCGTGCTCGCCAGAACGGCCTGCAGGCCCAGTTGCGCGGGGATCAGGGGCGTCGTTGCCAGCACGCGGCCCATCTCGAAATGGATCGCGGCGGAAGCCTCCCGGTCGAGGCCGAGCCCGCCGTCCTCCTCCGGCAGACGCACCATCAGCCAGCCCATTTCCGCCACCAGCCGCCAGCTCTCGTCACGCCCCGGAGAGAGCGAATCCGCGGGAAACGCCTTCTGCGCTGCGTCGGTCAGTTCGTTGAGTTCGATCATCTCAGGCCACCCACGCCCTGGGTTCGCGCGGCATGTCGAGCATGCGTTCGGCGATGATGTTGCGCTGTACTTCCTCGCTCCCCCCGGCGATGGTCCAGGCGTAGGAATTCATGAAATCCGCCATCCAGTTGCCGGTATTGAGATCGCCGAAAGTGATCGGCGCGATGTACTGCTCGGCGATTCCGCCCAGCCGCAGGCCCAGCTTCGCGTAGGCCCGCAGGGCGCGGCTGTAGCTGTTCTTGACGATCGAGGCGTCGCCGATCCGCTCGATCCCCCGGATGCGGTTGTCGAGGAACTGGTCGGCGATGGCGCAGACAGCATCGACCTGCGTCACGAGTTCGCCGAAATCGCGCAGAATTCCGCGGTCCTCCTCGTGCCCATGCTCGCGGATCAGCGCGGCCACGCGGGAGAGGGCACCGCGCATCCGATAGGACAGTTCCATCAGCGTCAGCCCGCGTTCGGAGGCCAGCGTCGCCTGCGCCACGGCCCAGCCCTTGCCTTCCTCGCCGACGCGCTCGGAGACGGGAATCTCCACGTTGTCGAGGAAAATCTCGGCGAACTCCTCGTCGCCCTGGATCTGGTGGATCGGCCGGACCGAGACGCCGGGCGTCTTCATGTCCATCAGCAGGTAGGTGATGCCCGCCTGCTTGGGGCCGTCGGACGCGGTGCGCACTAGCAGCAGGCACTTGTCGGCGAACTGGGCCATCGTCGACCAGACCTTCTGTCCGTTTACGACGTAGACGTCACCCTTCCGCTCGGCCCGGGTCTTGATCGCGGCGAGGTCCGACCCCGCGCCGGGCTCGGAGAAGCCCTGGCACCAGGTTTCGCCTTCGAGGATGCGGGGGAGGTACTGCGCCCGCTGCTCGTCGCTCGCGCATTCGTGCAGCGTGGCGAAGGCGTGGTAGGTCGACACGAAGGAGAGCAGCAGGCGCGGGCAATCGGCCTTCGCCAGTTCCTCGTAGATCACCTTCTGCTCGGCCAGCGACCGCCCGCCGCCGGGGAACGAGGCGGGCCAGTGCGGGATCGCATAGCCTGCCTTCACCAGTCTGCCGAACCAGTCGCGCTGGGTACGCACGAAGTCGTCCTGCGTGCGGCTCGCGTCGCGCCAGCCGGTCGGCGCCTCGGCGGCAAGGAAGGCGCGCACTTCGCTGCGCAGCGCTTCGAGATCGGGCTTGTCGGTCATGCCACCGTCCAAGCACGGCCAGCCGCGGCGCGTCCAGAATGGGCGGTACGCGCGGGCGATATCGCGGTGCTAGACGGCGACCTCGATCACATCCCCCTCGATCCGCACTTCATACGTCTCGATCGGCATCGAGGCGGGCGGGTTCATCGGATTGCCGGTTTCGAGGTCGAAGCGCGCGCCGTGGACCGGGCACGATATCCAACCCGCGCGCACGCGGCCGCATTCGAGCGTTTCGTAGGCGTGGCTGCACAAGTTGCGTACCGCGAAGACGCGGTCCTTCGCGCCGACGAGGATCACGCTGACCCCGTTCACCTCGACCACTTTCTTGCCGCCCTGTGGAACTTCTTCCAGCCTGGCGACCGCGACGAATGCCTTCTCGCTCATCGTACCCTTTCGCATCTCTCCACCCGGGTCTGCTTCGGCGCGCGCCATGGCGCAAGGGCTGGAGCAGAACCAAGCAACCCGCAGTACCCCGGCGGTCATTTCCAGAGCAAGCCGCGCCCGCGATAACACCCGAAAACCTCCGGGAGAGAACGGGTGCAATTCGCCGAGAGCTTTGATGTCGTCGTGGTCGGATCGGGCGCTGCCGGGGCCATGGCGGCGCTGCGCAGCGCGGACCTCGGCATGAAGGTGCTGATCGTAGAGAAGGCGCACAAGTTCGGGGGCACGTCGGCGACGTCGGGCGGGGTGATGTGGGTGCCTAACCACCGGCTCGACGGGGATGTCGGCGACAGTCGGGACAGCGCGCTGGAATACCTCGACGCGACCATCGGCGTGCCGGTCAATCGCGAGCGGCTGGAGGCTTTCGTCGATGAGGCGCCAAAGATGCTGCGCTACCTGAAATCGACGGGGGTGCAGGTTCTGGCAGCGGCATGGCCGGACTATTTCCCCGACCGTGCCGGAGCGCGTGCCGACCGCTCCGTGATCGTCCCGACCTTCGACGGGCGGCGGCTGGGTGATGGGCGCTATGCCCTGATGCGCGAGCAGTACAACCGCTTCAAGCTGTTCGGCCGCTACGCCATGGACCTGACCGAGACGTTCGCGCTGATGATGCAGTCGAAGGGCTGGCGTACGGTCGCGGGCAGGATGATCGGGCGCTACTGGATGGACCGCGGCACTCGCCGCGTCTCGCATCGCGACAAGCGTTTCACGCAAGGCGCGGCGCTGATGGGCGCGACGTATGAGCAGGCCTTCGCGCGCGGGGTCGAACTGCGGCTGGAGACGAAGCTGGAGCGCCTGCTGGTCGATGACGGCGGCCGCGTGACGGGCGTGGAAGTCTCCAGCTTCGGGCGTATCTACGCGGTCGAGGCGCGGCACGGCGTCGTGCTGGCGGCGGGCGGCTTCGAGTGGAACCAGGAACTGCGCGACCGCTTCTACCCGGTCCCCGGCCTGACGCGCCATTCCTCAACCCCCGAGGACGGCAACCGGGGCGAGGCGCTGATCGCCGCTGAAAGTATCGGCGCGAGCACCGAGCATACCGGGCAGGGCTGGTGGATACCGACGATGACCCTGCCGATGAAGGGCGCGTCGAACTTCCACGAGATCCATCAGGCGGCTTTCGACGTGGGCCGCCCGTGGAGCGTCGTCGTCAACCGCAAGGGCCTGCGCTTCGTCGACGAGGCCTGCGGCTACGACCGCTTCGGGCAGGCCATGGTGCGAGACCATCTGGAAACCGGCGCGAACATGCCGTGCTGGCTGATCTTCGACGCCAAGTTCCGCCGCAAGTTCAGTGCAGGCGGCCTCATGCCCACGGTCCACACACCGGAGCGCAAGGTGCCAGCAGACTGGTGGGACCACTACGTCTTCCGCGCCGACACCATCGAGGAACTGGCGCACAAGACGCATCTTCCCGTGGAGGCCGTCCGGCAGACCGTCGCAAACATGAACGCCTATGCGAAGACCGGCGTGGACCCGGAGTTCGGGCGCGGCATGAACCCCTACGACCAGATGTTCGGCGATCCGAGTTCGACGCCCAATCCCAACATCGGCCCCATCGACACCGCGCCGTTCTACGCGGTGCCGATCAACAACGGCGATCTCGGCACCAAGGGCGGCCTCAGATGCGATGCGCGGGCGCGGGTGCTCGACGGGGCGGGCGATCCGATCCCGGGGCTATACGCGGCGGGCAACAATGCCGGGACGCCGTTCGGGGACACCTATCCCGGCGCGGGCGCTACCATCGGGCCGGGCATGACCTTCGGGTACGTCGCGGCGAACGATATCGCCGCGCGCTCCGCCAACCAGCGGGGCGCAATCGAGCCCGCGCTGGCCGAAGCCGAATTGTGAGAACGGGAGAGAAGAGCAGTATGCAGGGCAAGGTAGCGATCGTCACCGGCGCGGCGGGTGGCATCGGCGAGGCGATCGTGCGCTCGCTGGGCGCGCGGGGCGTGAGCGTGCTCGGTACCGGGCGCAACGAGGCCAAACTCGCGGCGCTGAAGCAGGCGCTGGACGGTGAACTCGCGTTCGATTTCGTCGCGGTCGATGCCGCTGCGGAAGACGCGCCGGTTCGCATCGTCGAGCGGGCGGTCGAGAGGTTCGGCCGCCTCGATGTGCTGGTGAACAACGCCGGATCGTTCAATTTCGGCCCGGTCGACCAGACCACCGATGCGATGCTCGACGAGGTTCTGAACATCTCGCTGCGCGCGCCGTTCCGCCTGTGCCGCGAGGCTCTGGGGAGGATGGGAGAGGGCGCGTCGATCCTGTTCATCGGCTCCACCTGGGGGCTCTATGGCACACCGGGCGGCGGGGCCTATTCCACCGTCAAAGCGGGGCAGATCGGTCTCATGCAGACCCTTGCCGCCGAATACGGTCCGCGCGGCATACGCGCCAACTACATCGCGCCGACGGTGGTGCGCACCGAGATGACCGACGCCTTCTGGGATCTCGACTTCTTCCGCCGCACCAATCACGAACTGACGCCGCTGCGGCGCGACTGTACGGCGGAGGACATCGGCAGAATGACCGCGTTCCTCGCCTCCGACGATGCGGGCTTCGTCAATGGCCAGACCATCGCGGTGGACGGCGGCATATCGACAACACGCTATCTGGCACCCGAGGCGGTCGGCGCCCTCAGGCAATAGCGCACAGCAATCGCACCCGCGATTCCGGCGGCGGTGCCGTTGTCGCGGGTGCCTCCTTGGGCCTAACCCGGGCCTGAGAGGAGGGCGCCGCCCCGATGCAATTCGAATGGACCGAGGAGCAGGACGCCTTCCGGCACAAGATCCGGGACTTCCTGCATGCCAACCTGCCTGCGGACTGGGAGAAGTTCTCAGAGCACGGCCCTGCGTCTCCCGCGCTGACCGCCTTCGCGCGCGAGTTCTGCGTGAAGCTGGCGGAGGCGGGCATCCTCTTCCCGCACTGGCCGGTGGAAATGGGCGGCGAGGGGCTCGGGCCTTGGGAGCAGCAGATCCTCTCCGAAGAGATGTGGATCGCGGGCGAGCCGCGCGGCGGCCAGTACATGAACGTCAACTGGATCGGCCCGACGCTGGAGAAGTACGGCACGGCAGAGCAGAAGGCGCGCTATCTGGAGCCGATCACGCGCGGGGAATCGCTGTGGTGTCAGGGGTTTTCGGAGCCCGATGCCGGGTCGGACCTCGCCTCGCTACGCACGCGCGCCACGTTGACCGATGGCAACTATGTCATCAACGGCCAGAAGATCTGGACCAGCTATGCGGGCCTTGCCGATACCTGCTTCCTGCTGACGCGCACCAGCGATGATCGCAAGAAGGGCATCACCATCATCCTGGTGCCCATGGACACGCCCGGCATCACGGTGCGCCAGATCCCCTCGCTGATCGGCGAGGGCGACATCCACGAAGTTTTCTTCGACGATGTGACCGTGCCCGAAACCGCCCGCTTCGGCGAGGAAGGGCAGGCGTGGGAGATCGTCGCCTATTCGCTACGCAATGAACGCCTCGGCATTCCGCGCTTCACGCTGGCCCGCGCCGCGCTCGACCGGGCGGTGCAGATGCTGCAGGCGCAGGGGCGGTTCTCGCGCGAACATGTGCGGATCGAGGCGGCGCGTTGCGCGGCCTTGTGCGAGGCGGCGGGCACGGCGAACTACGCCGTCGTCCAGAAGCGCGTGGATGGCCTTGCCATCGGCGCGGAGTCCAGTTCCGCCCGCTACGCCACCGTCATGGCCGAGCGCGCGGTGTGCGAGTTCGTGGTGGAGTTCCTGCCCGAAGCGCTGGCCGGGGCCTCGCCATATCTCAAGATGCACCACCAGCGCGGGATCGTGGCGGGTGTCGCGGCGGGGTCGGCGGAAATCCAGCTCAACATCATCGCCAGCGACGTGCTGGAACTGCCCCGGGAGCCGCGCTGATGGACTTGTCCCTCAACGAGGACCAGCGGCAGGTTCTGGACTTCATCGACAGCCTTGCGCGGCCCTTTGCGGGCGTGCCGATGCACGACGTCTCGCTGGCGCTGGAAAGTGAGGAACTGGACGCGGCGCTGGTGGAGAACGGCTTCCTCGACGTGATGGCGGTGGAGGAACTCGGCCCTGTGACTGCCGCGCTGGTGGTGGAGAAGCTGGCGCGCCTGCCTTTCGCGGTGGAGGCTGCGGCTTCGGCGTTCGTGCGACCGCTGATCGATCCCGACCTGCCGCGCCCGCTGTGTCTGGTGGAGGAAGGTCGAGACGGCGCGCCCATACGCTTCCTGCGTTCCGGTGCGACCGTCGTGGTCGTGGGCGCTTCAGGCGTGCGCAGCTTCAGGGCCGTCGAAAGCCTGATCGCACCTGCGCAGGAGGATACGCTCTACGGCTATCCGGTCGCCTTCCTGACCGGCATTCCCGATGCGACGATGGCGCATGACGTGGACCCGTCCGAAGTCCTGCGCGCATGGCGCGTCGCAGTGGCGGCGGAAGCAGCGGGCCTGCTGGGCGCGGCGCTGGCGAGTACCGTCACTTATGTGTCCGATCGCAAGCAGTTCGGCCGCCCGCTCGCCACGTTCCAGGGGATGCGGCACCGGCTGGCCGAGGATCAGGTCATGACCAACAGCGTCTACTGGCTGGCCTTGCGTGCGGCCGGGACCGGCGATCCCGGCGATGCGGCGATGGCGCTGCTGCACGCGCAGGAGGCGGCGAAGCGGGTCTGCTACGACTATCACCAGTTCCTCGGCGGCATGGGCATGACGCTGGAGCATCCGCTGCACTTGTGGACCTATCGCCTCAAGCTGTTGAGCGCGGAACTGGGAGGACGCGGGGAGCAGGGGCTGGCGGCGGCGGAGGCGCTTTGGGGCTAGCGATCAGCCCATCACCGCCACGCTGTCGCACACCAGCCGGACCAGTTCCGCCTGCCCGCGCACGCCGAGCTTGGCGTACAGCCGCTTGGAATAATTGCGCGCCGTTTCCAGCGTCAGGCCCATGCGCTCGGCGGCTTCGGCGATGGACAGCCCCTCATTGAGCGCGATCGCCAGTTCGGCCTCGCGCGCGGGCAGGTCGAACAGGCGGGCGAGGCGTTCCACGCTGGCAGGGGTTCGCGCATTCGGCAGGCGGCAGAGCGCCAGCATCGAGGGGCGCGGCATGTCGCTGGTGGACGTAAGCAGCGCCTCCAGCCTCGGTTCCTCGTGCAGCATCACCGCACGCGGCGGCGGCGGACTGTCCGAGGCATAGAGCCCTGCTGCCGCGCTGAGTTCCCGTTCGGCATGGACGCCGAGATCGCGCAGGCGATCCCCGATGCGCGGCACGTAGCCGAGGTTGATGCGCAGCCACGCATCAAGGCGCGGGTCGATGCTGAGCAGACGCGCCTCTCGGTCGAACACCATCCATGCCGTCGCGCTGCGAGCCATGCCCTGTGCGCTGACGCTGGCGCGGATGCGGTGGTCCTCCAGCATGACGTAGCTGCGCAGGGCCGCCTCCAGATAGGGCGCGAGGGAGGAGAGCAGGGCGCTGTCCGCCGCCTCGCACGGCTTGGCGCGGGCGAGGATCAGCCAGGCGTCGGTCTCTCCAGCCTTGGACAGGCGCACCACGCGCTCGTCGGCGATGCCGAGGCGGGCCATCTTGGCCATGCGTTCAGCGCGGAACACCGGGTCGTGGTCGACGAACTCGCCGACACTGTAGACCCGGCCCGGACGCAGCTGGTCGTAGTGCAGCCGCTCCAGCGCATGCATCTCGAAGGGATCGACCTCCCGCGCCTCCGCGCGCAAGTCGAGACCGGCGTGGAAGTCGGTGATCTGGGCGTGTGGACCGTCGCCCTGCTTCATCACGATGCTGACGTACTC
This sequence comes from Novosphingobium kaempferiae, assembly GCF_021227995.1. Classification (NCBI taxonomy): domain Bacteria; kingdom Pseudomonadati; phylum Pseudomonadota; class Alphaproteobacteria; order Sphingomonadales; family Sphingomonadaceae; genus Novosphingobium; species Novosphingobium kaempferiae. The sequence goes on from NZ_CP089301.1 coordinate 3,547,820, forward strand.
GGCATCGCTCCGGCGACGCAGGCGCTCCAGAAACTCGGAGAACTGCGCCGCATCGCCAATCCCCGCTATCAGCGGCAGCAGCAAATCTGTCTCGTCTCGCGATGTAAGCGCCATGGCTTCCTCCCATATGGGAGGTTCTCCGATTTGTCATCCTTGCAAAGAGCGATTCGAGCCCACGGAAAGGGCGACCCTGCGAAGGCCAAAGGACCAGAGATCCTGATGAAGACCCTCACGCACCTCGAAAGGCTCGAGGCCGAATCCATCCACATCATCCGCGAAGTCGTCGCCGAGGCTGAGAAGCCGGTGATGCTCTATTCCGTGGGCAAGGACAGCGCGGTGATGCTGCACCTTGCGCGGAAGGCGTTCTATCCCTCGCCGCCGCCGTTCCCGCTGCTCCATGTCGATACGACGTGGAAATTCAAGGCGATGTACGACCTGCGCGACAAGATGGCGCGTGAAAGCGGCATGGAACTGCTGGTCTACCAGAACCCCGAAGCGGCCGAGAAGGGCATCAACCCGTTCGACCACGGCGCGCTCCACACCGACATGTGGAAGACCGAAGGGCTCAAGCAGGCGCTCGACAAGTACGGCTTCGACGCGGCCTTCGGCGGCGCCCGCCGCGATGAGGAGAAGAGCCGCGCCAAGGAGCGCATCTTCTCGTTCCGCACGTCCTCGCACGGCTGGGATCCCAAGAACCAGCGCCCGGAGCTGTGGAACCTCTACAATGCGAAGAAGGCGCGCGGGGAATCGATCCGTGTGTTTCCGATCTCCAACTGGACCGAGCTGGACATCTGGCAGTACATCCACCTCAACGACATCCCCATCGTCCCGCTCTATTTCGCGGACAAGCGTCCCACCGTGGAGCGCGACGGGATGCTGCTGATGGTCGACGACGAGCGTTTCCCGCTGAAGGACGGCGAAGTGCCGGTGGAGCGCTCCATCCGCTTCCGCACGCTGGGCTGCTACCCGCTGACGGGCGCTGTGGAGAGCGAGGCGAAGACGCTTCCCGAGGTGATCCAGGAGACGCTCCTCACCACCACCAGCGAGCGGCAGGGCCGCGCCATCGACAAGGACGCCGGCGGTGCCGGCATGGAAGTCAAGAAGCAGCAGGGGTACTTCTGACATGGCACAGAACGACACCGAGACGGTACTGAGCGACACCAAGCCCGTGCAGAACGACGCCGAAGCACGCTACGTCACCGACAGCCTCATCGCAGAGGACATCGACGCCTATCTCGTCCAGCACGAGCACAAGACGATGCTGCGCTTCATCACCTGCGGCAGCGTCGACGATGGCAAGTCCACCCTGATCGGACGCCTGCTCTACGATTCGAAGATGATCTTCGAGGACCAGCTCGACGCGCTGCAGTCGGACTCCAAGAAGGTCGGCACACAGGGGCAGGAGATCGACTTCGCGCTGCTCGTCGACGGCCTCGCCGCCGAGCGTGAGCAGGGCATCACCATCGACGTCGCCTATCGCTTCTTCAACACCGAGAAGCGCAAGTTCATCGTCGCCGACTGCCCGGGCCACGAACAGTACACCCGCAACATGGTGACGGGCGCCTCGACCGCCGACCTTGCGGTGATCCTGATCGACGCGCGCAAGGGCGTGCTGGTCCAGACGCGCCGCCATTCGTACCTGTGCCATCTGATCGGCATCAAGAACGTGGTGCTGGCGGTGAACAAGATGGACCTCGTCGACTACGACCAGGCCGTGTTCGATGCCATCGTCAAGGACTACGCCGAGTTCGCGAAGTCCATCGGGATCGAGAGCTTCACCGCGATGCCGATTTCCGGCTTCAAGGGCGACAACATCACCACGCTCTCGGACAATACGCCGTGGTATCAGGGCCCGACGCTGGTCGAGCACCTCGAAACCGTCGAGGTTCTGTCCTCCGTCGATGCCGACAAGCCGTTCCGCCTGCCGGTGCAGTGGGTGAACCGTCCGAACCTCGACTTCCGGGGCTTCTCGGGCCTCATCGCCACGGGCGGCGTCAAGCCGGGCGACAAGATCCGTGTCCTGCCCTCGGGCAAGACCAGCACGATCACGCGCGTCGTGACCTTCGACGGCGATCTTGACGAGGCCGTCGCCGGCCAGTCCGTCACCGTCTGCTTCGAGGACGAGATCGACTGTTCGCGCGGGTCGGTCATCTCGGTCGCGGACAATCCGCCGCAGACCGCCGACCAGTTCGAATCGACCATCGTGTGGATGGCCGACGAGGCGCTGATCCCGGGCCGTGCCTACTGGCTCAAGCTCGGCACGCAGCAGGTTTCCGCGACCGTCGCCGAGCCCAAGTACACGGTCAACGTCAACACCATGGAGCACATGGCGGCCAAGACGCTCGACCTCAACGCCATCGGCGTGGCCGAGATAACCACCGACAAGCAGATCGTCTTCGAGCCCTATGCGGAGAACCGCACGCTCGGCGGGTTCATCCTGATCGACAAGATGACCAACGCCACGGTGGCGGCGGGCATGCTCAATTTCTCGCTGCGCCGTTCGCAGAACGTCCATTGGCAGGCGGTAGACATCGACCGCAAGCAGCACGCGGGGCTCAAGAACCAGAAGCCCGCGGTGCTGTGGTTCACCGGCCTTTCGGGCTCGGGCAAGTCCACCATCGCCAACATGGTCGAGAAGAAGCTGCACCGGATGAACCGGCACACCTTCCTGCTCGACGGCGACAACGTGCGCCACGGTCTGAACAAGGATCTCGGCTTCACCGAGGCCGACCGCATCGAGAACATCCGCCGCGTCGGCGAAGTCTCGAAGCTGATGACCGACGCGGGGCTTATCGTCATCACCGCGTTCATCTCGCCGTTCCAGGCGGACCGCGAGATGGTGCGCTCGATGCTGCCCGAGGGCGAGTTCATCGAGGTGTTCATCGACACCCCGCTGAAGGTGGCCGAGGCGCGCGACGTGAAGGGTCTCTACAAGAAGGCGCGTTCGGGCGAGCTGAAGAACTTCACCGGCATCGACAGCCCCTATGAGGCGCCGCGCAACCCGGAGGTCCGCATCGACACCACCGTGATGTCGCCCGAGGAAGCTGCCGACCTCATCGTCGACACCCTGCTGGGAGACGCCTGATGAGCCTGTCCGACGGCGATCTCGCGGCGAAGTTGGCCGAAGAGGCGGGCAAGATCCTGCTGAGCGTGCGCGGCTGCGGCCTGTTCGGCGGCAAGGCACTGGGCAAGGCGGGCGACCAGACCGCCAACCAGTTCCTCTGCCACGCCCTGCGCGAACAGCGCCCGGATGACGGCCTGCTCTCCGAAGAGGAGAAGGACAACGCCGAGCGCCTGTCCAGGAGCCGCGTGTGGATTGTCGATCCGGTCGACGGCACCCGCGAATATGGCGAGGAGCGCGCCGACTGGGCGGTCCACGTCGGTCTCGCGGTGGACGGCGTGCCGGCGCTCGGTGCGGTGGCGCTGCCGGGCGCGGGCCTCGTCCTGCGCTCGGACCAGCCGGGCGAAATTCCGCCCGCACCGGAACGCCTGCGCATGGTCGTCAGCCGCACCCGTCCGGCGCGGGAGGCCACCAGCGTCGCCGAGACGATCGGCGCGGAACTCGTGCCCATGGGCTCGGCCGGGGCCAAGGCCATGGCGATCGTGCTGGGACAGGCGGATATCTACCTGCATTCGGGCGGTCAGTACGAGTGGGACAGCTGCGCTCCTGCCGCCGTCGCGCTCGGCTGGGGGCTGCATGTCTCGCGGATCGACGGCTCGCCGCTCGTCTACAACCAGCAGGACGTCTACATGCCCGACCTGCTGATCTGTCGGAAGGAACATGCCGAGATGGTGCTGCGCGAGGTCGCGGCGCTGGTTTGAGGTAGCGTCAGTACCCGACCCACTCTTCGTCATTGCGAGCGCAGCGAAGCAATCCAGCGCACCACACCACGCTCGATTGTCTCGCCACGCTCGCAAACACGATCCGACCCCGCAGAATCGCCCCGACGGCATTTTGCTGGCGACGGTGGATCACATCTCAGTCAACATTGCTGTTCAGTGACGCCCCCGCTATAGCCGCCCCCTTTTCCGGGAATTCAGGGGCAGACATGGAAGCGAGGACCAGGCGCAGGGTCAGGGATCCCATCGCCACGCGCGAGACGATCCTCGAAGCGGCCAGCAACCTGCTCGCCAAGGACGGCCTGGAGGGCGTGAGCCTTTCCGCCGTGGCCCACCTGGCGGCGGTCAACCGGGGCACCGCCTACCAGCATTTCGAAACGCGCGAGAAGCTGATCGAGGCGACCATCGAATGGGTCTCGGACAAGCTGTTCCGTGCCGTCTTCGGCGATCCCGACACCATCGGCGAACGCCGCGTCGAGGAGGTGGACACCGCCGCGCTCACCGACCGCCTGTGCGATTTCGCGATGGAAAATCCCGAGATCTGCCGGGTCTGGCTCCAGCAGGTGCTCGCCTCGCCCGACCCGAGCCAGGATCCCTTCTGGCGCGAGTATGCAGGCTCGCTCCAGCGGTTCGCCGATACGAAGCTCGCGATGCCGGGGATCGATGCCGAAGTGTTGGCGGTAATGAACCTTGCAGGCGTGTTCTTCTGGCCGATCTTCGCCCGTTCCCACGCCGCCGACGATGCCGAGCGCAGCACGCTGGGCCACCGCTTCAGCCACGAGATCCTGCGCCTTTCGATGTACGGCTCGATGAACGCCTCGCGCTTCCCGGACATCGCTGCGCGGCTGGCGGCGGAGGGCCCGCCGAAGCGCGATTGAGGGAGCAACCTTGCCTTTCGTCATTGCGAGCGCAGCGAAGCAATCCAGCGGCGAGAGCCAAATTTGGATTGCTTCGCTGCGCTCGCAATGACGAAACGGAGGAACACCCTGTCCCAAAGCATCCGCACACCTTTCGCCTCCGCGATGCCATGCCCCGCCGCCATTGACGCGAGGGGGCTCCACCCGTCAGCAGGGTTGGCGAGTTCGGTCGTGTCGCGGCCGAAGAGGGAGTGCCGGTTCCATGTTTTCCGCTATCGTCATCGACAAGACCGAAGAGGGCCAGACCGTCGGCCTGCAGCAGCTGGATGAAAGCGTGCTGCCCGAAGGCGATGTGACCATCGACGTCGCCTATTCGACGCTCAACTTCAAGGATGGCCTCGCCATCACCGGCAGTTCGCCGGTCGTGCGCAAGTTCCCGATGGTGCCGGGCATCGACCTCGTCGGCACCGTGACCGAGAGCAGCCATGGCGACTGGAAGGCGGGCGACACCGTTGTGCTCAACGGCTGGGGCGTGGGCGAGGGCCACTGGGGCGGGCTGGCTCAGAAGGCGCGGCTCAAGGGCGACTGGCTGGTGCCGCTGCCTGCGGCCTTCACCCCGGCGCAGGCCATGGCGATCGGCACGGCGGGCTATACCGCCGCGCTCTGCGTCGATGCGCTGGTCGACTGGGGCGTGATGCCGGAGCAGGGCGAAGTGCTCGTCACGGGCGCGACCGGCGGCGTCGGCTCGGTCGCCATCGCGATCCTCAAGAGGCTGGGCTATTCGGTCGCCGCGCTGACCGGCAAGCCTGCCGAGGCGGACTATCTCAAGGCGCTGGGCGCCGAGACGATCATCGACCGCGCCGAACTGGCGGAGAAGGGCAAGCCGCTCCAGAAGGAGCGCTGGGCGGGCGTGGTGGACACCGCGGGCAGCTTCACCCTCGCCAATGCCTGCGCGCAGACGAAGTACGGCGGCGCGGTGGCGGCCTGCGGTCTGGCGCAGGGCGCGGACCTTCCGGCAACGGTCATGCCCTTCATCCTGCGCGGCGTGGCGCTGCTCGGTATCGACAGCGTGATGGCGCCCAAGGCCAAGCGCCTGAAGGCATGGGACCGGCTGGCGAAGGATCTCGATCCCGCCGCGCTCGACACCATCGGCCAGACCATCGGCCTTGGCGATGCGGTGGATGCCGCCAAGAAGTTCATGTCGGGCGAGGTCAAGGGCCGCTTCATCGTCGATGTGAACGCCTGACGTCACCATGACTAAGAGGATGGGCATGACGGGTTCGGTCAAGGTGGTGGACGGCCTTTCCGTGGTCCACGGCATCGCGCTGGAGGACGAACAGGGCATCGGCGCCCTCACGCTGGGCGGTTACGTGCGCGAAATCGCCGCGCGCTACGGCCCGCGCGAGGCGGCAGTGATCCACCTTGACGGGCAGGTCGTGCGCTGGACCTATGACGAGCTTTACGCCCGCTCGCTACAGGTGGCGAAGTCGCTCATCGCGCTCGGCACCGGCAAGGGCACCCGCGTCGGCATCCTCATGACCAACCGGCCGGAATTCCTCGCGGGCGTCTTGGGCGCGGCGCTGGCGGGCTGCGTGGCGACGCCGATCAGCACGTTCTTCACGCCGTCCGAACTGGAAGTGGTGCTGAAGGCCTCGGGCGTATCGGTGCTGCTGCTCGAACGCTCGGTGCTAAAGAAGGACTTCGCCGAGATGCTCGCCGGGCTTGAGCCCGAGGTCATGGCGGCGCAGCCCGGCGCGCTGGCATCGCGCAGGTTCCCGTTCCTGCGCTATGCGGCAATGATCGACAGCGACGAACCGCTCGGCATGATCGAGACTTTCGCCGCGTTCCGCCGGCGCGGCGCGGGCGTGGCCGAGGAACTCGTGCTTGCCGCCAGCGATGCGGTGACGCCTGCCGATCCGGGCATCCTGCTGTTCTCCTCGGGCTCCACTGGCAAGGCCAAGGGCATCCTCAGCGCCCATCGCGGCGTCTGCCTGCAACTTTGGCGCTGGCCGCAGTGGTACGCCATCCGCGACGAGGTGCCCGCGCGCACATGGTCGGCGAACGGCTTCTTCTGGTCCGGCAACTTCGCCTGCGCGCTGGGCGGCACGCTTTCGCGCGGGGGGACGCTGGTCCTCCAGCGCTGGTTCGACGCGGCAGAAGCACTGGACCTCATGGCAAAGGAGCGCGCCAACATGGCGCTCGCCTGGCCGCACCAGTGGCCGCAGCTTGAGGCCGCGCCGAACTATCAGGACGTCGACCTCTCCTCGCTCGTCTACGTCGACATGCACATGCCGATCGCGCGCCATCCCACCGTGAACAGCACCTGGCGCGAGCCGGGGCAGGCTTACGGCAATACCGAGACGTTCACGCTCATCACCGTTTTCCCCTCCGGAACGCCGGAGGAAGTCGCGGGCAAGTCCCACGGCGAGCCGACGGCGGGCTCCACCATCAAGATCGTCGACCCGATGACCGGCGCGACGATGCCGCTGGGCGAACGCGGCGAGATCGCTGTTAAGGGCGCGACGGTGATGCTGGGCTACCTCGGCATTCCGCTCAGCGATTCGACCGACGGCGACGGTTTCCTGCGCACGGCGGACGGCGGCTACGTGGACGCGCAAGGCCGCCTGTTCTGGGAAGGTCGCCTCAACGACATCATCAAGACCGGCGGCGCCAACGTCTCTCCGCTGGAGATCGACGAAGTGATCCGCGCGCACCCGGACGTGAAGGTGTCGCAGACCGTGGGCGTGCCGGACGAACTGCTGGGCGAACTCGTCGTCTCGTGCATCGTGCCGGTGGAAGGCGCGAGCCCGAGCGCCGAGGCGATCCGCGATTTCGCGAAGGAAAAGCTCGCCAGCTACAAGCTGCCGCGCCGCATCCTGTTCGTGGCGGAGGACGATCTCCAGACCACCGGCAGCTCCAAGATCAAGACCGCCGAACTGCGCAAGCTGGCGGCGGAGCGGCTGGCGGAGGTGTGAGGCCATGACTACCCCCGACTTCGCCGACTGGCTCGCCATCTGCAATCTCAAGGCCGCGTACTGCCGGCTGCTCGACACCAAGGACTGGGAGGGCTGGAAGCAGCTCTTCACCGAGGACTGCGTGCTAGATACCACGGGCAGCGGCGGCACGCGCGAGCAGGGGCGGGATCGTATCGTGGCGCAGGTCAGCACGGCGCTGGCCGGGGCGAAGACCGCACACCAGATCCATTCGCCGCAGATCACCGTCGACGGCGACCGGGCCGAAGTGGTCTGGGCGATGCAGGACCGCGTCATCAAGGACGACTTCGCACTCACCGGCTATGGCCATTATCACGAAACGTGCGTGCGGACCGCCGAGGGTTGGAAGATCGCCGAGCAGCGCTTGACTCGCCTGATCCTCGACATCGAGCGTCCCGCTTCGTGACGCATCGCGCGAATTGCTGCGCACAATTCGGCTGGCAATCCTGAGCACGCTCAGTAATCCTGTGGCCATGGAACGCAGGGTGGGCACGGTTCTGGCGCAAGTAGCGCGGCTCATGCGCCGCTCCTTCGACGAGCGCGCGCGGGAGATCGGCGTCACGCGACCGCAGTGGCAGGTGCTGAGCGTGCTGCGCCGCCATCCCGGTATCAAGCAGGCCGAACTCGCCGAAATCCTGGAGGTCGAGCCGATCACCGCCGGGCGCATGATCGACCGCATGCAGGACGGCGGCATGGTCGAACGCCGCGCCGACCCCGCCGACCGCCGTGCCTGGCGGCTATACCTCACTGCACGCGGCGACGAGATGATCGAGCGCCTGCAACCGCTGGCGGAGGAGACGTCCGAGGCCGCGCTCGCCGGGATCGACGATGCGGACAAGGCGCACATGATGCGCACGCTCGACCGGATGCTGGCGAACCTGACCGGGAAGCCGCCGGTTTCGGAGGATTGACGGCCTCGTCGTCCCGGACTTGATCCGGGACCGTTGGCTGTGAACAGCCGGTCTGTGTGCAGAATGCGGGGGCTTCGGCAAGCTCAGCCTGAGCGGGCTCAAAGGGTGTTCGTCATTGCGAGCGTAGCGAAGCAATCCAGCGGCAGTGCATAACGCGTGATTGCTTCGCTGCGCTCGCAATGACGAAGGAGAGGGCTCGCGTTCATCTTCATCGCCCCGGCGCATCGCCCGGCGATAGGCGGGGCAGGGGGCAGGCGCTATGGTGCCCCTCGAAGCAGCCGACCCGCATGCAGCGGGCGGCCGGGGAGCGGAGGAAGCGTGGGCAAGACCATCGTCATCACAGGCGCGGGGGCCGGTCTCGGCAAGGCGTTGGCGCAAAGGTTCGCGGGCGAGGGCGAGACGGTGATCCTGCTCGGCCGCACGCTGTCGAAAGTGCAGGCGCTGGCGGACGAACTGGGCGCTCCGGCGCTGGCGGTGGAGTGCGACGTGGCGGATGCCGCCTCCGTGCGCGCCGCCTTCGCGACGATCGCGGCGCAGCATCCGAAGATCGACGTGCTCATCAACAATGCGGGCATCTACGAGCCGTTCACGGTGGCGGAGGCCAGCGACGCGCAGATCGACGCGATCCTGGACACCAACCTCAAGGGTCCGATCTACTGCTGCCGCGCGGCGATCCCGATGATGGAGGCGGGCGGCCTCATCATCAACGTGGGCAGTGAATCGGTGGCGGTGCCGTTCGTGATGCTCTCGCTCTACCAGTCCAGCAAGGCGGGGCTGGAGATGTTCACGACGGCGCTCGAAGCCGAACTGGAAGAGAGCGGCATCCGCGTCGCCTTGCTGCGCGCCGGGCCGATGTACGACGAGGGCAAGTCCTCGCCGAACTGGGACCGCGATGCGGCGATGCGCTTCCACATGGGCTGCGCGAAGAACGGGCTGGACCTGCGCGCACGGCCCGTCTCGCACTCGGCTTCGCCCACCAGCGTGTTCCGCGCGGTGATCGACCTGCCGCCCGACGTGCGCGTCAGCCACGTCTCCATCGGCGCGCGAAAAGCCTGATCTTCACGAATCTCTCGGCAAGGACATAGCAATGACAACTCTTCCCGACGCCAGGCTCTACATCGACGGCAAGCTGCGCGATGCGGCCGGGGGCGCCACTTTCGACGTCATCAGCCCGTGGACCGGCGAGCCGGTGGGCAAGGCGGCGGACGCATCCGCCGACGACGTGAATGAGGCGATCGCCGCCGCTCGCCGCGCCTTCGACGAGACCGACTGGTCCACCAACGTCGAGAAGCGCGTGGCGCTGGTGAAGAAGTACCGCGAACTGTTCGAGCGCGAACGCCCGCGCCTTGCGCAGCTTGCCATCCACGAGGCGGGCGCGGCGCAGGGCGCGGTCGGCCGCGCGCATGTCGGCATGGCGATCGACGGCTGGGACGATTACATGGCCGTGTTCGACAAGCTGGAGTGGGAGAAGGACTATGGCGAGAAGCCGGCCTTCGGGATGATCCACAAGCGCCTCGGCGTGCGCGAGGCGGTGGGCGTGGTCGGCGCGATCACCCCGTGGAACGTGCCGCTCTACGTCAACATCGGCAAGGTCGTGGCGGCGCTGCTGGCGGGCTGCACGGTTATCCTCAAGCCCGCGCCGGACACGCCGGGCATGGGCGCAATCTTCGGTGAACTGGCCGCCGAGGTGGGCTTCCCCGATGGTGTCATGAACGTCGTGTTCGGCGCCGATCCGGCGCTGGCCGGAGAGATGCTCGTCACCGATCCGCGCGTGGACCTGATCTCGTTCACCGGCTCCACCGGCGTCGGCAAGCGCATCATGGAGCAGGGCGCGGGCACGCTGAAGCGCGTGTTCCTGGAGCTTGGCGGCAAGTCGGCCAAGATCGTGCTCGACGATGCGCCCAACTTCGCCATGGACGTGGCGATGACCATGCTGGTCTTCCATGCGGGGCAGGGCTGCGCCGTCCATTCGCGGCTGCTGGTGCCGCAGAGCCGCTACGAGGAGGCGAAGGCCATCCTCAAGGGCGCCTACGGCAACTTCGGCGACAACTGGGGCGACGTGGAGAACCCGGCGCACATCATGGGCCCGGTCGTATCGAAGCGGCAGATGGAGCGCGTGAAGAGCTACATCGATCTCGGCCAGCAGGAAGGTGCGACGCTGCTGGCGGGCGGGAACATCCGTCCTGACAAGGGCGGCGGATATTTCGTGGAGCCGACCTGCTTCGTGGACGTTACCAACTCCATGCGCATCGCCCAGGAAGAGATCTTCGGCCCGGTCCTCGTCGTCATTCCCTATGAAGACGACGAGGACGCCATCCGCATCGCCAACGAGAGTTCCTACGGACTCTCGGGCGGCGTTTCGGGCAGCCACGACCGCGCGATCAACATCGCCCGCAAGGTGCGTACCGGCTCGATGAGCGTGAACAACGGCATGTGCATCGCCGGCGACATCCCCTTCGGCGGCTTCAAGGCCAGCGGCATGGGCCGCGAATGGGGTCTTGAGGGCATCGAGGAGTTCACCGACGTCAAGATGCTCGCCTGGCCGGTCGGGCAGGTGGAAGCCGCCTGAGGCGCGATGGAGGACGAGGCCGACCATCTCGTGGACCTGCCGCCGTCGCTTGCAGCGGCGGTGGCAGCGGCCTGCGGGGCGGTCAGCCACAACCTCAACGGCCAGCGCCTCGGTCGCAAGGGACGGGTCACGCGTGAGCGGATACTTGCCGCCGCGATCGACCTGATCGAGACTTCGGAGGAAACCGTGACGCTCGCTCGCGTGGCGAAGCGGGCGTCGCTGGGCATGACCTCGGTCTACAACTACTTCACCGACATGACCGAACTGCTGCTGGCGGTGCTCGATCCGGTCATGGCGACGGCGGAGGACGATTACCTCTGCACCGTGCGCGAGCGGTGGTCTGACGCGGATCTCTACGAGCACTGCTACCGCTTCGTGCGCGCCTACCACGGGTTCTGGTCACGCCATTCGCGTCTGCTCCACATGCGCAACGCGCTGGCCGACCAGCAGGACGCACGCATGATGGCCCACCGCATCCGCTCCAGCCGCCCGATCATCGCCCTGCTGGTGCAGCAGATGAGCGACGAGGAAGTGGGCCTGGGGCCCCATACCTCGATGGCGACGATGGTGATGATCGGCATCGAGCGCTCGGTGACGCTGGTGACCGACCGCGAACTGCGCAAGCTGGTGGGCATGTGGCCGGAACTGAGCGAGGACCGCTATCTGGTGCCGGGGGCAAGGCTGATGGAGTTCGCGATCAGCGACGCGCGGGGGTGAATAATTCCTCCCCGAACTTGTCTCGGGGAGGTGGCAGCGACGCAGTCGCTGACGGAGGGGGAATTGCGCGAGGTTCTCCCCCTCCACCACCGCCTGCGGCGGCGGTCCCCCTCCCCGAGACAAGCTCGGGGAGGAATTTGCGTCCGCTTACTTCCCCTTGCCGCCTACACCCTTGAGGTAGGCTTCCATGCCCTCGATGTAGGCCGGGTTCAGCATCAGCCCGCTGTTGGCCATGCGCTCCACATGGCGAGAGGAATCGCGCCCGACTTCGGCGCACAGTTCGATCGCCACCTTGGCCGCGCCCATCTGTTCGCCGTTCTGTTTCGCGAGGTGGCGGCAGAAGTCCATCACCTCGGCCTCGAACGTGTCGTCCTCGTAGACCTGGTGGACGAGGCCCATGGTGAAGGCCATGTCGGCGCTCGCGGGCTTGTTCGCCATGATGAGCCAGCGCGCCCAGTGCGGTCCGCAGATCCGCGTCAGCCGCGAGACGCCGCCGGATGCGGGCAGCACGCCGAACAGCCCTTCCGGGAAGGCATAGCCCGCGCTTTTCGCGGCAAGGCGGAAGTCGCACGACAGGCTCATCTCCAGCCCGCCGCCGACGCACATCGCATGGTGCGCGGCGACGATGGGCTTTTCGACATGCTCCATCTCGTCCCACAGCTGCTGCATGTTGTTGAGGTTGAGCCGATGGTTCTCGCGCACCTTGCTGGCGGTGTTCGCGGCGACGTTGGCCTCCGACTGGATGTTGCGGTTGCCGCCGCGCAAGTCCGCACCGGATGAGAAATAGCGTCCGGCGGAGCGGATCAGCATGACCTTGAGGTCCGCCCGCTCGCGCAGGCGCCACACTGCTTCGGTGAGCAAGTCCATCATCTCGCGACTGATGGCGTTCAGCTTGTCCGGCCGGTTGAGCGTGGCGATCAGGATGCCGTCCACTTCCTCGGTCAGCAGGTGCGGGGCTTCTTCGGTCATCTCGTCTTACTCCCACGGCATGGCGTGCGGCATTTTTCGGGAATCAATGCTTCGTCATTGCGAGCGTAGCGGAGCAATCCACAGCGGCATCACCGTGCTCTGGATTGCCGCGGGCCTGCGGCCCTCGCAATGACGAACGACGGCTCACCCGCGCGTGCGAGGCAGGCCCAGCCCGCGTTCCGCCACCATGGAGCGGTGAACCTCGCTGGTGCCGCCGTAGATCGTGGTGCCCGCCGCATGGCGATAGCACTGGTTGAGGAAGCCCGCAGGCCCATCGCGCTTGGAGAGCGAGGCGGGCGCGGTCAGGTCCAGCAGGTCGCGGCTGTCGCTGAGGAACTTCTCGGAGGAGTACATCTTCGACATCGGCCCGAAAGCGTGGTTGGGCTTCTTCTCCACGCTCGACCACTGCGCGCGGTAGGTCAGCATGTCGGAGATCCACAAGTGCGCCACGCTGCGGGCGAGGCGGGTCTGCGTGCGCACTTCCCCGGCGATACCGAGGTCGCGCGTCAGTTCCTCTGCGGCGTGGATCATCGCCTTCATGACCTTGGAGAAGCCGCCGCCGTGCTCCAGTTCCAGGGCGGCGCTCATTGTCTTCGTGCCGCCGTCGATTTCGCCGAGGCGCCACGAATCCGGGATCACCACGCCGTCGTAGAAGGTGATGTTGGTACGCTCGTCCTGGAAGGTGTGGACGGCCTGCACGGTGACGCCCTTGGTCTTGAGGGGGACGATGAACATCGTCAGGCCCTTGTGCTTGGGCACGTCCGGGTTGGTGCGCGTCAGCATGAGGACGTAGCTCGAAAGGTTCGCGCCGCTGGTCCACATCTTGGTGCCGTCGATGCGCCAGGATCCGTCCGGCTGCTGCGTCGCCTTGCACTGCGCGGCGAAGACGTCCGACCCGCAGGAGGGCTCCGAATAGCCGAGCGAGCACAGCACGTCGCCGCCGACGATCTTCGGCAGGACTTCGGCCTTCAGTTCGTCCGATCCGTACTTGTCGATCATCATCGCGACCATCGCGGCGACGTTCGCGCCCGGTGTGTTGTAGCCCTGCCGTTCCATCTCGCCCATCGCGGCGATGCGCGCGTAAGGCGTGATGTTGCGGCCCGACAGGTGCTCGGGGAGGCCGGGGAAGAGCAGGCTGTGCTCGGCCAGCATCTTGTGGACTTCGGGGACGTAGCCTTCCCAGGAATAGTGGAACTTCGCCTTCTGCTCGGGCGTCACCTTGGTGGCGAACAGTTCGGCGATCTCGGCGCAGACCTGCCGCGCCTCGTCTCCGAGGTCGAAATCGAGCGGGACTTCGCCGGCAGCGGGGAGTGGCGGCGTCTCGCCCGCGTAGAGGCGGCGTCCGGCCTCCTCCAGCGCGAGTGCCGGGTCTCCGGCGACGAGCGGCCAGGCCTTTGCCCGCAGGTTGTAGAGGTGGACGTCGTACTCGTTCGACAGCCCATAGCCGCCAAAGGTGTGCAGCCCCTGCGCCACCGCCCGCGCCGCCGCGTCGCAGGCGTACCAGTAGGCGAGCGAGATGGTCGGCGCGGCCTCGTCCGAGCCGTCATGAATGTCGCGGATCGCCTTCCACGCTAGGAACTTGGCGCCGTCGGTATCGCAGAGCAGGTCGGCGAGGGGGTGGGAAATGCCCTGGAAGGTGCCGATCAGCTGGCCGAACGCCTTGCGCTCCCCGGCGTAGACCGCGGCCATCTCCAGCGCCTGACGACCAATGCCCGATAGGGCGACGGCCATGTAGAGCTTCCACTCCTCCAGCGCCGCCGCGAAAGTGGCCACCGCCGCGTCGCCCGAGCCGAGCACTACGGCGTCGGCGTTCGCAAGTTCGATCTCGGCAATGGGCGTGGTGGCGAGGTTGGTTTCGGCCTTGCCGTCGAACGCGGTGACGAGCACCACGTCGGAGCCCCGCCGCGCTACGACGGCTTTGGCCACCGCGCCGCCTGCGATCCACTGCTTCGGCTTGTCGGCCAGATCGTGCATGGCGATCGTAACGACCGCCTCGCCGCCGATGACCTGCTCCAGCAGTTCGTCCTGACCGCCAAGCTGGCCCAGCAGCCGCGCCGCCACCAGCGCCTCCGCCAGCGGCCCGGAGACGAGCGTGCGCCCGGCCTCCTCCATCAGCAGCGCCGCATCGAACAGGCCAAGCTCCATGCCGCCCGCGCCTTCGGGCACGCGCATCGCGAAGGCGCCGAGTTCGGCAAGGCCGCTCCACAGCGCCGGGTCGAAGCCGTCGGTCTCCTGTGCCTTGCGCACCCTCACGGTGCTCGAATGCTCGTCGAGAAAGCGCGCGAAGGTGTCGCGCATCATGTGCTGTTCGTCGGTGAGATCGAAGTTCATGGCAGGCTTTCCCGGGAGCTTATCGTTGTGGCTTTGCATCGTCCTGAACACAGGTTCGGGGGGCGTTCAATCCGGCCCCACCGGGAATCGCGGGCGCGATGCGGCAGGGCTCCTCCCGGATGGGGATGGCAATCGCACAAGCGATGGCTGGCGCGCTCTGTGGCCGGGCGAGGGCGGGAACGGTATTCTCGGGCGCACAAGAACAAGCGGGGCGAAGCACCGGCGCACGCACTCACGGGAGACGAGAGATGGAAATGAACGACATGGTCATCATCAGCGTCGATGACCACATCAGCGAACCGCCCGACATGTTCCGGAACCACCTGTCCGGCGCGCTGCTCGAATCCGCGCCGAAGATGGTCAAGGACGAGAACGGCAAGGACGTGTGGGTCTACCAGGGGCAGAGCTTCGCCTCGGTGGCGCTCAATGCCGTGGTCGGCCGGCCCTTCGAGGAATACGGCATGGAGCCGACCTCGCTCGACCAACTGCGCGACGGGGTCTACCGCGTGGACGAGCGCGTGAAGGACATGGACGTCAACGGCGTGGCCGCCTCGCTCAACTTCGGCTCGGTGTTCGACTTTGCGGGCGGCCGCCTCCATCGCGTGCCCGACCGCGACCTCGCGGTGAAGCACGTCAGCGCCTACAACGACTGGCACATCGACGAATGGTGCGGCGCGCATCCGGGGCGCTTCATCCCCTGCGCCATCCTGCCGACGTGGAACATGGACGCCACCATCGCCGAACTGAAGCGGGTGAGCGCCAAGGGCTGCCACACCGTCTCGATCAGCGAGAACCCGACCTGCCAGGGCCTGCCCAGCATCCACAACGAATACTGGAAGCCGTTCTACAAGGCCATCAACGACCTCGACATGACGATCTGCATCCACATCGGCGGCGGCAACCCCGCGCCGCATGCCTCGATGGAGACGCCGATCGAGGCGTGGATATCGACGATGCCGATGACCATTGCCTACGCCGCGTCCGACTGGCTCCAGCTTGAGGCGCTGCACGAGTATCCGGACCTGCGCATCGCGCTGTCGGAAGGCTCGATCGGCTGGGTGCCCTACTTCACCGAGCGGGCGGACTTCTCGAATTCCCGCCACAAGTACTGGACGCATTCGCGCTTCCAGGATCTGAAGCCGAGCGAGATGTTCAAACGGCATTTCCTGAACTGCTTCATCGACGACGCCTTCGGCCTCCAGAACGTGCAGTTCATCGGCGAGGACAACATCGCCTACGAATGCGACTACCCGCATTCGGATACATTGTGGCCCGAAGTGCCCGAACGCCTCTGGCCGACCATCAACCACCTGACCGACGCGCAGATCGACAAGATCACGCACCTCAACGCGATGCGCTGGTTCCGCTTCGATCCGTTCCAGCACCATGCGAAGGCGGACCTCACCGTCGGCGCGCTGCGGGCGAAGGCGGCGGCGGAGGGCGTGGACATCACGCCCAAGTCCTCGCTCGGCGAGCGCCCGCTGGCAGAGGGCGAGGTGCGCCCGGTGACTTCGGGCGACATCATGAAGATGTTCATGCGCCACGAGGATGCGGACCGGCTGAGCCGCATGGCGGGGCAGGAGGCCTGACCCCACGTCGTCCCGGGCTCGACCCGGGACGACGCACACGAAGAAAGGGCCCCGCGGGCAAACCCGCGAGGCCCTTCCTCGTTGGGAACTCTAACCTTAGGCCGCGTGCGAGAACTGCTCCACGCTCGACTGCGCATGCTGTGCGACCGGGTCGGGCAGGCAGGCGCGCATGGCATCGCCGAGGCACTGGAACAGCGCTTCGGGGTTCACCTTGTCATCCTTGCCGTAGACGATGCTGACGACGAGCGGGTGGCCGTCCGGCTGGCGCGGGACAAGGCCGCTCAGTGCGTCGGCGCCGGTGCTGAAACCCGCGGGACCGAAGAGGTGGCGCGGATCCCGGCATGCGTCGATGCGGGCCATCATTTCCGAGAAGGCGAACTTGTCCTGCTCGGCGGCTTCGGCGTTCAGGCGGCGCACCATGCCCTCGCAGCGCTGGCGCGCCACGGTCGAGAGCATGAGCCAGCCCGGCGCGCTGCGGGCGAGCGGTTCCTTGACGCCGCCGGCCAGTTCGCGGGTGGCGGCGGGAGCGCGGGGGCCATGGCGCCAGTTCACGATCTGCGCGTCGAGGCCGACCATCGAATGCAGCGCCACCGAAAGGCCGGTCTGCGCGACGAGGCGGTCCATCAGGCGCACGATGCGTCCGTCACGCACCAGTTCGGGCTGGCCCGAAGTGCCGATCAGCGCGGCGCGCGGCGTCAGGCTGTAGGCGCGGGAATAGGGATCCTTGTGAAGCAGGCCCAGTTCCACCAGGCTCGACAGCAATTCCGAAGTGCTCGACTGCGGTCGATTGTATCGACGCACGATGTCCATGACGGTGGCCTCGCGGTGCGCATCATCGAAGTACTCCAGTACCTCGATCACGCGGCGTGCGATCTTTGCCTTGTTCGATGACGACGTCTTTCCAGCCATGAGGTCTCTCCTCCCTCCAGTTGGTTGTTGAACTCGATCTTGCTGCCGAGCCGTGCCTCAATCCCCGAGTCGTTTCTCAGATAACTGAGCCATTCTCGTTTTTTGCTGACTTTGGTTAGCATCAACAACGCTGTTCATCAAGCGCGATCTTTGTATACGATCAAGTTGACTGCGATGAGCGTTGTTTCCGGGCCGACGAGTTGCTTTCGCGCTGCTCAACGCCCGCTTTCAGGGCCGTGTGCCGTGGTCGCCCGATGGTCCGCCAGAGGGCAGGGCTGGTCAATGCCGCGCGGCCGGTCCATGCCTGTGCAGGGGAAAAGGGAATCATCCAGAGACCATATGCAGGCGCAGACTATCGCGGGATTGACGGTAACGGCGGATGACCTTGCCCCTAAGGGATTCGCCTGGCCGGAGCCGGTCGCCGTGATCGATCTCGACATTGCGCCGCAGCATGGCGAAGCGCCTGATCTGCCGCCATGGCCGGTGATCGGCATAGGAAATCCCGCGCATCCGCTGGCTGCACGTTTGGATACACTGGTCGAGCCGGGTTTTGACGCAGTGCAACTGGTGCTTGCGGTACGGGCGCAGCCGAAGGCCGCCGCGACGCTGATTCAGCTCCTGCGCCTGCTGCCTTCGCTATCGGTGGCCGACGGCCTCGTCGCCGAGTCGCTGGCCTATGCGACGCTGCAGGCGAGCGAAGCGCATCGGACATGGATCGCGGTGCGCGAGTCGGGCACGCCGACGCCGCCCGGTCGCGTCGTGCTCACCCGCGAGGACGACCGCGCCATGGCCATGCTCGACCGCGCGGAGGCGGGCAACGCCATCGACCGCCCGATGCGCGACGCGCTGCACGAAGCCTTCGCGCTGGTGAACCTCGATCCGACGATCAGTTCGATCACGTTGCGCGGGGCTGGTCGAACATTCAGTCTCGGCGCGGACCTTGCCGAGTTCGGCACCACGCGAGATCCCGCCATGGCTCACGCGATCCGCATGCGCACTCTGCCCGCGCTGGAGGCGGCGCGCTGTGGGGAGCGGTTCGTGGCGGAGATCGACGGTGCCTGCGTCGGATCGGGGCTCGAACTCGCGGCCTTTGCGGGCCGGATCACGGCGACGGCGCGCTCGTGGTTCCAGTTGCCGGAACTGGCGATGGGCATCATCCCCGGCGCGGGCGGCTGCGTGTCGCTGACGCGCCGGATCGGGCGCCAGCGCACCGCGCTCATGGTCCTGTCAGGCCGCCGCATCCCGGCGCGCAAGGCGCTCGAATGGGGCCTGATCGACGCCATCGTGGATCAGCCTTCCGCCCGCGATGGTGGCGACGACGCGGGCTGATTCGAGGCTTTCGCGTAGTTCGGTCCAGGGCTGCGGCAGCAGGCAGAGGTCGGCCTGCTCGCCCACGTCGATGCGACGCTGACGAGCAAGGCCAAGCGGATCGGCGAGGTAGAGCGCCAGTGCATCCTCCGGCGACAGTGCCTCCGCAGCGCCGATCACCGCCCCGGACGGCGTGCGGCGGCTGACGGCGGCGGCCATCGATTTCCACGGGTCGGCATCGCCATATGGCGCATCGCTCCCACCCGCGAGAGGCACCCCGGCATCCCGCAAGCTGCGCAGCCGGTAGAGGTCGGCGTGATGGCGTGGCTCCACGTCGGCAAGATAACGGTCGCCGCGCTCGGCGATGAAGTGCGGCTGCACGCAGGCGGCAAGCCCGAGCGCGCGCATCCGCGCCACCAGATCGGGCGAGGCGACCGAGACATGCTCGATCCGGTCCCCGGCCATGGCACCCGCCGTCTCCAGCAGCGCAAGGGTAAAGACGAGTTCCACCTCGGTCACGCAATGCACCGCCAGCGCACGCCCCTGATCGCGGCCCGCGCGGATGAGTGCGAGCGTTTCGTCGAAATCGGGCAGGGCGCTTTCATGCAGGTGCAGTTTGAGCGGCCCAAGGCGCCAGCCCTGTCGTGCGGCCTCGGCCAGCGCAAGGCTGCCCGCCAGAACCGGCCTTTGCAGCATTCGACGATCCGCAACCTGCGCCGCAAAATGCTGCGCAACATGAGGGTCGTTACGAGGCGACATGTCGGTCACGCCGGTCACGCCCCGGCGTGCGAGATCGGCACTGATATCAACAAGATCAGGAGGCGCGCTACCGAGGGTCCGGCGCAGCCAGTCGTCCTCGTCGAACAGCCGTCCGGTGAAGCGACCTTCTTGGTGCTCCAGTCCCGGCGGCGGCGCGGCGGTTGCCAGCAGCATGTCCAACGCCCGCGAGTTCAGCAGCCACATCCGCCCGGTGCGATGCTGCAACCGCAAGGGCCGGTCGGAAACGAAGCGGTCGAGCGCTGCCGCATCGGGCAGCACGCCACCCAGCACGCTCTCATGGAAGCCGATGCCGCGCAGCCACCCGCTGCCCGGTAAACGCAACGCCAGGGCAAGCCCCTCCGCATCGAAGACCTGCGGTGGCCCGCACTCGACCGAGGAACGCCGCGCGGCGAGGGCGGACAGGTGGATATGATGGTCATGCAGCCCCGGCAGCAGCAAGCCGCCACGCCCGTCGATGACGTGCTCACCGGGTAACGGAGGCAGTGCTCCGATCGCAGCGATGCGATCGTGCGCGATGCGAACGTCGCCACGAACTAGCCGGGCGTGGGTGGTCCAGACTTCGGCATCGCGGATCAGCATCGGGCGATCTCGCCGAGGTAGCGCGCGGTGTCGGCACCGATGGCGCTCACGGGTGCCGTCAGCGGTCGCAGTGGCACTTCGGGGAACCTCTCGCCCACCGAAGTACCCCATAGGTTCAGTTCAGTGCCGTTCAGTGCAGGGTCGTGCGCACGCTCCTCGGCGAGCGCCATGGCGACGATGGCGCTCATCGAAAGCCCGATGCGCTGCGCCTCTCCGCTCCGAAAAGCGCGGAATCCCTCGCGTGCGGCGACGATCCCGGTTAGCGGATCGGCAATCGCATCCCCGACATAGCCGATCCCGCCCCCAGCCTCCGCCATCGCCCGGCTCAGACCCCCGGCGACCCCGCAATCGTTGCCGATCCCGACCCAGTTCGCCGCCTCCCCGCTCGCCCCGTGCCCCGTCACGGACAGCCAGACGAGCCCCGGAACCTCCCGAACCAGCGCCTCCGCATCGATCCCCAGATGCAGCAGGGCGCGGGGACGCGAGGACTCGATGACGATGTCCGCCCGCCGGATCAGGTCCACCAAGGCCCGCTTTTCTGCGGGATTCGCAAAGTCGACGAGCAGGCTGGCCTTGCCCTGGTTGATGCGCTCGAACGTCGCCGGATCGTCGCGCCGGATAAGGTCCGGGCGGCTGCGACTCTCCACCTTCACGACCTCCATCCCGGCCAGCCAGAACAGATGCCCCGCCAGCGGCCCCGCCCAGATTGCTGACATATCGACCACCAGCGGCCGGTGAAAACTCCCGCGATTCCGCCATTTTCCGCGCGTCATGATCTCGATCGGCGGCGAAACCGGCGTCTCGTCGATGCTCGCAACCGGCAGCCCAAGCGCGCGACCGATGGCGAGCAGATGCGCGGCATCGTGGCGCAACACGACGGCTGCGATGGCGTCCCAGTTCGTCACGTCGACAGCGGCGTCGCCGAACAGTGCAGGCAGCAATTCGCGATCCACATCGCGGATCACCGTCAGCGCGAACCAGCTTCCGTCGCGCGTCGGCATCAGGTGGGAGCCACCAAGACCCGCAGAAATCCTGCCGTTTATGCGGTAACATCCCGCCATGGCCCGCTCGCCCATGAGTGTCGCACCGTCTAGCCTCGGCAGGCCGTATTGCTCGGCCATCGCCTGCAACTGCCGGTCCGCCCAGCGCGAGAGCGGGATCGCCGGACCGGGGCGGAGAGGGTCAGCCGGCAAGGACTTCCTTGACCTTGCGGCGTAGCAGCTTGCCCATCTCGTTGTACGGAAGTTCCTGAACGAACGCGACTTTCTCCGGCACGCGCGACGAGCGGAGGCGGGAGCGGACGAGGTCTTTCAACTCACCCTCGTCGGGTGCGGAATGCCCATCGCGCGTGACGATGGCGACACCCACGGCCTCGCCCCACTCCACGGAAGGGATCGCGCAAGCGCAGGCATCGGCGATGGCAGGGTGGGTGAGGAGCACGTCCTCGATCTCGCCGGGGGACATGTTCTCACCCCCGCGCACGATCACGTCATCGGCGCGGCCGGAGAGGAACAGGTAGCCGTCCTCGTCCATGTAGCCCGCGTCGCGCGTGGGGAACCAGCCGGCGGCGTCGAGCGCGCTCTTTTCCTTGTATTCCCCCGATACCTGATCGCCGCGCACGTAGATTTCACCCGCTTCGCCAAGCGGCAGGACTTCGCCGTTTTCTCCCCGAATCTCGATCTCCACGGTGGGGATCGGGCGGCCGAGCGAGGTGAGGCGGGCGCGCACTTTCGGATCGTCGGAGGCGAGCGCCTCGCGGTGATCCTCCGGGCCGAGCAGGGCGATCGTCGAGCTGGTCTCGGTGAGGCCGTAGGCATTGGTGAAGCCCGCCGAGGGGAAGCGCTCCAGCGCCTTGTGTATCACCTCCAGCGGCATCTTGCCGCCGCCGTAGGCGATGGCGTGCAGCGATGCGGTGTCGGCGCTGGAGCCCTTTTCCATGGCATCGACGATTCGGGCCAGCATCGTGGGCACGACGAAGGCGTTGGTGATAGTCTCGGCTGCCACGAGCGCCAGCCACGCCTCCGGTGAGAATGCGGGCAGCATCACGATCCGGCGCTGTGCGTAGATCGAGGAGAGCAGCGCCGAAATGCCCGCGATGTGGTACGGCGGCACGACCACCAGCGCGGCGTCGGCCTCGTCGGCGCTGGCGAACTCGACGGTGCCAAGAATGTAGCCGAGCAGGTTGGAGTGGCGCAGGATCGCGGCTTTGGGCGCGGCGGTGGTGCCGCTGGTGAAGAGCTGGATCGCGATCCCTTCGCCCGGATCGTACTCGCGCGCATCGTCGTCGGGCACGGTTTCCTGCGCCTTGAGGGTGAATTCCTCGCGCGAGAGGATGGTGTGGCCCTGACCGCCCGCGATGCGCATGACGCGCTCCTCGTCACCGATGACGAGGGCGGGCGCTATGCGGCCCAGCAGGGCGGCGAGGTCGGCGTCGGGCAGGCGGTAGTTGAGCGGGCAGTAGGGCACGCCCGCCAGCGCCGCACCGAAGACCGCGATCACCGCCGCCTCGCTGCTCTCGTCGAGCAGGGCGACGTATTCGGCCTCGCTGTCCTGGATCAGCGCGAAGGCCCCGCGCGCCGCGGCTAGGAGGTCGCCGTAAGTCCAGCGCTTGCCGTCGCAGACGAGGGCGATGCGGTCCGGCGCGGCCTCTGCGGCCATTTCGAGAAGGAGGGCGATGTTCATCGGCGTTTGCGCGTCAGTCCGAGGCGGGGAGGGGCTTGGCGTCCTTGACGACGAGCGCCTGCCCGTCGACCGAGAGAGAGCCCTTGCCGGGCTTCACGCAGAGCAGTTCGTACTTTCCGTCGGCATCGACGTAACGTTTGCCCATCAGCGTCCCGGCCGAGAAATCGGCGGCGAGGGGCGCAGCTTCGGCGGGCTTGGCCTCGCCCATCGGCGCGCCGCCGCATTCGATCTGCCCGTCGGCGGCGCGGATCACCATGACTTCGGTGTCGCAGGCGGCGCTCTTCAGGCGGGTTCCAGGCTTCATCTCGGGTTCCTTGTTCTTTTGACGCAGTTTACGCCCTCGGTGGTCGTCCGTTCAAGCAGGGACGAGGCCGAGTGCCCTTGCAGTATGGTCGATAGGCGCTCAGGCGATCGCGCCCTTGGCCTTCCATTCCTCGATCTTGTCCCATTCGACGCCCATTTCCATGAGCACGAGTTCGGTATGCTCGGAGGCCTGCGGCGAGCGCGTGGTCTCCACCGGCTCGCCGTTCCACTGGACGGGGCCGCGCACCAGCTTGAGCGGCGCGCCGCCGTCCGCGCCCTCGACCTCGACTATCATGTCGTTGGCAAGCGCCTGCTCGTCGGTCAGCAGATCGTGGAAGCTCTGGATCGGCGCCCACTGACCCGAGAAGGTCTTGAGGTGCTGGCGCCAGTATTCGAAGGGATGCTGCGCGAAGGCCTTCACCAGCACGTCGCTGGCGGCACCTGCGTTCTCGAACAGCGCGCGCGGTTCGGAGAAGCGCGGGTCGTCGGCGGCTTCGGGCACGCCCAGATGCTCGAACAGGCTGCGGATGTGGCCGGTCGGCGAGATCGTGCAGAGGTTGATCGTGCCGTTGTCGCTCGTCTGGTAGTTGCCCATGAACGGGTTGCGCGCGGCGCCGCCCGAGCCCGGCATCGGGTTGCGGGTGAGGATGCCCGTCTCGGCCACCTGCGCGATCAGCGCACCCGATGCCCAGGCGGCGGTGCTGAGTAGCGAAACATCGAGTTCGGTCGCCTCGCCCGTCTTCTCACGGTGGTAGAGTGCGGCGGAGATGCCGCCGGCGATGAACATGCCGCCGATCGAGTCACCGAATGCGGGAATCCCCTGCGACAGCGGCGCGCCCAGTTCCTCTGGCGTCATCGAATAGGCGACGCCGCTACGGGCCCAGAAGCAGGTGCCGTCGAAACCGCCGACCTCGCGCTCCGGCCCCTTGTTGCCCAGCGCCGAGCCGCGCGCGTAGATGATGTTCGGGTTGACGGCGCGGATGTGCTCGACGTCGAACTTGTTCTTCTGGCGGACCTGCGGGAGATAGTTGGTCAGGAAGACGTCGCACTGCTTCGCCAGTTCGTAGAGCACTTCCTGCCCCTCGGGCGTGGACAGGTCGATGCCGACGCTGCGCTTGCCGCGGTTGGGGTGCTCGAACAGCGTGTGGCGCAGCGGGTCGAGCTGGACGCCGCCCATGTTGAGGAAACCGCGCTGCGTGTCGCCGCGCACCGGATGCTCGATCTTGATGACGTCGGCGCCCCAGTCGGCAAGTACCCCGCCCGCTGCGGGCGTGAAGGTGAACTGCGCCACTTCGAGGACGCGCACGCCCTGCATGACCTTAGTCGACATCTGCTGCCAATCCCCGTGGTGTTCTTATGATCGTGCGTGGCGGCCCGGTTTTCTGCCGTTTCCGCCCGTCGGCCCGGTGTGCGCGCAAAGCCGGAAGGGATCAACCGGTCGGCCCATCGTGCGGACGATCATGCCGGAAATCCGCTGTTTTCCGAGGGTTTGACAAAGAGAGTCGGTCAGGCGTTGGCGAAAAACCCGCAGCGGCGATAACGTTGCTGAAATCGCCGAGAAACATGCATATTTCGCAATTGACCATGCGTTCAAAAAATACTAACCCAGCTTAGTAAGTAAATAAGCCCGACCTCCTGAGGGTCGCAGTTTTCGGAGATACGCCATGAAGAAGTTCGTCACGCTCGTCGCTCTCGCCACCGTCGCTTCGGTTCCCGCAGTCGCCTTCGCCGAGACCACCCAGGTCCGCGAAGCCACCGAGGAAGCCGCTGGCGCTCCGGTCGCTCTCAACGCCGGCAAGATGCTCTACGCTGCCGACGGCTTCCGCATCGCCCCGATCTATCGCGTCAGCGCCGAGGGCAACCCGCAGGTCATTCTCAACGGTCGTCTCGTGACCGTCCCGGCCTCGAGCCTGAGCGACGTCGCTGGCAAGGTCACCACTTCGATGTCGAAGAAGGAACTTGCTGCCGCGAAGTGAGTTCTGCGGATACTCTCAAGAAGAAGAGGGCGGCGCCGTGAGGCGTCGCCCTTTTTCTTTGCCCGGATGATGGTGCTGGCATCCCCGCAAGTGCGGGAGCGCGGCCTCAGCCGCGGCTGACGTTCTCGTAGATGCGGGTCATGAAGTCGAGCAGGGTGTCGACTTCCGCGTCGGAGAACCCGGCGAACATCTTCTGCTCGCTCTCGTTGGCGATGGCGCCGAGCTTGTCGAGCATGGGCCTTGCCTGTTCCGTCAGGAATACGGCGCGGGCACGACGGTCGTCGCGACGGTCGCGCCGTTCGAGCAGGCCGTCGGCGCAGAGGCGGTCGATCAGACGTCCTGCCGAAGCCTCGGACATCTCCAGGTATTCGGCTATGGTGCGCTGGGTGGAGCCGGGATAGCGCGCGACGATGGCGATCATCGCCCACTGCGAGCGCGTGACGTTCAGCGCCGCCACCTTGCGGTCGAAGTTGTTGCGCTGGAGCCGCGAGACGATGGTCATGCGCAGGCCGACCTGCCGCCTGGGACTCTCGTCCCGCATCATGAACGGGTCGTTGATCGTCCCCTTGGACGTGTTGCCGGTCGTTTCGTCCTGCGCTTCTGTCGCCACCAACTGCTCCATGTCGTGCGCCGTCAGACGCGTTCGATGATGATCGCGGGG
Source organism: Novosphingobium kaempferiae (assembly GCF_021227995.1). Lineage (NCBI taxonomy): Bacteria > Pseudomonadati > Pseudomonadota > Alphaproteobacteria > Sphingomonadales > Sphingomonadaceae > Novosphingobium > Novosphingobium kaempferiae. The sequence goes on from NZ_CP089301.1 coordinate 3,573,794, forward strand.
GCCATGCCGCCCGCCGCGCACATCGTTATGAGTCCGTAACGCCCGCCGGTCCGTTCGAGTTCATCGAGCGCGGTCCCGATCAGCATGGCCCCTGTGCCGCCGATCGGATGGCCGAGCGCGATCGACCCTCCGTTTGGATTGACCTTGGCGCGGTCGAGGTCAAGATCGCGGATGAACTTCTCGACGACGACGGCGAAGGCCTCGTTCACTTCGAAGACGTCGATGTCGTCGGTGGTGAGGCCCGCCTTCGCCAGAACCTTGCGCGCGGCGGGCACCGGCCCGTTCAGCATGAGGGTCGGGCAGTCGCCCGTCTCGGCCATGGCGACGATGCGCGCGCGGGGTTTCAGGCCGTGGGCGTCGGCATAGTCCTTCGACGCCAGCAGGATCGCCGAGGCGCCGTCGACCACGCCGGAGGAGATGCCGACGTGGTGGATCGGCTTGATCTCCACGTCCGGGTACACCTGGTTAATGAGTTCGCCGTAAGTCTTGCCGCCGGGCGCCGAGGGCATGTTCAGGAACATCTCGAAGGCGGGCTTGAGCTGCGACAGGCTTTCGGCGGTCGTCTCGGGGCGCGGATATTCTTCGTGATCGAGGATGACGTTCCCCTCATCGTCCTTCACGACGATGGTGGACTTGTCGAAGCGACCATCGGCGATGGCGATTGCGGCGCGACGCTGGCTCTCGACGCCGAGCGCTTCGAGTTCCTCGCGGGTGATGCCTTCCATCGCGGCGATGGCGTCGGCGCAGACGCCCTGGTTGGACTGCGGGTGCCTGGCCTGGAGACGGGGATTGCCCGCGCCCATTCCTGCGCTGCCGACGCCGGCCTCACGCATCTTCATGCCGTACATGTTGGCGTAGGACAGCATGTCCATGCCGCCCGCGACCATGAGGTCCGCCATGCCGGACTTTATCATCGCCGCGGAAAGGCTGGTCGCGGTCAGGCTCGATCCGCAGAAGCGATTGAGCGTCACGCCGCCCGCCTTCACGTCGTAGCCCGCATCGAGCGCCGCCATGCGGCCGATGTCCCCCGCTTGCAGGCCGAGTGCGGCGGAGACGCCCCAGATCACGTCGTCGACATCGGCCGTCTCAAGATCGTTGCGTTCCTTGAGCGCGGCGAGGACGGTCGCCGAAAGGTGTTCGGGATGCATCTGCGAGAGCGCGCCCTTGCCCATCTTGCCGATCCCGCGCGGGGTGCGGACGGCGTCGATGATGTAGGCCTCGGTCAAAGCAGGTCTCCTCGCGTTCCTTCGCGCAGCAAAGCGCGGTTTTCCGCGTGATGCTAGTGCGGGCAGGGTTTGGCAATCGGCGCTCCCGGCGCTATCGCCGCGGCGATTGCTGACTATGGTTAGTATGTTGGAATCGCGCAGCGTTGCATCAAGGGCCTGCACCAACGGATCGTCTTCGCGATGGGCGGGTTGACGACGGGCGAGGGCGGTTCAAGATCGATCGCCAAGAACGAAGGCAGGGGACGAGCAGGGATGGCGACGGCGCAGCATGAGGAAGCGGGAGGCGCGTTCGCACCGCTGCGCGAGCGCACGTTCCGCAATATCTGGACCGCCAGCCTGTTCTCCAATTTCGGACAGCTCTTCCTCGGCGTCGGCGCGCAGTGGGAGATGACCCGGCTGAGCAGTTCGCCCAGTATGGTCGCGCTGGTTCAGACGGCGATGATGATCCCGCTGATGCTGGTCACGCTTCCCGCGGGCGCTATCGCCGACATGTTCGACCGCCGCCGCATCGCCATGAGCGGCCTCGCGTTCAGTGCGGTAAGCGCGGCGGTGCTGGCGGGGGTCACCTTCCTCGGGTTGACGACACCGTTGCTGCTGTTGGCGTTCTGCGTGCTGATAGGTGCCGGTGTGGCGCTGTTCTCGCCCTCATGGCAGGCCTCGATCCCCGAGCAGGTGTCTCGTGCGCACCTGCCTGCCGCCGTGGCGCTGGGCACAATCAGCTACAACGTCGCGCGCAGTTTCGGTCCGGCGCTGGGCGGGCTGATCGTGGTGGTCTACGGCGTCAAGGCCGTGTTCGGCATGACCTCGCTGCTGTACCTGCCGCTGCTGACGGCGTTCTTCTTCTGGCGGCGCGAACACGTCCCTTCGCGCCTCCCGCCCGAGCGGATCGACCGCGCGATCGTGACGGGTGCGCGTTACGCTCTCCACGCGCCAGCCGTGCGCACCGCCTTGCTGCGCGTGCTGGGCTTCGGCCTGACCACCGCGACAGCCTCGGCGCTGGCTCCGCTGGTCGCCAAGGATCTGCTGCATGGCAACGCGGCGACTTTCGGCATCCTGCTCGGCGCGCAGGGGGTGGGTGCGGTGGCCGGAGCCCTCTTCGTGAGCCAGATCCGCGCTGTGATCTCCACCGAATGGGCGGTGCGTCTGTTCGCAATCGGAACCGGCGTCGCTCTCGTAGTGACGGGTTTCAGCCATTCTCTGGTGGTGACCTGCCTCGCGTTCCTCGTCGTAGGTGCATGCAACATCCTCACTATCGCGATGCTGAATGTCACCGTGCAACTGTCCGCACCGCGCTGGGTGACGGCGAGGGCGCTCTCGCTGTTCTCCTCCGCCATCACCGCCGGGATCGGAATCGGCGCCTGGGCCTGGGGCGTCGTCGCCGCGCACCACGATGTCGCGTTCGCGCTGGTGGCCTCCGGCGTGGCCGTTGCCGGCACGGCTCTGCTGGGCATCATTCTGCCTATCGGCAAGGATTCCGAGGCCGACATGGACACAGTGGACATCGGCTACGACCCCGCGCCCAACCTTGGCGTGACGTTGCGTTCCGGCCCGATCGTCGTCGAGGTGGAATATGACGTCGATCCCGAACTTGCGCGGGAGTTCTACGAGGTCATGATGCAGATGCAGAAAGTGCGAAAGCGCATCGGCGCCTTCGACTGGACGATCTCTCGCGACATCGAGAATCCCGCGCTCTGGACCGAGCGCTATCACTGCCCGACCTGGGGCGATTACCTGCGCATGCGGGGCCGCTATACGCAAGGCGACTACGACATCCAGGCGCAGGCTGACGGATTCAACCGAACCAATCACGGTCGTCGCGTCCGCCGTCGTCTGGAACGACCCTTCGGATCGGTGCGATGGAAGGCGGATTCCTACGATCCGCAGCAGGAGACGATGGGCTACATCACGCCGGGCACCTGACGAATCTGCCTCCGCGATATCTGGGCGCATGCACAGTCGCGTCGCTGGAACGCGCAGGACCGTAGTGTAGGTTTGCGCGAAAAGCAGATGGGAGGGAAATCGTGAAAAACGCCCGGACTTGCGCGTCCGTCATGGCGCTCGCCGCAATGACGCCGCTACCCGTATTCGCGCAGGAAGCGCAGGACGCAGCCAGCGTCGAGGAAGGCGCGATCATCGTGACCGCACAGCGCCGCGCCGAGGCGCAGGTGGACGTGCCCATCTCGATCACCAACCTGTCCAGTGACGCGCTGCAGACGGCCAGCGTCCAGCAGCTTGCGGATATCGGCAAGGTCACGCCGGCCCTGCGTTTCGACTTCGCGGGCGGTTTCTTTCAGCCCACCATCCGCGGCATCGGTACGGCGGTGACGACCTCGGGCGGCGGCGGCAACGTCGGCATCTACATCGACGGGTTTTACTCGCCGAACCCGCTGGCAGCCGACTTCGATCTCATCAGCGTGGACTCGATCCAGGTACTGAAAGGTCCCCAGGGCACGCTGTTCGGTCGCAACACCACCGGCGGTGCGATTCTCGTCACCACGCATGAACCGTCCACCTCTGCCAACGCTTTCGAGGGCCGCGTCTCCTACGGTCGCTACAACGAGGCCCGAGCGGAGGCTTACACCAACTACGTCATTTCGGACCGCGTCGCGCTCAGCGTGGAAGGGCAGTACCGCCGCGGCGACGGCTGGCAGCGCGACATCTCCAGCGACCGGCGCGTAGGCGACTACGAGAACTGGTCGATACGCCTCGGCCTCAAGGCGGAACTGAGCGATACCGTCGATGTGCTGCTGCGTTACAAGCACGCGGCGGTCGACGATCCGTCGCCGATGCTGGCATCGACCCTGAACACGTCCGACTTCGGCCTTGGCGCTCCCTTCGGCGGTATTCCGGGCACTTACACCACGGCGAAGAACCGGATCGCCACCGGTTCGGTGGGCGAGTTGCTGCGTGTGAACAGCGATGTGGTGCAGGGTACGATCCGCGCCTACCTCGGCTTCGCGGACCTTACATCCTACAGCCAGTACCGCAGCGAAAACACGGTGATGTCGCAGGATCTCGACTACTCGGGCCTCGACCTGTTCCAACTTGGCCTGCCCAATCTCAACGAGACGTGGAGCCAGGAACTGCTGCTGACTTCCAAGAGCGGATCGAAGCTGCAATGGACGGCAGGGCTGTTCTACTTCGAGAACACCGACACCTACATCACCTACATCAACAACGCAGGCAACGATCCCAACGATCGTATCCGGCTCGGCGGGTCGAGCACGACGGTGAAGAGCTACGCCGCCTTCGTGGACGCGACTTACGAGATCACGCCGCAGCTGTTCCTGACCGCCGGTGCCCGATACTCGAAGGACAAGATCGTCGACGCCTACTGGAACCGCCAGTTCGTCGTGACGGAAGTGCCGGTGCCCGACATTTCCAACAGCAAGCTGACGCCGCGTGCCGTGCTCCGCTACAAGCCGACCGACCGGACCAGCGTCTACGCCTCGTTCACCAAGGGCTACAAGGCCGCGATTTCCGACGTGGGCGGCTCGTGCCAGATTCCGGACACGAACTACACCTGCAACAACGTCCGGCCCGAGGACATCAACGCCTATGAGGTCGGCTTCAAATACGAGGATCGCGGCCTGTCGTTCGAGGCAGCCGGATTCTACTATGATTACAAGAACCTGCAGGTCTCCATATACCGCACCGGCACGGCGGAGATCATCAACGCGGCCACCTCCGAAATCTATGGCCTCGAAGGCTCGCTGCATTATCAGGTTACGCCCGCGTTCCAGATCAACACCGGCGCCTCCTACGTCCACGCGCGCTACAAGCGGTTCAACAACGCGCCGGTCTACGTGCGCTGTGCGACGCTCGACGCGGACACGGCTGCGGCCTGTCTTGCGAATGGCGTGACGTTCGTCGTGGTTCCGACCACGCTTGAAGATGTGACGATGCAGCGGACGCCGGAATTCACCGGCTTCATCGGCGCTCGCTACGAGACCGACCTGGCGGGCGGCGAACTCGCGCTGTCGGGCAACCTGTTCTACTCGTCGAGCTTCTTCTTCGGGCCGTCCGGCGTGCAGTTCAAGCAGCGCGGGTACGAGACGCTGGCTCTGCGCGCGCAGTGGAATGCCCCGGGCGACAAGTTCCACGTCGCGGTGTTCGGCGATAACGTGACCAACAGCCGCTATCTGACGCAAGCGCAGTATTCCAGTTTCGGCCTCGGCGCGAACTGGAGCAAGCCGACGACCTACGGCATCGAGTTCGGCGTCGAGTTCTGAGGCGTTCCCGCTTGGGGATTGTCCGTCATCGGTGGGGCGGCACGATGATCGTCCGGTGCGTGAGAGCACGAGTGGGAGAATGCGATGCCTGAGCAGAAGGTCTGGCGCGTCGTCCAGTGGGCGACGGGCAACGTCGGCAGCCGCGCGCTGCGCATGGTGATCGAGCACCCGCGGATGAAACTCGTCGGCCTCTGGGTCAGTTCGCCGGACAAGCTCGGCAAGGATGCGGGGGAACTGTGCGGTCTGACGGATACCGGCGTTAAGGCCACCGGTTCACTCGACGAGATCGTTGCGCTGGACGCCGACTGCGTTCTCTACATGCCGCAGGGGACCGACTGGGACGCGCTCTGCGCGCTGCTTGCCTCGGGCAAGAACGTGGTGACGACGCGCGGGGACTTCCATTTCCCGCCGATGATGGACGCTGCCAGGCGGGCGCGGATCGAGGAAGCCTGCGCGGCTGGCGGAACCTCGATCTATTCTACGGGTTCCAGCCCCGGTTTCGTGACCGAGGCTCTGGCGATCCCGCTGCTTTCTCTGCAGCGCGAACACGGACTGCTGACGATCGACGAATATGCGGACGTTTCGAGCCGCGATTCCCCTGACATGCTGTTCCATATCATGGGGTTCGCCGCCCCGATGGCGCCCTTCGACCAGCGTCGTTCCGAGCATCTCAAGGGCGATTTCGGCAGTTCGCTGTCACAGATCGCCGAAGCCATCGGCCTGCCTTGCGATGATATTGAGGCGGTCGGCGAACTTTCCGCAACGCGGCAGGATCTCGACATCGCGGCAGGGAAGGTGCCAGCCGGAACGGTCGGCGCGATGCGCACGACGATCACCTGCAAGCACGCCGGCAAGCCGATCCTGCGTTTCCGCGCCAACTGGTACGTGACGACCGACATCGAGCACGACTGGGCACTGCGCGAGTCCGGTTGGCGGATCACGACCGAGGGTGACACCCCGGTAAAGGTCGATATCTACTTCCCCGTGGCCGAGGAGGACTATGCCGCCTATACGCCGGGGCTGACGGCCCACCGTCCGATCAACGCGATCCCCGCCGTATGCGCCGCGCCGCCGGGGATCCGCACTACCGTGGAACTGCCGCAGATCGTACCGCTCTACGGCTGAGGTCGTTAGTTGGAGGGCGTTAGTTGGAGGGCGTTGCCGTCGCCTGATCGCCACCGAGCACACGGTAGAGCGTGATGCGGTTGTTCGCCTGCGCCAACCGTACCGCGATTTCAGCCTGCCGGGCTGAATAGAGGCTGCGCTGGGCGTCGAGGTTGTCGAGCGAACTGACGATGCCGCGCCGGTACGTCGCCTCGGTCAGCGTCGCGGTGTCCTGCGCAGCCTTCGTGAAGGCACTTGCGGCGCGCAGGCGTTCGGTGAGCGTACCCTGATCGGCAAGCGCGTCGGCGGTTTCCTGGAAGGCGGACTGGATCGCCTTCTCGTAAGTCGCCAGCGCAGCGTCACGCTGCGCCTTGGAGACCTGCACGTTGGCCGAGCGACCACCGGCATTGAACACCGACCAGCTTCCGTCCGCGCCGAGCGTGGTCGTGCGGGAGGCAGCGTCGAACAGGCTCGATAGCGACTGGCTCGCGAAGCCGATGAGCGCGCTCAGAGATATGGTCGGGAACAGTTGCGCCCGTGCTACCCCGATGTCGGCATTGGCCGCGCGCAGCTGGTACTCGGCCTGAACGACGTCCGGACGGCGCAACAGCACTTGCGTGGAAGTGCCCGCGGGTACTTCGCCGAGGCTGCCGTTCACCTCGTCGATCCCGGCGGGGAGCAATGTGGTATCGAAGTCGGCGCCGACGAGGAGGCGGATCGCATTGACGTCCTGCGCCAGCGCAGCGGTCTGGGATGCCACGTCGCCATTGGCGGTTTCGAGCACCTGCTCCGCCTGCCGTAGTTCGGTCCTTGCCGCGATGCCGCCCTTGAGGCGCGCGCCGGAGAGCCGCACGCTGTCCTTTGCGTTCGCGGCGGTATTCTGCGCGACCTTGAGCAGATCCGCGTCGGCGGCATAAGTAGCCCAAGCCTGCGCCAGATCGGCGACGAGGCCGAGACGTACCGTGCGCGCCGACGCCTCGGTCGCCAGCGCGGTGTCGCGCTGGGACTGGGTGGCGTTGGCGAGCCTGCCGAACAGGTCCAGCTCGAACGATGAAATGCCGCCCTGAAGCGCGTAGTTCATGCCATTGCGACCGAACCCGCCGCCTGTCTCGGAATCGGTGGCCGAACCGCTGATCCCCACGGCGGGGAACTGGTTCGCGCGAGTCACCCGCACCTGCGCCCGTGCTGCGGCGACATTGGCCGCCGCCACGCGAAGGTCACGATTGTTGACGAGGGCCTGCTCCACCAGCGACTGGAGCCGCGCATCGCGGAAGATGTCCTTGTAAGACACGAGCGGGAGCTCGGATTCACTCTGCGTGAGGTATGCGTCCCCAACCGGCCATGAGGTAGGTACAGGTGCGGCTGGCTGGACGTATTTCGGCGCCATCGAGCATGCGCCCAGCGCGATTGCGGGCAGCATGCCGGTCAAGAGGCGAATGGCGAGACGGGTCACGCCTGATCTCCCGAATGCTCGCGATGTTCGTGCAGCTTCTCCCGGGCGAGGGCGAGGCCGTCGCGCACGCCGCGGCGGACGAGCACGAAGAACAGCGGGATGTAGAAGATCGCAAGGATCGTCGCGGTCAGCATGCCGCCGACCACCGCCGTACCGATTGCGACGCGGCTGTTGGCACCCGCGCCCGTCGCGATGGCGAGCGGCAGCACGCCGAAGATGAACGCGAAGCTGGTCATCAGGATCGGGCGCAGGCGGATCTTTGCGGCTTCGAGTGCCGCATCGATCACGCGCTTGCCCTGTCGTTCGGCCTGCTCGGCGAACTCGATCATGAGGATTGCGTTCTTCGCGGCAAGCCCCATCGTCGTCAGCAGGCCGATCTGGAGATAGACGTCGTTTTCCAGCCCACGCAGCGTCACGAAGGCGATTGCACCCAGCAGGCCGAGCGGAATGACCAGGATCACCGCGACGGGGATCGACCAGCTCTCGTAGAGCGCGGCAAGGCACAGGAACACGACCAGCAACGACAGCGCATAGAGGATCGGGCCCTGACCCGAGGACAGCCGTTCCTGATAGGACGAGCCTGCCCATGCCACGCTGACGCCGGGGATGTCGGCGGCAAGCTGCTCCATGACGTTCATCGCGGTCCCGGAACTCACACCGGAAGCCGCCTCACCCGAGAATTCGTAGGCTTGAAGTCCGTTGAAGCGCGAGGTGGAACTGGGGGCGGTCGACCAGCTGACTTTCGAGAAAGCGGAGAACGGCGCCATCTGCCCGTCCGAGCCGCGCACGAACCACTGTGCAAGGTCTTCCGGGCGTGAACGGAACTGCGCATCGCCCTGGACGTAGACGCGCTTGACGCGGCCCTTGTCGATGAAGTCGTTGACGTAGTTGCCACCCCAGGCGGTCGACAGCGTGGAGTTCACGTTTGTCGCCGTCAGGCCGTATGCCGTGAGTGCACGGATGTCGGTATCGATCTTGAGCGTGGAAACATCGGGCAGGTTGCTCAGACGAACGCCCGAAAGCTGGTCGTTCGAAGCAGCCGCAGCCAGAAGCTTTTCACGGGCTTCGGCGAACTTGGCAGCGGAAAGGCCACTGGCGTTCTGCAGCTCCATCTGGAAGCCTGACGAGCTGCCGAGGCCGCGCACGGCGCCCGGCACCAGTACGAAGACCTGTGCGTCGCGAAGGTTGCGGAATGCGGCACTGGCGCGCTGGACTATGGCCTGTGCGCTGTTCTCCGATCCCTTGCGCTCTTCCCAGTCGGTCAGGTTGATGAAGGCCTGTCCGCTGTTCTGGCCGGATGCCCCCATGCCACCGCCCGTGACCGAGAACATGCCCGATACGTTGTGCTTCTCGTGCGTGTTGAAATAGGTTTCCACCGCGCGCTGCACCTGCTCGGTGCGCGCACGCGGCGTACCGGCGGGGAGGCGCCACTGCACCATCACGTTGCCCTGATCCTCGTTGGGGAGGAAGCCGGTGGGCAGGCGCTGGAACAGCACGAACGTCGCGACGCAGGTGACGGCAAACAGCGCCAGCCAGCGCCACTTGTGGGCGACGACCCTGTCGACCTGCCGGACATAGGCGTCGGTCGTGCGCTCGAAGCTGCGGTTGAACCAGTTTGCGAACTTGTCCCAACCACGGACCAGCCATGGAGCGTGGCGTTCGATCCACGTCGGTTCACGATGCTCGGCATGGACCTTGGGCTTGAGCAGCGTGGCAGTAAGCGCCGGGCTGAGGATCAGCGCTACGAAGACCGACAGCACCATGGCCGTCACGATGGTGAGCGAGAACTGGCGATAGATGACACCTGTCGATCCGCCGAAGAACGCCATCGGCAGGAACACCGCCGACAGCACCAGCGCGATGGCGATCAGCGCGATCTGGATTTCCTCCATCGACTTGATGGTGGCTTCGCGCGGGCTCATGCCCGGGTTTTCCTCCAGTAGGCGCTCGACGTTCTCGACCACGACGATGGCGTCGTCGACCAACAGGCCGATGGCCAGCACCAGCCCGAACAGGGTCATGGTGTTGATCGAGAAGTCCATGACGTAGAATACGGCGAAGGTGCCGAGGAGCACGACCGGCACGGCGATCGCGGGGATCAGCGTCGCGCGCCAGCTTTGCAGGAATACGAACATCACGATGACGACCAGGATGATCGCCTCGAACAGCGCCTTCTCGACTTCCTCGACGGACAGCTTGATGAACTGCGTGGAGTCGGTGCCGTAGCTGTATTTCAGGCCGTCCGGCATCTCTGCCGAGAGTTCCTGCATTCTGGCCTTCACCGCCTCGGCAGTGCGCAGCGCGTCGGCGCCGGGGGCGAGTGAAATGGAGATACCGGCGCCGGGGTGGGCATTCACGCGGCTGATCGTGGTGTAGTTGTCCGCGCCGATCTCGACGCGCGCCACATCGCCGATGGTCACGGTCGAACCGTCGGGATTGGTCTTGACCACGATGTTGCGGAACTGGTCGGCGGTCTGGAGCCGCGAACCGGCGGTGACGACGGCGTTGATCGCCTGGCCTTCGACCGCAGGCATGCCGCCGATCTCACCCGCCGCGACCTCGGTGTTCTGCGAGGTGATCGCAGATGTCACGTCGCTGGGCATCAGCGCCACGGCCGCCAGCTTGCGCGGATCGAGCCAGATGCGCATCGCGTGCGGCGCACCGAACACGTTGACGTCACCCACGCCTTCGACGCGGGACAACGGATCCTGGATGTTCGACGCGAGGTAGTCCGACACGTCCTGGTTGGAGCGGCTGTCGGTCTCGTCATAGACCGCGACCAGCAGGAGCTGATCGGGATTGGACTTGGTCACGGTCACGCCGCGCTGCTGCACCGTCTGGGGCAGGCGCGGGATCGCGGACTGGACCTTGTTCTGGACCTGCACCTGAGCGATGTCGGGATCGGTGCCCTTGGCGAAGACCGCGTTGATCGTGGCCTGTCCGCGATTGCTCGATTCCGAACTGAAGTACAGCAGGCCGTCGATGCCGGTCAGCTGCTGTTCGATGATCTGGGTGACCGAGTTCTCGATCGTCTGGGCAGAGGCGCCCTGATATGTCGCGCGGATATTGACCTGCGTCGGCGCGATGTCGGGGTATTGCTCGTTGGGCAGGAAGTTCAGCGCGCCGAGGCCGGCGAGCATCACGATGATCGCCAGAACCCAGGCGAAGATCGGCCGGTCGATGAAGATGCGTGACATGCCGGCTCAGGCGCCCTTGCGGCCCGATTGGCCGCCGGCGTGCTCGCCACCTTCGCCCTTCTTCGGCGGCGCTACGTTCTGCGGCGTGGTGTTGATCACCGGCTTGATGGCGGCACCCTGGCGCAGACCATTCAGACCCTGCACGATGACCTTGTCGCCTTTCTTCAATCCTGCGGTAACGACCGAATATTCGTTATAGGTACGCTCCGCAGTGACCTTGCGGCGTTCCGCCTTGTTGTCTGCGCCGACCAGCATCACGAATGCCGAGCCGTCGAAGTCGCGCTGGATGGCGTTCTGCGGGATCAGGATCGCGTTGGGGTCGTTGGCCTGGTCGAACATGGCAGTCACGAACATGCCCGGCAGCAACATGCCGTCCGGGTTCGGGAAACGCGCCCGCAGCGTCACGGTGCCGGTCGTCTGGTCGACGGTGACTTCGGAGAATTGGACTGTGCCCGCCTGCGGATAGCGGGCGCCGCCGTCGAGTTGGAGATGCACCTCGGTGCTTCCGGGGTTGACGCCACCTTCCGCGAGACGACGGCGCAGGGCGGTCAGTTCGGTCGCGGACTGCTGCATATCGACGTACACGGGGTCCATGCGCTGGATCACCGCCAGCGGATCGGCCTGGCTGGCGCTGACGAGTGCGCCGACGGTGAACAACTGACGCCCGATGCGCCCGCTGATCGGCGCAGGCACGGTGGTGAAGCGCAGGTTGATCTTCGCCGTGTCGAGCGCAGCCGCGTTCTGGGCGATCGCCGCCTTGGCAGTGCGTGCTTGCGCCTGCGCGTCGGTATAGTCCTGCTTGGCGATCGCCTCCATGTCGGCAAGCGGGCGATAGCGCTCCGCCTTGACCGACGCGGCATCTGCCGTGGCGCGCGCGCTTGAGAGGTTCGCCTGTGCCTGGTTCACCGCAGCGCGGTATAGGCTCGGGTCGATCTCGAACAGGGGCTGCCCCGCCTTCACGGTGCTGCCTTCGGTGAAGAAGCGGCGCTTGATGACGCCCGTCACCTGCGGGCGAACTTCTGAGGTCTCGAAAGCCACCGTGCGGCCACTCAGCGTAACGGCAATGGGCACGCTGCTCGTCTGGGCGACAATATAGCCGACTTCGGCGATGCGCTGCTGCTGGCCCTTGGACGATTCGCCGGAACACGCGGAAAGCGACGCGCCTGCAACGAGCAGGAGCGGCCAGCGCCAACCGGAGGGCCGGCGAAGGGCTTTGGGGGGATAGGTGGTCAAGTCGCACGCCTTGTTGGATGTCGTGCCTGTCCTATTCAGCAAAGCGGTGCGCCCGCAAGCGCCCATTTCGCAGGTGCGACAATTTGCGACTAAAGATCAAAGTCGCACGACAATCCTGTCGCTGGCGCACAAAGGCTGCGCGCTGGTCCCCGATGGGGAAGTTTTTCGGCTGATGGCACCAAGGAAGGAAGTGGTGCCCGAGGGCGGATTCGAACCACCGACACTGCGATTTTCAGTCGCATGCTCTACCAACTGAGCTACTCGGGCATCCGATCGGCGGCGGTCTTCGAAGAGACCGGCGAGCGGTGTGGGCGGGCCTATGAAGAAGCGCGCCGACCTTGGCAACCCCTAAATGACGAACAAATTTCAATCGCCCTGTGGATTGTTTGTCGGACCGCCTTCCGGGCCATGCGTGAAGTCCTCGGGATCGCTGGGCTGGCCGGGCAGGGCGTAGCCATCGTCGAGCCACTGGAGAAGGTCGCGGTCACGGCAGCGCTTGGAGCAGAAGGGTGCATGCTCGGCGACGCGCGGCTTGCGGCAGATGGGGCATTTGCGTTCGGAGAGGGTCATAGGGGAACGGCCTGAGCGAATCCGGCAGTGAGTGCAAGCGCGCGATCTTCGTGCCAACGGACCACGCGACCAGTGCGCCGCGACAACTGGTCCAGCCATGCGTCGGTAGTCGCGGCGCGCACGGCGGGATTAGCGGTAAGCAGCAGTGCTCCCGGCTCGGAGACCGCCTCGGCGCTGCGCAGCAGCAGGCGCGCTGCGGCAGACGCAGGAGCCGAGCGCACGCGCTGGGGGATGGAGGGGCGCTCCAGCTTCGCGACGAGTTGAACGAAGCCGAAGCCGTTCATGGCAGTGCGCTGATGCGGCCAGTGATCGAGCGCGGCTGCGAGGGCTTCGTCCACCGCGCGGCGATCTTCCTTGCGCTCCAACGATGGGAAATCGATGCCGATCGACCCGGCGAGGTCGAGCCGACCAACTGCGTCGGCAATGGCAGGCACGGCTGCGAGCGCCAGCGCTGCCGGAGACAAGGCACCGTCGATGTCGATGAGCGTCATCGCGGGCGTCGGCGTGACGACCAGTGAGCCACCGTTGAAGGCGATCACGCCGTCTAGCGCTTCGGCCACGATCTCCGGCCATGGGTCTTCGGGAAAGCGACGCACCGCCTTTACCGGAACACCATCGGCGCTGAGGGCTTGGGCCAGTGTAGGCGCAGCACGGGGGGCGAGATCGCTGGCGCGAGCTTGCGCGAGCTTCAGGCGGCCCGTTTCGGCCATGGCGGCTCGGGTCACGATGACCCGCTGGGGTGCGCCTTCACTGGCCGACTTGGGAAGGCCGTCGACCAGCGCCTGCTCGCCCGAATCGAACCTTACCGTGCCACGAGAAGACCCGGAACGACGCGAGACGAGCACCGCGTCGGCCACTTCACCCGCTGCCAGCCGTCCGGGCCAGTCGAGCCTTGCGGCGTGGACCTGACCGTTCTCGACGAGGATCGCGCGGGTTTCGCCGATCCCGTCCTCGACCAGCCATTCAGCCAATGGAGAAGCCCGCGCTGCGCAACAGCGCGCGCGTTTCGAACAGGGGAAGTCCTACGACGCCGGAATGGCTGCCGGAAATCCAGGCGATCAGACCCTCGGCGCTGCCCTGGATGGCGTAGCCTCCGGCCTTGCCCTCCCACTCGCCGCCGGCGATGTAGGCTTCGGTCTCGTCGTGCGAGAGTTGCTTGAACCGGACGATCGTTTCGCTCAGGCGTTCGTGCATGGGTCCGTCCGGCGCGCGCAGGGCGATGGCGGAGAGCACGCGATGGCGACGGCCCGAAAGCAGTGCCAGGCAATCGCGGGCGGTCTTCTCGTCCTCAGCCTTGGGCAGCACGCGGCGCCCGCAGGCAACGACTGTATCGCCGGCGAGCACGAAGGCGTCACTCGCGGGCAATGCCAGCGCCTTCTCCCGCGCCATGCGCCGGGCGTAGTCGCGCGGCGCTTCACGGGGAAGCGGTGTCTCGTCGATGTCTGCTGCCTCGACCGTGAAATCGCTCATCCCGATGCGGGAGAGCAGTTCGCGGCGTCGTGGACTGGCCGAGGCGAGAATGAGCCGGGGGGCGCCTGGCCCCGCCGACAGGTCAGCCACGGTCAGATCAGGAACCGAACTGGCCGGGGCCGCCACGGCCCGGCATGAAGCGGTAGGTGATGCGCCCCTTGGTGAGGTCATAGGGGGTCAGTTCGACGAGGACTTCGTCGCCGACCAGCACGCGGATGCGGTTCTTGCGCATCTTGCCGGCTGTGTGACCGAGGATCTCGTGGCCGTTCTCCAGCTCGACGCGGAACATCGCGTTGGGGAGAAGCTCGACCACCCGGCCGCGCATTTCGAGGAGTTCTTCTTTCGCCATCGGCGATCAGTTTCCGTTGTTCTGGTGTGTCATCGGCGCGCGACATAGCCACGACTCCACGAAAATGGAAGCCTTGGCGGCATTTTGCCTTCTGCACGGCGGCGATTTCCCGACAGCGGTGCGCAAATGTCCCGTCCACGAAGGAGTGACGCCGGTTCATCCGGGCGCAAGACGATTGCGACAAAATGATACCGCGCGGCGGCTTGTCGTGAGGAAGGGGGCGAGGCAATAGCGAGGGAGGGGAAGGAACACTGCACTATTTCGAACATGTATCTTGGCGGAGATTGCACTTGCGTTCCTTACCTCTGATCAGCCTCGTGGCGTGCCTCGCCATGCCGACGCTGGCGTCTGCGGCAGATGCCGGCGCCAACGCGCCGGCCGCGCCGGTCATCAAGGATGACGATAAAGACCCCGAAGCGCCCCTAGAGGTTCACGGGAACGAGATTCTCGTCACTGCGCCGCGCATCATCGGCTCTATCGACGTTCCGCAGAAGCCGATCGAGGTCTTCGACGAGAACGACATCGCCTCCTACGGCGTGGCTTCGATCGAGGAGCTGCTGGACGCGATCAGCCCACAGACCGGCAGCGGTCGCGGCCGCGGAGACGGTCGCCCGCTGATGCTGCTGAACGGCCAGCGCATCTCCAGCTTCCGCGAAATGCGCGGCATCCCGCCCGAGGCGATCCGCCGGGTGGAGGTGCTGCCTGAGGAAGTGGCGTTGCGCTTCGGCTATTCCGCCAACCAGCGCGTCGTGAACATCATCCTCAAGGACCAGTTCGCGGCGGTCACCACCTCGGGCGAATACAATCGCCCGACGCGCGGTGGCTACGACAACTACGAGCTGGAAGGCGGCCTCTTCAAGATTTCCGGCCCGCGCCGCTACAACATCAACGGCAAGCTCGACAACACGAGCATGCTGACCGAGGCCGAGCGCGGCATCACGCAGGAAGAATCGCGCACGTCGCAGGTCGCCGGCGATCCCGATCCCGCGCGCTATCGCAGCCTCGCGGCGCAGGATCACGAACTGACGCTCGAAGGCACGATGACGCAGGGCCTGGGCGAGAAGGGCTTGGCCGGTGCGATCACGGTGACGGGTGGCTACACCCGTTCGAACACCGTCTCGCTCTCCGGCCTCGATACCGTCGATTTGACTTATGACGGACAGACGCTGCGTCGCACTTTGCCCGATCCGCTGACCAACCGGTCGGTCACGGATACGTTCGAGGGCGGCCTCGGCTACAGTTCCATGATCGGTGAGTGGCAGTTCAGTGCCACCGCCAACGCGACCTACACGGACGCCAATACCCGCGTCGATCGCCGCCGAGGCGACGATTCCACCGCCGATCTGCGCGCCGCTGTCGCTTCCGGTGCGCTCGACATTGCGGGAGCTCTGCCGGACGTGCCCGGCGCTGGCGTCGATACCGCGCGCACGCGACAACTGACGCTCAGCAATCTCGCGACGATCTCGGGCAAGCCGTTCCGTATGCCCGCTGGCGAAGCGAACCTGACTATCAAGGCGGGTTACGATTACGACCGCTCGATGAGCGAGGACACCCGCAATACGCTCGGCAATGTCACGCTCAAGCGTGGTGACGTGCTGGGCGGCGTCAATCTGGCGCTGCCGCTGACGAGCAAGGGAGAGGATTTCCTCGGCGCGGTTGGCGACATCACGCTGAACTTCAGCGGCGGTCTCGATCACCTGTCCGACTTCGGCACGCTGAAGGACTGGAGCGCGGGCGTCACCTGGTCGCCGACCGATACGCTGATGCTGCAGGCCAGCTATATCGTGGACGAGGCCGCGCCCAAGCTGACGCAACTCGCGGCCCCGAACATCGTCAACTACAACGTCGCGGTCTACGACTTCACGCGCGGCCAGACGGCGCTCGTCACCACGACCACCGGCGGAAACCCTGATCTCCGGAAGGAGACGCAGCGCGACTGGAAGATTTCGGCGCAATGGAAACTGCCGTTCATGCAGCGCTCCAACCTGATCGTCGAATATTTCCGCAATCGGTCGAGCGACGTCACGCAGTCGTTCCCGCTGCTTACCCCGGCGATCGAGGCAGCGTTCCCCAACCGGGTCACCCGCGACGCCGAGGGCAACCTGATCGCCATCGACCGCCGTGCCGTGACTTTCGACGAAGTGAAGAGTTCGTCGTTGCGCTGGGGCTTCAACATCTCCGGCAGTCTCGGGGGTTCTTCTTCGTCGAGCGGCGGCGCAGGAGCGGGTAGCAATGCCGGCGGTCCGTCGGGCGCGCGCATGGCTTCTGCTCCGGCGCAGTCCGTTACCGGGCCGAACGGTCCGATGGCTGGTGCTCAGACCTTGGGCGGGCAGCCTGCGGGTGCGCCCGGTGCTGGACGGCAGGGCTTCGATCCCTCGCGCTTCGCCGCGATCCGCGAGAAGCTTTGCGCACCCGGCGCGGCCGATCCCGATCCTGCGACGTTGCCCGAGGGGCTGCGCAACCGCCTCTCCGGGCCCGATGGCAAGCTCGATCCGACCAAGCTGGCCGAATTCAAGCAGCGCGCCTGTTCAGCGGACGGCCCGGGCGCCGGTCCCGGCGGCCCGGGGCAGGGCGGTCCGATGGATCCCGAGCGTTTCGAGCGCATCCGCACGGCGCTGTGCTCAGGCGGCAGCGGCCCGCCCGACGTCGCGAGCCTGCCCGACCGTATGCGCGAGCGCATCATGGGCGCGGACGGCAAGGTCGATCCCGCCAAACTCGAAGAACTGAAGCAGCGCTTCTGCAGCGGGAATGCTCCGACGCCGGGCGCGGGCGGCGAGCGCGGGGGCAATGGTGGAGGCGAGGCGCAGCCGATGTTCCCACCGCCGGGCGCTTTCGGCGGACCGCCGCCTATGGCATCGAATTCCGGCAGTGGCGGCGCAGGCGGAACTCGCTCCGAAGCCGGTGGGCGGGGGCCGGGCGGCATGGGTGGTCCTCCGGGGGGAGGTTTCGGACCTCCGGGCGGTCGCAATGGCAGCCGCTGGAACCTGTCGATCTACCACACATGGCGTTTCACCGACACGATCCTCATCGCGCCGGGCGTGCCGGTGCTCGACCAGCTCAACGGCGATTCGACCTCGGCCGGCGGCACGCCACGTCACTCGATCGAAGCGGAGGGTGGCCTGTTCAAGAACGGCTACGGCCTGCGCCTGAAGGCGGAGTGGGAAGCACCGGCCCGCGTCGACGGCTCGGGTGCGCCCAGCAGTCAGGACTTGCGCTTCGGCAGCACTTTCGACGTCTCGCTGCGCGTGTTCGCGGACCTTGGTCGCAACGAGAACCTCGTTGCAAAGATGCCTTTCTTCAAGGGCGCGCGCCTGTCGCTGGTGGCGGACAATCTGCTCGACTCGCGCCAGAAGGTCACCGACCAGACCGGCGCGACGCCGATCGCGTACCAGCGTGCCTATCGCCAACCGCAGGGCCGGGTGCTGGGCATCGATTTCCGCAAGATGTTCTGAGGCGTTACCTGTTCTGAGGATAGGCCGGGTCGGGGGCTACCGATCCGGCCTATCCTGTCCTATCTGGACGAACATGGCACGAACATCTGGCAGGACGCCTGCCGGCACTCCCGACCAACCCAATCGCCTCGAACGCTTCAACGAGGAGCGGGCGACCTACACCGTGCGCGGCTCCGATCAGCCCGATCTCCAGGCCGGGGTCGAGGTGATCCGCGACACGGTGCGCACGTTGCCAGCCAAGCCCGGCGTCTATCGCATGCAGGATGCGCGCGGAGACGTGCTCTACGTCGGCAAGGCGCGGGTGCTGCGCAACCGCGTCGCCAACTATACCCAGTGGGAGCGCCTGCCCGGTCGCCTGCAGCGCATGGTCAGCCAGACGCGCTCGATGACCATCGTCACGACCAACTCGGAGGCCGAGGCGCTGCTGCTGGAAGCGCAACTCATCAAGCGCTTCCGTCCCGCCTACAATGTGCTTCTGCGTGACGACAAGTCGTTCCCCTTTATCCTGCTGCGCTCGGACCACGCTTTCCCGCGCATCATGAAGCATCGCGGCGCGCGCAAGATGAAGGGCAATTACTACGGTCCCTTCGCCAGCGCCGGCTCGGTGAACACGACGATCAACGCGCTGCAGAAGCTCTTTCTGCTCAGGAGTTGCACCGACAGCTTTTTCTCCCGTCGCGACCGGCCGTGCCTGCTTTACCAGATCAAGCGATGCTCGGCCCCTTGCGTCGATCGTATCGACGAGGCGGGCTACGCCGAACTCGTGCAGGAGGCGAAGGATTTCCTTGGCGGGAGGTCCAGCGCAGTCCAGCGCAAGATCGAAGCACAGATGGCCGAAGCGGCCGCCGATCTCGATTTCGAGCGCGCGGCGATGCTGCGTGACCGTTTGCGAGCGGCGACATTCATCCAGGGCAGCCAGGCCATCAATGCCGAAGGGCTCGACAACGCGGACATCTTCGCGATGGCCAGCAAGGGCGGGCAGGTCGGTGTGCAGGCCTTCTTCATACGCGGTGGCCAGAACTGGGGGCACCGCGCGTTCTTCCCCACGCACACCGAAGGGTTGAGCGAGGAGGAAGTCATGCAGAGCTTCCTCGCGCAGTTCTACGAGGAAGTGCCGCCCGCGCGCTGCATTCTGGTCGACCGCGAACTGCCTGAGGCGGACCTGATCGCCGAGGCTCTGCGCGAAGGTGCGGGCGGCAAGGTCGAGATTTCAGTGCCTCAGCGCGGCAACCGACGGCAGCTTATGGCGCAGGCCACGCGTAACGCCGTGGAAGCGCTCGACCGCCGTCTGGCAGAGCGGGGTTCGCAGGCCAAAGTCTGGCGCGAAATGGCGGATTTCCTCGAACTGCCCGATGTGCCGCAGCGCGTGGAAGTCTACGACAACAGCCATATCTCGGGTACGAAGGCGCTGGGTGCGATGGTTGTGGCCGGGCCGGAGGGCTTCATCACCAGCCAGTACCGCAAGTTCAACATCAAGAGCGCCCAGACCGACGACGACTACGCAATGATGCGCGAGGTCATGACCCGCCGCTTCGGCCGCGTGCAGGAGGAAGATCCCGAGCGCACCGGCGGCACTTGGCCCGACCTCGTCCTGATCGACGGCGGCAAGGGGCAGATGAATTCGGTCAAGGATGCGCTGGAGGAACTCGGCATCGAGGATGTCAATCTCATCGCCATCGCCAAGGGCCCGCATCACGGGCGGGAAGGTCGCGAGGTCTTCCACTTCGCGGACGGTCGCGAGAAGATGCTTCCGGTAAACTCGCCGGTGCTGTTCCACCTTCAGCGCCTGCGGGACGAGGTCCATCGCTTCGTCATCGGCGCGCACCGCGCGAAGCGCAGCCGCGCCATCACGGCGAGCCCGCTCGATGAGATCCCGGGCATCGGTCCGGCCCGTAAACGCGCCCTGCTGCTGCACTTCGGCACGGCGAGCAAGGTCCGCGCGGCCAGTCTAGACGATCTGCGTCGCGCGCCGGGTGTCAGTGTGGCGGTCGCGCAGACGATCTATGACTTCTACCACCCCAACGGCTGATAGCTGCACGGCAACCGACGGGAAAGGTTGCCGTATATGGGAAGTTTCGCGGCTCGACCGAAGGTCAGTGGGCAGCGTGGTGGCGGTGCAGGAGATGGTCGAGCAACGGTGTGGTTTCGCCATTCCAGGCGCGCTCATGGAAGAAGAACACCACGGCGTTCACCATGGGCTCGATCAGCGCGATGCCTCCAGCCATACTCACCGATCCAGTGATCAGGTAAGCGACGGTGAAGCCCACCATCAGGTGAAGGGACAGGAACCTGAGCGTCTTTGTGAGGTCGCGGGTCATCGGTCGATCCTTTCGCATGCATTCTTAATGCGAATGGATTGCAACTGGAAACTGGCGATGGTCAGCACTGTGATCGTAAGCGGCGATTAAATGTGGACCTGAGTCAGAGGCCCAGCTTGCGCGCGACTCTCCATGCCAGCGCCTTGGCCCGGTTGGTTTGCGGCCATCGCCCGGGAGCACCCGGCTTCATGCCGATCCGTCGCAAAAGGCCATTGAAGGCCCGCGCGTCCGCTTCCGCGAAACTCCACTCCGAGCGCCAGGTGATCGAAAGCGAGACGGACGGCTCAGGCCCGTTGCGCACGAAATGCGGTGCCATGACGGGAACGTAGAGTGCTTCGCCCGGCCCCAGCGCGAACTCGCGGCCGCCTTCCAGCAACTCTTCGCGCCAGCGCAGTTCGCGACCGCCTCCGGTGTGATAGGTTTCGTGCACCTCGTCGGGCGCATAGGCCGCGTTTCCGGCCGGAAACTGCGTCATGATCTTCGATCCGCGCACCTGCATGAGGATGTTGTGCTCGGGATCGAAATGGTATGGCGTGACCCCGCCCGCGCTGGTGATGAAGACGAATGCTTGCGTCTTGAGCATGGCGCCAGTTTTTGCCTCGATGGCAGGGCGGATTTCGTCGAGCAGACCGGCCAGCAGGGCGGCATAAGCTGGATCCTGCTCGACATTCTTGAGCACGGCCCAAGACTTCGTCGTCTCGATATGACGGATGGTTTCGCCGATCGGAATGCCGGTGGCAGTTGGCTTACCCTCGACACCGATGGGCTGGTCGCTGGCGTTGTACTCGATGGAGGCAGGCGGCAGAGCTTCGGCCAGCCGGGCGAGCGCTTCCAGTTCCATCAACGGATGCGCGCCGAGTACATGCGTGAGCTTGTGCGGAATTTCGGGGTAGTTCGCAGCGAAGTCCGTGCGCGCGTTTTCCGGGAAGACGGTGCCTGGATCAAGGTGGGTATGCGCGTTCATGGCAGGGTTCCGGCGGGATGGCGCGCGGTTTCGGCGCGAACGAACTGGCGGAAGGCGGCGCGACGCAGGCGGCCGCCGATGGCTATGGAGAGTCGGCCAATTCCGCGACGCTCACGCCAGAGATGGTCGATCATCGGGTGATCGGCGCTGGCGCAACTGTCGCTCCACGCGATCCCCGCGCGTTCCAGAATGCGCAGGTTCTCGATCTGGAGCAGAACGCCGGGCGAGAAGCGCGAATAGGTCTCATCGAATGCGGTCTTGAACGAATAGGCACCCGGCGGCGTCAGGAATGTCGCCAGCATGGCGATGGGCCTGCCGTCCAGCTTCAGGGTCAGGCGTTCGAGCCGCCCGCGCGCAGCCGCGCCGTTAAGCGCATCATGGAACAGCCTTGCGGTGCCGTTAGCCGAAGCAAGGGCAGAGCCTGCCTTGCCTTTCCACCCTCCAGATTCCAGTGCTAGGAAGCTCTCACACCAACGCGCCACGCCTTCGGCATCGGTACGCCGTTCGAAGACGACGCTGCCCTCTTCCGCCAGCCGATTGGCCTGCCGCCGCAGTTCCTTGCGCTTCTTGCCGGTCAGTGAGGCTTCCAGATAGGCCTCGGGCGAAAGCTTGGAAGCCAGCATAGCGCGTGACTCCCGATGGACGATCTCGATCTGCCGACCTTCGTTCGAGGCGACTGCCTCCAGCGCTGTGTGAAGAGGGCCGCCGAGCACGATTCCACGCAAATGCATGAAGAGTGCCGCGCCGGGACTATCGTCGGCCCAGCGCAGGACCGCCTGCCAGAACGGAACTTCCGTACCCCGTGCCACCAGCGGCACGCCGCAGAAGCAGTTGGAGTGCAGCCAGTTCGACATTTGCGGAACCGGCCAGCGGTAATAGCGCGATGCTCGCTCGATCGGGAGCAGTCCCGCGAGTTTGCCGCCCTGCTCGTAGCGCAGAACCATAAGGCGATCGGTGCCCGGAAGGTGCCGCAACGAAGGCAGGAGGTACCAGCTCTCGAAGAAGGGATTGGGCTCGCTTGCGCGGGCGGCGAGCCCGTCCCAGTCCGCGACTTCAGCTTCAAGCGACCGCCACGGAACGCATGTCAGACGACCGATCGGCGCGCGCGACGGTGAAGCCTCGGCGTCGAGCGCCGAGGAGCCGTATTCACGGTGCGCCTCGCTTGCCACTTGATGCGATCCCGCCACTTGCTTGACACCCCGATTGCCGGGACGTTTCGCTTTCTTGGCCGAGATTAGCGCCCAGAAATCAAGGAAACGCTAACGGGAACGCCCTTCCCGCGAAGGAGAAGGGCGCCGTTGTTTCATCCGGCCGCCATTGCCGCGAGCAGCAGCAGGGCGACGATGTTGGTGATCTTTATCATCGGGTTGACGGCCGGTCCTGCGGTATCCTTGTAGGGATCGCCTACGGTATCGCCGGTGACGGCCGCCTTGTGGGCGTCGGAACCCTTTCCACCATGGTTGCCGTCCTCGATGTACTTCTTGGCGTTATCCCACGCGCCACCGCCCGAGGTCATCGAAAGGGCCACGAACAGCCCGCCGACGATCACGCCGAGCAGCAGCGCGCCGAGAGCCGCGAAGCCGTTCTGTGGTCCGGCGACCCAGCCGATCACGCAGTAGACTGCGATCGGCGCCAGCACCGGCAGCAGCGAGGGGATTATCATCTCCTTGATCGCCGCCTTGGTGACGAGGTCGACCGTGCGCGCATAGTCGGGCTTCTCGGCATAGGTCATGATGCCCGGCTTTTCGCGGAACTGTTCACGCACGTCGACCACCACGTCGCCCGCCGCACGCCCCACCGCCGTCATGCCCATCGCGCCGAACAGGTAAGGGAGCAGCGCTCCCAGCAGCAGGCCGACGATGACGTAGGGGTTCTCCAGACTGAAATCGACCTTCAGGTTCGGGAAGAACTCGCGTAGATCGGTGGTGTAGGCGGCGAAGAGCACCAGCGCCGCGAGGCCCGCCGAGCCGATGGCGTAACCCTTGGTGACGGCCTTGGTGGTGTTGCCCACCGCATCGAGCGCGTCCGTCTTCTCACGCACCGCATCGTCGAGGCCCGCCATCTCGGCAATGCCACCCGCATTGTCGGTGACGGGGCCATAGGCGTCGAGCGCCACGACCATGCCCGCCAGCGCCAGCATTGCGGTGGCTGCATATGCGATGCCCAGCAGTCCAGCCAGTTGGTAGGCGATAATGATGCCCGCAACGATCACGATGGTCGGCAGCGCAGTGGCCTCAAGGCTGATTGCAAGGCCCTGGATTACGTTGGTCCCGTGGCCGGTCACCGACGCCTTGGCGATCGAGCGGACCGGACGATAGTTGGTACCAGTATAGTACTCGGTGATCCAGATGATGAGCCCGGTGATCGCGAGGCCGACGAGGGCGCAGTAGAACAGTGTGCGGCCGTTGAAGTCGCCTCCGGCAATGGCCGTTTCCATGTCGCCGAGCGCGTGGGAAATGGCCCACCAGATCGCCGGGATCGACAGTACTGCCGTTACCAGGAAGCCCTTGTACATGGCTCCCATGATGTTCTTTCCGCCGCCGAGGCGCACGAAATAGGTGCCGATGATCGAAGTGACGATGCACACGCCGCCGATCAGAAGGGGCAGGGCCATCATCGCGCTCAGGTTGTCCGCGCCCTTGAGCAGCAGCGCGGTCAGCACCATCGTCGCGCCCACGGTGACGACGTAAGTCTCGAACAGGTCGGCGGCCATTCCGGCGCAGTCGCCCACGTTGTCGCCCACGTTGTCGGCGATGACGGCAGGGTTGCGGGGGTCGTCCTCGGGGATTCCGGCCTCCACCTTGCCAACGAGATCGGCGCCGACATCCGCGGCTTTCGTGAAGATTCCGCCGCCGAGACGGGCGAAGATCGAGATCAGCGAGGCGCCGAAGGCGAGGGCGGTCAGCGCCTCTACCACAGTGCGATCCTCACCGCCGACGGTGTGTCCGGCGGGTCCGGTGAGATACCAGTAGAACACCGCGATCGCGAGCAAGGCCAGTCCCGCCACCAGCATTCCGGTGATAGCGCCGGCGCGGAAGGCCAGTGTCAGGCCGTCCTGCAGGCCCTTCTGCGCGGCGGCGGCGGTGCGGACGTTGGAGCGGACCGAGATGTTCATCCCGATGAATCCGGCAACTCCGGACAGTATCGCGCCAATCACGAAGCCGGTTGCCGAGATCGTACCCAGAGTAACGGCAAGTATGATGGCGACGATGACGCCGACGATGGCTATGGTGGAATACTGTCGTTTCAGGTAGGCCTGAGCCCCTTCCTGAATGGCGGCGGCGATCTCCTGCATCTTTTCGGAGCCTGCGGGAGCACTCAGCACCTGGCGACTGGTGATGAAGCCATAGACTATGGCCAGAAGTCCCAGGACAATTGCGATCGTGATGAGATTCACGAATACGTCCCCTTCCCATTATGTTGTTACGACGGGTTTTCCCGTTCGAGGTCACTAGGGCTATAGACAAGCCGGGGGAGTGGCAAGCCGGTAACTGGCGGCAAACTGAGCGGTTTTGGAGCCTGTTCGGTTTCAGTGCTGATAACCGAGGCGTTCCGGCAATGGGAGGGGCTGTCCTTCGTGCGTCAGGGAGAGGCCGGAGCCGGTTGCCACGGTGCCGATGGCTGTCACCTGACAGCCCAACGCACTCGCTATCTCGCGGATTTGCGCGGTGTTTTCGGGCGGTGCGGTGAACAGCAGCTCGTAGTCGTCGCCCGCCGTCATCGCCGCCATCAATACTTCCAGAGTCTCTCCGCAGACCGCTTTCAGCGCCGGGGAGAGCGGCACAGAGGCGGTACTGAGATGCACCGAGACGTCACTGGCGGTGCCCAACCGGGCACTGTCGACCAGCAGACCGTCCGAGACGTCCATCATGGCGTTTACCAGCGGCGCCAGCGCCACGCCGAGGCGCGGTTCGGGGGTCGGGCGGCGGTAGCGTGCGACCAGAGTGGCCCGTGCCGCCTTCGGTCCGTCGAGTTCGCCTAGCGCGATCTTCAGCCCTAGTCCGGCATCGCCGATGGTGCCGCTCACCCATACGCGGTCGCCCGGCTTCGCCGCAGTGCGCGACGGTACGGGGCAATGCGCCTGCCCTTTGCCCAGTGCTGTCAGCGAGAAACTGCGCGGCGCGCCTTTGGGCATCCGCACGGTGTCGCCGCCGAGCAGGGGGATGGCGAAGTGGCGGCAGGCTTCGTCCAGCCCGGCAAGGAAAGCGGTGTCCCACGCTTCGTCGCCCAAGGCGTGGGAATAAAGGCAGCCCATCGGCGTCGCGCCCTTGGCCGAGAGATCGGATACGTTCACCGCCACCAGCTTCCACGCCACGTCGCCCGGCGGATCGTCGGGGAGGTAGTGGACACCCTCCACCACCGTGTCGAGCGTCAGCACCAGCGCCTCGCCGCCGATCTGGAGCACGGCGGCGTCGTCCGCCAGTCGCCGCGCTGCCGGATCGGTGGCGATGGCGCGCAGGGCGTGGATGAAGGCGTGCTCGGTGGTCATGACGCCGGAGCAAGTGCCGCGTCGAGCGCGATCATGCAACCTTCGGGATTGGACAGCAGGTCGGTGTTCCAGAAGCGGATGACGCGGTAGCCTTGGCTCTCGATGGCGTGTGTGCGGGCCGCGTCGGTTTCAGGCGAATGCTGGCCGCCGTCGATTTCGATGACGATCTTCAGCGAATGGCTGGCGAAATCGGCGATGTAGTGGAGGAGCGGCACTTGCCGCCGAAAGTGGGCCCGCGGGAAGTGCCGGCGGAGCAAACGCCACATGGCACGTTCGGCATCGGTGGCGTTGAGCCGCAGTTCGCGCGCCCGTTTGACGGCGAGCGGTGGCAGAGCGCGTTTCATCAAACCCCCTCCTCCCCCTTGATGGGGGAGGGATACGAAGGCTTGGCAGTTTGCTGCCTAGCCGAAGTTGGGTGGGGGTGACGAGGCTAAGCGCCTGCCTCTCACCCCCATCCAAGCTGCGCTAGGCCCTTTCGGGCCAAGCTTCGCTATCCTTCCCCCATCAAGGGGGAAGGGGGAGTTAATTCGTTGTCAGCGGACGGCCTTGGCTACCGAATCCAGCACGCCGTTGGCGAACTTGGCTTCGCGCGCGTCGAAGAAAGCGTGGCACACGTCGAGGTATTCGCTGATCGCCGCGCCGGTCGGGATGTCCGGGCGGGCGAGCAGTTCGTAGGCGCCCGCGCGCAGGATCTGGAGCATGGTCTTGTCCAGACGGGCGAGCGACCAGCCCTCGGTCAGCTTGGAGGCCAGCAGTTCGTCGATCTCGTCGCGGCGGGCGATGGTGCCCTTCACGACGTCGTCGAAGAACGCGACTTCGGCCTGCGCGAACTGCGCCTCGTCGATCTCCATGCCGATGCGGTGGCGGTGGAATTCGTCGAGCAGGCTGGCCATCGGCGTGGCTTCCATCTCGAACTGGTACAATGCCTGGACGGCGGCGAGACGGGCGGCTGCCCGCTTCTGCTTGGAATTGCTCATGATTCTAGCCTTACGGAAATGGAGCGCGCATGCGCGGGAAGCCCTTCCGCTTCGGCAAGGGCGACGGCGGCGGGGCCGATGGCCTCCAGCGCCGCGGTATCGAGCTGGATGAAGCTGGTGCGCTTCATGAAATCGAGGACCGACAGGCCCGAGGAGAACCGCGCGCGCCGCCCGGTGGGCAGGACGTGGTTCGGTCCGGCGACGTAATCGCCGACAGCTTCGGGGGTCATGCGGCCGAGGAACACCGATCCGGCGTGGCGGATGCGGCGCATCAGGCTTTCGGGATCGTCGGTGGCGATCTCTACGTGCTCGGCGGCCAGCGCATTGGCGAGCGCGGGTGCCTCGTCGAAGCTGGAAACGTCGATGATGACGCCGTTGACCGTCCAGCTTTCGCGGGCGGTCTTTTCGGTCGCGAGCGCCGAGAGTTCGAGTTCCACCGCCTCGGCCACCGCGTCGGCATAGGCCGCATCGTCGGTGATGAGGATCGACTGCGATGTCGGATCGTGCTCGGCCTGGCTCAGCAAGTCGGCGGCGATCCGGTGCGGCGCGTTCTTCGCGTCGGCGATCACCAGAATTTCGCTCGGGCCTGCAACCATGTCGATGCCGACGACGCCGTAGAGCTGGCGCTTGGCCTCGGCCACCCAGGCATTGCCGGGGCCGGTGACGACATCGACGGGCGCGATGCGGTCGGTGCCGTAGGCGAGGGCGCCGACGGCATGGGCGCCGCCCACGCGCCAGACCTCGTCAACGCCAGCAAGGTGCGCGGCGGCGAGAACGAGCGGATTGACTTCGCCCTTCGGCGTCGGGGTGACGACGACGAGACGCTCCACGCCCGCGACCTTGGCGGGAATGGCGTTCATCAGCAGCGAAGATGGATAGGCCGCGCGGCCACCGGGAACGTAGAGGCCCGCCGCGTCCACCGCGTTCCACGTCGCGCCGAGGCGGACCCCGGCGGCGTCGGTGTAGTCGCGGTTTTCGGGCAACTGCGCGGCGTGATAGGCGCGGATGCGCTCCGCCGCGAGTTCGAGCGCCGCGCGCAGATCGGAATCGAGTGCGTCGAAGGCGGCCTTGCAGGTCGCGGCATCGACGTTCCAGCCGGTCTGGTCGAGATCGTGGCCGTCGAACTTCGCGGTGAGTTCGGCCAGTGCCGCATCGCCCCGCTGGCGCACGTCCTTGAGGATCGCGGCGACGTCGGCGGCGACGTCCACCGCGCTCTCGCGCCGGTCGGCGACGACGCGGGCGAAAGCCTCGGCAAAGCCGGAGTCGCTACTCGAAAGGCGCAGCATCAGGCCGCCTTCGCTTCGGCGACCAGCGCGCGGAACGCCTCGACCAGCGCGCCCACGCGCTCGTCGGTCTTGAGCGCGGCGCGGTTGACGATCAGGCGGGCGGAGATGTCGAGGATGCGGCTCGTCTCGACGAGGCCGTTCTCCTTGAGCGTGCGGCCGGTGGAGACGAGATCGACGATCCGGCTCGACAGGCCGAGCGAGGGGGCCAGTTCCATCGCGCCGTTCAGCTTCACCACTTCCGCCTGCACGCCCAGCTTCTCGAAGTGGCGGCGGGTCAGGTTGGGATACTTGCTGGCGATCCGCAGGTGCGAGGGCACCGGGCCGCCGGTCTCTCCGACAAGCTCAGCCACCGAGAGGCGGCAGTGTCCGATGTTGAGGTCGACCGGCGCGTAGAGGTCGGAATAGGCGAACTCCTCCACCACGTCCGAGCCGACGATGCCGACCTGCGCGGCACCATGCGCGACGAACGTCGCCACGTCGAAGGCGCGCACGCGGATCAGGCGCGTGTCGCTGCCTTCGCAGGCGAAGGAGAGGGCGCGCGACTTCTTGTCATGGAACTCCGCCTCGGGAATCACGCCTGCGCGCGCCATCAACGGCAGCGCCTCGTCGAGGATTCGGCCCTTGGGCACGGCGAAGGTCAGAGGTGTCGGCATGGTTGCGCGCATTAGTCGCGCGGGCGGCAAAGGGCAACCGGGGATGAATCCGTCTCGTCAATGCCTCGTCATTGCGAGGAGGCGAAGCCGACGAAGCAATCCGGCATGGCGTAAACCGCTGGATTGCTTCGCTACGCTTGCAATGACGAACTGAGCGTAGGGTCTTATTCTCCCGGAGCGCTCGCCTTGATCGCCACGGCATGAACGCGGTTGCCCGGAATGTCGCCGAGCGCCGCATTGACCAGCCGTTGCCGCTGGAGGCGCGAGACGCCGGTGAACTGCGGGCTCTCGATCACGATGGTGAAATGCGATTCGCCGCTGCCGTCATCGCCGGTGTGGCCGCGGTGCGTGGCGGAATCGTTGACTACGTCGAGCGACGTGGGGGCGAAGGCGGCGGTCAGCAGCTGCCGCATTTCCTGTTCGAGTGGTCCGGACATGGGGTTCCATTTAGGCGATCCATGCCCCATCTGGAACCCGGTGAGACAGCATAGATTTCATGGAAGGTTCGAATCCACCGGTCGGGAATGCACCTGGCCGGGGTGTGCAGAGGCAGGCGAGTTCCGCGCGCCGGGTGGTCGGCCATCGGGTTTCGACGGGCCGGGCGACTACCGCTGGTTCTGCCTCGACCACGTGCGGCAGTTCAATTCGGGCTACGACTACTTCGAGGGCATGGAAGCCGAGGAGATCATGCGCGCCCAGTCGCCGCTCCACGGCTGGGAGACCCAGACCCGCGCCTTCCGCCCCGATGCGGGCGTGGACGGCGCGCCGAACTGGGCGAACTTCGCCGATCCGCTGGAGGCCATCCAGGCGCGGGCACGGGCCCATGTGAAGCGGCGTCAGGCCGACATGAAGCCGCAGAACGCGCGCTTCACCCCGGACGAGCGGCGCGCGCTGGAGGCACTGGGGCTCGACGGCGATGCCGACCGCAAGACCGTGCGCCTGCGCTACACGCGGCTGCTGCGGCAGTATCACCCCGACCACAACGGCGGCGACCACAGCCACGCCGCGCGGCTGCAGGGCGTGGTCGAAGCATACCAGACGCTTCGCAAGGCGGCAGCGCTGGCGGAAACGCGCCCTGCCGACGGGGCTTCGACAAGCTCAGCCTGAGCGGGTTTTAGAGGGTGTTACCCCAACCCCGCTCACCCTGAGCTTGTCGAAGGGTCAGGCACTTCAGCCCTCACCCTCGCAGATCGCCGCAAGCTGGTCCGCGCAGGCGCTCCAGCCGCCGACGAAGCCCATTTCCTCGTGCTGCTTGCAGGTTTCTTCGCTCCAGTGGCGTGCGGTGGCGGTGTAGCGGGTGCCTTCGCCTTCGGGGGCGACTTCCCAGATGCCGATCATGAACGGCCCGGCGGGCTGGAAATCGTCCACCACGGCATCGGTGGAGATGAAGCGGCGGCCCTCGTCGTAGGCAAGGAAGATACCGTTCTGCGGCATGACTTCGCCGTCCGGGCCGTACATCGTCATCTTGCAGACGCCGCCGGCACGCTTGTCCTGCTCGTCCACTTCGGCACGCCAGGGGGTGGGGCACCACCACTCGTTCTGGCGGTTGGCCATGACGTCCCAGACCTTTTCGACCGGCGCGGCGATGTAGCGGGTGACGGACAGTTCGTTGGACATCGTTCTCTCCTTAATCTCTGTCGGGCGCGCCCAGCGGGAAACCGGCGCGGTAGGGACGGGCGGCCTCGACGCAGGCAGCGACGGGCGGCAGGGCCAGCAGGTGCGCGCGCCATTCCTTCAGGCGCGGGAAGCTCTCGCCGATGGGATGGACCCAGTCCGCGTAGAACAGCGAGGGCGCGGCGGCGCATTCGATCAGCGTCACCTGTCCCTGCGCCGGGTAGTATTCGAGCCATCCCTCCAGCCAGGCATAGCTGCGTTCGAGCCGCTCGCGCGCCTCGGTGACGCGGGCCATGTCGGGGTTCTGGGCGTCGCGCAGGTATTCGTTCACGACCTCCTGCATGTTGTTCATGACGTAGTTGTCGAACACGCGGTCGAGCATCCTGACGCCGATCGCCGCATCGGGATCGGAGGGCAACAGCACATCGGGCTCGACATGGTGCTGCTGGATGTACTCGATAATCGAGGTCGCCTCGAAGATCAGGTTGTGGCCGTCCTGCAGGACCGGAAACTTGCCCTGCGGCCCGGCGAGCTGGATCACCTTCACATGGTCCGGATGATCGCCGTCGATGATGCGGAATTCATGCTCAAGCCCGGAGCCGAGCAGCGCGATCTGCGCCTTCCAGGTGTAGGACGAGAACGGGTGGCCGTAGAGTGCGAGCATCAGCCTGCAACTGCCGCTTCGATCGTCGCGATGTCGATCTTGTGCATGGTCATCATCGCCTCCATCGCGCGCTTGGCGGCGGCGCGGTCGGGGTTCGCCATCGCATCGGTGAGAGCACGCGGAGTGATCTGCCAGTTGAGGCCCCACCTGTCCTTGCACCAGCCGCAGGCGCTTTCCGCTCCGCCATTGCCGACAATGGCGTTCCAGTAGCGGTCGGTCTCTTCCTGCGTGTCGGTGGCGACCTGGAAGGAGAACGCCTCCGAATGCGGGAACTGCGGTCCGCCGTTGAGGCCGATGCAGCCGATGCCCATCACCGTGAACTCGACTACGAGGACGTTGCCCGCCTGGCCGTCGGGATAGTCCGCAGGCGCGCGCTGGACGGAATCGATGTGCGTGTCCGGGAAGACGGAAGCGTAGAAGTTCGCCGCCTCCTCCGCGTCGCCATCATACCACAGGCAGACACGGCTCTTGTTTGCAGCAGAGGAACTTGCGGTCATTTCTTCATCTCCTCTATCAGCTTGCCGTCGATGGCCTTGGCGGCCTTGTAGGCGGGCCGGGCCTGGCAACGCTCGGCATAGGCGACGAGCGGGGGAAGGGGCGGGATGATGCCGAAGGTCATGCCCCAGTCGATCTGGCTGCCGACATAGACGTCCGCCATCGTGAAGCGTTCGCCGCAGATCCAGTCGTCCTCGGCCAGCTTTTCCTCGATGGTGCTGATGGCGCGGTCGAAGCTGCCCCAGCCGGCCATCATTTCCTGTTCGGGCTTGGGCTCGAACTTCAGCGCGCGCGAGGTGATCGACTGCTCGATCGGGCCGGATGCGAAGAAGGTCCAGCGGTAATACTCGGCCATTTCCCCGTCGTTGGGGAGCAGCTTCGCCTCGGGGTGCATTTCGGCGAGGTAAAGGCAGATCGCGGCGGCTTCCGTCACCACCCGGTCGCGGTCGTCGGCGTGGTGGACGATGGTCGGCACCTTGCCCATCGGGTTCGCTTCGAGGAACTCGGCGGGCTTGTCCTTCCAATCGACGAGAACCTGTTCGTAGTCCGCGCCAGCCTCGTGCAGTGCCCAGCGGGCGATCTGTCCGCGCGACATCGGGTTGGTGAAGAAGGTGTAGTCGGCCATCGCGATTCCTCCATTGCAGCAGGGGAACATTGGTGGAACGATCAGGCGGCGTCAATCGCCGCCTGTCGTCCGTCGCATGCCGCTTACTTGCGCGGTCCGACGAGGCCGAAGTACGCCCCCTGCGGGTCGAAGGCGTGGACGGTGTACTCGCCGGTGGGGATCTCCTGCGGATCGCCCATCGGCTTGCCGCCGCCGTCCTTCACCGCCGCCAGCGCGCGGTCGATGTCGTCGACGCCGATGTAGTAGGTCCAGCCCGGCACCGGCATCATGTCGGCCTTCCTCATCACCGCGCCGATCTGCACGTCCTCCAACTGGAGGAACCGATAGTCGCCGAGCGGACCCATCGGCATCGCGCCTTCCTGCGTCCAGCCGAAGTGCTTCGTGTAGAAGGCCACGGCGGCATCGTCGTCAGGGGTGACGAGTTCGTTCCAGCGCACCGTCTGCGGCATGTCGACGCTGAAGACGTCGCTCGTCGCGTCGGGATCGTCGGCGGGCGGTTCGGGCGTCATGATGTAGAACATCCCGCCCAGCGGATCGGTCATCATGGCGAAGCGCCCGACGCCCGCCATCGTGGTGGCGGGGACATGGACCGCGCCACCATCGGCGACGATCTCGGCCAGCTTGGCGTCGACGTCGGGTACGTAGATGTAGCCCATCCACCCCGGCGACGCGCCCTGGTCGATCATCCCGGCATCGAGCGCGAAGACGCCGCCGGTATAGCCGCAGCCCGCGCCGCCGCCGTCTATGCGCTCGATCATGCGGTAGTCCATGCCGGAGGTTTCATCCATCTGCGGCATGACGTTGGGGCCGATCTTCCAGCCGACGACGCTGCCGTAAAAGGCGGATGCGGCGTCGGAATCGCTGGTCATCAGTTCGTACCAGATGAAGCTGCCTGTGGGGTTGCCCATGGCGTCTCTCCCTACTTGGTCAGCATCACGACGGGCTGGAACCCGCCGTAGATCATCCGCATGCCGTCGAAGGGCATCGGGTTCTTCTCCTGGTCCATGCGCGGGTCGGTGTTCATGGCGTCCATGACGGCGGCCATGCCCTTTTCGCGGGTCTCCTTGTCGGGCCACTCGATCCACGAGAAGACCACCGCTTCGTCCTCCTTGCATTCGACCGCGCGGAAGAAGTCGGTCTGCTTGCCCTCGGGCACGTCGTCCTGCCAGCATTCGAGGATGCGGGTGGCGCCGTGCTCGATGAAGACGGCGTCGCCCATCTCGGCGTGAGCGATGAACTTGTCCTTGTTCGCCTTGGGAACGGCGATCACGAAACCTTCTACGTAGGTCATGTCAGGCTCCTTCCTTCTGCTTCTTGTTCTGATTGGGGTCATGTTCGGCAAAGGGTGCGAGTTGCGCATCCAGTGCCCGCTGGAACGCCGGTCGCGTCGTTGCGCGGTCGAGGTAGGCGGCGAGCTTGGGATGTGCGGCCAGCACTTCGGTCCCGGCGCCGGAACTCGGCAGCGCGCGCAGGATGGTCGCCATCGCGATGTCGGCGATGGAGAATTCTCCCGCCAGCCAGTCACCTTCCAGCGCCGCCTCCAGCCGGGAGAGCCGCGCATCAAGGTCTTTCACCAGCGAGGGCTTGCGGAGCTGTGCCCATTCCTCCTTGCGGGAGAAGATGGAGACGTTCGCCAGTTCCATCATATAGGGCTCGACCGAGTTGAAAGCGGCCAGCAGCCAGCTCAGCACTTTCGCACGCTCCTGCGAGCCCGGCGGGGGCAGGGCACCCGCCTTTTCCGCAAGGTGGATCAGCGTCGCGCCGCTTTCGAAGACGCCCACCTCGCCGTCGCGGACGTAGGGCACCTGCCCCCAGGGCTGGTCGGCGTAGTACCATTCCGGCCGCTCGATCGCGCTGATGAGGCGGACCTTGTAGGGCAAGCCGAACTCCTCGCAGGCCCAGCGCGGGCGCAAGTCGCGGACCTGCCCCTGCGCGAACGAGGGCACCCACTCGAAGGCGGTGATTTCTATCTCGGCGTTCGGATCGATCGGCATCGTCTCCTCCTTCCGTCTTGTTTGCTTGGCTTAAGCGATCTCGGGCATGTCCATCTCGCCGGAGGCTGCCGCCGGGTCCATCCACATGACTTCCCAGACGTGGCCGTCGGGGTCGGCGAAGGCGTGGCTCATCATGAAGCCATAGTCCTGCGGCGGATTGATGTCGGCGGTGCCGCCCGCCGCGCCTGCCTTCGCGTTGATGTCGGCCACTTCCTCGCGGTTCTCGCAGGAGAGGCACAGCATGACCTCGCTCGATCCGGTGTCGGGGATCGGGCGGGTGGTGAAGGTCTTCCACTTCTCATGCGTGAGGATCATCACGAAGATCGTTTCCGACCACACCATGCAGGCGGCGGTATCGTCGGTGAAGCGCGGTTCGTTGACGAAGCCGACGGCGGAATAGAACGCCTTGGCGCGCTCCAGGTCGGCAACGGGAAGGTTTACGAAGATCATGCGTGCCATCTGCTCTCTCCTTCAGAAGGGCGCTTTTGGGATCGCGCCGAATCGCCTCTTGCCCGAACGTGCCGACAGTGGTAACTAAAAGCAACCATGAAGTTACAAAAAGAAACGAGTCGCTCCGAGGCCGCGATGAATGGCGAGAAATCTCGCCTTCACGGCCGCTGGTATGGCGACGCCTGCGGGGCCGCATTCGCCATGGAACTGATCGGCGAACGCTGGGCGCTGCCGATCATACGCGAGATGATGCTGGGACCGCGCCGTTTCTCCGAGATCCGCGCCGAACTGCCGGGCCTGAGCGCCAAGACGCTGACCGAGCGGCTGGAAAGCCTGGAGCAGACCGGCATCGTCGCCCGCGCCACGCTGCCGCCGCCCGCATCGGTGCAGGTCTATCGCCTGACGGAGTGGGGACTCGCGCTGGAACCGGTGATGCAGGAACTCGGCCGCTGGGCGGTGCGATCGACGCTGCACGACCCGACGCTGCCGATCACTCCCGTCTCGCTGATGCTCTCGCTGCGGACGATGATCCACCCCGAGCGTATCGGCGATCTTTCGCTGACTGTGCGTTTCGATGTGGGGAGCAAGGCGTTCTCCGGGCGGCTGGACGGCGAGGGCCTGGATATTCGTCCCGCCCGCGATGACGACGGTACGCCGGACCTGATCTTCGCGGCGGACGGCGGTTTCCCGTTCCTCGCGGTGTTCTATGGCAAGTGGCCGGTCAAGGGCACCGGGCTTCGGATCGAGGGCGACGCGGCGCTGGCCCAGCGCTTCATCGACCTGTTCAGCCTCCCTCCCAAATGCGCGAGTTGAGCGCACTGAGTCGCCCAAAGCTTATTGCGATGCAGCGCCCCGTCCTTTACGCGAGTGCGCGCAATGACTGACTCCAAGATCCAGACCGAGAATCGCGACGCCACCGTACTGGCCGCTCCCGACATCGAACTCGACGTGCGCGAGACCTTCGGGATCGACATCGACATGAAGGTTCCGGCCTTCTCGATCGCGGACGAGCGCGTGCCCGACCTTGACGAGACTTACGTGTTCGATCCGGACACCACGCTCGCGATCCTGGCGGGTTTCGCCTACAACCGCCGCGTCATGGTGCAGGGCTACCACGGCACCGGCAAGTCGACGCACATCGAGCAGGTCGCCGCGCGCCTCAAGTGGCCGTGCATTCGCATCAACCTCGACGCGCACATCAGCCGCATCGACCTGATCGGCCGCGACGCCATCGTGCTGCGCAACGGCATGCAGGTGACGGAATTCCGCGAAGGCCTGCTGCCCTGGGCGCTGCAGCACCCGGTCGCGCTGGTGTTCGACGAATACGACGCGGGCCGCCCGGACGTGATGTTCGTGATCCAGCGCATCCTCGAAACCGAGGGCAAGCTGACCCTGCTGGACCAGAACCGCGTGATCCGCCCGGACCGGCACTTCCGGCTGTTCGCGACCGCCAATACGGTCGGCCTCGGCGATACGTCGGGCCTCTATCACGGCACGCAGCAGATCAACCAGGGCCAGATGGACCGCTGGAACCTCGTCGTGGCGCTCAACTACCTGCCCGCCGAGACCGAGACCGGCATCGTCGCCGCCAAGGTTCCGGGCATCGACCGGGGCGTGATCGCCAACATGGTCAAGGTCGCGGATTTCTCGCGCCAGGGCTTCATGAACGGCGACATCTCCACCGTGATGAGCCCGCGCACGGTCATCACCTGGGCGCAGAATTCCGCGATCTTCAACGACGTGGGCTTCGCCTTCCGCCTCTCGTTCCTCAACAAGTGCGACGAGACCGAGCGAATGCTGGTGGCCGAATACTACCAGCGCGTCTTCGGGCAGGACTTGCCGGAAAGCGTCGTCGCCAAGGCGTGACGCTGCGGGCCTCGGCTCGCTGACGGACAGAAAAGGGCGCGCTTTCCGATGGGAAGCGCGCCCTTTTCGTTTCAAGGTTGATCGCATGCGCCAATGCCGGAATGGCAAAGCAGAGGTTTCAGCCAAAATCGGAATGACAGGATTTTAATCGTGCCTATCTGGTGCGTGATGAGCATTTCGGTTCCGCCACCGAAATACCCATGCCATGTGGCCCTATGACCACCGCCACACAGTCTTGTGCTCAATCCCCCGCTGCCGAGGACGAGGAGGATGCCAAGGTCTTTTGGCATGACCACGTTCCCGGCGCGATCCTTCTCGTGGCGATGACAATTCCTTTTGTCTGGATGTTCACGAAGAGCGACGGAATGCTGGAGTGGGCCATCTCGCGAAAGAGGCTGAGCGCCGGCCTATGGGCGCCCCTGCAGCTTCATATGTTCGCGCACGGGTCGGTAATTCACATCCTGATGAATGGTTCGGCTCTGGTGGCAGTCAGCGGAGCCATAGTTCACCGATTGGGGAGCGGATTGGGTGCGTGGCTTCGTTATCTCATCTTGTTCGAGGTATGTGGATTGTTCGGGGCCGTCGCTTTCCTGTGCATCCATCAGTGGAGCAGCGTGCCGATGCTGGGGGCATCTGGAGCAATATACGGCCTTGTCGGCTTCCTCGTGAGAATACCGAAGGATGATAACAATCTGGTCCCGATCTGGTCATCGGACATGTTCAGAGTGCTGGTGGAACAGGTCAAGGAGCACCTTTGGCTATTCCTGCAATTCGGATTGCTACCGCTTCTTCTCGGTCGATCTGGAGGCTTGGCTTGGGAGGCGCATCTTGGAGGCTTCTGTGCAGGCCTGGCGCTTGCGCCCTATCTTCGCAGAAAACCGTTGTGATGGCTCGCACGGCATGATCGAGAAATAGCGATCTCCGTTTACAACGCCGTCGCCGTCACCACCATCGAGCCCAGAAACACCGGCTTGTCCGCGCCGATCACTTTGGGTTCCGGCGAGGCGACCGGCATCGCGGCGACGGCGGAGAACATGCCGCAGGACAGGGCGAGCGCGGAAAGGGCAGGGAGCAGTCTGGTCATGTACGCAGCGCCGTGGCTATTGGAAGACCTGTCCCAAATGCCCGCCAGTTGTCGCACGGCTATGCCGCGCCTGCACCAATATGTCCGAAACTGTATTGACCGGTAATCTCAATAGCGGCGCGCGATTACTCGCCCGGATACACCGCCCGCACGAAGTACAGCCCGTCCGGCGGTGCGTTGAGGCCCAGCCTCTGGCGGTCCTTCGCTTCCAGAGCTTCGGCGACCTGCTCCTCGCGCCAGCGACCCATGCCGACGAGGGCGAGGGTGCCCACCATCGAGCGCACCTGATGATGCAGGAAGCTGCGCGCCTCCGCCTCGATCAGCACCATCTCGCCCTCGCGCCGCACATCCAGCCGGTCGAGCGACTTGAGCGGAGAAGCCGACTGGCAGTGGGCCGAGCGGAACGTGGTGAAGTCATGCCGCCCCACCAGCGCCTGCGCGGCGCGGTGCATGGCGGCTTCGTCGAGCGGCTTGGTCACTTGCCATGCCTTGCCCCGCTCCAGCGTCAGCGGCGCGCGGCGATTGGCGATGCGGTAGATATAGGCGCGCCCGATGCACGAGAACCGCGCGTGCCAGTCGTCCGGCACCACCTCGCACGACAGCACGGCGACCGGATTGGGCCGCAGCCGCGCGTTGAGCGCCTCCATCAGCCGGAACGGCACGAAGGGCTTGGCGATATCGATATGCACCCGCATGCCAAGGCCATGGACGCCCGCATCGGTGCGCCCGGCAGCGTGCATCACCACCGCCTCGCCGGTGACGGCATGGGCGGCGTCTTCCACCGCCTGCTGCACGGAGGGGCCATGCGCCTGGCGTTGCAGGCCCATGAAGGGGCCGCCGTCGAATTCGAGGGTGAGCGCGAAACGGGTCATTCGCCCCGCCGATACAGGACTGGCGTGTGCGCGCAAGTATTGGCGCGAGGGCCTGCCGGTGGCACCATGCCCGACCGGGAAAGGAGCCCACCATGGCCGACAACCAGCAACCCCGCTTCGAGATATTCCGCGGCGCGGACGCGCCTACGCTCGATGACTGCGCCTGCATGACCTACGAGGGCGAGACGCCGAACCTCGCCGCCGTGCAGCCGCAACTCATGGAGGCGATGGCGGTGCGCGGCGAATATGCCGACGTTCCCTATCGCCGCGAGGGCATGAGCCTTGCGCGCCTGTGGGTGAAGAGCGGCTTCCCGCTGCCGCTCCACACGCACGACTGCGATTGCCTCTACTACATCGTCGCGGGCTCAATCCGCATGGGGACGGAGACGCTGTCGACCGGCGATGGCTTCTTCGTCGGCGCCGAGGTGCCCTACGCCTACACCGCCGGGCCGGAAGGCGCCGAAGTGCTGGAGTTTCGCGCGACGGACCGCTTCAACATCCGCGTGAAGGACAAGCCCGTCGCCGCCTGGGAAAAGACCGCCGCCACCTTGCGCGAGGGCCACGCCCGCTGGGCCGACGAGCAGCCGCCGGTGCGCAAGATGCCGGAAAAGGCCTGAACCTCAGCCGAGTTTTGTGCCCGCCGGTATCGGCCTGCCGCGCAGCAGGTCTGCCGTCGCCATGGCCGGCTTGCCCGCGCGCTGGACGCGGGTGACGCGCAGTGCCCCGGTTTCGCAAGCGACGGTCAGCGCATCGTCCAGCGTGACGCCGGGCTCGCCGCTGCCTTCGACGATATCCGCCGCCAGCACCTTGTATCGCTCGCCGTCGAGTTCGAAGAACGCTCCCGGCGCGGGCATGAAGGCGCGGATCTGTCGCTCCACCTGCTCCGCGTCCTGCGCGAAATCGAGCCGCGCCTCGGCCTTGTCGATCTTCTTCGCGTAAGTGACGCCGTCCTCCGGCTGCGGCACCGCCCGATGCACCGCAAGATCACGCAGCGTCCCGACCAGCAGTTGCGCGCCACGCTCGGCGAGTTCCGAAGTCAGTTCGCCCGCCGTCTTGCGGTCGATCGTGGTACGCAGCGTTGCCAGCATCGGCCCGGTGTCGAGTCCGGCCTCCATCTGCATGATCGTGATCCCGGTCGTCGGATCGCCCGCCAGGATCGCCCGCTGGATCGGCGCCGCCCCGCGCCAGCGCGGCAGGATCGAGGCATGGATGTTGAGGCACCCGAGGCGCGGCGCATCGAGCACCGCCTGCGGCAGGATCAGCCCATACGCCGCGACCACGGCGACATCCGCCTCCAGCGCGGCGAAGGCAGCCTGCTCGTCAGCGCCCTTCAGCGAGACCGGATGGCGCACCTCGATCCCGCGCGTCTCCGCCTCCCTGTGGACCGGCGAGGGCGTCAGTTCCTTGCCGCGCCGCCCGCCGGGACGGGGCGGCTGCGAGTAGACGGCCACGACCTCGTGCCCCGCCTCGACCAGCGCGACGAGGGCGGGCACCGCGAAGTCGGGTGTGCCCATGAAGACGATGCGCATGATGTGGGGAACTCCTGAGCGGGCTTTCTAAGAACCGGCGCAGGCCCTATCTCCCTCGCCATGGCATCGCAAGAGATCGAGACACTGACCGCCGCCCTGTCGCGCCTGCCGGGGCTTGGCCCGCGCTCGGCCCGCCGCGCCGTGCTCTGGCTCATCAAGCGGCGCGAGTCCGCGCTCGTCCAGATCCTCGATGCGCTGGCGGCGGTCCGCGAGGCGCTCGTCGAGTGCCGGACCTGCGGCAACGTCGACACCACCGACCCTTGCGCGATCTGCGCCGATCCGCGCCGCGATGCCCGCTCGATCTGCGTGGTCGAGGAAGTCGCCGACCTCTGGGCGCTCGACCGCGCGCGGTTGTTCACCGGGCGCTACCACGTCCTTGGCGGTCGTCTCTCCGCGCTCGACGGCGTGCGGCCCGAGGATCTTGCCATCGACACGCTGCTGCGCCGGATCGAGGAGGGTGGGATCGACGAGGTGCTGCTGGCGATGAACGCCACGCTGGAGGGGCAGACCACCGCGCACTACATCGCCGAGCGGCTCGAAGGCTTCCCGGTCCGCGTGACGCAGCTCGCCCACGGCCTGCCGGTCGGCGGCGAGCTGGATTACCTCGACGAAGGCACGCTGGCGCAGGCCATCCGCGCGCGCCGTCCGGTAGCCTGAGAACACCGATCACGGTGATCGCCGCGGCCTGCTTGCGAAAATGCGGCTTCGGGATTATCTGGCGCACATGGCTATCCGTGAAATCCTCGAAGTTCCCGACCAGCGTCTGAAGCAGGTCTCCGTCCCCGTCGAAACGTTCGACGACGAGCTGAAGACGCTCGTCGAGGACATGTTCGAGACGATGTACGACGCCCCCGGCATCGGGCTCGCCGCGATCCAGGTCGGCGTGCCGCTGCGCGTGCTGGTGATCGACCTCCAGCCCGAGGACGAGGATGCGGAGCCGGAAGTGTGCCACTCGCACGGCGACCATCACCACACGCACCAGCCCACCAAGAAGGAGCCGCGGATCTTCATCAACCCGGAGATCCTCGATCCTTCCGAAGAACATATCGTCTATCAGGAAGGCTGCCTCTCGGTCCCCGAGATCTTCGCCGACGTTGAGCGCCCCTCGCGCATCCGCGCCCGCTGGCAGGATCTCGACGGCGCGACTCATGAGGAGGAGATGGACGGCCTGCTCGCGATCTGCCTCCAGCACGAGATGGACCACCTCGAAGGCATCCTCTTCATCGACCACCTCTCGCGCCTGAAGCGCCAGATGGCGCTCAAGAAGCTCGAAAAGCTGCGCAAGGCGGCCTGATTTCCGGCCGTCTGATGAGGGCAGTGGACAATCGCCGAAAAGGGGCTGGAGTTCCTGAAATGTTCCATTAGTTTGGCGCAATGGAACTCGCAGTCGCCACGATTCTCGCTCTCGTCATCGGCCTCGCCGCAGGCTGGTTCTTCGGCTCCCGGCCTGTCGCGCAATGGCGCGCGCAGGCCGAGGCGCGCGAGCGTGAGGCGCGCGAAGGCGACGCCAGGTATCTGCGGACATTCGCCGATCTCGAAGCCGCGCGCGAACGCGCGGGCCGTGCAGACGCGCTGGAACAGGCGCTCGAACGTGCGCGTATCGATCACGAAGGCGTAACCGAGCGGCTGCGCCATGACGGCGCCTCCGCCATCGAGCGGACCCGCAGCGAACTGACCCAGATGCTCGACAAGGCGCGCTCCGAACATGCAGGCCGCGTCGATACGCTGCTGCGCGAACAGCGCGCGCTGTCGGACGAACTGTCGACCCTGCGTGAAAAGACCGCCAACTTCGACGAGCAGAAGCGCCTGCTCATCGAGGCGCAGGAAGCGCTGCGCAAGGAGTTCGAAAACGCTGGCGCCAAAGTGCTGGCGGGCGCGCAGGAAGCCTTCCTGCGCCGTGCCGGGGAGCGTTTCGAGCAGAGCGAGAAGGCCAGCGCCGAGCGGATCAACTCGATCCTCGCGCCCGTTGGCCAGCGGCTGAAAAGCTACGAGGAACAGGTCGCATCGCTGGAAGCCAAGCGCGTGGATGCCTTCGGCCAGTTGACCGGCCAGATCGAGGCGCTGCGCGTCGGGCAGGAACTGGTGCGGGCCGAAGCCGTGCGGCTCGGCAACTCGCTGCGCAATGCCCCCAAGGCGCGCGGGCGCTGGGGCGAGCAGCAGCTCAAGAACGTGCTCGAACAGTGCGGCCTGACCGAACACACCGATTTCGAGACCGAACAGTCGATCGATACCGAGGACGGCCGCCTGCGGCCCGACGCCATCGTGCGCATCCCCGGCAACAAGCAACTGGTGATCGACGCCAAGGTCTCGCTCAACGCTTATCAGGACGCCTTCGAGGCGGAGGACGAGGCGACGCGGATCGGGTTCCTGAACCAGCATGCGGGATCGATGCGCAACCACATCCAGACGCTCGGCGCCAAGAGCTACCAGAGCCAGTTCGAGAATGCTCCCGACTACGTGATCATGTTCGTCCCCGGCGAGCACTTCATTGCCGCCGCGCTCGACCACGATTCCGGCCTTTGGGACTTCGCCTTCGACCGCAAGGTACTGCTGGCGAGCCCGACCAACCTCGTCGCCATCGCCCGCACCATCGCGCAGGTCTGGCAGCAGGAAGGTCTGGCGAAGGAAGCGCGCGAGATCGGCAAGCTTGGCGCGGACCTCTACGACAGCCTTGCGAAGACGCAGGACGATCTGTCGAAGGTCGGCACACACCTTGGCCGAGCGGTGAACAGTTTCAACGACTTCGCGCGCACTTATGAGGGTAATGTGATGAGCCGTGCGCGCCGCCTGAGCGAGAAGCACATCAAGATCGGCAAGCGCGAGATCTCCGACGAAGTGCCGCTTGTCGAATCCGCGCCGCGCTATGCCGATCCCGCCGCGCAGATCGAGGACCGCGCCGGAGAGATCACCGAAGAGGCAGCCGAATAAGCGGCCTCAGT
The DNA here is from genome assembly GCF_021227995.1 of Novosphingobium kaempferiae. NCBI lineage: Bacteria > Pseudomonadati > Pseudomonadota > Alphaproteobacteria > Sphingomonadales > Sphingomonadaceae > Novosphingobium > Novosphingobium kaempferiae. Next base: position 3,616,899 of record NZ_CP089301.1, read on the forward strand.
CGGCGGGGCGGGTCAGTTCGGCAGTGTGGCCGCTCGATTGGAGGGTCATGCGCTGACCCTCGACAGTGACGCGCGGTGTTGCGACGAGGAGGGCGCTGACGGCGTTGCCTTCTTCCCATGACGATTGTTCGCAGGGAGCCTCGCCCTGGTTCAGCGGACCGGCGATCAGGCGGTCTTCATCGACGCGCCATGGTCCGAGCAGGCGGTTGCAGCCTGCCTGAATGACGATCGTCTTGCCGTCGAAGGAAATCCCGGCAGCCTCGGACGCGGGACGCTTTCCGTCGATGGTGTCGAAGCGCCATTGGCTACCGACCCAGGCTTTCGCCAGCGGCTCGCGCTGCGCGATGTGAGAGCTGTCGCCAGCGTCTGAACATCCCGCCACAAGCATCGGACAGAACAGAAAAAAGCCGAATCGCTGCATGATGCGCGCACGATAAGACGTGGCAGGTGAGGGGCAGATGAACGCCGCAACGGCGCGCTGCCCGCTTCCTTTCGTCATTGCGAGCGTAGCGAAGCAATCCAGCGGCGCGCTCTGACCGTGGATTGCTTCGTTACGCTCGCAATGACGAGGGGTGTGGCGAAATCAGGACGTGCGCAGGTGCGCCAGCGCCTCGTAGGCCAGCACTGCTCCGGCAACCGCTGCGTTCAGGCTGTCGGCACGGCCCAGCATCGGGATGGTGACCCGCAGGTCGCACGCTTCCTCGTAGGCGGCGGGCAGCCCTTGCGATTCGTTGCCGACCATCAGGAAGCACGGCGCGGCGTAAGGCGCCTGCCGGTAGTCGGTCGGATCGCGCAGCGAGGCGGCGACAAGCTGGCCGTCGCCTTCGCGCAGCCATTGCTGGAACTCGTCCCAGCGCGCGATGGCGAGTTTCTGGGTGAAGATCGCACCCATGCTGGCGCGCACGGCCTCGACCGAGAAGGGATCGGCGCAGTCGTCGATCAGGATCAGTCCGCCCGCGCCCACCGCGTCGCCGGTGCGCAGCATGGTGCCGAGGTTGCCGGGATCGCGCAGCGCCTGCGCCACCAGCCAGATCGGCGAGCTTGCGCGGTCGAGGTTGGCGAGGCTGGTGTCGAACTCCGCGAAGACGCCCGCGACGGCCTGCGGGTTGTCCTTGCCGGTGACTTTGGCGAGGATGTCCACGTCCATCTCGACGATCTCGCCGCCGTTGGCGGAGACTGCGGCCTCCAGCGCGTCGAGCAGCGGATGCGGATCGCGGCCGATGGCCATCACCAGCATCTCGGGCAGGACGCCGCATTCGCGCGCATCGGTCAGCAGGCGCAGGCCTTCCGCCAGGAAGCGCCGCTCGCGCTTGCGGTGCTTCTTGTCGCGCAGCGAGCGCAGGAACTTGACGAGGGGATTGGAAAAGCCGGTGATCGTGCGGCGATAGGTGCCGCCCGGTGCAGGGTACTCGCTCACTGGCCGGGGCTCACTCTTCGCCGAAGCCGTCGCGCACGAGGCCGGCGAGCACGGCAAGCGCCTGGTCGGCGCCGTCACCCGCGCAGGCGATCTCGATGGTGTCGCCCTTGGCGGCGCCGAGCATCATCAGGCCGAGGATCGAGCCGCCCGCGGCCGACATGCCGTCCTTGCTGACGGTGACGGAGACGGCAGGCGGCAGGTCGGCGACATGGCCGACGAACTTGGCGCTGGCGCGGGCGTGGAGGCCGCGCTTGTTCACGATGAGCACCGACTCGCGGCAGTCGATCATGCGTCCTGCCCCAAGTATTCGCTGGCGATGGTGATGTAGTTGCGGCCCGCGTCGCGCGCGGCGGCGACGGCTTCGCGCACCGGCATGCAGCCGCGCGCCTTGGCGAGACGGATCAGCATGGGCAGGTTGATGCCAGCGATCACCTCGACCTTGCCCGCCTGCATCAGCGAGATCGCGAGGTTGGAGGGGGTGCCGCCGAACAGGTCGGTCAGGATGATGACGCCTTCGCCGCTGTCCACCTTGGTGATGGCGTCGGCGATTTCGGAGCGGCGGCGTTCCATGTCGTCGTTCGGGCCGATGCAGACGGTCGCGACGTCGGGCTGGTCGCCGACGACGTGCTCCATCGCGTGTACGAACTCCTCGGCGAGATTGCCGTGAGTAACCAGAATCATGCCGATCATGCCGGGAGAGCGCTCCGAATTTCCTGCAATCGCACCCGGTTGATGTTCCTATTTCTCACGCCGCAGACCTCCTTCCAGAAGATCGGCTGCCCGCGAGCCCAGGTTGCGGTGCAGCAATGTGGGCGAAAATCCTGAGAGACGCAAGGCCGCTGCGATCTGTTCGGCGGTGAATACCGAGCGGTGTCTCCCCCCGGTACAACCGAAAGCTATGTGAACATAGGCTTTTCCCTGAGCGCGGTAACGCGGCAGCAACATCAGGACCAGATCGCGGATCCGGATAAAGGCCTCTTCCCATGCGGGATCCTTGCGGATGTAGTCGCCCACCGCCGCATCCTGCCCTGTCTGGGGGCGCAGTTCGGCGTCCCAGTGCGGGTTGTCGAGGAAGCGCATGTCGAAGACGAGATCGGCGATCGGCGGCATCCCGCGCGAGAAGCCGAAGCTCGATACGGTGACCGTCAGTTCCTCGGCGGCGCTGTCGGCGAAGCGTTCGCGAATCGCGCGCTGCAGGTCGTTCGAGGTGAATTCGCTGGTGTCGACGAGCAGGTCCGCCCAGCGCCGCAGCGGGGCGAGCAGTTCGCGTTCGGCGCGGATGCCGGTCGATACCGGCGCGTCGGCGGCGAGGGCGTGGCGGCGGCGGGTCTCGTTGTAGCGGCGCTCAAGCTCGGAGCTGGAGCAGTCGAGGAACATGGTGGTCAGCTGGAGGTCGCGGCGTTCGCTCAGGCTCTTGACCTGCGCGATCACGCGTTCGGGGTCGAAGCCGCGGGTGCGGGAATCGAAGCCGATCGCCAGTGGCGTGGGATCGCCCTCGGGCGCGCCGTCGATCAGGGCGTCGAGCATGCGGACCGGGAAGTTGTCGACGATCTCCCAGCCGAGATCCTCCAGCACGCGCAGCGCCGTGGTCTTGCCGGCCCCCAGCATTCCCGTCACCAGCAGCACGCGCTGCGGATTTCCCGCTTGATTCCCCATAGCTTGCTTCTCTGCGCGCACTCGCCCGGAAAGGGAAGGGGGCGAAAGGGCTATGCTCGATATGAGAGGGCGGTCAGCCGGGAAGGCCGTAGCGGCGCAGCGCCAGTTCGGCCTTGAGGGGCAGAGCCTCGCCACCCGGCCAGAGGCGGATGAGCGGCAGGGTCACGTCCGCGATGGCGAGCGTCTCCGGCTCCTCGATGTAGCGCGGGGCGTCGGCATCCAGCGCGAGCACGAGGGCCACGGGGACGGCTTCGGCACAGGGGAACGCCAGCAGCCCGAGGTTGCGCACTTCGATGAGGCCGCGCGTGCGGGGATGCGGGTGCGCGATGAGCGTGCCGTCGCGAACTTCCAGCATCACGGAGTCGTCGCCGACCAGAACGGCACCCCGGTCTATCAGCGTGAGCGCCAGACTGGACTTGCCCGCACCCGGCGGTCCTTCGATCAACACGCCGCGTCCGTCGATGGCGACGCAGGTGGACTGGCGCGGGAACAGGCTCACGCGCCCGGCTCCCAGACCGGCAGCGAGATGACCAACCGCGCGCCGGGTTCGCCGTCGGTCCGGTCGGTGGCGACGAGGCGGCCGAAGTGCGCCTCGACGATGGTGCGCGCGATGGCGAGGCCGAGGCCGCTGTGGGTGCCGAACTCCTCGCGCGAGGGGCGCAGCGAGTGGAAGCGTTCGAACACCCGCTCGCGCGAGGCCTGCGGGATGCCGGGGCCATGGTCGGCGACGGCGATCTTCACGCGGCCGTCCACGCGCGACAGCACGATCTCGATGGAGCCGCCGGGAGGCGAGAACGAGACGGCGTTGTCGAGCAGGTTTTGCAGCACGCGTTCCAGCCGCGCAGCGTCGCCCGGCACCATGAGGCTGTCGCTTTCGGCGTCGGCGCCCGGTTCCTGCACGACCCGGATCGGGCTGCCGCCGTTGACGCCGCGCTGGTCGCGCTCGCCGACGAGGGCGCGGACTAGGCCGCCCATGTCCACCGGCTCGAAGGTGGTGCGGCTGAGCTGCGCGTCGATCCGGCTCGCGTCGGCGATCTCGCTGACGAGGAAGTCGATGCGACGCACGTCGTCCTTGGCGATGCCGATGAGCTGGCCGCGCAAGTCCGGTTCGTCCACGCGCTCCAGTGTTTCGAGCGCGCTGCGCAGCGAAGTCAGCGGGTTCTTGAGTTCGTGCGCGACGTCGGCGGCGAAGCTTTCCACCGCGTCGATGCGCTGGCGCAGCGCCCCGCTCATGTCGGAGATGGCGCGGGCGAGCAGGCCGATCTCGTCCCGCCGGTCGGGCAGGCGCGGCACGACGACGCTGCGATCACGGCCGAGGCGCACGCGCACGGCGGCGCGCACCAGCTTGCGCAGCGGCTCGACGATGGTGCGGGCAAGGAACAGCGAGAGCAGGATCGAGACGCCGAGCGCGCCGCCGACGATGATGGCGAGGGTCTGGCGCGCCATGCGCACGTTCTCGGTGATGTCGCGCGCGTTGCGGGTGACGAGCAGCGCCGAGCCGTCGGTGCCGACCGGCGTCGCGGCGATGATGATCGGCGTGCGGTCGGGCGCGGCCTTGTGGCTGATCCACGTTTCCCTGCCGACGAGCGCTGCGCCGACTTCGGGCCATGCGCGGGCACTGGTGTCGGTCGGGTCGCGATAGTCCGGTATCTCCGGCGCGCCGAGCACGAAGTCCATCGCGCGGTCGAGCATCCGCGCGGCGTCCTGGAACCACGGTTCCGACGCCGGGTCGATCAGGCGGTAGGCGGGCCTGGCGAGGGCGAAGCTGTCCCCCGCCAGTTCGCCGCGCGCATCGAACAGGCGCAGGCGCAAGTCCTGCTCCGGGCCGATGCGGGCGATCAGCGCGAGACGGCCTGCGGGGTTCTCGTCCGCCAGCGCATCGGCGGTGATCTCGGCTTCGGACTTGGCGAGGCGGTAGCGCTCGGCAAGCAGTTCGTTGCGGTAGCTGTCGATGTAGAACAGGCTGCCGGCCAGCAGGGCCAGCGCGATGAAGTTGACCGCGAGGATGCGCGCCGTCAGCGAGACGCGCCATGACGGCAGGCGGCTTCGGCTGCGGCGGTTCTGGCGCCTAGCCATCGGTGAAGGAGTATCCCGCGCCATAGAGCGTGTCGATCGCGGCGAACTCCGGGTCGGCGGCGCGGAACTTGCGGCGCAGGCGCTTGATGTGGCTGTCGATGGTGCGGTCGTCGACGTAGACGTCGTCGCTGTAGGCCGCGTCCATCAGCTGGTTGCGGCTCTTCACCACGCCGGGGCGCAGGGCCATCGCCTCGAGGATCAGGAATTCGGTGACCGTCAGCGAGACGGGGCGCCCGTCCCACGTCACCTGATGGCGCGCCGGGTCGAGCGCGAGGCGGCCGCGCACGACGGGGTCGGGAACCTCGACGCCGGGCGCTTCCTCGGGCGTCGCCTTCGCCAGTTCGCTGCGGCGCAGGATGGCGCGGATGCGCGCGACGAGCAGGCGCTGGCTGAAGGGCTTGGCGATGTAGTCGTCCGCGCCCATCGCAAGGCCCAGCGCCTCGTCCGGCTCCTCGTCCTTCGATGTCAGGAAGATCACCGGCAGGCTGGACTGCGCGCGCAGGGCCTTGAGCAGATCGAGCCCGTCCATGCGCGGCATCTTCACGTCGAAGATCGCAAGGTCGGGCGGGTTCTCCAGCAGGGCCTTCAGCGCCGTCTCGCCATCGGCATAGACGCGCGTGGCGAAGCCCTCCGCGTGCAGGCCGATCGACAGCGTGGTCAGGATGTTGCGGTCGTCATCGACGAGCGCGATGACCTGCTGGCGCTTTGGCGCAGGGGTCTCGTCGGCGGGGATCGGGGCGTTCAGTGGTTCGGCCATGGGCGCCCGGACTTTGCCTTCTCATGCATGGATCACGCTGACTGGCGTGGCGACATCGGCTTGAACCGCAGTTCGTCATTGCGAGCGCAGCGAAGCAATCCACGCGGGTCGTTCGGTGCCGGATTGCTTCGCTGCGCTCGCAATGACGATCCAAGGGTAATGTCACCCGACACTAGCCACTGCATTGGCGCGTGGCAATTTCGGATCGGTCGGGCGACGCTTCGCTGGGTGAAAACCGACTGTCGGACAATCGTCACGAATGGTCGGAAATAACGCGAAGCAGGTGCAGCATAAATCAGCTTAATCGGATGTTCGAAAAGGCAAACATGCCCAAAAATCCGCGGGTTCAACCCTTGATGGTTCCAATTGCAGTCAAATTGACGGAAAAGAAGTGGCGGCCTACGTGCGGCACGATTCTTGCGCAGGAATCGGTAGAGCCATCTGGCTTAGCGTCAGCGGGAAAACCCGTAACGGCGCCATCTTTTGGAGGAGATGACATTTGACCAATTCCCTTGGCTATCCGCTAGCAAAACAGGGCATCGCGACGACGGCCCGGATCTTCGCGAATCTCGGCACGGCCCCTCTGGTGGAACATGCGGTAAGGAACGGAGAGGGCGTTCTTTCGGCGGACGGTCCGTTCGTCGTCGCCACCGGCAAGCACACCGGACGTTCGGCGAAGGACAAGTTCATCGTCAAGGACGCGGAGACGGAAGGCACGGTCTGGTGGGGGAAGACCAACGTGCCGATGACGCCGGAGCACTTCGCCGCGCTGAAGGAGGATTTCCTCGCCGCGCTGGGTGAGAAGGACACGCTCTACGTCGCCGACCTGTTCGGCGGCTCGCAGCCCGAGCACCGCGTCAACGTGCGCGTCATCAACGAGTTCGCCTGGCATAACCTGTTCATCCGCACGCTGCTGGTCCGCCCGACCGCAGGCGAGCTGGAGAGCTTCGCGCCCGAATACACCATCATCGACCTGCCGAGCTTCCGCGCGGACCCTGCGCGCCACGGCTCGCGCTCCGAGACGGTGATCGCGGTGAACTTCACCGAGAAGCTGATCCTGATCGGCGGCACCGCCTATGCGGGCGAGATGAAGAAGTCGGTCTTCGGCATTCTCAATTACCTGCTGCCGGTGAAGGGCGTGATGCCGATGCACTGCTCGGCCAACATCGGCCCGGACGGCGACACGGCGGTGTTCTTCGGCCTGTCGGGCACCGGCAAGACGACGCTTTCGGCCGATGCCTCGCGCACGCTAATCGGCGACGACGAGCACGGCTGGTCGGACACCGCAGTCTTCAACTTCGAGGGCGGCTGCTACGCCAAGATGATCCGCCTTTCGGAAGAGGCCGAGCCGGAGATCTACGCCACCACCCGCCGCTTCGGCACGGTGCTGGAGAACGTGGTGATCGACCCGGAGACCCGGAAGATCGACCTCGACGACAACTCGCTGGCGGAGAACAGCCGCGGTTCCTACCCGATCGACTTCATCCCGAACTGCTCGGAGAAGAACCTCGGGCCGGTGCCGCAGAACCTGATCTTCCTCACCGCCGACGCCTACGGCGTGCTGCCGCCGATCGCGCGGCTGACCCCGGACCAGGCGATGTATCACTTCCTCTCGGGCTACACCGCGCGCGTCGCGGGCACCGAGATCGGCGTGACCGAGCCGGAAGCGACGTTCTCGACCTGCTTCGGCGCGCCGTTCATGCCGCGCCACCCGTCGGTCTACGGCAACCTGCTCAAGGAGCGGATCGCCAAGGGCGGCGTGAAGTGCTGGCTGGTCAACACCGGCTGGTCGGGCGGCAAGGCGACGATGGAAGGCATCAAGCGCATGCCGATCAAGGCCACCCGCGCGCTGCTCAACGCTGCGCTTGACGGCAGCCTCAACGATGCCGAGTTCCGCGAGGATCCGAACTTCGGCTTCGAGGTTCCGGTGGCGGTGCCGGGCGTCGACACGAAGCTGCTCGATCCGCGCGGTGCGTGGGCCGACGGCGCCGAGTATGACAAGACGGCGCAGACGCTGGTGAAGCAGTTCATCGACAACTTCGAGCAGTTCGAAGCCCATGTCGACGAGGGCGTTCGCAAGGCGGCTCCGGTCGCGGCCAGCGTCGCCGCGTAAGGCTTACCGCTGAATGCACGAAGGGCTCCGGAGGTTCGCCTCCGGAGCCCTTCTGTTTGCTTCAGTGCGGGTTAGGTGCCGTTCAGTGCATGGTTGCGGGCGCTGGCTCGGGAGCCGTCGCGGGTGCTTCCGCAGGCGGCGGCGTGGCATCGGTCGGCGTGTCAGGAGCAGTTGCGGGAGCGGCCTCTTCTGCGGGTTTGGGCTTGCCTGCGGTCTTCATGCCCGGGCCGTAGACCGCCGGAGCATCCGGTACGATGCGGCCATGCAGCGCCTCGATCTCCGCCTCGCGCTGCTTCAGATACAGCTCGCGGTAGTAGGCGTAAGGGTTGTCCTGCTGGCGGATATCGCGGATCTGCTCGTCGAACGCGGCGCGCTCGCCCAGCTGGCTGAGGATGGTCGAGGGGATCACGACCTCCGGCTTGTTGAACGGGCTGCCCACGGCGGCGGGGAGCAGCAAGCGGTCCACGGAATCGCCGATGATATCGCGCAGCGTCGTCGGGCCGACGATCGGCAGGTAGAAGTAAGGTCCTGGTTTCACGCCATAATAGCCGAGCACATTGGCAAGGCCGTTGGGGCGGTAGGGCAGGTTGAACGGCTTGCGCTTCGCCATGTCGACGAACCCCGCCGCGCCGATCGTGGTGTTGATCGCGAAGCGCCCCGCCGTCTCGAACGCCTTGCCGGGCTTCAGTTCCAGCAGGTATGCGACGAAGACCACCGGTTCGCCGAGGTTCGAGAAGAAGTTGCGCAGACCCTGCCGCACCGGCTTGGGCAAGCCCTTGTTGTAGACCTTGGCGACCGGCTCCAGCACGGCCTTGTCGACGGCCTGCACCGTCTTGAACGACTGTTCGTTGATCCGCTCCAGCGGGTCTTCTGGCGGCGGCGCCTTGCGCGGCATGACGACGATTTCGGAGCCCGCGCCTGCGGCGGGAGCGGCATCCTGCGCCCCGGCGGCAGGCGCATCTGCGGCGGGTGCTGCCGGAACCTCGGAAGTCGCGACATCGGGTGATACCGGGATCTGCGGAGCCGCGCCCGCTTCCGTTGCAGGCTGCGAAGTCGGAGCGGTCGTCGCCGGATCAACGGCCTGCGGAGCCACCGAACTTATCATTACCGCAACGGCGGTGGCCGTAAGGCTCATGCACAGATCCTTGCCGGGCGCCCGCACCGGGCGCGCCTCTTTCAACAGGTTACACCATGGAAACGGCTGGCCCAACCATACTCTAGGTGAATTCACGCGCTAGGCGGCGCTGCCCTATTCGTCAATTGCACGCCATGCATCTCGTCGATGCGTGAAGGCAGGTGAACGACGCGTCGGGGTGGACAAATTGGTGCCTTCCGTTCGTCACGGGTTAGGCCCATATTCGATGCCGTCCGCCACAAATGGAGTGAGGCACATGGGACTTTTCGACGGCATTCTCGGCCAGGTCAGCGAGCACGCTGACGTGACCAATCTCGCCAACAAGCTGGGCCTCGACCCGAGCGTGGCCGAAAAGGCGATCGCCGCCCTCGGCATCGCGCATCAGCAGGATGGCGACACCGCAGAACTGGCCGCCGAGCGCAGCGGCCTCGATGTCGGCACCATCCAGCAGCTCATCACTCAGATCGGCGGCGAAGGTTCGCTGACCCAGTTCGCCAGCGCCATCGCGGCCGATCCCGGCAAGGCCGCCAGCTTCTTCGACAAGGACGGCGACGGCAGCGTCATCGACGACCTGACCGGCATGGCCAAGGGCCTGTTCGGCAAGAGCTGAGCTTTTGAACGTCGTCCCGGGATCGACCCGGGACGACGTATCCATTTCAGCGCGTCTTGCCCGCGATATATTCGCTGACGTTCTGCGCCAGCACATCCAGCGGCACGTTGCCGCCATCGACCACTGCCTGATCGTAATCGCGCAGGTCATAGGCCGCGCCGAGCGCGTCCTGCGCCCGGTTGCGCTGCGCCACGATCTGCGAATGACCCATCTTGTAGCCGCAGGCCTGACCCGGCCACGAGCAATAGCGGTCCACCTCGTTGACCACTTCCTCGCGCTTGTTGCCGTTCTTCTCCATGAAGAAGCGCACGGCCTGTTCGCGCGTCCAGCCCTTCGAATGGAGCCCGGTATCCACCACCATGCGGCAGGCGCGGAACGCCAGCGATTGTAGGTAGCCGAGCCGTCCGACCGGATCGTCGTCATAGGCGCCAAGTTCGTCCGCCAACTGCTCTCCATAGAGAGCCCAGCCTTCGGAATAGGCGTTGAACGCGAGGATCGAACGGATCAGCGGCAGGCGGTTGGCGTATTCGCCCTGCCAGACGTGGCCGGGGATCGCCTCGTGATGGACCAGCGTCGGCAGGTCGTACTTGCGGTGCAGGTCGGTGGTGCGAAGGTTGATCCACATCTTGCCCGGCACGCTGCCGTCCTTCGAGCCCGCGCCGCCATAGGCGGTCGGCGCACCGGGTTCCTCCGAAAGCGGCAGGCGGCGCACTTCGACATTGCCGGGAACGACCTCGCGGAAGGCGCGGGGCATCTGCGAACGGATCCAGTCAATGCGCTTCTGGATGAAGGCGAGGATCTCGGTACGACCGGGATCGCCTTCGGAGAACATGAAGCGCTTGTCCTCGCCGAGCGCGGTCATGCGTGCGCCCACGGTGCCCTGCGTGTAGCCGAGCGACTTCAGGATCGGGTCCATGCGGGCATGGAGATCGGCGAGTTCCTGAAGTCCGCGCTGGTGGACTTCCTCGGGCGGAACGCGCGTCGTCGTGCTGGCGCGCAGGGCCCAGGCGTAGAACTCCGCGCCGTGCGGACGCTCGCGCATGCCAGGATCGCCCTTGGCAACGCCGCGCTGACGCTGGAGTTCGGCAAGCTGGCGTTCCAGCGCCGGGACGACTTCGGTGGCGACGATTGTCTTCGCGTCCGCAGCCCACGTCCCGGTCATCTGCCCCGTTCGCCCGGCGATCGAGGTGACGAGGCTGCCGCCGTCCTTGCGCGCGTCCGCGATCGTGCTCGTCATCTGCGCGATGGCGCGGTCGAGCAGGAAGTCCGGCGGGACGAGGCCCTTGGCCGCCGCCGCCTCGATCCGGCCACGCTCGCCATCAAGCTGGGCATCGAGTTGCGAGAGGCGAGCGATCCACGCATCGGCGTCGGCGGGAGCCTTGATCGGGTGATCGGCGTCGAGGAAGCGCGGCGCGTCGAGATAGGCGCCGACGTTCTGGATGACGACGTAGGGCGTGTTGCGCCAGCCGCCCACGGCGACATCGCCATACGGCATCGCGAAACCTTCGAGCGAGGTGGCGAATGCGCTCTTTACTACGGCAAGGCTGGTGCGGGTGGAGTGGTCGAGTCCGGTCGTGTCGAACGTTTCCACTTGCGCGAGCGCCTTGCGCAAGGTGGCGGCATAAGCCTGCCGTCCGGCTTCGGAGCGGTCCTCCATGCGGGCGCGCAGGCCAGCATGTTCGCCGGTGTCGACGCCGAGGCCAGTGGCGGTTTCGGGGACGTGCTCCAGCAGGCTCCATGCGATGTTGTCGAGCAGGGCGTCGGCTCCGGTCGAAGCGGTGCTTTGGGCAGCGGCGACGGCGCGCATCGGCATGGCAAGGGTGGCGGTTCCTGCGGCGAGCAGGTGCAGCGTGCTGCGCCGGGAAATCGAGTGGCCGGAAATCGAGTTGGGGGTGTCTGTCATGGCCGGACGATGGCGGCGCGACAGGCGGGTGTCAAACCGCGCCGGGCTGAGCTAGGACAGCGCCATGGACATCGCGCTCTCGCTTCTCGTGCTGACGGTCATCGCCCTGATCCTGGGCGCCATCGTGCTCTATCGGCGCGGGGGATATCGCAAGCAGGCGGGGCTGATGCTGGTGCTGGCGGGGGTGATGATCGTCAACATCGTCATCTGGACGCTGCCCAACCGCGAGGGCAAATCGCTGTCGAGCGAGGCGAAAAAGGAACAGGCGCCGGAGTGATGCTCCGACGCCTGTGTTGATCCGTGACCTATCGATCTCTGGTCCGGCCGGTTACTTGATCGGGCAATCCGGGGCGAGGCGCATGTCGAGGTAGTTGTCGACCGAGCGCATCAGCTCCGGCGTCTCGTGCTCGAAGAAGTGGTTCGCGCGCGGGATCTCGTCGTGGTGGATGGTGATGTGCTTCTGCGTGCGCAGCTTGTCGACCAGCTTCTGCACGGCGTTGGGCGTCACCACCGTGTCGCCCGTGCCCTGGATGATGATGCCCGAGGCCGGGCAGGGCGCGAGGAACGAGAAGTCGTACATGTTCGCGGGCGGCGCGACCGAGATGAAGCCGCGGATCTCCGGGCGGCGCATAAGCAGCTGCATGCCGATCAGCGCGCCGAACGAATAGCCCGCGATCCAGGTGGTCGAAGCTTCCGGGTGGATCGACTGCACCCAGTCGAGCGCTGCCGCCGCGTCGGACAGTTCGCCGATGCCGTTGTCGAAGCTGCCCTGGCTGCGGCCGACGCCGCGGAAGTTGAAGCGCAGGGTCGCGAAGCCGCGCGCCACGAACGTCTTGTACAGGTGCTGCGTGATGCGGTCGTTCATCGTGCCGCCCGCTTGCGGGTGCGGATGGAGGATCATCGCCACCGGCGCGCGCGGGCGCGTTGCGGGCTGGAAACGACCTTCGAGACGACCTTCGGGACCGGGGAAGATGACTGCGGGCATGTGTGTTTGCGGCCTGACCTGTTGAAACTCCCGCGAGTCGCTTTTGCAGCGACAAGTCGCGGGAGTGGAAAAGAGGAAGGTTGGCTATATAGAAATCTTCGTCCTAAAGACAACTTTCACAAACAATGGCCTTTCCGAACATCTATCTCGACCACGCGGCGACCACGCCGCTCCTCCCCGCCGCCCGCGAGGCCTGGCTGGAGGGTGCCGCCCTATGGGCCAATCCGTCGAGCCCCCACGCCGCCGGCCGCGCCGCCCGTGCCGCTCTCGAAGATGCCCGCGCCCGCGTGAAGGCGGCGCTGGGCTGGCAGGGCGAAGTGCTCTTCACTTCGGGTGCGAGCGAGGCGCTGGCCTTGGGGCTCGGTCGTGCCAAGGCGGAACGGCGACTGGTTTCGGCGGTCGAGCATGACGCCGTGTTTCGCGCGGCACCCGATGCGCAGGTGCTGCCGGTGGTGGGTGGCGAGGTGGACGGCGATGCGCTGGCTGCGGCGCTGGCTGGGCAGGGCAGGGCTGTCGTCGCGGTGCAGTCGGTGAACTCAGAGACCGGTTCGGTGCTTCTCGGTGACGGCTTGGTGCCGTTCAGTGCACGGTCCGATGCACTAGTCTCTCGGGTCCGGGAAGGGGGCGGGCTGTTCCTTGCGGATTGCTCGCAATCGGCGGGAAAGTGGGCTTTGCCGGATGCCGACATGGTGGTCGTTTCGGCGCACAAGCTGGGCGGCCCGGTCGGCATCGGCGCGCTGCTGGTGCGCGACTTCGCGATGCTGGAACCGACCGGCGGGCAGGAGCGCGGCTATCGCGCAGGCACCGAAAACCTTCCCGCAGCGCTGGCTTTCGCGGCGGCTCTGGAGGCCGGAGGGATCGGGCAATGGGCGACCAGTGAGGCGCAGCGTTTGGCGTTCCGGGACCGGCTCCGGGAACATGGTGAAGTGATCCAGCCCGGCGTCCCGTGCTCGTACATCTTCGCCGTGGCTGCGCCGAAAATCTCGGCGACGGCCATGCTGATCCGCATGGACGCCAAGGGCTTCGCGATCTCGGCAGGCAGCGCCTGTTCGTCCGGAACGCTGAAACAAAGCCGTGTTCTCAAAGGCTTCGGCATTGGCGAGGATCTGGCCAAACGCACCGTCCGGGTATCCATAGGGTGGAGCACCACGCCCGAGGAACTCGACGCTTTCGCCGCCGCCTTGGCCGAGGTGAACGCGTGATCTACCTCGATTATCAGGCGACGACACCGCTCGCTCCCGAAGCGCGCGAGGCGATGCTGCCATGGCTCGGCGGGCCCGAAACGACAGGTTTTGCCAATCCGCACAGCCCGCATCGCCCCGGTCGTGCAGCCGCCGCAGCCGTGGAGGTAGCGCGTGCGCAGGTCGCCGCATTGCTGCCGCCCGGTGGCCGGGTGATATTCACATCCGGGGCGACCGAAGCGATCAACCTTGCGATCCTCGGCAGCGGCGCACGCAAGCTGGCCGTCTCAGCGATCGAGCACGCTGCCGTGCTGGATACCGCGCAGGCGCTCGATTCCGGGCTCGCGGTCTTGCCGGTCGACACCGAAGGGCTCGTCCATGTGGACGTCGCACTGCCCAACGATACCGGCCTTGTCGCCGTGATGCAGGTCAACAACGAGATCGGCACGGTGCAACCGGTAGAGCGCCTCGCCGCGCGCACACATGCGGCGGGAGCGCTGTTTCTGTGCGATGCGGTGCAGGGCGCGGGCAAGATCACGCCGCCGGCCGACGCCGATCTGATCGCGATCAGCGCACACAAGCTCTACGGACCCAAGGGCATCGGCGCACTGTGGGTTCGCGATGGGCTCGATCTCGCGCCGCTGATCCGCGGTGGGGGGCAGGAGCAGGGCCTGCGCTCAGGAACGCTGAGCCCGATGCTCTGCGCCGGTTTCGGGGCTGCGGCGGCTCTCGCCAAGGCGCGGATGGACGAAGATGCGGCGCACGTCGCGCTGCTTTGGGAATGCGCCCGGACGATCCTCTCGCGCTGGACGCTCAACGGCTCGGCCACCCGGCGCTGGCACGGGAACCTCAATCTGCGCCTGCCGGGGCTCGATGTCGCCCGTCTGATGTCAGAGTTGCGGGACGTGGCGTTTTCGGCAGGATCGGCCTGTGCCAGCGGGTCGGGCCGCCCCAGCCACGTGCTTCGCGCTTTGGGTCTTTCGGATAGGGATGCCAAAAGCTCTATCCGTCTGGGATTCGGGCGATATAGTGAACTTCGGGAAGTGGAGGATGCCTGCGCCAGAATAGAAGCCGCTGCGGCGGCGCAGGGAGTATGACTTGGTTGACGTCCTGTTTGTGAATATCGACGGATCGCGGGTGACGGCGCAGGCTGAGCCCGGTTCGCGGCTGCTGGAAGTCGCGCAGAACGCCGGAATGCCGCTCGAGGGAACGTGCGAGGGGCAGATGGCCTGCTCCACGTGCCACGTCATCATCTCGCCCGACTGGTTCGACAAGCTCGTCCCCGCGTCCGACGATGAGGAGGACATGCTGGACCTCGCGGCCGGCGTCACGCGTACCAGTCGCCTTTCCTGCCAGATCGAAGTGACCGAGGCGATGGATGGCATAGCGGTACGCATCCCGGGCGTCGTGCGCGACATGCAGATCGGCTGACGAAGCCGCCTGCTTCGCAAGTGCAATGAATCGCGGAAAACTTGGCGATGGCCGGTTCCTCTCGGCCTGCGGTGTTGCTAACACGTTCCTATCATGGTGACCACGACCGACGACGACTCCGATCCGTTCGACGCCATCGTCGACGCGCCCTTCGATGCAGCGCTGTCCGAGCGCTATCTCGTCTACGCGCTGTCAACCATTACGGCCCGCTCGCTGCCTGACCTGCGCGATGGGTTGAAGCCGGTCCACCGCCGCCTGCTTTGGGCGATGCGCCAGCTCAAGCTGGACCCGGCGAGTGCCTACAAGAAGTCCGCCCGCGTCGTCGGCGACGTCATCGGTAAGTACCACCCGCATGGCGACGCCTCAGTCTACGACGCGATGGTGCGCCTCGCGCAGGACTTCTCGCTGCGCTATCCGCTGGTGCAGGGGCAGGGGAACTTCGGCAACATCGACGGCGATAACGCCGCTGCCTACCGCTACACCGAAGCACGCCTGACCAAGACCGCGATCCAACTCATGGCCGGGCTGGACGAGGGTACGGTCGATTTCATCCCGACCTACAATGGCGAGGAGAGCGAGCCGGATATCTTCCCCGGCCTGTTCCCGAACCTGCTGGCGAACGGCGCGACCGGCATTGCGGTCGGCATGGCGACCTCGATCCCGAGCCACAACGTGGCCGAGATCATCGACGCGACGCTGCTGCTGATCGACAATCCGCACGCCGAGCACGCGCAGCTGATGGAGGTCTTCAAGGGCCCAGACTTCGCGACCGGCGGACTCGTGGTCGACAGCCCCGAGGCGATCAGCCACGCCTACGAAACCGGCAAGGGCGCCTTCCGTGTGCGCGGTCGCTTCTCCACAGGGCGCAATCCCGACGGTTCGTGGGAAGAGACCGGGATCGAGAAGTTGGGCGCGGGGCAGTGGCAACTCGTCGTCAGCGAAATTCCCTACATGCTGCCCAAGGGCAAGCTGATCGAGCAGATCGCGGCCCTCATCGGCGACCGTAAGCTGCCGATCCTCGAGGACGTGCGCGACGAGAGCGATGAGGAAATCCGCATCGTCCTCGTCCCCAAGAGCCGTAACGTCGATCCGGAATTGTTGAAGGAAAGCCTCTACAAGCTGACCGAGCTGGAAAGCCGGTTCAGCCTGAACTTCAATGTGCTGGATTCGCACCGCACGCCGGGGGTTCTGGGCATCAAGCTGCTGCTGTCCGAGTGGATCTACAGCCAGATCGACATCTTGCTTCGCCGTACCCGGCACCGGCTTGAGAAGATCGCCTCGCGCCTCGAACTGGTTGCGGGTTACATCATCGCCTACCTCAACCTCGACCGGATCATCGAGATCATCCGCACCGAGGACGAGCCCAAGCCGGTGATGATCGCCGAGTTCGAACTGACCGACCGGCAGGCCGAAGCCATCCTCAACATGCGCCTGCGCAGCTTGCGCAAGCTTGAGGAAATGGAGCTTCGCAAGGAGCATGAGGAACTGCTTAAAGAGCAGGACGATCTCAACAAGCTGCTCGAAAGCCCGGCCCGCCAGCGCACCCGCATCAAGCGCGATCTCGCAATGCTGCGCAAGGACTATGCCGAGGATACTGCGCTCGGCCGTCGTCGTACCACGATCGCGCAGGCCGCCAAGACGGTCGAGTTCTCGATGGATGCGATGATCGAGAAGGAGCCGGTGACGGTGATCCTCTCGCAGCGCGGATGGATCAGGGCGGCCAGGGGTCACGTGCCGCTGGATGGTGATTTCAAGTTCAAGGAAGGCGATGGTCCCGCCTATGCCTTTCATGCGCAGACGACGGACAAGCTGCTGATCGCGCTCGACAACGGGCGCTTCTACACGCTGGGCGCGGACAAGCTGCCCGGCGCGCGTGGCTTCGGCGAGCCGATCCGCACGATGGTGGACATCGACGCGGAGGCGCACATCATTGCCGTCGTGCCCTACAAGCCCAAGGCGCAACTGTTGCTTGCGTCGAACATCGGGCGTGGCTTTGCGGCGGAGATGGACGAACTGCTGGCCGAGACCCGCAAGGGCCGCGCCGTCATGTCCACCAAGCCCGGCGTAACGCTGACGGTCGTGCGTGAGATCCCGGCCGAGCACGACCACGTCGCGGTGGTCGGCGACAATCGCAAGTTGGTGATCTTCAGCCTTGAGGAACTGCCGGTCATGGCCAAGGGGCAGGGCGTCACTCTCCAGCGCTACCGCGATGGCGGCATGGCCGACGTGACGACGCTGAAACTGGAGGACGGTCTGTCCTGGACCATGGGTGGCGATACCGGCCGCACGCGGACCGAGAAGGACATGGCGCTCTGGAAGGTCGCGCGCGGTGCAGCGGGCCGGTTGCCTCCGGTGGGATTCCCGCGGGACAACAAGTTCCAGGGTTAGCGCCGGGTCACGTTTCCTGCGGATGATGGGGCACGAGGATCAGCGTCTTGCCCTCCACCCGCCAGCTTGCGAGGCGCGAGAGCAGGTTCATGCCGATGACGTTCGCATCGCCGAGGCCAGGCGCGACGACCGCGTCGATCTCTCGCGCCACGACGTTCCCCATCCGCAGCTCGTCGATCACTGCAAGCTGCGCCTCGACGGTGCCGTTGGCGGTGCGCATCAGTACCGAGCGGTTGAGCGGATTGGCCTTCAACCCGGCTTCCTGAGCCGTCTCGGGTGAAATGGCTGTCAACGTCGCTCCGGTATCGACGAGGAAATCGCGCTTCACTCCGTTGAGCGTGGCGCTGATCCAGAAGTGACCGTCGGGCTGCATCGGCACCCGCGTTTCGCCGCCCGCCACGCTCTGACGCTCGATGCCGAGTTGGGGGAGCGCGAAGTCGGTGCCGGTAGTCAGCCGCGTGA
The DNA here is from genome assembly GCF_021227995.1 of Novosphingobium kaempferiae. Classification (NCBI taxonomy): domain Bacteria; kingdom Pseudomonadati; phylum Pseudomonadota; class Alphaproteobacteria; order Sphingomonadales; family Sphingomonadaceae; genus Novosphingobium; species Novosphingobium kaempferiae. The sequence goes on from NZ_CP089301.1 coordinate 3,635,013, forward strand.
CCTGCGCGATCGTCAGCAGCATCGCCGCCAGCAGTCCGAGATTGCCGAGCCCGCGCAGGAAGCCGCCGAACAGGGGCAGTGGCCGCCGCAGCATGCCGCCGACAACGCTCGCGACAATGCCCGCAAAGGCAAGCGCCAGCAGCGGCTGTCCGGCAAGGAAGCTGAGGATTTCGGAAAGGCTCATGCAAGCAGGTCTAGCACAGGCCAGCTTTCGCAAGGCTGACTTTGTCGCCTCAAGTCCGGGCAGTGCGTGCCTTTGGTGTCAGGATCAGGCGGTTACCCTCGACGCGCCACGCGGCGAGTTGCGAGAGCAGGTTCATGCCGATTACGTTGGTGTCGACTTCGTTGTCGGGGCCGATGGCGATGGTAAGCGCGTTGGCCTCGATCCCACCGAAACGCAGAGAATCCGCCGTGCCGCGCCTTGCGACGATGGAGCCGTTCGCCGTTTCGAGGATCATCCCCCGATCCTCGACGTCGGGCTGGATGCCCACTTTCTCGGCGATGCGGCGAGATACGCCGGTGTAGGTCGCCCCTGTGTCGATCAGAAATTCGACCGGCTCGCCGTTCAGTTCCGCTTCCACCCAGAAGTGCCCGTCCGCGCGCATCGCGACGACCGTTTCCTTGCCGACGATCTCGGCGGGGCGCGTGGCGTCGAGCCAGAGTGCGGCTTCGGAGCGGCTGTTGTGCCCGGCAAGCTCCGCCACCGTCAGCAACAGCGCCGCGACAAGGCCGAGGTAGGCCGTATTGCGCATGGCTCGGCCAAGGCGGGGACGGCTCGCGGCGATCATGCCCGCGCCGACCGCCAGCAGGATGGCGAGGATCGTCAGCGACAGCAGCGGCTGTTCGAACAGGAAGCCGCCGAGATCGCCGAGATTCATGCGCGCGCCTCAGCGAGCACGTCGTCAAGGAGGGCCTCGACGCGGGCTGCATCGGGGAAGGCCTCGGCGATCCAGCGCTCCTCGACCCGGCGCAGGATGCGCGCCACATCCGGTCCGGCGCCGACCCCGCGCGCGACGATCTGTCCGCCCTTGAGCGGGAATGCGGGGATTTCCCAATCAGTCAGTGCTGAGGTGTCCGTGCCAGCGATCAGCAGCCGGTCCAGCGCTGCCTCCCGGCCGAGGCGATATGCCAGGGCGCGGGGCTCACCCGGCTCACCGTCACGCGCAGCGGCGAGCGAAAGGCGCTTCTTCTGGGCAGCCGACAGTCGGAAGCGTGATGCGACCTGTTCGGCGAGCGAGGGCTGTGCAGGCAGCAGCGCAGCCAGGCGCCGGAGAGCATCGGGCCGAACATGTTCGACCTCGACGAGCGCCGCCAACGCCTTCGGATCGGCTTCGGGCAGGATCACCGCAAGCACGCCGAGTTCCTCCATGCGCCGCACCGTCGGAGCCGGGTCAGGCAGGCTTAGGAGGTTCATCATTTCCATGCCGACACGCTCGCGCGACAGGCCCTTGAGCGTCGCGGCCAGTTCCGCGCACGCGCTCTCGGCTTCCTCATCGGCGGGCGTCGAACCGAAGCGCGCCTGGAAGCGGAAGTACCGCAGGATGCGCAGGTGATCCTCGCGGATGCGCTGGCGGGCATCGCCGATGAAGCGCACGCGGCGGGTATCGAGGTCTGCCTTTCCGCCGAACCAGTCGAAGATCTCGCCGGTCAGAGGATCGGCGTAGAGCGCGTTGATCGTGAAGTCCCGGCGGGCGGCGTCCTCGCGCCAGTCGCTGGCGAAGGCCACGGTGGCACGGCGGCCGTCGGTGGATACGTCATGGCGCAGCGTCGTGATCTCGACGGGTCCGTGCGGCAGGATGGCTGTGACGGTGCCGTGCTCGATGCCGGTCGGCACGCTGCGGATCCCGGCTCCCCCCAGCCGTTCGATGACGGCTTCGGGCAGCAGCGTGGTGGCCATGTCGATGTCCTTGACCGGCAGGCCGAGCAAGGTGTCGCGCACGGCGCCGCCGACGTAGCGCGCGTTGTCCACACCGAGCGCGGCGACGAGCGCGGCAAGGTCTTCACGGTGCATCCAGGGGGCTTCGAGCAGGTCAGTCATTCCGGCGCGGTTCATGGGGCCAATTCAGCCGTCCGGCAAGGTTGTGCAGGATCGCGCCGGTGACGCCCCATATCACATGGTCCTGCCGCGCATCGTTCCAGGTGATCTCGATGAAGCTGTGCCTGCGGCCCTCCCAGTCGACGGTTCGCGTCAGCTGGTTGGCGGGATCGAGCACGAAATCGACCGGTGCCTCGAACCACTGCGCGACTTCGGCGGGGTTGGGATGGATGTCGACGTCAGCCCGGATCACGGCGACGACCGGCGTGATCTCGTACCCGCTGCCGGTGCGATAGAGGTCGCTTTCGCCGATCACGCGCACGTCCTTCGCGCAGATGCCGAGTTCCTCGTTCGCCTCGCGCAGGGCAGCCTCGACCGCGTTCTCGCCCGGATCGACGCGGCCGCCGGGGAAGGCGATCTGGCCGGGGTGCGCGCGCATGTTGGAGGGGCGGTGGAGCAGCAGGACGCCGGGACGCGGTCGCTCGGTGATGGCGACGAGCACGGCGGCGGGCGTGAAGCGCTCGATGTCGTGTATGCGCGGATCGCTCCAGAGGCGTGGCGGCGCACCGGTGTGGCCTGCCTCGAAGCGGCGGGAGACTTCTTCGAACAGGGCGCTCATGCGGGAACCAGCGGGAAACGGACGCCCTTGCTGCCGACCGAAAGATCGTCGCCTTCCAGCGCGATCTCGACCAGTTGCGCATAAGTGCTGCGGTTCAGGCGCGCGCGGGTGCCATTGCGCACGGCGACGTAGAGCGCCGGCGTTTCGGCGTCGCCTTCGGCGGTGATCGGGTGTTCCGGACCGGCGATGACGAGGTCGTCGGTGTTGAGGCGAAACGCGAGGGCGTCTCCCTCCCGCTTGACGTCGATGGCGATGAAGGCCGCATCTTCCACCTCGATCGACAGCTTCTGCATCGGCGTGACCAGCCAATGCTGTCCGGCCTCGTCCCGCGTGAGGAGCGAGGCGAAGGCGCGGACCATGGCGGGGCGGCGGATTTCGCCGTCCTGATGGAACCAGCGACCATCGGCGGCGATGCGCATCTCGCTATCGCCCTGGGCTTCCGGCGTCCATTCCGCGACCGGCGGAAGCTTGCGCGTCGCTACGAGGTCGGCGACTTCGGCAAGGCTCAGCGCTGCGAGTTCGGGAGGCGGTTCATAAGGCATCGTTTCGCGATGCCAGATAGGGGCGCGTGCGCCAAGGTCCAGATGCCCGCGCTCCCTGTTGCGTCAGCGCAACCAGGGGCCGAGCATGCCCTTTTCCGGCAGCACGGCGGTGTTCGCGCAGCGCACCAGCAGGCGGCGACGCTCGAAGGGACCGGGGAGATCCCAGCCTTCGGTCCCTTCGTTGGAGAAACCCCAGAAGCGGCCGTAGTACTCGGGATCGCCGATCATGACCTGCGGCAGCGGCGCGCGGTCGTCGATGCTCGCCATGCTGGTCGACATCAGCGCCTGCCCATAGCCCATGCCCTGATGGCCGGGCATGACGGCGACCGGGCCGACCATGATCATCGGGAAGGGGCGTCCCTCGGGCGTGTTGAGCGCAACCGGCCAGCACTGGATGGTGCCGACCAGCATCTCGTTGCCGTCGAGCGCTGCAAAGCTGAGCGCGGGGAGCCAGTCGGTACCTTCGCGCACCTTGTAGGCGGTGCGCTTATGACGCTCCGGTTCGAAGGCGGCATCGAGCAGTGCTTCGACGAGCGCGGGATCGACGTTGTCGAGCGGAATGATCGTGGCGGCTTCGGATTGGGTCTGGGTCATGGCGCGCGCGCGATAGGAGCGCGCCGCGCCTTTGTCGATTCAATTCGCCGCGTCAGCCTGCGGCGGTGAGCTTGAGCAGGTGGCCGCTGTCCGGCCCTTCGCCATCCTCCAGCAGCCAGATCGCGCCGTCCGGACCCTGACGGATTTCGCGGATGCGGTTCTCCATCGGGTAGCGCGCTTCCTCGCTGGCCTTTTCGCCATCGATCTTAACACGGACGAGACCGGTGGCGACGAGGCCGGTGATGAGCGCCTGTCCCTTCCACGCGGGGAACATGTCGCCGGTGTAGAAGATGAAGTCGCCCGGTGCGATTACCGGGTTCCAGCTGATCGCGGGCTGCGCGAGGTCAGGCCGGGTCGAATTGCGGGGTATCTTCTTGCCATCGTAATGATCGCCGTCCGACACCAGCGGCCAGCCGTAGTTGGCGCCGGGCTTGACGAGGTTCAGCTCGTCGCCGCCCGCCGGGCCGTGTTCCAGATCCCACAGCCGTCCCTGCGGATCGAAGGCGAGGCCGAGGATGTTGCGGTGGCCGTAGGACCAGATCTGGTTGGTCGGCGCGGGCTTGTCGGCATAGGGATTGCCGGGAGCGGGCGTGCCGTCAGGCAGCAGGCGGATCACCTTGCCGAGGTTGGTGCCGAGATCCTGCGCGGGGGTGAACTTCTGCCGCTCTCCCGATGCGATAAAGAGGTACTTGCCGTCGGGCGAGAAGCGCAGGCGGTGCGAGTAGTGCCCGCGTCCGCTGACCTTCGGCGTCTGTCGCCAGATCACGGCGAGGTTCTGGAGCGCACACCGCGTCGGCGCCTCGCACACGAGGTCTGCCTTGCCCACCGCCGCGCCGCGCGTGTCGCCGTCGCCCGCTTCCGCCCAGCTCAGATATACCACGCGGCGGTCGAGGGTCTTGCCGGTCTGGCCGGGCGCGAAGATGAAGTCGCCGAGGCCGCCCTGGCCGCCGTAGTCCACTTTGGGTACGCCGCTGACGGTGCCTAGGCGGCCGTCGGGCGTGCGGAAGCGCATCGCGCCCTTCTTTTCGGTCACGAACAGCGTGCCGGTGCCTTCGTCGAACGCCATGGCCCAGGGTTCGTCGAACTGATCGAGCGTCTCGACCTTGAAGGGAGTGTTGGTTTCGACTGCGGCGGCGGTTGCCTTTTCCCCGGTGGCGGCGCTGCCGCAGCTTGCGAGCGCCACGGCTAGCGGCGATAGGGCGACAAGGAGACGTCTTGCGATCATGACAGGCCCAATGCTTGCACCTCTCACGGGTTCCACCCCGCAGCCTTCAGCCACGAAACGTTACGTGATCGGCGTCGACGAGGCCGGTCGTGGCCCGCTTGCGGGCCCGGTTGTGGCAGGGGCGGTATTGCTCTGCAAGCCGCGTCCCGCCGGGCTGGACGATTCCAAGAAGCTTTCCGCGGCCCGCCGCTCCGAACTGGAGGCGACGATCAAGCGGCGCTGTAAGTGGGCGGTGGGCGTGGTCGACGTGGAGGAGATCGACCGCCTCAACATCTTCGGGGCGACGATGCTGGCGATGACCCGCGCCGTGGCCTCGCTATGCGAGGTGCTGGGCGAGGATCCGCATGAAGTGCTGGTCGACGGCAACATGACGCCGCATGGGCGGCGCGAGGAATGGCGCTGGGCCGCCCGGGCCATCGTCGGGGGCGATGCGATCGAGCCGTGCATCTCGGCCGCGTCGATCATCGCCAAGGAGCACCGCGATCGGCTGATGCGCGATCTGGCGCTGGCGCATCCCCATTACGGGTGGGAGCGCAATGCCGGTTACGGCACGCCCGAGCACCTGGCGGCGCTGCGGCTGCACGGGGCTACCCCGCATCATCGCCGCAGCTTCGCGCCGGTGGCGCAGCTTTCGCTGGCGATTTAGGCCGCGAGAGCGAGGTCTTCCGAGGCCTGGACTTCCGCGGTCCGTGCGGTTTCAACCGCAGGCTCGACAGCGACCGGCTGCTCGGCAAGACCGGCGACATAGCGCTCGGCCATGACGACGTCGCGGCGGTAGGCGAAATAGAGCGAGATAAGCGAAAACATTCTAGGCGACCTTCGATAATGGGCTTGCTGCGGTGCAGCATCGAGGTGCCATTTGGATCGCCGCGCCGGTTGTAGCAAATGCAACGTATCGGACGGAGGTTGCATAAAACTGCATTGCTCGTTCGTGGCGCGTTTGTGGCTGTGACAAAAAGTTATCCACGAGTCGCAAGGGCAACACCCACCACATCTTGAGTCTCGCCGATTCGCCCTGACTCGATATCTTGTGTCGGATTCGTTTTGTTCCTCCGAACTGAACACCTGAATCACAAGGATTCACCGCGAGTCGCGCCTTGACGCGGAGTTCCGGATGAATCACCCTATGGGCCATATCCACAGTTTATCGGAGCAGTCATGGGTCAGATCTTGGTCAGGGAACGCATTCGGGCAAAGGCGCCTGCGCCCACCCCGAAGGAGCTGCTTCCGCTCGGCCACATCCTGCCCGGCGACTGCATCGAGGCCATGCGCTCGATCCCGGACGCGTCGGTGGACATGGTCTTCGCCGATCCGCCGTACAATCTCCAGCTCGGCGGCGACCTGTCGCGTCCCGACGGTAGCCACGTGGACGCGGTGACGAACGACTGGGACAAGTTCTCCAGCTTCGCGACTTACGACCAGTTCACCCGCGACTGGCTGACCGAGGCCCGCCGCGTGCTGAAGCCGGAAGGTTCGCTCTGGGTTATCGGATCGTACCACAACATCTTCCGCCTCGGCGCGATCATGCAGGACATGGGGTTCTGGATCCTCAACGACATCGTGTGGCGCAAGGCGAACCCGATGCCCAACTTCAAGGGCACCCGCTTCACCAACGCGCACGAGACGCTGATCTGGGCGAGCATGGGCGAGAAGTCGAAGTACACCTTCAACTACCGCGCGATGAAGACGCTCAATGACGAACTGCAGATGCGCTCCGATTGGGTGCTGCCGATCTGCAATGGTGCGGAGCGTCTCAAGAAGGGCGGCCGCAAGGTCCACCCGACGCAGAAGCCCGAGGCTCTGCTCTATCGCGTGATGCTGGCGACCACCAACAAGGGCGACGTCGTGCTCGACCCGTTCTTCGGCACCGGCACCACCGGCGCGGTCGCCAAGCGCCTCGGTCGCGAGTGGATCGGCTGCGAGCGTGAGAACGACTATCGCGAAGCCGCGCTGGAACGCATCGAGATGGCGCTGCCGCTCGACGAAAGCGCGCTTAAGACCATGCAGTCCAAGCGCACCGCACCCAAGGTGGCGTTCGGCACGCTGATCGAGACCGGCTGGATCGAGCCCGGCACGCAGCTGTTCGACAAGAAGCGTCGCCATGTCGCCACCGTCCGCGCGGACGGCTCGCTGCTGGCGGGTGACGTCAACGGTTCGATCCATGGCGTCGGCAAGGATCTGCAGGGCGCGCCGTCATGCAACGGCTGGACGTTCTGGCACATGGAGCACGAAGGCCAGATCAAGCCGATAGACGCGATCCGCCAGCTTTACCTCCTCGCCACGGAGCCGTGAGATCAGGTTGGCCCGGACGACGAATGGCTTTCAAATCCGGGGCGGCGCGCGCTAAGGCGCGCCTATGACCCGCAAGCTCTACATCCGCCCGATCGCCCTCGCCGAAAGCCCGCAGAGCGAGGAGGGGGAGGCCATCCGCCTTGGCGGCGCGATGGTCTGGGCGAGCCGGTTCGCCATCATCGTGCGCGAGAACGGGCGCGTGATCTCCCGCCAGCGGGTCTCCACCGCGCAGGTGCCTGCCGCGCTCGCCTCTCTGCCGGCCGATCTCGGCGCGGCGGCGGAGGCGCAGTGGGCGAACTTGCGCAAGGTCCATGCGCCCATCCAGTGCGGCCCCCGGACGATCCGGCTGGAGCAGCCGCAGGTCATGGGCATCCTCAACATGACGCCGGACAGCTTCTCCGACGGCGGCAAGTTCCTCGACGATGCGCAGACGGCCGCCGAACATGCCGCTGCCATGCTTGAGGCGGGAGCGGCGATCATCGACATCGGCGGTGAGTCCACCCGGCCCGGTGCGGCGGCCGTGTGGGAAGGCGACGAACTCAAGCGCGTGGTGCCGATGGTGGAGCGGCTCGCGGCGATGGGCGCGGCGATCAGCGTGGACACGCGCCGTCCTGCAGTGATGGAGGCGACGCTGGAGGTGGGAGCGCACATCATCAACGACGTCTCGGCCCTGCGCTATGATCCGCGCAGCCTGGAACTGGCGGCCGCGTCCGGCGCGCCCGTGGTACTGATGCACGCACCGGGCAAGGCAGACGACCTGCACTCGGGGACGCCGTTCGACGATGTGGTGCTCGACGTGTTCGACTGGCTGGCGGAGCGTCGTGATGCCTGCGTGGCGGCGGGTATCGCGCCGGAGCGCATCATTCTCGACCCGGGCTTCGGCTTCGGCCTCTCGCTGGCGGAGAACCTCACGCTGTTCAACGCGCTGCCGCTGTTCCATGCGCTTGGCCAGCCGCTGCTGGTCGGCGTCAGCCGCAAGCGGATGATCGGTGCGTTGTCCAACGAGGCTCCGGCGCATCGGCGGCTCGGTGGCTCGGTGGCGCTTGCGGTCAAGGCGATGGATGCGGGTGCGCACATCCTGCGCGTGCATGACGTGCCCGAAACGGTGCAGGCCGTCCGCGTCTGGCGTGGGCTGCGCGACGCTGCACTGACCGACTTCTCGCAACTGCCGGATTGAGGCTTCCCATCCTGCACGTCGGATGAACCGCAGATTTCTGCCAGATTAACCGCGGGGGCAAGTTATGTGACCGTGGCATCACAACGCTATGCCGCGCTGCAAAACGTCCCGTTGACGCCTCGTTTCGTCCTTTTGCCGGACGCCAATCGCACTTGTGCCCGTTTGTCCCACCGAGCGTGAGGCAATTCCGCCTTCCGCACTGGAAAGCGACAAAGGGGATTCACCCATGAAGCAGACCATCATGTTCCGCGCCGCTGCCGTGGCGCTCGCCATCGTTCCCGCCACTGCTATGGCCGTTGTCCCGGCCATGTACGAGGAGCGCGTCGCCCGCGTCGAGGAAAACCGCATCATCCAGAGCCCTCTCGGCGGGATCGAGAACAAGCACTGGTTCAATTATCGCGCCAACGTGAACGAGAGCCAGAAGGAACTCGCCACCGATCTGCGCAAGGCCAGCGACATCGAGGACCAGCGCGACGCCTGGGAGGAATACGGCTCCGAACTGCGTCACGAACGCGGCACCTATACCAAGGCCATGGTGAAGCGCGGCTATCGCGTGCCCTCGGTCTACATCGAAGGTCTCTGACACCTGCACCCGTCCCTGACGGTACTCCTGGCCGGGCCGCGCACATCGCGCGGCCCGGTTTTGCATGTCAGAGCGAATATCCGCCGTCGCTGACGAGCACGGTGCCCGTTATCGTCGCCGCCGCATCCGAGAGCAGGAAGCCGATCTGCGCGGCGATCTCGTCGGACCGGGCATAGCGGCCGAGCGGCGTGGCGAGCTTGCCCATCGCGGAAATGGCGGCTTCTCGTCCTCCCTGTTCCTGCACGAAATCGCGGAACATCGGCACCTGATCCCAGATTGGCGTGTCGACGCCGCCGGGCGCAATCGCATTGACGCGAATGCCGAGCGGCGCGCCTTCCTTCGCGGCGACCTTGGCAAGCTGGATCACGCCCGCCTTGCTCGCGCCGTAAGCGGCGGTTCCGGGTTCCGCCTTCAGTCCGCTGACCGAGGCGGTGAGGACTATCGCGCCGCCGTTCTCCCGCATTCCCCGCATGGCGCAGCCGAGCGACAGGGCCATGCCGTCGAGATTGGCGCTCAAGACCTTGCGCCACTGCGCGAAGTCGAAATCGACGAGGGTGCCGGAATCCGCGACGCCTGCATTCAGCACGGCAAGGTCCAGTCCTGCGGAGGCCGCACCGATCCGCTGCCACAGCTTTGGGTCGGCAACGTCGCCCGCAAACCGCAGGCACTCACAGCCCGGATCAAGCGCATCTAGCTTGTCGCCATCGAGATCGACGAGCAGCAGTCGCGCCACGCCCTGCTTGGCGAGCCATTCGACGCAAGCCGCGCCAATGCCGGATGCGGCGCCGGTCACAAGCGCGGTACGGCCGGAGAATGCGGTCACGCCACCTCCACCCGCAGCCGTTCGATCCGGGTCGTGCGCAGTTTCCAGCCATCGCCGTGGTTCACGTAAGTCTCATGATAGCGGCCCCAGCCGGTGAGTTGCGAAAAAGGCCCTCCCGGCGGCAGGAACAGGCGATCGGTGAAGGCCCAGATGCCGCTGGCCGAACTCTCGCTGTCGACGGTGATGTCAGGGTCGTGGCCCTGATGGACGGTCACAAGGCGCGGCCCTTCCGACGGAACGGCGTCCGGCCAGCTTGCCCGACCTTCCATCACCTTGTTCATCATCGGCAGGTGGTCGATCCCGGTGGCCGGGTCGGTGCAGCAGCCGCGATAGTCGAGCACGCAATCTTCGGCGAGGATCGAGCGCACAAGAGCGCTGTCCTGATTGTCGACGCCGCGGAAGTAACGCGCCTTGACCTGCCTGATCGCTTCGATTGCGGCAAGCCGCTCCACCGTTTCCATCCATCTCTCCCGTTCTCGGGAGAAGACTGGACGGCTCAGGCGGCGTTGTCGATGCCGAGTTCGCTGAGCTTGCGGTAGAGCGTCGAGCGCCCGATGCCGAGGCGACGCGCCACTTCGGTCATGCGGCCACGGTAGAGGCCGATGGCAAGGCGGATGACGTCGGCCTCGATCTCGTCGAGCGGGCGCAGGTTTCCATCGGGCGTGTAGAGCATGACGCCCGCGCTTTCAGGCACTTGCGGGGCTGTGGATGGACCTGTGCCCAGTATGTTGAGAAGCTGTGGAAAATCTTCCGAGGTCAGCGCGTCACCGTCGCAGAACACCGCCGCGCGGAACAGCACCGCCTGAAGCTGGCGCACGTTGCCCGGCCAGTCGTAGGCGGCCAGCAGCGAGAGCGCGCCGTCGGTGATGCCCAACTCGCGCAGGCCCGGCTGTTCGCCGATGCGCGCGAGGAAGAAGCGGGTGAGGGCGGGGATATCGCCGGTACGCTCCCGCAGTGGCGGCAGCAGCACCTTGGTGGGCGACAGCGCCGTCAGCAGTTCGGGCAGGAAGTGGCCCTGGTCTGTAAGGTCGGCAAGCGGCAGGTTGCTCGCCGCGATCAGGCGCACATCGACGCGGAACGAATGGCGTGCGCCGATGGGGCGGCAATCGCCCTTCTTCACCGCTTCGAGCAGGCGCTCCTGAACGGATTCGGGCAGGCGGTCGATCTCGTCGAGCGCGAGCGTCGCGCCGTCGCAGTGCTGGAGCGCGCCGATCTGGCGGTCGAACGCGCCGGGGAATGCGCCTTTCTCGTGCCCGAACAGCACGGATTCGATGGAGTTCGCGGGTACGCCGCCGATGTTGATGATCCGCAGCGGCATGCGCGATCGCGGTGATGCAGCGTGCATCGCGCGGATGAGCATTTCCTTGCCCGATCCGCTCTCGCCCTCGATCAGCACCGGAGCATGACCGCGCGCAGCCTTGGCGGCGACGGCCAGCGCCTTGCGGAAGTTGGGGGCCGCACCGATCATCGATTCGAAATCGGGGTTCGACGGCATCTTTTCCGTCAGCGGTGCGAGTTCGTCGCGCGGGGCCTCGCGTGTCGTCGCCGAGCGCAGGGCGTGCATCAACCTGTCGGGTGCGACGGGCTTGACGAGATAGTCGGTCGCGCCTGCGCGCATCGCCTCGACCGCAAGGAGCGGCGAGGTGCTGGCCGTCAGCATCAGGATCGGCAGCGCCGGGCGGCGGGCCTTGAGTTCGGAAATCAGCGCGCAGGCGTCGTCGCCGGGCACCCACTGGTCGAGGATGATCGCGGAAAGCTGCATGCCCTGCCGGGTGCCGAGCGTCGCGATGGCCGTCTCGGCATCGCGCACGATGAGCGTGCGCCACCCTTCGCGCGAAGCGAGCGCCGAGATCAGTCGGCTCTGCGCGGGCTCATCGTCGATGAGCATGAGAAGGCGTTGGTCCAGATCCGCCATGATTGTGCCGCTTTGCTTAGCCTCCTCGGGTAGAAAGCCCGCTTCTAGAGCAAACGGGTAAATACCCGCTTAAGGCTGTCGGCAGATCGCGCGGAGCAATCGCCTCCTGCTCGATCAAGCCCACCATGATGGACTTTCTTCCCCCTTGAGCGGGACGGGAGGGGCGGCTACGGTCATGTGGAAAGAAACGGTTTTGGGGTAAAGAGACAATGGCTTCGGGCAACGACATCAAGGCAGCTACCGAGACCTACAACGGCTTCGTCAAGGTCGCGACCTGGGGCACGGTGGGCTGCATCGTGATCGTCGCCTTCGTCGTCGGGCTCATCGCCTCCTGACCGGCTGCGCCGCTTGAGCGCGCCCGCAGGCCTGCGGATCGCGGTCCTCAGGGAACGCGATCCCGGCGAAACCCGCGTCTCGGCGACGCCCGAGACTGTCCGCAAGTTCATCGCTCTCGGCGCCAGTGTAGCGGTCGAGAGCGGGGCGGGGCTTGCTGCCAGCATTTCCGACGGGGATTATCGCGGCGCCGGGGCCGAGGTCGGTCCGGTCGAAACCGTGCTGGCGGGGGCGCAGATCGTCTTCGGAGTGCAGGGGCCGGACGTGGCACTACTGGGCGCGGTGGCTCCCAGTGCGTGGATTGTCGGCATTCTCGATCCTTACGTCCGGCGCGACCGGATCGACCGCTATGCCGCCGCCGGGCTGGAGGCGCTCGCGATGGAGTTCATGCCGCGCATCACGCGCGCGCAGTCGATGGACGTCCTCTCCAGCCAGTCGAACCTTGCCGGCTATAAGGCGGTCCTCGCCGCTGCGGATGCCTACGGCCGCGCCTTTCCGATGATGATGACGGCGGCGGGCACGGTAAGTGCGGCGAAATGCTTCGTCATGGGCGTGGGCGTCGCCGGGCTGCAGGCCATCGCCACTGCCCGGCGTCTCGGTGCGCAGGTTTCGGCCACCGACGTGCGCTCCGCGACGCGCGAACAGATCCAGTCGCTTGGAGCCAAGCCCATCTTTGTCGAGAGCGTCGCGGGCATCGAAGGCGAAGGCTCCGGCGGATACGCGGGCGAGATGAGTGAGGAATACCAGCGCGCACAGGCCGAACTGGTGTCGAGCCACATTGCGAAGCAGGATATCGTCATCACGACTGCGCTGATCCCCGGCCGCGCGGCGCCGCGTCTCATTACCGACGCGCAGATCGCTTCGATGAAACCCGGCAGCGTCATCTTCGACCTAGCGGCACCGCAGGGCGGCAACGTCGAGGGCACTGTGCCCGATCAGGTGGTCGAGCGGCATGGCGTCAGGATCATCGGCTATTCCAACACGCCCGCGCACCTGCCTGCGGACGCCTCGGCGCTCTATGCGCGCAACCTCTACAACTTCGTCTCGGCATTCTGGGACAAGGAGCAGGGCGGGCCGGTGCTCGACGAGGAGATCGGCGATGCGGTGCGCCTGACGCGCGGCGGGGCCGTTGTGCATCCGCGCTTGAATGAGGTGGTCAGCTAGGCATGGACTTCGTCTCGATCCTCTCGATCTTCGTGCTGGCCTGCTTCGTGGGCTATTACGTGGTGTGGTCGGTCACGCCCGCGCTGCACACGCCGCTGATGGCGGTGACGAACGCCATATCCTCGGTCATCGTCGTCGGCGCTCTGGTGGCGAGCGCGGCTTCTGGATCGCCGCTGGCGAAGTGGCTGGGCCTTGGTGCCGTCGTGCTGGCGAGCGTCAACATCTTCGGCGGGTTCGCCGTCACCGAACGGATGCTGGCGATGTACAAGAAGAAGGACCGCAAGTGATGGAAGCGCACGCGATCTCCCCTTGGGTCGCCGTCGCTTATCTCATCGCGGGCATCTGCTTCATCCTGGCGCTTAGGGGGCTGTCGTCCCCCGCGACGAGCCGGGCGGGCAACCGCTACGGCATGGTCGGTATGGGCGTGGCCGTAGCCACAACGCTCGTCACGCACGAGATCGCCAGCCTGCCCGAGATACTCGTCGCCATCGCGCTGGGTGGCGGCATCGGTTTCGTCATTGCCCGCCGCATCAAGATGACCGACATGCCGCAGCTTGTCGCCGCGTTCCACTCACTGGTCGGGCTGGCGGCGGTGCTGGTGGCGGTCGCGGCGTTCCTCAACCCGGAGGCGTTCGGCATCCTTGGTGGCAACGGGCAGATCCTGCCGGTCAGCCGGGTGGAAATGGCGCTCGGCGCGGCGATCGGCGCGATCACGTTCTCGGGATCGGTGATCGCCTTCGCCAAGCTCAACGGCAACATGAGCGGCGCGCCGATCCTGCTGCCCGCGCGCCATGTCATCAACCTCGGCACCCTGGGCGCGATCCTGATCCTGACGGCGCTCTTCGCGCATTCGGGCGCAGCCGGGCCGGGGGAGAACCCGCTGTTCTGGGTGCTCGTCGGCCTCGCCTTCGTGATCGGCTTCCTGCTCATCATCCCGATCGGCGGAGCGGACATGCCGGTCGTCGTCTCGATGCTCAACAGCTATTCGGGCTGGGCGGCGGCGGCGATGGGCTTCACGCTGCACAACACCGCGATGATCGTGACCGGGGCACTGGTCGGCTCATCCGGCGCGATCCTGTCCTACATCATGTGCAAGGCGATGAACCGCAGCTTCATCTCGGTCATCGCCGGCGGTTTCGGCGCCGAGGTCGGTGCGGGCGGTGGCGAGGCAAAGGAACAGCGCCCGTGGAAGCGCGGCTCTGCCGAAGATGCCGCGTTCCTCATGAAGGAGGCAGAGAACGTCATCATCATCCCCGGCTACGGCATGGCGGTGGCGCAGGCGCAGCACGTCCTGCGCGAGATGGCGGACCAGCTGAAGAAGCATGGCGTCTCGGTGAAATATGCCATCCATCCGGTCGCGGGCCGAATGCCGGGCCACATGAACGTCCTGCTGGCCGAAGCCAACGTACCCTATGACGAGGTCTTCGAGCTTGAGGACATCAACGGCGAATTCGCGCAGTGCGACGTCGCCTTCATCATCGGCGCCAACGACGTCGTGAACCCCGCCGCCAAGACCGACAAGTCCAGCCCGATCTACGGCATGCCCGTGTTCGACGTGGACAAGGCCAAGACAATCTTCTTCATCAAGCGCTCGATGGGCGGGCAGGGCTATGCGGGCGTCGACAACGACGTGTTCTACATGGACCAGACGATGATGCTGCTCGCCGATGCCAAGAAGATGGTGGAGGACATCAACAAGGCGCTGGCGGATTGATGCGAGGGGGCTGGTTGCGCCCCGCATGGTCGTTCGGTTGAACAAAGATTGGTTCACGCAAAGGCGCGGAGACGCAGAGGTGTTGCGTTGATCCGCCGCGTTATTCCGTCACTGGACCGAGCGTAAGCCGCAGCCTTTGAAAGCAAGCATGGCTTCACCGCGAGCGCCGATCCTCCGCGCCTCTGCTTGAACTACTTTCTCGACTTCTTTGGAATGCCGCGCGCAATCGGAAGCTACCTGTACCTGACGCAAACTGCAGGCGGTCGAGACGCGCCCCTCTACGGTCAACCAGGCCGCGTCACCTTTACGTTAAACCTGCCATTTGGATATCTTAAAAGATGCTATCAGAATTATATTGGATCGAGGTCGGCCCGCCACCCAAACTCGCAATCATGGCGCGACCACGCGCCGGGGATTGGTTGGAAGATGAGGTGGAAAACTGGAAACGCTCCGGCGTCGAAATGGTCGTAAGCCTCCTTGAGGCGGAGGAGATCGACGATCTCGATCTTCGAGCGGAAGCGCCTCTGTGCCTGAAGAAGGGCATCGAGTATGTCTCCTTTCCCATCAAAGATCGCGGCGTGCCAAGCGACCTCAACGAAGCGCGGCGTTTTGCATCTGAGGTTGCCAGTTCGGGAAAGACAGTCGCCGTTCACTGTCGCGCTGGCATTGGACGCTCTTCGATCATCGCCGCCGCCGTTTTGGTCAGTCGTGGTGTCAGTGCGGAAGCCGCGCTGTCGGCGATCAGCATAGCGCGTCGGACGCAGGTGCCAGATACCGAGGCGCAACGCGAATGGGTACTTAGCCTCGATCGACGTTGAAATTCCATCGCTTCGATGGTCCGCTTTCGCTTGTGCCGTTTCGATAGCCGTCGTTCCGTAATCCATCCAAAGCTTGACCTTGTGCAAAGCCGGAGCTTTTCAATGACTCCGGGCAAGGTGCGCGGCAAAAAGCTAGCCGCTCCAACCGAGCCCGCAAACTCACCTGTTTGTGCTCGACACCGCCCGATGTAATGCCCCGCACATGATCCACCTCCTGAAGACCATCGTCGTCATCGCTGCCCTATGCATCGTCACATGGTTCGGTGCGCACTGGTATGCCGAGTACCGCGTCCGCACTGCCTTCGCCGATGCGGGGCTCAGCGAGAAGGCGGCGGAGTGCATGGGCAAACGCCTCGTGCGCAAGCTCTCCCTCCAGCAGATCGGCAAGCTCACGGCGTTGCAGGATGCCGCGCACACGCCCGAGGGCATGGTCGAGGCTGCGCACCGGATCGACGATCCGCGCGTGGTGAAGGTGACGGCCTCCTCGCTGTTCCTGTGCAGCACTGGGCTCGCCCGTTGATAATCGTCTGGTGCCGCATTTTCCGAGCCGTCAGGTGATTCCACCTGACTTGAAAATGCTCTAGGGACGCTTCCAACCAGCCCTTCGTCGCCTCTCGCGAAAGACCGCGCGCTTGACCTTAGCTCCCTATGCTTCCGACCCGGCCCGTTCGCGCGGGCGCGAGTTTCCGATCGAGAACGGCCTCGCCCGCGGTGCGCGCAGCCCGTACCAGCGCGACCGGGACCGGATCATCCATTCCATCGCGTTCCGCCGCCTGCGCTACAAGACGCAGGTCTTCATCGCGCCCGACGGCGACCATTACCGCGTGCGCCTGACGCACAGCCTGGAAGTGGCGCAGATCGCCCGCGTCATTGCGCGTATCCTCGGGCTGGACGAGGATCTGACCGAGGCGCTGGCGCTCGCTCACGACATCGGTCACCCGCCCTTCGGTCATGCCGGAGAGGACGCGTTGCACGCGGCGCTGCATAAGGCGGGCGGCTTCGACCACAATGCCCATACCCTGCGCACGCTGATGCGCATCGACAGCCCCTATTGCGAGCATGACGGCCTCAACCTGACGTGGGAGACGCTGGAGGGCCTCGCCAAGCACAACGGTCCGGTGGCCGAGCCGACCTGGGCGCTGGCGGAGCTCGACGCAGCCTACAATCTCGATCTCGGCACCCATTCCTCGCTGGAGGCGCAGGTTGCGGCGCTGTCGGACGATATCGCCTACGACAACCACGATATCGACGACGGCCTGCGCGCGGGGTTCCTCGATCTCGACGAACTGCTTGCGCACCCGTTCGTGGTCGAGCGCTGGAACGAGGTGGAGAGGCGCTATCCCGGCGTACCGCTCGACCGCCAGTTGGCCGAACTGATCCGCGGGCAGATCGGCGTCATGGTCAACGATCTGGTTGCGCATACGCGGGCGAACCTCGTTGGCGTCGGCAGCGTGGACGAAGTGCGCAACGCGGGCAGGGCGCTGGTGGCGTTCTCCCCGGAGATGGCCGAGGCGGAGCGCACCTTCAAGCGCTTCATGTACGACAAGCTCTACTACCACCCCGAACAGCTTGAGACCGCGAAGCGCGCGCGGGCGGTGCTGGCGGAACTCTATTCCGCCTACTCGCAGGAGACGGTGCTAATGGAGGAAAGCTGGATCGACACGATGCCCCGCTTCGAGCCCGCCCGCAGCCGCCACATCGCCGACTACATCGCCGGGATGACCGACCGCTTCGCCATCGCCCGTCATGCCGAGATCTACGGCCGCACGCCCGAGGGTCTCAGCAATGTCTGACCGGGACTGACCATGGCCCAGCAGTGCAGGCGTATCTGCCTGGTCGGCGCGACCGGGCTGATCGGCTCCGCCCTGATGGCGGAGTGCGTGGGCCGCGAAGACGTGCGCGTGATCGGCGTCGGGCGGCGCGAGGCGGTGTTGCCTCCGGGTGCGCGGATGGAGATGCTGGTGGGCGAGCCGATCGACTGGCCGCATCTCATCAAGGCGGCGCAGGCCGACGTGCTGGTCTGCGCGCTGGGCACCACGATCAAGGCGGCGGGCAGCCAGGAACAGTTCCGCGCCGTCGACCACGATCTCGTCCGCTTCGCCGCCGAGGCGGCCCGCGCGGCGGGAATCGAGCACATGATCGTCGTTTCCTCGGTGGAGGCGGACCGGGCTAGCCGCAGCTTCTACCTGAGCGTGAAGGGGGAGACGGAGGAGGCGCTGGGTCGTCTCGGTTTCCGGCGGCTCGACATCTTGCGGCCCAGCCTGCTGCGTGGTCCGCGTACCGAAAGGCGCATGTTGGAAGGGGCGTGGCAGATCGTCGCACCGGTGCTGGATCATCTCGCGCTCCACGGCCGCCTGCGCCGCTTCCGGTCGATCCACGCGAAGGACGTGGCGCGCGCCATCCTCGGGCTCGTGCAGGAAAAGGCGCAGGGCCGCTTCGTGCATGAATACGATGCCTTGCGACGGGCGGGCCGGGGAATATCCGAAGCTTTGCGTTGACTTGCACGGGAGCCTCACCCAAGGCTCAGGCCACTCGCTGACACGCGCGGGAGAGACCTGACTGATTCGGCCCCGGCTGTTTCGGAACGGCGCCGAAGGAGCAACCGCCCCGGAATCTCTCAGGCAAAAGGACCGCGCAGCGTCGACAGCGAGCCTCTGGAAAGTGCCTTGTGCGTCATGCGTGCAAGGCCGCCGACGGTGTAACCCGGCCCGTCCCATTGGGGATGACGCGGGGGAAGCTCTCAGGTTTCCGTGACAGAGGGGGCACCGGATTGGTGTACCATGTCTGCTCGCGGAGTCGTGTCTTGAGCGAATTTCCTGTTTCCGAAGAAGATGGCGTCGAAGAGATCGAGACGCTGACCCTGCCGCTCGATGCGTGGCATCGCGCGAAGGGCGGCCGCATGGTCGAGTTCGCCGGCTACTACATGCCCGTCCAGTATGAGGGCATCATGGCCGAGCACCTGTGGACGCGCGAGAGCGCGGGCCTGTTCGACGTCAGCCACATGGGGCAGGTCTACATCTCCAGCGAGGAGGGCGTGACCCCGGCTCTCGAAGCCGCGGTGGAAGCCGCGCTGCCGATCGACCTAGCCACGCTGAAGAACGGCGCCCCGCGCTATTCGCTGCTGCTGGACGAGAACGGCGGCATCCTCGACGACCTGATGGTCACGCGCTGGGCGACCGGCTTCTACCTCGTCGTCAACGGCGCGACCAAGTGGGACGACATCGGCACCCTGCGCGAGCTGCTGCCTGACGATGTCACTCTCAACCACCTCGACGAGAGCGCGCTGCTGGCGTTGCAGGGGCCGAAGGCCTTCGCCGCGCTGGAGCGTCACGTCGAGGGCGAGATCCCGCTGTCCGACCTCCGGTTCATGAAGGGCGCGGCCTACAAGCTTGGCGGCGTCGATGCCTGGATCAGCCGTTCGGGCTACACCGGCGAGGACGGTTTCGAGATCGCCATCCCGGGCGAGTCCGCGGCACATGTCGCCGACCTGCTTTGCGGCGAGCCGGAAGTGAAGCCCATCGGCCTCGGCGCGCGGGATTCGCTGCGTCTGGAAGCGGGCCTCCCGCTTTACGGCCACGATCTTTCGCCCGAAACCAGCGTGATCGACGCCGACCTCAAGTTCGCCGTCAACAAGCGCCGCCGCACCGAAGGCGGCTTCCCCGGCGCCGACCGCGTGCTGAATGACTTCGCCGAGGGCACTGCCCGCCGCCGCATCGGCCTCGTGCTCGAAGGCCGCATGGCCGCTCGTGAAGGCGCGAAAGTTCTTCTTGGAGATCAGGAAGTTGGCGTCGTGACTTCGGGTGGTTTCTCGCCGTCGCTGCAGAACCCCATCGTCATGGCCTACGTCGATACCGCCCTCACTGCAGAGGGCACCGCGCTTACCATCGAGATGCGGGGCAAGAAGCTCGACGCGACCGTCGTGCCGATGCCCTTCGTCCCCCACCGCTATTACCGCTGAGGAGCTATCCCATGACCCGCTATTTCTCCGAAGACCATGAGTGGATCGAAGTCGAAGGCGACCTCGGCACCGTCGGCATCACCGACTACGCCCAGGGCCAGCTTGGCGACATCACCTTCGTCGACCTGCCTGCCGAGGGCAGCACCGTCGGCAAGGGCGATTCCGTATCGGTCGTCGACTCGGTCAAGGCCGCGTCGGACGTCTACACCCCGGTCTCGGGCACCATCGCCGAAGTGAACGCCGCTCTCGCCGACCAGCCTGAGCTGGTGAACACCGAAGCCGAAACCGGCGGCTGGCTGTTCCGCGTGACCCTCTCCGACGCCGCCGAACTCGGCGCGCTGATGGACGAGACCGCGTACAAGGCCTTCGTCGACAGCCTCTGAGCCCAATTCCTCCCCGAGCTTGTCTCGGGGAGGGGGACCGCCCGCGAAGCGGGTGGTGGAGGGGGATTTGCCCAGCCGCTCCCCCTCCGTCACCGCCTTTGGCGGCGCCACCTCCCCGAGCAAGCTCGGAGAGGAACCAGAAAAGACCCAGGAACCCGCCCCTCATGCGCTACCTTCCCCTGACCCCGGCCGACCGCGCCTCCATGCTGGAGACGATCGGCGCCGCCACCGTCGATGATCTGTTCATCGACGTGCCCGCCGAGGCCCGCCTTGCCGGTCCGATCGAGGGCCTCGCCCCTCACGCCAGCGAAATGGCCGTCGAGCGCCACATGTCCGCGCTTGCCGCGAAGAACCTGAGCGCCGGTTCGGCGCCGTTCTTCATCGGCGCGGGCGCCTATCGCCACCATGTCCCCGCTTCGGTCGATCACCTGATCCAGCGTGGCGAGTTCCTGACCGCCTACACGCCGTACCAGCCGGAAATCGCGCAGGGCACGCTGCAGGTGCTGTTCGAGTTCCAGACGCAGGTGGCGCGCCTGTTCGGCACCGACATCGCCAATGCCTCGATGTACGACGGCTCGACCGCGTGCTGGGAAGCGATCCTGATGGCCGCGCGCGTAACCCGCAAGGGCCGCGCGGTGCTCTCGGGCGGCCTGCACCCGCACTACGGCGAAGTCGTGCGGACCATGGCGAAGTTCACCAAGGACGACATCGTCAGCCTCGCCCCCGAACTGACCGCCGATCCCGATGATGCCGCCGTGATCGCCGCCATCGACGACAAGACCTCGTGCGTCGTCGTTCAGTACCCTGACGTTCTGGGCCGCATCCCGGATCTCGCCGCGATCTCGGAAGCCGCACACGCTGTGGGCGCGCTGGTCATCGCCGTCGTCACCGAGCCGGTGGCGCTGGGCCTGATCGAAGCGCCGGGCGCGCTGGGCGCGGACATCGTCGTCGGTGAAGGCCAGTCGCTGGGCGTCGGACTCCAGTTTGGCGGGCCTTACCTTGGCCTGTTCGGCTGCCGCGAGAAGTTCGTGCGCCAGATGCCGGGTCGCCTCTGCGGCCAGACCGTCGATGCCGAGGGCAAGCGCGGCTTCGTGCTGACGCTCTCGACCCGCGAGCAGCATATCCGTCGCGAGAAGGCGACGAGCAATATCTGCACCAATTCAGGTCTTTGCGCGCTGGCCTTCAGTATTCACCTTACCCTTCTGGGCGGTGAAGGCCTTGCCCGTCTGGCAGCGGTGAACCACGCCAAGGCGCAGGCGACCTTCGAGCGTCTCGCCAAGGTGCCGGGTGTGTCGATCCTCAACAACGCCTACTTCAACGAAGCGACGGTTATCCTGCCGCGCGACGCCCGCGAAGTCGTGCGCGAACTGGCCGACCGTCAGGTGCTCGGCGGCGTGTCACTGGGCCGCCTGTTCCCGGTGGCCGACGGCCTGCACAACGGCCTGCTGGTCGCCGCGACCGAAACCACCACCGACGAAGACATCGAGGCTTTCGCCACCGCGCTGGAAGCCGTTCTTGCAGGAGCGAGCGCATGAACGCCCCCAACGCATCCGGCTGGCGCCCCTCCATGGGCGAGGCTTCAGAAGCAAAATTCGCAACGTCGTCAGGCGATTATGGCCTGATGTTGGAAGAGGCTCTCAGCTTCGAGCTGGGCAGCGCCGACAAGTGCGGCGTCGATATCGACGAAGCCGAACGCGCTCCCGCCGCCGGTCTCGGCAAGTTCCTGCGCAAGTCCGCGCCCGCGCTGCCGGGCCTGACCGAGCCGGAAACCGTGCGCCACTACACCCGGCTGTCGCGCCAGAACTACGCGATCGACCTCGGGCCGTTCCCGCTCGGCTCGTGCACGATGAAGCACAACCCGCGCCTGAACGAGAAGATGGCCCGCCTGCCGGGCTTTGCGGACGTGCACCCGATGCAGCCGCAGACGACGGTGCAGGGCGCGCTGGAAGTCATCGAGCAACTGGCCGACTGGCTCATCACGCTGACCGGCATGGCCTCGGTAGCGATGAGCCCGAAGGCGGGTGCCCATGGCGAGCTGTGCGGCCTCCTCTGCATCCGCGCCGCTCTGGATGCACGCGGCGAGACGCGCGACGTCGTGCTGGTGCCCGAGAGCGCCCACGGCACCAACCCTGCCACTGCCGCTTTCGCGGGCTTCAAGGTGGAATCGATCCCCGCGACCCCGGCGGGCCGCGTGGACGTGGCGGCGCTCAAGGCCAAGCTTGGCCCCAACGTCGCGGGCGTGATGATCACCAACCCGAACACCTGCGGCCTGTTCGAGCCCGACATGCGCGAGATCGCCGATGCGGTCCACGCGGCGGGCGGCTACGTCTATTGCGACGGCGCGAACTTCAATGCCATCGTCGGCAAGGTGCGCCCGGGCGACCTCGGCGTCGATGCCATGCACATCAACCTGCACAAGACCTTCTCCACCCCGCACGGCGGTGGCGGTCCCGGTGCCGGTCCGGTCGTGCTGTCCGAAGCGCTGGCGCCCTTCGCGCCGCTGCCCTTCGTCACGCGCGGCGCCGACGGTTCGATCCACCTCGTCGAGGAGGAGAACATGGGTGAGGGCCACGCGCAGGCGTTCGGCCGCATGGTCGCCTTCCATGGCCAGATGGGCATGTTCACTCGTGCGCTGACCTACATCCTCAGCCACGGCGCCGACGGTCTGCGCCAGGTGGCGGAGGACGCGGTGCTCAACGCGAACTACGTGCTGCGTTCGTGCGAAGACCTGCTGCCCGCTCCGTTCGCGGACAGCGGCCCGTGCATGCACGAAGCGCTGTTCAGCGACGCCGGGCTGGCCGAGGGCTTCTCGACGCTCGACATCGCCAAGGGCCTGATCGACGAGGGCTTCCACCCGATGACGGTCTACTTCCCGCTCGTGGTGAAGGGCGCGATGCTGGTCGAGCCGACCGAGACCGAGAGCAAGGCGGGCCTCGACCGCTTCATCGCCTCGCTGCGTTCGCTGGCCGAGCGTGCGAAGGCCGGTGACGAGAGCCTGCACTCCGCGCCGCACTTCGCGCCGCGCAGGCGCCTTGACGAAACCCTCGCCGCACGCAAGCCTGTGCTGGTGTGGCAGGGCGAACCGGGCGTTCCGGGCACGCCCTCGCTCAGCGAGATCGGGGGAAGCTGATACAGATGGGGGAAGGTGGACGGTCCATGGCGACGTATCTGCCGCTGGCGATTTTCGTCGGCATCATGGCGCTGCGCATGATGCGGATGAAGAAGGCCCGGCCGCTTCGCCTTCCCCTGTTGTGGATCATGCCGCTGTTCGTGACGGCGGCGGTCGCGCTGGCGTTCTACGGCATGCCCCCGAGCGGCCTCGGTTGGCTCTGCGCGGCGGCGGGTGTCGTCGTCGGCGGGGCCATCGGCGCGCAGCGGGCGCGGCTGATGCACCTGCATATCGAGGGTGAGGGCAGCAAGGCGCGCGTGATGATGCGCCAGTCGCCGCTGGCGATCCTGCTGATCGTCGCGGTCTTCATCGCCCGCCGCTTCGTCCTGCCGTCCGGCGGGATGCAGGGCTCAGGTCATCCGGCGGGCAATGCGCTGCTGGTGATGGACGCCACGCTGGGCTTCGCGCTCGGCATGGTCGTGGCGCTGCGCCTTGTCCTTTGGCTGCGCGCGCGGACCATGGTGGCCAATCACGTCTTCGACGCCTGAGGCGTCGCGATCAATTTATAGCGTTGGATCCCGCCTGGCCGACTGACTCGATGTCGCGGCCGAGGCCCTTCACGGTGTTGCAGGCCGTGGCGGTGAAAAGCACGCCGCTCAGGATCATGGCGGCGAGAATCTTCCTGGTCATCGAATGCTTGGTCCTTGGTTCGTCCTGTCGGACTAGCCCAAGTTTCGATGCCGGGAAAGATGGCAGGCAGGCCCCGGTCGGTGGCGTTGGGGCCTGCCCGTCAATCCGTCAGTCGAACGCGATCAGTTGATCGCATCCTGTCCGGCCTGGCCGACCGACTCGACGTCGCGACCCGCACCCTTGACGGTGTTGCAGGCTGCAGCGGAGAAAACGATGCCGCCGGCGACCAGGGCGAGAACGAGTTTCTTGACCATCTTCGTGTTCCTTTTTTCGGTGCGGCGGGGTGGTCCTCATGCCGCGCACGGGTCTGAACACGCAAGGTCAGGTCAGGTTCCAGCCTCTTCCGTAGCGCCTTCGTCGATGGCCGAGGTCGGCGAGACGCGGCGGGCGAGGAAATGCTCGCGCGAGGTGATGATGAGGCCCGCCGCAACGATGATCGGCGCGCCCAGCCACATCGCGGCGGAAGGAACGTGGCCCCAGATCGTCCAGCCGTAGAGCGTCGCCCAGATCAATGCGGTGTAGTCCATCACCACGACGGTTGCCACCTGCCCGAAGCGCAGGGCCGAGGTGATGAGGAACTGCGCTAGCGTTCCGGCGAGGCCGATGCCGAGAAGCAGGAGCCACTCGTATGTCCCGTGCGAGGTGGCGTAGAACGGCAGGACCACGGCGGTCATCAGTGCGCCGTAGAACGCAAACCAGAACACGCACGATATCGGCGCTTCGGTGCGGGAGAGGTCGCGGATCTGGAAGCTGACGATGGCGACGATCAGCCCCGCGCCGAGGCCCGCCGCGAGGCCGAGCGGCGGGACGGGGGCGCTGCCGGGTTGCGCGATGACCAGCACGCCGATGAAGCCCAGCACCACTGCGGTCAAGCGCCACGGCCCGACCTTCTCGCGCAGGACGAGCGCGGTGATGAGCACGGCGAACAGCGGCGTCGTGAAGCCCAGCGTCGTGCCCACCGGCAGCGGCAGCAGGGTGGCCGCGCCGATGTTGCAGCACAGGCCGAGCGTCCCCGTCGTCGCACGCATTGCATGACTGCCCATGCGGCGGGTGCGCAGCAGGCCGAGGTTGCCGGTCGCCGCCAGCCAGCCGAGGATGATCGGCACCGCCATCGCCTGCCGCCAGAACACCAGTTCCGGCAGCGATACGCCCGCCTCTCCCGCGACCTTCACCAGCATGAACATCGTCGAGAGCATCACCATGGCCATGAGGCGAAGGGCGATGGCGAGCATCGGGCGGTCGGCGCGGGGAGGCTTTGCGGCAGCGTTCACGAGACGGCGCTTTAACTCCGCCTCGCCCGAGGGCAAGGCATGGCATGGACGATTCTCTCCGACTGATGGTGATTTGCGGAAGTCTGGCCGCCGTACTGGCGCTGGTGGCGTGGGTGGGGGATCACCGCCGCCATCGCCGCAGGCACATCGACCGGGTCGGCTTCATGCCGTGGACGACGATCTTCTTCTTCGCGCTGATGGTGGCGGTGCTGCTGCTGGGATTGTCGGCGCGGGAGTGGCTGGCGGGGTAGGGGCGCTCTCCGCCGTTTCAGCACCATAACTTCGTCATTGCGAGCGTAGCGAAGCAATCCAGCGGGAGGGTAGGCCGCTGGATTGCTTCGCTCCGCTCGCAATGACGAGAAGGGGGGCTACGGCCGGTAGCCAGCCTTTCGATAAATTCGAACAAGCGCCGCGCGGCCCAATGTTCGAAAAACCCGAACAAGTGCATCGACATTATCCGAGTGGCCGATTTCCGCCACGAATGGAAACGGGAGGGCGAGTGAAATCCTCCTCGCAACCCATTCGGAGTCCTCGATGAATCGCATCCTCATGTCGGCCTTCGCTGCCGCTTCCGTCCTTGTCGCCGCGCCGATCGTCGCCCAGCAGGCGGACACCAATGCCGCTGCGGTCCAGGCCGGGAACTACGCGCTCGACAGTTCGCACACGCTGGTGCGCTTCACCGTCGACCACTTCGGCATCAGCGAGTTCTTCGGCACGCTGCCGGGCGCCAAGGGCACGCTTTCGCTCGATCCGAAGAACCTCGGCGCGGCGAAGTTGGACGTCTCGGTGCCGGTGGCGAGCGTCTCGACGACGAACAAGGTGCTCGACGAGGAATTGGTCAGCGCCGAGTGGTTCGACGCGGCGCAGTATCCGGAAATGCGCTTCGTCTCGACCAAGGTGGTGAAGACCGGCGCGCGAACCGCCGACATTTCCGGCAACCTGACGTTCCATGGTGTGACCAAGCCGGTGACGCTGAAGGCGACCTTCAAGGCTGCCAACGTCAACCCGATGAACAAGGCCTACACGCTGGGCTTCAACGCCGTTGGCACGATCAGGCGCACCGAGTTCGGCGTCAGCAAGTACGCGCCGCTGGTCAGCGACGAGACGCAGATCGCGATCACCGCCGCGTTCGAGAAGCAGGCGAACTGATCCGGGTGCGGGACGGTGCCTCGCGTCGTCCTGCCCGTTAGTGGCCGGTGGTCTTCGAGAACAGGTTCATCACCAGAACCCCGGCCATGATGAGGCCGATGCCTGCCATCGCAGGGGCGTCGAGCCGCTGCCCCTGCACGATCCACGCGATCAGCGCGATGAGAACGATGCCGACGCCAGACCAGATCGCATAGGCAATGCCGGTCGGAATATCGCGCAGCGCAAGCGACAGGCAGTAGAAGGCCACGCCATATCCCGTCGCCATGACAAGGGTCGGTACCAGTCGCGTGAACCCGGCCGACTGGCGCAGGAACGAGGTCGCGATCACTTCGGCGACGATGGCGATGCCAAGGTAGAGATAGCTCATCGGTGCAGGGTTAGAGCGCGGCTGCCCGAGCGGCAACACGGCGCTGGCAAGGCATGCTTTCCTACAGGGCGGGATTCGCGTCTAACATCGCGGATGCCAGCTCATCTGCCCCGCAACACCGGTCATGTCCGCGTGCCCGCTTTCACCCCGGTCCCGTTGCGGACGCGCAGCGACGGGTGGACGCCGGAACGGCAGGCGCGTTTTCTGGCCGGTCTGGCGCAGGGCAACTCCGTGGAGCTTGCCGCGCGCATGGTCGGGCGCTCGCGGGAGACGGCCTATCGCCTGCGCCGTCGTCCCGGAGCGGGCGGTTTCGCGGCGGCGTGGGACCGGTGCGTCGGCAGGAAAGCGAAGGTCCGGCGGAAGGTCACGCCCGAGGAGCGCGTGCAGCGTGTCCGCGTCGGGCTTCTCAAGCCGAGGATCTTCCGGCGGGAATACGTCGGTCTTGACGTAAACCTCGACAATCGCGCGCTTATTTCGCTGTGGGGCCAGTTCGCGCGGTCGCGGCGCAGGAAGCCCCGGCGCGATGCCGAGGGCCCTGCGGTTCGGTCGGCTGCTGCTTCAACTGAAAAGCGTGCTGCCCCCTCAGAGGCACGCTTCCAGATAGGCCTGATCGAAGCCGAACTGACGCGCCTTTTCCAGAGTATAGGGACGCAGGCCGGAGGGGCGGAACTCGCCGAGGATCTTGCCGTCGTCGGTCTCGTCGAGATACTCGAACTTGAACAGCTCCTGCGTGACGATGACGTCGCCTTCCATGCCGATCACTTCGGTGATGTTGGTTGTGCGGCGCGAACCGTCGCGCAGGCGCTTCACCTGCACGATGAGATCGACCGACTCGGCGATCTGGCGGCTGATGGCTTCCTTGGGGATCTTGATGTCGCCCATCAGGATCATGTTCTCCATACGGCCGAGGCACTCGCGCGGGCTGTTGGCGTGGAGCGTACACATGGAGCCGTCGTGACCGGTGTTCATGGCGGCGAGCAGGTCGAAGCACTCGGCGCCACGGATTTCGCCCAGGATGATGCGGTCCGGGCGCATACGCAGGGCGTTTTTGACGAGGTCACCGATGGTGATCGCGCCCTGGCCTTCGAGGTTCGGTGGGCGGGTTTCGAGCGGCAGCCAGTGCGGCTGCTGGAGGCGGAGTTCGGCCGCGTCCTCGATGGTCAGCACGCGCTCGCCGGGGTCGATCATCTTCGACAGGGCGTTGAGCATGGTCGTCTTGCCCGAGCCGGTGCCGCCCGAGATGACGATGTTCATGCGGCAGGCACCGGCGATCTTGAGCGCGGTGGCCATCTTGTCGCTCATCGAACCGAAGTCCTTGAGCATGTCGATGGTGATCGGCTTCTCGGAGAACTTACGGATCGAGATGGCGGTGCCGCGCAGTGACAGCGGGGGCACGATCACGTTGACGCGGCTGCCGTCCTTGAGGCGGGCGTCGGCCAGCGGCGTGGTCTGGTCGACGCGGCGGCCGACCTGGTTGACGATGCGCTGGGCGATCTGGAACAGGTGCTGCTCGTCGCGGAACTTGGTCGGCGCGAGTTGGAGGCGGCCCTTCTTTTCGATGTAGGTCTGGTTCGGGCCGTTGACCATGATGTCGGAGATGTCGGGGTCGTTCAGCAGCTCTTCGAGCGGACCGAAGCCGAGCAGTTCGTCGATCAGCACCTTCTCCAGCGCGAACTGCTCGCGGCGGTTGAAGGTGATCTTGAGCTCGGCGAGAACCTCCATGATGATGGGGCGGAACTCTTCGGACAGCTCATCCTTGGTGAGCGTGGCGGCGGCCTCGGGATCGACGCGCTCCAGCAGGCGGGGGAGCACTTGTTCCTTGATCTTGTGGATCGAGGCTTCGAAGCCGTTCTGCTCGGACTCCGCGTGGACCGCGTTGGCGCGGTCGGCAAGGCGAGACATGGCATCGTCGCGCGAAGGGGCGAGGGACTCGCCGGGGATCGGCGGGAACTGGTCGCCGGGGACCGGCGCGCCGCCGGGAACCGGCGCGCCGCCGGGAACCGCGGGCGCCTTTTCCGCGCCGCCCTTGAGCGGCTTTGCCACGCCGAATGCCGGACGGGCGCCCTGGCCCATCCCACCAATACCGCTACGCCGACCGAATGCCGTCATGAAACCGTGAACCTCAAACGCTGCCCGATCGGGCGCGATCAGTGCTGAATGAAGGCACTGTTAAGGTTGAAACTTTGATAACTTACTAATGCCCCGGATCGGGTGGAGGCGCATGGACGACGATACGAAGACCTGCTGGCTCTGCGCCCGGCCACTGGGAAGAAAGGTGGAATGGCATCATCCGGTGCCCAGGAGCCGGGGCGGGCGCGAGACCGTGCCGCTCCATCCGATCTGCCATCGCACGATCCATGCGACTCTCGGCAACGCACAGCTGGCGCGGATGAAGCCTGAGGCGGCGGTACTGCTGCAAGTGGAGGAGATCGGGCGGTTCGTGCGCTGGGTGGCTGGAAAGCCGCCGGACTTCCACGCACCGACCCGGCGGCGGAAATAGAGGCACGACGCAAAACGGGCGGACGGTCTTTCGACCGCCCGCCCGCCGCAAGGATCTCGCTTAGAAGATCAGTTCTTGGTCTTGTCGACCAGGGCGTTGGCGCCGATCCAGGGCATCATGGCGCGCAGCTTTGCGCCGGTTTCCTCGATCGGGTGACGCAGGGCGTTCTTGCGGGCCGCCTTGAGCTCCGGCTGGCCGGCGCGGTTGTCCATGACGAAGGCCTTGACGAAGCGACCCGACTGGATGTCGTCGAGCACGCGCTTCATTTCCTTCTTGGTCTCTTCGGTGATGATGCGCGGACCGATCGTGATGTCACCGTATTCGGCGGTGTTCGAGATCGAGTAGCGCATGTTGGCGATGCCGCCCTCGTACATGAGGTCGACGATCAGCTTCAGCTCGTGGAGGCACTCGAAGTAGGCCATCTCGGGAGCGTAGCCGGCCTCGACCAGCGTCTCGAAACCGGCCTGGACGAGTGCGGTGGCGCCGCCGCACAGCACGGCCTGCTCACCGAACAGGTCGGTTTCGCATTCCTCGCGGAAGTTGGTTTCGATGATGCCCGAACGACCGCCACCGACTGCCGAAGCATAGGCGAGGGCGACGTCCTGCGCGTTGCCGGTCACGTCCTGGTGGATCGCGATGAGGCAGGGCACGCCGCCGCCGCGCTGGTACTCGGAGCGGACGGTGTGGCCCGGGCCCTTGGGCGCGATCAGGAACACGTCGATGTCGGAGCGCGGCTCGATCAGGCCGAAGTGGACGTTGAGGCCGTGAGCGAAGGCGAGCGCTGCGCCGGGCTTGAGGTTCTCATGGATGTCGGCGGCGTAGATCGCGGCCTGATGCTCGTCGGGAGCGAGGATCATGATGACGTCGGCCCAGGCGGCGGCGTCCTTGTTCGACAGCACCTTGAAGCCTGCGGCTTCGGCCTTCTTGGCGGTGGCCGAACCGTCACGCAGGGCGATCGCAACGTCCTTGACGCCCGAGTCGCGCAGGTTCTGGGCATGGGCGTGACCCTGGCTGCCGTAACCGAGGATCGCGACCTTCTTCTCGGTGATCAGGTTGATGTCGCAATCGGCGTCGTAATAGACCTTCATCGTTCTTCCTTCCGTCATCCCGGCTGACCGGGACGGTTATCGATCCAAGCGCCGTCCCGGGCGGGGCGGCGCAAATTTGAAACTCAGGCTTCCTCGGGCCCACGCGCCATCGCGACGATCCCGGTGCGTCCGACTTCCACAAGGCCGAGGTCGCGCATCAGCGCCACGAAGCTGTCGATCTTGTCCGGCGCGCCGGTCATCTCGAAGATGAAGCTCTCGGTCGTGGTATCGACCGGGCGCGCACGGAAAACCTCGGCGATGCGCAGCGCCTCGACGCGCTTGTCGCCGACGCCCGCCACCTTCACGAGCGCGAGTTCGCGTGCGACGTGAGGGCCGACCTCGGTGAGGTCCACCACCTTGTGGACCGGCACCAGCCGTTCAAGCTGCGCGTGGATCTGGTCGATCTGGCTGCGCGGCCCGTGGGTGACGATCGTGATCCGGCTTACCGCGTGATTGTCGGTGATGTCGGCCACGGTGAGGCTGTCGATGTTGTAGCCGCGCGCGGTGAAAAGCCCGGCGATCTTGGCGAGGATGCCCGCCTCGTTGTCGACCGTGACGGTCAGGACGTGCCGTTCCTCGGCTTCATGCTGGATATGCATCATTGTTCGTCTCGTTCCTCAGACCAGCGCCTTGGCTTCATCATCCATCGTGCCGGCAACGGTATCGCCGTAGAGGATCATGTCGGTATGCGCCGCGCCCGAGGGGATCATCGGGAAGCAGTTGGTTTCCTTGTGGACCAGACAGTCGACAATCACCGGGCCGGGATAGTCGATCATCGCCTGGATGCCCACGTCGAGTTCGCTCTCGTTCTCGATGCGGATGCCCTTCCAGCCGTAGGCTTCGGCCAGCTTCACAAAGTCCGGCAGGCTGTCCGAGTACGAGTTGGAATAGCGGCTCTCGTAAGTGAGCTCCTGCCACTGGCGGACCATGCCCATCCACTCGTTGTTGAGGATGAACACCTTGACCGGCAGGCGGTACTGCGTGGCGGTGCCCAGTTCCTGGATGTTCATCTGGATAGAGGCGTCGCCCGCGATGTCGATGACCAGGCTGTCCGGGTTGCCGCACTGAGCGCCGATCGCGGCGGGCAGGCCGTAGCCCATGGTGCCGAGACCGCCCGAGGTCAGCCACTTGTTGGGTGAGAAGAACGGGAAGTACTGCGCCGCCCACATCTGGTGCTGGCCGACCTCCGTCGAGATCACCGGATCCTTGGCCTTGGTCAGCTCGTAAAGACGCTCGACTGCCAACTGCGGCATGATAGCCTGCGCGTTCGAAGGGTAGGCGAGGCTCTTGCGCTCACGCCAGCCATCGACGCGCGCCTTCCATGCGGTGAGATCCTGCGGCTTGCGGCTCCCCCACTCGGCCAGCATCTGATCGAGCACGGTCGCGCAGTCGCCGATAATCGGCAGATCGACCTGAACCGTCTTGTTGATCGATGCGCGGTCGATGTCGATGTGGATCTTTTCCGAGTTCGGCGCGAAGGCGTCGAGGCGGCCGGTTACACGGTCATCGAAGCGGGCGCCGACGCAGACGATCAGATCCGCCTGGTTCATCGCCATGTTGGCTTCGAAAGTACCGTGCATACCCAGCATGCCCAGCCAGTCAGCATGGTCGGCCGGGAAGGCGCCGAGACCCATCAGCGTCGAAGTGACGGGCGCGCCGGTCTTCGCCTGCAGCTCACGCAGAAGTGCCGTCGCACGCGGGCCGGAGTTGATGACGCCGCCGCCAGTGTAGAACACCGGAGCCTTGGCATTGGCCAGCATCTCGACCGCGCGCTTGATTTCCTCCGAGGTTCCCTCGGTGCGCGGGTTGTAGCGCTGATGGCGCTGGATCGGGCCGTCGCTCCATGTGGCCAGGGCGATCTGCACATCCTTGGGGATGTCGATCAGCACCGGGCCGGGGCGGCCGGTAGTGGCGATCTGGAACGCCTCGTCGACGATCGCGGCGAGGTCGGCTGGGTCTTTCACTAGGTAATTGTGCTTGGTGCAGTGGCGCGAGATGCCGACCGTGTCGGCTTCCTGGAATGCATCCGAGCCGATCAGCGCGGTCGGAACCTGTCCGGTGATGACAACGAGCGGAATCGAATCGAGGAAGGCATCGGCGATGCCGGTGATCGCATTTGTCGCGCCGGGGCCGGAGGTGACGAGCACGACACCGGGCTTGCCGGTCGAACGTGCATACCCCTCGGCGGCATGAGCCGCACCGGCTTCGTGCCGGACGAGGATGTGGCGAAGTCGTTCGTCACCGAAGAGAGCGTCATAGATCGGAAGCACGGCGCCGCCGGGATAGCCGAATACGAATTCGACCCCCTGTCGGACCAGGCTTTCAACCAGGATGCTCGCGCCGCTGCGCTCTTCACTCACAACACATTCCTTCACAAATCCGTCTGGACAGGAGCGCCGGCAGTTCCGGCTGGCCCCTAATGAATCCGACCCGGCACGTCGGTCTGGGCGTACCGGGTCGTCTCCTCTCCTTCCTGCATAACTTCCATCAGCAGGTAGGATGGGCCTCTAAGGATGCGGATATGTCAGGTCAACCCAGAAAACGCAATAAAATATCACTCAGTGTCGTTTCGTTGTAATTTTGAAATTTAACACGAGGCCATTGTTCCGGAGGCTGATGCCTTAGCCAAGTGAACTGGCGCTTGGCGTAGTTTCGCGTAGCCTGAGCACCTCGCGAGACCGCAGATTCCAGCGACCACTCTCCATGGATCGCGCCAGCCAGTTCGGGCACGCCGATGGCGCGCATTACGGCCAGCGTAGGGTCAAGGTTTCGTGCGAGGAGCATTTCGACTTCAGCGACGGCTCCGCGTTCGATCATGCGATCGAAGCGCAGATCGCAGCGCGCATAAAGCGTTTGCCGTTCAGGCAGCAGAACGACGGGATGGAGTCGCACCGTGTCGACGATCCCCCCGCTGGTCTGCGCCTGCCAGTGCGCAAGTCCATAACCGGTGGAGCGCACGACTTCGAGCGCACGCGCCACGCGGGTGGTATCGGCGGGAGCAAGGCGCGCGGCACGTTCGGGGTCTTCGATGCTCAACGCAGCATAGGCCTCGGCTACGGGTAAGGCGCGCACGGCCTCTCGTATCTGCGGATCAATTGATGGGATCGGCGCGATGCCATCGAGCAGAGTGCGGATGTAAAGACCGGTTCCGCCGACGAGGATCGGGACAGCGCCATCGGCATGCAGTTCGGTGATCGTCGCCGATGCGACGCGGGCCCAGTCCGCAGCGGAGCAGCTTTGCGCACCATCCCATGCGCCAAACAGGCGATGCTCGATGCCGCCCATTTCCTCACTGGTCGGGCGTGCGCTCAGGATGGTGAGATCGGCGTAGACCTGCGAACTGTCGGCGTTCACGATGACCGCACGACGGCCCCGGCGTTCAAGTTCCTGCGCCAGCCTGACGGCACAATCGCTCTTGCCGCTGGCGGTCGGCCCTGCGATGAGCGCCAGCGGCGGCCGATCTCCGGCTTCGATATCGTATGGCGCATCAAGGGAATTCGCAGTGCTCATTGCCCGGCTGATAGCAGAACCGGATCATCTTTCGACCAGCCTTGAAGCGGCGAAAGCACAGATGGCCGAAGGCGGCGTGCGGATCGCGGATGCCGCGATGCTCGATTTCTGCGGGCAGACCATGCAGATCGACTCGCCTGACGATGATGCGCAGGTGCTGCGTACCGCGCTGGATCTGCATTTCGGCAAGACCGATGGGCTTGTCACCGCCGACGAACCAGTGGTGCCCAAGGTGTTCATTTCCGACATGGACTCGACCATGATCGGGCAGGAATGCATCGATGAACTGGGCGACTTCGCGGGACTCAAGGAGCGCATCGCCGAGATCACCGAACGCGCGATGCAGGGCGAACTCGATTTCGAGCAGGCCCTGCGCGAGCGGGTCGGCTTGCTTGCAGGCCTGTCGACGAGCGCTATCGACGAATGCCTCGCTACTCGCATCACACCGATGCCGGGTGCGAAGGTGTTGGTCGAGACGCTCAAGAAACTGGGGTGCCGCACGGTACTGGTGACCGGCGGTTTTCACCATTTTGCCGATCCGGTGGCAGCGATGCTCGGGTTCGAGCATGTAGTAGGCAACCGCCTGGAAGTGGCGGATGCCAAGCTGACCGGAGGCCTCGTCGGCGGGATCGTCGATTCGTCAGTAAAGAAGGCGACTTTGCTGGCCGAATTGGAAGCTGCGGGCGAGGGCGTCACCAGCTTGGCGACTGGTGATGGGGCCAACGACATTCCGATGCTGGAGGCAGCTACTTACGGCATCGCTTATCACGCCAAGCCCAAGGCGCGTGCCTCCGCGAATG
Source organism: Novosphingobium kaempferiae (assembly GCF_021227995.1). Classification (NCBI taxonomy): domain Bacteria; kingdom Pseudomonadati; phylum Pseudomonadota; class Alphaproteobacteria; order Sphingomonadales; family Sphingomonadaceae; genus Novosphingobium; species Novosphingobium kaempferiae. Next base: position 3,669,672 of record NZ_CP089301.1, read on the forward strand.
GCTGGATCGACCGGGGTGATTTGACCAGCGTGCTGCGCCTGTTGGGTATCCCTGAAAAGGACTGGGTGCGCTGAAGCGCTTGCGGGTGGGCGCCTTATGCGGCGCCCACTTCCAGAACTTCGATTGCATCTTCGCGACCGTTGAAATCGACGAAGTCACCCGCCTGCGCACCGAGCAGCGCGCGGGCGAGCGGGGAGATGAACGCCAGCCGGTCATGTGCCGGATCGGCCTCGTCATGGCCGACGATCACGATTTCTCGGGTCTTTCCTCCCAGTACGAAGCGTACCCGATTGCCGAACCGGATAGTGTCGCCCACCGGCTCTGGCTGGACCTGCGCCGTATCGAGGCGTGACCGCCAGTAGCGCAAGTCGCGATTGGCAGACGCGAGAGCGGTTTCCTCGACCAGTGCCCCAACGCGCACTTCCAGTTCCGCGATCCGCTCGACGATCAATTCGCGACCTCGAGTGGTGACGAGGTTAGGGCCGGGTGGAATCGGCACCTCGAACTTGGGCTCCAAATGCTCCTCGTCTCCGTCGCGCCGAAAGGCGACGCTCACTTGCCTCGTCCCATCAGGGTTTCGAGTTCCTCATGAACTTCAAGCCATTCGGTTTCAGCCACTTCGAGCGCCTCTGCCGCCGTACCATGGCGCTTGCCCAGTGCGCCGATCGCCAGCCCCTTGAGATCTCCTTTGGCCGACGCCGGATCGGCAAGGGCGTCAAGCAGCGCGTCCACCTCCGCTTGCGCTCGCTTCATGCGCGTCTCGGCGGCGGTGACCTTCTTGCGCAGGGCCTTCAACTCCTCGCGCGCGATGGCCCCCGACTTTTTCGCCGGAGCCTCGCCGACCTTGGCGGCTGCTTCCGGCTTCGGCTGGTTCCGGCCAAGCACGAAGTCGATGTAGTCCTCCATCGATCCGTCGTAGTTCGCCGCCGTGCCGTTATCGACGAGCACCAGCCGGTCCGCCGCGAGTTCGACCATATGACGATCGTGGCTGACGAGGATGACCGCGCCTGCAAAGTCGTTGAGTGCCTGCACCAGCGCTTCGCGTGCATCGACATCGAGGTGGTTCGTGGGCTCGTCGAGGATGAGCATGTGCGGTGCGTCGCGTGTCACCAGCGCGAGAGCGAGGCGGGCGCGTTCACCGCCCGACAGGGTGCGGATGCCGGCCGTGGCGCGGTCGCCCGAGAAACCGAACCGGCCCAACTGGCCGCGAACCGCCACCGGCGGCTTACCGTCCATGGCGCGCGTCATCAGTTCGAGCGGCGTGGCATCGGACGGCAGTTCCTCGACCTGATACTGCGTGAAGTAGCCGATGCGAATCTTGGGCGAGAAGTTGATCTCACCCTCCATCGGATCGAGCTGCCGTGCGAGCAGTCGGGCCAGCGTGGTCTTGCCGTTGCCGTTGCGCCCGAGCAGCGCAATGCGGTCCTCGGGATCGATGCGCAGGTTGAGACGACGCAGGATCGGCTTCTCCGCCTCGTAGCCCACCGCAGCAAGGTCGAGCGTGATCAGCGGCGGGCGCAGTTCGTCGGGGCTCGGGAAGTTGAAGCTGAGCGAGCTGTCCTCGGCCATCGCCGCGATGGGCTGCATCTTCGCCAGCATCTTGGCGCGCGACTGCGCCTGCTTGGCGGTCGAGGCGCGCGCCGAGTTGCGGGCCACGTAGTCGGCCAGCTTCTTCTTCTGCGCCTCCTGGTTCGCACGCGCGGCCGCAGCTTGCGCGGCGCGCTCGGCGCGGATGCGCTCGAAGCTGTCGTAGTTGCCCGGGTACAGCGTCAGGCGGCCTGCCTGCAGGTGCAGGATATGATCCACGACGGTGTTGAGCAGGTCACGCTCGTGGCTGATGACCAGCAGCGTCTTGGGATAGCTCTTGAGGAAATTCTCCAGCCACAGAGTCGCTTCGAGATCAAGGTGGTTCGACGGTTCGTCGAGCAGCATAACGTCGGGCTCGGAGAACAGCAGCGCCGCCAGCGCCACGCGCATCTTCCATCCGCCGGAGTAGCTGTCTAGCGGGCGACCCTGCATCTCCTCATCGAATCCGAGACCAACGAGGATGCGCGCGGCGCGGGCAGGGGCGGTATAGGCGTCGATGGCGATCAGCCGCTCGTGAACGTCGCCGAGGCGGTTCGGGTCGGTGCAGGTTTCCGCTTCCGCCAGCAGCGCCGTGCGCTCAGTATCCGCCTCCACCACCGCTTCGAACGGCGTGCGCGTACCGCTCGGCGCTTCCTGGGCGATGTAGCCGAGGCGCGCACGCCGCGGCATGTCGACCGAGCCGCCGTCCGGCTCCAGCTGGCCGATGATGGTCTTGACCAGCGTCGACTTGCCGGCACCGTTGCGGCCGATCAGGCCGATCTTGCCGTTCTGGGGCAAAGTCGCCGAGGCGCTGTCGATGATGGTGCGGCCGCCGAGGCGCACGGTGATGTCACGAATGCTCAACATGGCGGCGCGCCTAGCAGGAAGGGCGGCAAAGCGGAACCGCGATACGCACTCGGGGAATGTTCACTGGGTAACACTTGACGAGAATGAAAACTTATCAACACGAAATCCTTCAGCGGAGTTCGAAGCAAATTGCTTCCACCTGTCGCAAACCGCAGGAATCCTTTAGGTTTAGGCTTGCAACCCCGAATCACATGTGATTCAAGCGACTGATGCGGACCGTGCGACAGGACACCAACATAGCCAGAGAGCGTCTCGTGCAGGGCCTTGCCTTGGCGGTGCTTTTGCTCATGGGGCTCTGGTGCGTCGCCGGACCGAGCGGGTTGCTCGCCTGGGGTGAAAACCAGCGCCTGCTTGAGCAGCGCCAGCAGCAGCTTGCTGACCTTAAGGTCGATCGCGATCATCTGAAGAACCGTGTCGGGCTTCTCGATCCCAAGAAGATGGATCCGGATCTTGCTGGTGAGCTGGTGCGCAGCAACCTCAATGTGGCGCGCCCCGACGAAATGGTGATGCAACTCCCCTGAGGAGTTGCGCGTTCTCTCCCGACGGAGAGGTAGCGCGATGCAGTTTTTTGCAAACCTCGTTGCAAAAAAGTCCACGTTCGAAGGCCGATTTCGAGCCTCGACGCTTTCGCTTTGCGAGCGTCCTTCCTATACCGCCCGAACTGAAACGATCGCACCAACGATGGGGAGCACCCGTTGCCCAAAGCAAAGACATCGGTAGCCGAAACGGCTGCCACTGAAGAGGATTTCGCGCTTCACAGTCTCCAGGAAGCCCTGGATGCCGACAAGCGCTTCAAGCCGTCCAAGGAAGAGCTGCTCCATCTCTATGAGCAGATGCTGCTCATCCGCCGTTTCGAGGAAAAGGCAGGCCAGCTTTACGGCCTCGGTCTGATCGGCGGCTTCTGCCACCTCTACATCGGCCAGGAAGCTGTTGCCGTCGGCCTGCAGTCCGCCCTCGACGGGAACAAGGACTCGGTCATCACCGGCTACCGCGATCACGGCCATATGCTCGCCTACGGCATCGACCCCAAGGTCATCATGGCCGAGCTGACCGGTCGCGAAGCCGGCATCTCGAAGGGCAAGGGCGGTTCGATGCACATGTTCTCCGTGGAGCATCGCTTCTACGGTGGCCACGGCATCGTCGGCGCGCAGGTCTCGCTCGGCGCTGGTCTGGCGTTCGCGCACAAGTACCGTGAGGACGGTGGCGTCGCGATGGCCTACTTCGGCGACGGTGCGGCCAACCAGGGCCAGGTCTACGAGAGCTTCAACATGGCTGCTCTCTGGAAGCTGCCGATCATCTTCGTGATCGAGAACAACGGCTACGCCATGGGCACCGCCGTGAAGCGTGGCTCGGCCGAGACCCATTTCCACCGCCGCGGCACCGCGTTCCGCATCCCCGGCATGTCGGTGGACGGCATGGACGTTCTCGAAGTTCGCAAGTCGGCAGAGATCGCCCTTGAGTATGTGCGCGCCGGTAACGGCCCGGTCCTCATGGAACTGAACACGTACCGCTATCGTGGCCACTCGATGTCCGACCCTGCGAAGTACCGCAGCCGCGAGGAAGTCCAGGGCGTGCGCGAAAAGCGCGACCCGATCGACCACGCCAAGACCGAGCTGATGGGCATGGGCGTGACGGAAGAGGCGCTCAAGGAAATCGACAAGCGCGTCCGTGCGCAGGTCGCCGAATCCGCTGACTTCGCCGAGAACTCGCCGGAGCCCAACGCACCCGAACTTTATACCGACGTCCTGGTGGAGAGCTACTGAGATGGCGATCGAACTGAAGATGCCCGCTCTCTCGCCGACCATGGAAGAGGGCAAGCTGGCCAAGTGGCTGGTGAAGGAAGGCGACGAGGTTTCCTCGGGCACTATCCTTGCTGAAATCGAGACCGACAAGGCGACGATGGAATTCGAATCCATCGACGAAGGCACCGTCGGCAAGATCCTCGTGGCCGAAGGCACCGAGGGCGTGAAGGTCGGCACCGTGATCGCGATGCTGGCGGGCGACGGCGAGGACGTCTCGGCTGTCGAGGCTCCGAAGGCCGAAGCCAAGGCCGACGAAGCGCCGAAGTCGGAAGAGAAGACGCCGGCCCCCAGCGGCACGGCCAATCTCGCGAGCGACCTCAAGACCGCGCGCGATCCCGAACTGCCGCATGGTACCAACATGAAGACCTCGACCGTTCGCGAAGCCCTGCGCGACGCAATGGCCGAGGAAATGCGCCGCGACAGCCGCGTCTTCGTGATGGGCGAGGAAGTCGCCGAATACCAGGGCGCCTACAAGGTGACCCAGGGGCTGCTCGAAGAGTTCGGCCCGACCCGGGTCATCGACACGCCGATCACCGAGTACGGCTTCGCCGGTATCGGCACCGGCGCGGCTATGGGCGGTCTGCGCCCGGTCATCGAGTTCATGACGTTCAACTTCGCCATGCAGGCGATCGACCACATCATCAACTCGGCCGCCAAGACCAACTACATGTCCGGCGGCCAGATGCGTTGCCCGATCGTGTTCCGTGGTCCGAACGGTGCGGCTTCGCGCGTGGGCGCGCAGCACTCGCAGAACTACGGTCCATGGTACGCCAACGTCCCCGGCCTCGTGGTCATCGCGCCTTACGACGCTTCGGATGCCAAGGGCCTGCTCAAGGCGGCGATCCGCTCGGAAGACCCGGTCGTGTTCCTCGAGAACGAACTGGTCTACGGTCGTTCGTTCGAGCTGCCCGAGCTTGACGACCACGTCCTGCCGATCGGCAAGGCCCGAGTCATGCGCGAAGGCAAGGACGTGACGATCGTGTCCTACTCGATCGGCGTCGGTCTCGCTCTCGAAGCGGCCGAGCGTCTGGCCGAGGACGGCATCGACGCCGAAGTCATCGACCTTCGCACCCTGCGTCCGCTCGACAAGGAAACGGTGCTGGCAAGCCTCGCCAAGACCAACCGCATGGTCGTGGCGGAAGAGGGCTTCCCGGTCTGCTCGATCGCGTCGGAAATCATCGCGATCTGCATGGAAGAAGGCTTCGACAACCTCGACGCGCCGGTCGTGCGCGTGTGCAACGAGGACGTGCCGCTGCCTTACGCCGCGAACCTCGAGAAGCTGGCGATCATCGACGCCGACCGCATCGTCGCGGCGGTGAAGAAGGTCACCTATCGTTGATGTGACGCGCGGGCGGCGGTTTCTAAACCGCCGCCCGCCTTCGCACCGGCCACTTTGCCCACGGGCTTGCATGGTGGCGGTGCTGCTTTAGGGAGGCCGCGTGACCGACTCCCGATCCCCCGAAATTACCGTTTCGAACGAGGACATCCTCGTCCAGTCGCTGCCCACGGTTTCGCGACTGGCGCTGGCCTATGCGCCGAAAGCGGCGCGCGAGCCGACGCTGGCGCTCCTGGCGCTCGACGCGCGTCTTGCCCACCTTCTGCGCCATTCGCGCGAGCCGATGATGGCGCAACTGCGCCTTGCATGGTGGCGCGAGTCGCTGGGGCAGCCCGCGGAGCAATGGCCGGAGGGCGAGCCTTTGCTGGCGCTGCTTCGGAGTTGGAACGGCCGACACGGCGCCCTGTCGGCGCTTGTCGATGGCTGGGAAACGATGACCGGTGCCGCGCCTCTGCCCGCGAATGCGCTGGAGGCGATGGCGAATGGCAGGGCCGAAGCTTTCGTTGCGCTGGCCGAAGTCCTGGGACGAGGCAATGAGCGCGAGGCGGTGCTGAGCCTCGGCCGGGCGTGGGCACTCAATGATCTCGCGATGCGCCTCGGTCATCCGCAGGAGCGCGAAGTGGTGCATGAACTGGCGCGTTCTGCTCAGAAAGCGCGCGTGTCGCGTCCGCTGCGTCCGCTGATGGTGCTCCACGGCCTCGCCGAGCGGCGGCTTGCCAAGGGGGACGAAGCTGGCGCGACTTCGCCCGCTGCCTTGCTCAAGGCCATGCGGCTCGGGCTGCTCGGCTTCTGATTGCAGCCTTGTAATTTCCCTCAGGCACTGCGGCGCGCCTAGTCTTGCGGGTATGGATGGCTCGCAATGAATCGCTTTCTGCTAGGTGGCCTCGTGCTGGTGGCCTTGGGGATCGGCCTGTTCTGGTGGCAGGGGCATGCGGAGGTGGAAGCCGCGGCGCCGCCTCCCGAACCCATGGCTACCGAGCCCGCACCTCTGCCGAGCGCCGATGCCGGCGACATGGTCGGGCCCGAACTTCCCGAGGCGACCGATCTCAGCCGTGAGCAGCGGCGCTTCGGCCGTTTCGATCGGGATCGCGACCGCCGGATTTCCCGCAACGAGATGCTGTCGACGCGTTCCGACGGCTTCCGCAAGCTCGACAAGGACGGCAACAACCTGCTGACCTTCGAGGAATGGGCCGTCGCCACCGTCGACAAGTTCGACGGCGCGGACGGCGATCGCGACGGCTATCTCACGCCCGTCGAGTTCCGCAAGACCGCGCCGCCGCCCAAACAAAAGGCCAGATGCAGTTGCTGACGGTCCGGATCAGCCTGCCAGCGTCGCCAGCCAGGGTGTGATCTCTTCCTTGGCACGTTCGGTGTAGGCTTCCTTGCGCTGCTTCTTCTTCACGTCGTGCAGGGGCGGGAAGAGGCCGAAGTTCACGTTCATCGGCTGATAGGTCTCCGCCTCGGCATCGCCGGTGATGTGCGAGAGCAGGGCGCCCAGCGCGGTCGTGCGCGGCGGGGCCTGCCATTCTCGACCGGCGAGATCGGCGGCCGCCATCAGGCCTGCCATCAGGCCGACTGCCGCGCTTTCCACGTAGCCCTCGCAGCCCGTGATCTGGCCTGCAAAGCGCACATTCGGTGCGGTCTTGAGGCGCAGGGTGCGGTCGAGCAGTATCGGCGAATTGAGGAAGGTGTTGCGGTGCAGACCGCCAAGGCGCGCGAATTCGGCGTTTTCAAGGCCGGGGATCGTGCGGAACAGGCGGACCTGCTCGGCGTGCTTGAGCTTGGTCTGGAAGCCGACCATGTTCCAGATCGTGCCGAGGTTGTTGTCCTGCCGCAGCTGCACGACGGCATAAGCCCAGCGGCCGTTCGGATGCTCGGGCGTCGCCCAGTGCGGATTGTCGAGGCCGACCGGCTTCATCGGGCCGAAGCGCAGGGTGTCGACGCCACGCTCGGCCATGACTTCGATGGGCATGCAGCCGTCGAAGTAGGGGGTGTTCTCTTCCCACTCCTTGAACGCGGTCTTCTCGCCAGCCAACAGCGCGGCGTGGAAGGTCAGGTACTGCTCCTTGGTCATCGGGCAGTTGATGTAGTCCTTGGTCTCGCCCTTATCCCAGCGAGACGCCATCCAGCACACGTCCATGTCGATGGTGTCGCGGTAGACGATGGGCGCGATGGCATCGAAGAAGGCGAGGCTGTCCGCGCCAGTCGCCGCGCCGATCGAGCCCGCCAGCGCCTCGGCGGTGAGCGGGCCGGTGGCGACGATGACCGGGCCGTCGGAGGGCAGGGCGTCGATGCGCTCGCGGACGATCTCGACATTGGGGAGGGCGGACAGGCGCGCCTCGACTTCGGCGGAGAAGATCTCGCGATCCACCGCCAGCGCCGAGCCGGCGGGCACCTGCGCCATGGCGGCGGCGCCCATGATGAGCGAGTCGCACTGGCGCATTTCGTGGTGGAGCAGGCCGACGGCGTTCTTCTCGCTGTCGTCGGAGCGGAACGAGTTCGAGCAGACGAGCTCGGCGAGCCCGTCGCCCTGGTGGGCGGGGCTGCGCTCTCCGGTGCCGCGCATTTCGGAAAGGCGCACGTTGAAACCGCGGCGGCCGAGCTGCCATGCGGCTTCGCTTCCGGCGAGGCCACCGCCGATGATGTGGATCTGGTGGGTCATGGCGCATGCGCCTAGACCTTCTCGCCGCCATGGAAAAGGGGCGGAGCATCTGCCATGGCCGTTCGCGCAAGTTTCCGCCCGGCCAATCGCAAGGAGTATGAATGTCCCGACGTGCGCTGATCGAACGCCGCCCATGGTTGCTGGCGAGCATGATCCTCGCCGTGATGTGGGTATGGCTGCAGGACAGCCGCCTTCCGGGCCTCTACCTGCTGATGCTCAAGGGAGCGCCGCTGGCCTTGCTCGCGGTCTATGCGGTGTTGCGCCATCGCGGTAACGACACCCGCTCACTGGCGGGAATGCTGGGGCTGGAGGCTGTCGGATCGGCGCTGTGGTACGAGGTGCCGGTGATCGGGCTCAACGCGATGCTGGTTGCGTTCCTGATCGGGCTCACGCTGTTCCTCGTCCATCGCACGCCGGTCATGGACAGCGGGCGGCGCGCTTCGGCGCTGGCGCTGACGGTGGGGACGCCGCTGCTCTGCTTCTTCGCGGCCGACCGCGCGGGTGTCGGAGTGCCGCTGTTTCTCGGACTGGCGCTGGGCGGCATGGCTGCGGCAGCGTGGATCAGCACATTTCCGCGATCGCGCGTGGGAGCAGGGGCAGCGCTGATCGTCGCAGGCGTGGTGCTGGAGATCGCGGCGTCGAGCGGCAGTGCGGTACTGGCGCTGGCGGCATGGCCGCTGTTCTATCTGGGCAATCTGGTGCTGGCCACGGGCGTGACCGGCGAATTGCGGATGCGCGAGGAGTTGCGGTGATCGTTGTGTAAATCCCTCCCCGAGACAAGCTCGGGGAGGGATTGGCGTTATCCGCACCCACACTTCGTCATTGCGAGCGCAGCGAAGCAATCCAGCGGCATAGAACTGCGCTGGATTGCTTCGCTACGCTCGCAATGACGAACGTCTGGAATGGACACACGAAAACGCCCGCTGGCGAGTGCGGGCCTAACGCCGGGGAAGGAAACGCGAGGATCCGAGAGTGAACATCGGGTCGGCGTCGTGAGCGTCCGGACGGGACGCGGGGGTCTGGTTTCCACAGCGCGTTGCGAGTGGCCGGGTAGGTGCAGTCAGCCCGGCTCGACCTGTATTCCATCGGACCTGTCCGGTATGGCCGACGTTGGGGCTCGCGTCGGTATCGGTCATGGGACTTCCGGGAGAGCCGCTCCCAGGCCGATATACTCGGTTGGGGGAACGGCCGGGCCAGAGCCTAGAGGACGGTCCGGGTCTTCGATGGACACCGTGGTGCGTAGCTACGGCTTGATACCGCATCCCGGCCCACGACGCCGACCCGATACACCGTCGAACCCTTGTACGTCAGGTCCGGCGGATGCTGGGCCATATAACCTATTTGGCGATATTTGTCAAGATCGCGAGGATATCCGCGGACGCTCTCAAGGAAGAACGAGCACCCCATCGCTGTTTCGCTCGACCTGCGCATGAGCGATCACCGCCGAAAGCGGCAGATCGGCGTAGATGTGCGGGAACAGCGCGCCGCCGCGTGAGACTTCCCACTTCACGGTGCTCCCCAAGGCCGCAAGATCGACGGCGGCGACGTGAAGGTCGTCCTGTCCGGCGAAATGCTTGTCCAGCGTGCCCTGCGCCTGCTCGGCGGTGGACATGTGGATGTAGCCGTCGGCCAGATCGACCGGGGCCCCTGCGAAAGTCCCGTCGGCGAGCAACCGCGAAAGCTGCTCGCCGGTCAAGATCTTATAAGCGACCGCAGGCGCGGCAGCGTCGGTCATGCTTCGCCTTCGGGTGCTTCCGGAGCGGCGGTCTCGCTCGCGGGGGTATCCACTGTCGAAGCCTCCTCCTCGTTCTCTTCGTCGAGGCGCACGGCGCTGACGACGTGCTCGTCGCCCGAGACGGTGAAGAGGCGCACGCCCGCAGAGCCACGGCCGATCACCCGCAGCGAATCGAGCGGCAGGCGGATCAGCTTCGCCTGATCGGTCACCAGCATGAGCTGCTGCGCGCGAGTGGCCGGGAAGCTGGCGACCACCGGACCGTTACGACCGATGTTGTCGATGTTCGTGATGCCCTGACCGCCGCGACCGGTGCGCCGGTACTCGTAGGCCGAGGACAGCTTGCCGTAGCCGTTGGCGCAGACGGTGAGGATGAACTGCTCGCGCTCGGCCAGTTCCGCGACGCGCTCGGCAGCGATGGTCGGCTCGCCTTCCTTCTCGCCCTTCCACGGGGCGAAGCGCAGGTACTGCTCGCGCTCCTCGGCATCGGTGCCGACGCGGTGGAGGATCGAGAGCGAGATGACCTCGTCGTCGCCCTTGAGGCTCATTCCGCGCACGCCGGTGGAAGTGCGGCTCGTGAACTCGCGCACGTCGTCGCCGGGGAAGCGGATCGCCTTGCCCTGGCGGGTGGCGAGAAGCACGTCGTCGCTCGGCTCCAGCAGCGCCACGCCGATCAGGCGGTCATCGCTGCCTTCGTCGAAGCGCATGGCGAATTTGCCGTTGCTCGGAATGTTCGCGAAGGAATCCATCGCGTTGCGGCGCACGTTGCCCTTGGCCGTGGCGAACACGACCGACAGCTTGCTCCATTCCGCCTCGTCCTCGGGCAGCGCGAGCACGGTCTGGATCGTCTCGTCCTTGTCCAGCGCGGGCAGGAGGTTGACGATCGGGCGACCGCGCGTGGTCGGGCCGCCTTCGGGTAGCTTGTAGACCTTGAGGCGGTAGACCTTTCCGGCGGTCGAGAAGAACAGCACCGGGTTGTGGGTGGAGGTGACGAACATCGTCGTCACCGCGTCCTCGTCCTTCGTCGCCATGCCGGCGCGGCCCTTGCCGCCGCGGTTCTGGGCACGGAAGGTGGAGAGGGCGGTGCGCTTGATGTAGCCGTCCATGGTCACGGTGACGACCATGTCCTCGCGCTCGATCAGGTCTTCGTCGTCGATCCCGTCGAAGGCGGCGGTGATCTCCGACACGCGCGGCGTCGCATAGGCGTCGCGCACGGCTTGAAGTTCCTCGCGCATGACGGCGTAGAGCTTCACGCGGTCGGCGAGGATCGAGAGGTATTCCTCGATGGCGATGGCGAGCTGCTTCAGCTCGTCGCCGATCTCGTCGCGGCCCAGCGCCGTCAGGCGGTGCAGGCGCAGGTCGAGGATCGCCTTCACCTGCACTTCGGACAGGCGGTAGATGCCGCCTTCGGCCTCGGCTTCCGGTTCGATCGCTTCGACGAGGCGGATGTACTGCGCGATGTCGCCGATCGGCCATTCCTTGGCGATCAGCTTGGCGCGCGCCTCGGCCGGGTCGGGCGAGGAGCGGATGATCTTCACCACCTCGTCGAGGTTCGAGACCGCGACGACGAGGCCGAGCAGAATATGGGCCCGATCGCGCGCCTTGTTCAGTTCGAACTTGGTGCGGCGGGTGATGACCTGCTCGCGGAACTGGATGAAGTTCTGGAGGATGTCGCGCAGCGACATGATCTCGGGACGGCCGCCGCGGATCGCCAGCATGTTGGCGGCGAAGTTCGACTGCGCCGGAGTGCTGCGCCACAGCTGGTTGAGCACGACTTCGGGCGAGGCGTCGCGCTTGAGGTCGATGACCACGCGCACGCCTTCGCGGTTGGATTCATCGCGGATGTCGGAGACGCCCTCGATCCGCTTGTCCTTGGCGGCCTCGGCGATCTTCTCGACGAGGTTGGACTTGCCGACCTGGAAGGGGATCGAGGTGAGGACGATCGAGCGCGCGTCCTTGCGGCTTCCGCGTCCTTCCTCGACGTGGCTGCGGCAGCGCTGGATGATCGAGCCGCGGCCCGTGAGCGCGGCATTGCGCGCGCCGCTCTGGCCGAGGATCAGCGGTGCGGTCGGGAAGTCGGGGCCCGGGATGATCTGGAACAGGTCTTCCGAGGTGATCCCCGGATTGTCCATCATCGCGAAGCAGCCATCGATCACTTCGCCGAGGTTGTGCGGCGGGATGTTGGTCGCCATGCCGACCGCGATGCCGCCTGCGCCGTTGACCAGCAGGTTCGGGAAGCGGGCGGGCAGGACGGTAGGCTCCTGGCGCGACCCGTCGTAGTTGTCCGCGAAGTCGACGGTGTCCTTGTCGAGATCGTCGAGCAGCGAGTTCGCGACGCGGGCCAGACGCGCCTCGGTGTAGCGCATCGAGGCTGGCGGATCGGGGTCCATCGAGCCGAAGTTGCCCTGACCGTCGATCAGCGGCAGTCGCATCGACCATGGTTGCGTCATGCGTGCGAGCGCGTCGTAGATCGCGGCGTCGCCGTGCGGGTGGTAGTTGCCCATCACGTCGCCGACGATCTTGGCCGACTTGCGGTACGGACGGCCAGCGACGAAGCCGCCTTCCTGCGAAGCGAAGAGGATGCGGCGGTGAACGGGCTTCAGACCATCGCGCACATCCGGGAGGGCGCGGCTGACGATCACGCTCATCGCGTAATCGAGGTAGCTCGTCTTCATCTCGTCGACGATGTCGACGCGGGTGAATTCGCCCTCCGGGCCAAGGGGCTGACTACCGGGCTGGCTATCGTTGATGTCGTCGCTCACGCGCTTTGTTTCGCCGTTGTTGCGGGAAGGGGTTGATGAATCGCACTAGGACATGCGCTCAGGGAAAGCCACCGGAACCGGGGGTGGGGCGGGGCAGGGAGCCTCGTTTTCCACATATATGGACGCCACTTCGGACGGGAACCTGAACGGCTGCGACGAATTGCATTCAATGCGCGTTCAGTGGCGCGATCCTATTTGCGGCGAGAGGTTGCCAAGGGTCTTTTTCCCCGCCAAACCCTCCCGGCCCATTTTCGATCCTGTCGGGCAGGATTTCGCATGTCCCGCAGGATGTTGGTTTTGTCCTTGAGAGGAGTAGCCTTGATGGCTCGCAAGTTCCTTGTTTCCCGTGTCGCCCTTGCAGTCGCGCTGTCGAGCGGACTGGCGATGACGGTTGCCACCCCCGCGATGGCCGCGAAGAAGGATAAGGAGAAGGAAGCCGCCGGCAAGTTCTCCCCCGAGTTCGTGAAGGTCGCGCAGCCGCTGCAAAAGGCTATGAACGACGCGATCGCAAAGATCCCCGGTGGCAAGCCTACCCCGGAAACGACCGCCGCTGCCAAGCAGGCGTTCGAGGCAGGCGTCGGCAGTGACGGCAAGGCTGCGTTCCAGTCGGCATCGGCAGCCGCCACCACGCCAGACGACAAGAATGCGCTCGGTTCGATGATGCGCAACTACGGCATCATCTCGCAGGATCTCGCTCTGAAGTTTCAGGGCAGCCTCATGCTGCTGGAAAGCGGCAAGCTCGACGCTGCGAATGTCGGGATGACCAACTACGATGCCGGCGTCACGGCATATCAGCTCAAGGACTATGCCAACTCGGCAAAGTACCTCAAGGCTGCCAAGGATGCAGGCTTTGTGGATTCGTCAGGCCAGCTCGACCTGGTGCTTGCCGATGCGTACAAGCGCAACAACAACCCCGAAGCCGCACTGCAGATGGCCAAGGACGATGTTGCCGCCGCGCAGGCCAAGGGTGTCGCGCCTTCGGAAACCGCGCTGCGCAGCGTCTTGCAGCAGACTTACACCGCCAAGCAGCTCGCGCCTTCGACCGAGTATGCGGCGCTGCTGGCGCAATACTATCCCGGCACCTGGAACACGGCGGTCTCGGTCGTCCGCCAGCTTGCTTCGCTGCCGCGGGACCAGAACCTCGATCTCATGCGCCTGATGTTCCTCACGGGTTCGATGAACGACAAGCGCGACTACTACGAGTACCTCGAGAACGTCGATCCGCGCGCCTTCCCGGGCGAGGCGAGCAAGGTGATGAACGACGGTATCTCGAAGGGCAAGCTGACCTCGGCCGACGTGCCGGACAAGGCGAACACCGAAGGCCGCGTTGCCGCCGACAAGGCCTCGCTGCCCGCCACTGAACGCGATGCCAACAAGCCGGGCGCTACCGGCGCGACCGTGGTTGCCGCAGGTGACGTGTTCCTGAGCTACGACCAGCCCGCCAAGGCCGAAACCTTCTACGCGAAGGCGGCTTCCATGCCTGGCGTCGACGCCAGCAAGGTCGCGCTGCGCCTCGGCATGACGCAGGCTCTGCAGGGCAAGTACGCCGATGCGGAAGCCAACTTCGCCAAGGTCACCGGCACCCGGCAGCCGGTCGCCAAGCTGTGGTCGGCCTATGCCAAGGGCAAGGCCGCTCCGGCGACGGCTGCTGCGGCTCCCGCTGCGAACTGATCTTCGCAAGCATTGCCGAAACGAGAAGGGCGCCGGTTTCCCGGCGCCCTTTTTCGTGTTCGATGTCGGATCAAGGCCGCATTATGATACCGGCGAGAATTCACCGCTCTGCTCGTCCAGCAGGTGCAGGACGCCATCCGAGATCGCGAAGAACGCGCCGCGCAGCGTGAGTTCGCCCTTGCCGACCTTGCTCTTCACGCAGGGGAAGGTCATCAGGTTGTCGAGGCTGACCTTGACCGCCGCCTGCTCCATGGCGCGTTCGGCATCGCGGCCAGTGGTGCCGTGGGTATGGGCGACAGGTTCACGCGCCTCGTCGAGCATCGAGATCCAGTCGGCGACGAAGCCGCCCTGACCGAGTTCTGCATCCTTCAAATCCTGCGTCAGCGCCGCCTTGCAGCCGCCGCACAGGCCATGGCCCATGACCACGACTTCCTTCACCTTGAGCACCTGCACCGCGAATTCCAGCGCAGCCGAGACGCCGTGATGGCCGGGCGTCGTCTCGAACGGCGGCACCAGGGCGGCGACGTTGCGCACGACGAAGATCGTGCCGGGATCGACGTCGAAGATCTGGCTGGGATCGACTCGGCTGTCCGAGCAGGCGATCACCATGACCTGCGGCGACTGCCCCTGGCCGAGCTGGTCCCAGCGTTCGCGGTTGTGCGACCAGCCGGTGTCGCGGAAGCGGCGGTAGCCGTCGAGGAGGGTGTTCAGCACTTCGGTCATGCGGGGGCTCCGTTGCTCTTTTATCAAGCTGCGCTTTTCCTTACGCCGGATATTCGGGCTGGCAAGGTTGCGTCCATATGACTATCTGAACGGCATGAACGATCTCTCTTCCGTCCCCGCACCCGAGGGCGCGCCGCAGCGCCAGCGCAAGCCCGACTGGATCCGCGTCAAGGCGCCGACCAGCAAGGGCTACGGCGAGACTCGCCAGCTCATGCGCGACCTCAAGCTCAATACGGTGTGCGAGGAAGCGGCCTGCCCGAACATCGGCGAGTGCTGGACGAAGAAGCACGCCACGGTGATGATCCTTGGCGACACCTGCACCCGCGCCTGCGCGTTCTGTAACGTCAAGACCGGCATGCCCGGTCGCGTCGATGCGGCGGAGCCTGACAACGTGGCGGAAATGGTCCTCAAGACCGGGCTGGAGCACATCGTCGTGACTTCGGTCGACCGCGACGACCTGCCGGACGGCGGCGCGAGCCAGTTCGTCAAGGTGATCCGGGCGGTGCGCGCGGCTTCGCCCGCCACCACCATCGAGATTCTGACCCCGGACTTCCGCAACAAGATGCAGCGCGCCGTCGAGGCGATCGTCGAAGCGCGTCCGGACGTCTACAACCACAACCTCGAGACGGTGCCCCGCCTCTATCCGACCATCCGCCCCGGCGCGCGCTACTACGCCTCGCTGCGGCTGCTGGAGGAAGTTAAGCGGCACGACCCGTCGATCTTCACCAAGTCGGGTATCATGCTCGGCCTCGGTGAGGAACGCCTCGAAGTCCATCAGGTGATGGATGATATGCGCTGCGCCGACATCGATTTCCTGACCATGGGCCAGTACCTGCGCCCGACGCCCAAGCATGCCGAGGTGAAGGAATTCGTCACCCCGCAGGCTTTCAAGGCTTACGGTGCCATCGCCCGTGCCAAGGGCTTTCTGCAGGTGGCGTCCTCGCCGCTGACGCGCTCCAGCTACCACGCGGGCGACGACTTCGCCCAGATGCGCGCGGCGCGAGAGGCGAAGCTGGCGAAGCAGGCACCGGCAACCGCGAAGGCCTGACGTGCCCGGAATTCACGAAACCCGGCGCCTTCCCTACAGCGCCGAGCAGATGTTCGATCTTGTCGCCGACGTCGGCCGCTATCAGGAGTTCCTCCCCTGGGTCGTCGCGACCCGGGTGAAGTCCGATGACGGCAGCGAGATGATCGCGGACATGCTCGTCGGCTTCAAGGCCCTGCGCGAGAAATTCACTTCGCGAGTCGAGAAGGAGCGCCCTCACGAGATCCGCGTACACTACGTCGACGGTCCCATGCGTGACCTGCACAACGTCTGGACATTCCGTGCGGTCGACGAGAGTTCGTGCGACATCGAGTTCGACGTAAAGTTCACCTTCCGCAACCCGCTGTTCGAGAAGCTGGCCGGCCAGTACTTCGACAAGGCGTTCCGCAAGATGGTCGCGGCGTTCGAGGTGCGCGCTTCCGAGCTTTACGGCGCGACGCAGGCGGGATGAGCGCGTCGTCCCGGACTTGATCCGGGACCGGTGGCTGTCTTTAGGCGCGGGCTGTCTTAGAGACAGCCGTCACGGCAACAGAAGCTCCAGCGCGATGATCGCGGCCTGATGCCGGATTTCCGCGCGGCTCTTGCCGTCGAGCAGTTTCTGCTCCGCGTTGATCTCTTCCTCGCCCCGCCGCGCACACGCGAACACGACCGTGCCGACCGGCTTCATCTCGCTGCCGCCGTCAGGCCCGGCGATGCCGCTGATCGCCACGGAGACATCCGCGCGGCTCTTGGCGATGGCGCCCTGCGCCATCGCCCACGCCGTCGCCGGGGACACCGCGCCGAACGAATCGATGATGTCGGAGTGGACGCCCAGCATCTCCATCTTGGCTTCGTTGGAGTAGGTCACGAACCCGCGATCCAGCACCGCCGATGAGCCGGGGATCTCCGTCAGCGCCGCGCAGACGAGACCGCCCGTGCAACTCTCCGCCACCGAAACCATGCGGCCGACCGCCTTGTTCTCCTCGATCACGCGGCGGGCGAGTTCATAGAGGTCTTCGGGAAAGAACGGGTTCGCGGCCATCATCAATCCTTGCAGAGCGAAATCTTGCCGAGCTTCGGGTCGGCGCTGCCCGCTGCGTCGAGCGTCAGCGCGATCAGCCCGGCGGTGTTCTCGGGGGGAAGGGGCGAAAGCAGGTCGATCGCAAGGTCCAACTGCTTGCAGGACTTCGTGGCGATCCGCTGCGACACGAAGCCCTCGACGAAGACGTCGGCAAGCTGTCGCAGTGTCTCGTCCGGAAGCCCGGCCATCATGTTCGACGAGCCGTCGTTCTGGGCGCTCATCGCCTTCATGAATGCGGGCTTCGCCTTGACCCAGTACTGGCCCTTCTGGGCCGCGTACCGGTTCGCCAGCGCCGTGCCCTGCGTGCGCAGGAAGGAATTGGCGGGCAGAGAGGGCGCGCAGCGCTTGGCGGTGCCGTTGATGGCCTGCGGCAGGGCATAGGAGATGAGCGAGGTCGCCTCCGCCTTGGTGATGCAGACGGGCTGTGCGGCCATCGCCGCGCAGGGCGTCATGGCGATAGCGAAGGCGACGGATCGAAGCATTGCGCGCATTGGTATTCCTTGCGGCCCCCGCAGGTTACATCAGGCTCAGGCTGACCACCGCCTGCGCCGCGATCCCCTCGCGCCGCCCGGTGAAGCCCAGCTTCTCGGTGGTCGTTGCCTTCACGCTGATCGCCGCGATGTCAACGCTGAGGATGTCGGCAAGCCGCGCGCGCATGGCTTCGCGATGGGGCCCGATCTTCGGCGCCTCGCAGATGATGGTGAGGTCGGCGTTGGACAGCGCATAGCCCGCCTCCGTCACCAGCTTGCCCGCGTGAGCGAGGAAGCGGTCGGACGCGGCGCCCTTCCACTGCGGATCGCTGGGCGGGAAGTGTTGGCCGATATCCCCCGCGCCGATCGCGCCAAGCAGGGCATCGACAAGCGCATGGATTGCGACGTCGGCATCGCTGTGGCCGGAAAGGCCGTGGGTATGCTCAATGCGCACGCCGCACAGCCACAGTTCCTCGCCTTCCTCAAGCTGATGCACATCGTAGCCCGAGCCGACGCGGACCAGCGGACGGGTCGTTCCAAAATCGGAGGCGTAAGTCAGCTTGTGCAAGATTTCGTCCCCTTCGACGAGCGCCACGTCCATGCCCCATGCCTGCGCCACCTGAGCGTCGTCTCCGGCGCTGGTCGGGCCGTCCCACTCGCGGTGCGCGGCGAGAATCTCGGCGAAGCGGAAGGCCTGCGGGGTCTGCACGCGGCGCAAGTCCTCACGGCGGGCGGGGGCACCCATCATCGCGCCTTCGGCATGGGTGAGGCTGTCCACCACCGGCAGCACCGGGATCGCGCCCTTGTGCTCGTCGAGCGCGGCGTGCAGCCGCTCGATCACCGCGCCGGGCAGCAGAGGGCGGGCGGCGTCATGAACCAGCACGCGGTCCGGGCTGCTCGCAGCCAGCACTTCGAGGCCGAGGCGCACCGATTCCTGCCGTGTCGCGCCGCCATGAGCGAACTGCACGCCCGCGATCCCCGCCAGCGCCTCGGCGGCCACGGCGTCCGCGCCTTCGGGGATCATCACCAGCACCGGCTCGCATCCAGCGCCGACTAACGCTTCCACGGAGTGCCGGACGACCGGCTTGCCGCGCCAGCGTGCGAACTGCTTGGGCACCGGCTGACCGGCACGCAGGCCCTGTCCGGCTGCCACGACGAGCGCGGCAGTTCGTACTTTCGGGCCATCACCAGAGCGATGCACGGCACAATTCCGGGGGTCTGAGACGATTTGCGACATTGTCGACGCCGGTAATAGCTTGCCGTGCCAAGGGCAATCCACTATGCGCTGCCTGTTTTTTAGGCAGCGCTGCACGTATCATGACCTCATTGCCCCTTCCGCCGGCTCTGAAGCCGATCCATGTCGGTCCCGTGAC
Source organism: Novosphingobium kaempferiae (assembly GCF_021227995.1). Taxonomy (NCBI): domain Bacteria; kingdom Pseudomonadati; phylum Pseudomonadota; class Alphaproteobacteria; order Sphingomonadales; family Sphingomonadaceae; genus Novosphingobium; species Novosphingobium kaempferiae. The sequence continues at coordinate 3,688,741 of NZ_CP089301.1, forward strand.
GATCGACTGTCCGGTCGTGCTCGCCCCGATGACGGGCGTGTCCGACCTGCCGTTCCGAAAGATGGTCCGCGCGTTCGGCTCGGGCCTTAACGTCACCGAGATGATCGCGAGCCCCGCCGCCATCCGCGAGACGCGCGTGTCGCTGCAGAAGGCGATGTGGGATGTGATCGAGGATCCCGTCTCCATGCAGCTCGTCGGCTGCGAGCCGGACCAGATGGCCGAGGCGGCGAAGCTGGTGGAAGATCGCGGCGCCGCGATCATCGACATCAACATGGGCTGCCCGGTCCGCAAGGTCGTCAACGGTGACGCAGGCTCGGCGCTCATGCGACAGGTTCCGCTGGCGACGAAGCTGATCGAGGCGACCGTCAAGGCGGTCAAGGTGCCGGTCACGGTCAAGATGCGCATGGGCTGGTGCCATGACAGCCTCAACGCCCCCGAACTCGCGCGTATCGCCGAGGATCTTGGCGCGAAGATGATCACCGTCCACGGCCGCACCCGCAACCAGATGTACAAGGGCGAGGCGGACTGGGCCTTCGTGCGCAAGGTCAAGGATGCGGTCTCCATCCCGGTCATCGTCAACGGCGACATCTGCACCGTGAACGACGCCGCGCAGGCACTGGAGCAGTCCGGCGCGGACGGCCTGATGATCGGGCGTGGCGCCTACGGTCGTCCGTGGTTCCTCGCGCAGGTCATGCAGTGGTGGCGCGGCCAGCCGGTCGCCGCAGACCCGACCGTCGCCGAGCAGTACGAGATCATCCGTCGCCACTACGAGGACATGCTCGACCATTATGGCGCCGACACCGGCGTCAAGATGGCCCGCAAGCATCTGGGCTGGTACATCAAGGGTGTGCGCGGGTCGGCCGAGTTCAGGAACAAGTTGAACTTCATCGCCGATCCCGCTGAAGTTCTTCGTGAACTGGCCGAATTCTACGCGCCCTACCGCGACAGCGACGACGGCCAGCGCCAGGCCGCATGACCCCGGAGACGGCGACCGCACTTCCTGACGCCCATCGGCTGCTCTCCAGCCTGCCACATGCCGTGGTGCTGCTGGAGAACGGGCTGACGATCACCTCGCTGAATCCTGCCGCCGAGCAGTTCTTCGGACAGTCGGCGCGGCGCCTTGTCGGTACGCGGCTGCGGGACATCCTGTCGATTTCCGACCGGCGCCTGCTCGACCGGCTTTCCGATTCCGAAGCGCCGGTCTCTGCGCGCGAAGTGGTGGTCCAGCTCAAGGGGAAGGGCGCGCGGCGCGTCGACATCAACGTCGCACCGGTGGCCGACAGCCCGGGCTGGCAGGTTGTGACGCTGCAGGACAACAGCGCCGCCGAAGCGCTTGGTGACGATTCGGGAGGTCCGGACAACGCCGTCCTGCGCGGGCCCGAGATCATGGCCCATGAGATCAAGAACCCGCTCGCAGGAATACGCGGCGCGGCGCAGCTTCTCGCGCGCAAGATCGAGGACAGGGACAAGGCCCTCACCGACCTCATCACCGGCGAGGTCGATCGCATCGCCGGTCTGATCGAGCGGATGCAGAAGCTGAGCGGGCGCACCACTCCGCCGGTCGAACCCTGCAATCTCCATGAGGCCGCCCGCCGTGCCATCGACGTGCTGAATGCCGCGAAGGGCGACAAGCCCTCGTTCCGGCTCGTCGAGGAGTTCGACCCGTCCCTTCCGCCAGTCTTGGGCAGCCCCGACGGGCTGGTGCAGGTGCTCATCAACCTGCTGTCCAATGCCGTCGATGCCTGCAAGACGGCGCGCGAGCCGCGTGTCACCATCCGCACGCGTTTCGCCAGCGGGCTCCAGCTTCACACCGGAGACGACGGCGCGCCGCTGCGCCTGCCGATCGAGGTGCGCGTCAGCGACAACGGCCCCGGCATCGACGCGGTCATGCGCGACCATATCTTCGAGCCTTTCGTCACCACCAAAAAGTCGGGGCAAGGCCTCGGCCTGCCGCTGGTTCGCAAGCTGGTGCGCGACATGAACGGGCGCATCACGCATGACCGCGACGACGAGAACGGCATGACGCACTTCCGCATCCACCTGCCGCTCGCCCGCGAGACGCGCAACCGTCCCCGGAGAAAAGCGGAATGACGATGAACGTGCTCCTGGTCGAGGACGACATGTCCATCGCCATCGTCATCACCGCCGCGCTGGAGGCCGAGGGGTTCGCCGTCGCTCATTGCGAGACGCTGGCCGAGCGCGACCGGATGCTGGCGGAGCGCAGCTTTGCGGCGCTTGTCACCGACGTCATGCTCCCCGACGGCGACGGTATCGAGACCATTGAGCGCGTCCGCGCGCTTCATCCGCAGATGCCGATCGTCATCCTCTCGGCGCAGAACACTCTCGACACCGCCGTGCGCGCGACGGATACCGGGGCCTTCGAATACTTCCCCAAGCCATTCGACATCGACGAACTGGCCCGGACCGTGCGGCAAGCTGCCGGGGCGGCGCAGGGTCAGGCGTCGGACGACGAACCGGTGGCCGACGGGCTTCCCCTCGTCGGGCGCAGCGCCGCGATGCAGTCGGTATTCCGCATGATTACGCGCGTGCTGCGCAATGATCTGACGGTGCTGATCCTCGGCGAGTCGGGCACCGGCAAGGAACTGGTGGCCGAGGCGATCCACCAGCTTGGCAACCGCCGGGAAGGGCCGTTCATCGCGGTCAACACGGCCGCAATCCCCGCCGAACTGATCGAAAGTGAACTGTTCGGGCACGAGAAGGGCGCCTTCACCGGCGCCGTCGCGCGTCATGTCGGTAAGTTCGAGCAGGCGGCGGGCGGCACGCTGTTCCTCGACGAAATCGGCGACATGCCGATGCAGGCGCAGACCCGCCTGCTGCGCGCCCTGCAGTCCGGCACCGTGCGCCGCGTCGGCGGGCGCGAGGAAATCCGCCTCGATACCCGCATCGTTGCCGCCACCAACAAGGATCTGGAACCGGAGATTGCCGCCGGGCGGTTCCGCGAGGACTTGTACTATCGCCTCAACGTGGTGCCGATCCACATGCCGCCGCTGCGCGACCGTCGCGACGACATCGACGTGCTGGCACGTCATTTCCTCCAGCACGCCGCCAACGAGGGGCTGCCGCGCCGCCAGCTTACGCGGGAGGCCGCAGAACTGCTCAGTCGCCAGCCATGGCGCGGCAACGTGCGTGAGCTCAAGAACTTCATCTATCGCCTCGCCCTGCTGGCGCGCGAGGATGTGATCGACATCGACTCGATCGCGCCGCTGCTGACGCCCGAACCGGCGGCGCCTGCCGCCGACGGGGACGGGGCGATCACCGTCTTCGATATCGCCAGCGCCGTCGCTCAGTGGCTCTCGAGCACGCGGCCCGCCAGCGGCACGATCTACGACAGTGCGATGGCCGCATTCGAGCGCCCGCTGTTCGCCGAAGTGCTCCGCGAAACCGCCGGTAACCAGTTGCGCGCAGCGCAGGCGCTGGGGATTAATCGCAACACTTTGCGCAAGCGGCTCGGCGAGCTGATGCTCGACCCTGAGGAATTCGCTCGTCGATCGTAGAGGCGCCTTCGTGGATTTGCTCTTGCAGCAAGGCCACAGTCCTGTTGTAACGGCGCAACGATGAGCGAAGGAGCAGTCCAGAAACGGGCCTGGCCGCGATGGTGGCGACGGATGCAGGTGGCTGCACGCCGCGCGAACTTTTTCGCCATCATGGAGGTGCTCTCGCTGGTCGCCTTCCTGACGATGACGGCGATCACCTGGTTTGCGCTCAACAGCGGCGGTGATCGGCGCGACCTGCTGCCTTCGAACCTCACTGCGAGCCTGCTCGTCGGCACTCTGGTTCCGGCCATGGCGATCCTCGTCCTGCTGGGCCGACGCATGGCGCTGCGCCGCGCAGCCGAGCATGCGACGGGCGGGACGGGCCAGATGCACGTCCGCCTGGTGTTCATCTTCTCGCTGATCGCTGCGATCCCGACGCTGCTGGTGGTGGTCTTCGCTTCGTGGCTGTTCCAGTCCGGCGTCGAATTCTGGTTCTCCGACAGTTCGCGCGGGTTGCTGGAGAACGCCAACAAGCTGGCGCGCGGCTACTACGAACAGACTCTGCGCGACGTCGGCTACGAGTCGGTGGCGATGGCTACCGACTCCCGCGACGAACTGAGCCGGGTGCCGGTCGCCAGTCGCGAATTCCAGACGTTCCTCTCCTATCAGGTCGTGCGCCGGAACCTCAGCGGCGCCGCGATCGTGCAAATCGATGCGAACGGCGAGCAGCGCACGCCGATTATCGTCGATCCCGAAGGCGTCGCAGAGAACAATCGCCTGAGCACGGATGGCCTCGAACGGCTCGACAAGGGTGAGCCTTATGTCGTCAGCGCGAAGGACAACCGCATTGTCGCTGCCGCGCCGATCGAGCGTTCCTCCGGCGTCTACCTGCTGGTGGTCCGCAGTTCCGACCTGTTGTCGTTGAGCCAGGGAGAGCGGGCCGAGAACATCGTGCAGGCTTACGAGGTGCTGACGAGCCGTGCGCGCGTGCTGCAGTTGCGCTTCAACGTGGCGCTGTTCGTGGCTTCGCTTGCGCTTGTCGGCCTGTCGGTGTGGTTTGCCCTACGGTTTGCAGACCGACAGGTCGAGCCGCTCTACGAATTGGTCGATGCGGCGCGAAGGGTCGGCGCGGGCAACTATGCGCTGCGGATCGAGCGGCGTACCGGCGCCGACGAGATCGGACTGCTCAACCGCGCCTTCAACCGCATGACCGCGCAGATCGACAAGCAGACGCAGGCACTGCTCGGCGCGAACCGGCAGGTTCATGAGCGCAGCGTCTTCATTGAGGCGGTGCTGGAATCCGTCACCTCGGGCATCATCTCGCTCGACGAGCAGGGGCGGATCCTGCTGATGAACTCGACCGCGCAGAAGTTGCTGACCGACCGGGCAGGTGAAGTGCCGGAAGGAATGGCTATCGCCGATCTCGCGCCCGCCATCGCTGCGTTGGTGGAGCAGGGCACGCCCGGCGGGATCGTCCAGTACAACCGTGGCGGTGATCTGCTCACGCTCGCGGTCAAGACGAGCCGCGACGTCACGGGGCATGTCATCACCTTCGAGGACATCACCCGCCAATTGCTCGACCAGCGCACCGCCGCATGGTCCGACGTGGCGCGGCGCATCGCGCACGAGATCAAGAACCCGCTGACCCCGATCCAGCTCGCGACTGAGCGCCTCAGCCGCCGCTACCGCAAGCAGATCACCGACAATCCCGAACTGTTCGAGGATCTTACGCGCACGATCATCCGGCAAGTGGGTGACCTGCGCAAGATGGTGGACGAGTTCTCTTCCTTTGCGCGCCTGCCCAAGCCGGTGTTCCGCGCCGAGGATCCCGTCGCGCTGACCCGACAGGCGCTGTTCCTGCAGGAAGTCGCGCGCCCCGACATCGACTTCAGCTTTGCTGCCGATCGCGGCATTGGCCTCATCGATTGCGATCGTCACCAGTTCGGCCAGGCGATGACCAATGTCCTCAAGAACGCCGTCGAGGCGACCGAGGCGAAAGCCAAGGACATGGAGGCGAGGGATACGGGCGAGCCATATCGCGGTGCGATCTTCGTCGAAGTCACCCATCAGGACGAATCGATCCTCGTTCGCGTCACCGACAACGGCATCGGCTTGTCGCAGGACAAGGAACGCCTGATCGAGCCTTACGTGACCACGCGCGAGAAGGGCACCGGGCTCGGCCTCGCGATCGTCAACAAGATCATCGAGGAACACGGCGGCGAGATGACGTTCACCGCCGCGCAAGGTGGCGGCACCACAGTGACGATGCGCTTCGCGCACGACCCGCTCGCCCAGGAATCCGCCGGCGCGCTGCCCTCCCGCAAGCCGGAGGCAGCGCAATGACCCGTTTTACCAGCACGAAGAAGATTGGCGCATGGCACTTGATATCCTGATCGTCGACGACGAACGCGACATCCGCGAACTGGTCGCTGGGGTGCTGAGCGACGAAGGCTACGATTGCCGAACGGCGGGCGATAGCGAGGCCGCGCTCGCCGCCGTCGATGCCCGTCGCCCGTCGCTGGTTCTGCTCGACGTATGGCTCCATGGCAGTCCGATGGACGGGCTCGAAGTGCTTGATGCGATCAAGGCGCGTGAGCCAGAACTGCCGGTCATCATCTTCTCCGGCCATGGCAACATCGACACGGCGGTGGCCGCGATCAGCCGCGGGGCGGTCGACTTCATCGAGAAGCCGTTCGAGGCCGAGAAACTCCTCCATCTCGTCGGCCGGGCGACCGAGACCGAGCGCCTGCGCCGCGAGAATGCGCAGCTTCGTCAAGGCGTCTCGACCAATGAGGAGTTCACGGGTTCCAGCGGCGCGATCAACCAGGTCCGTGCCACGCTCAAGCGCGTCGCCAATACCGGCAGCCGCCTGCTGATCACCGGACCGGCGGGATCGGGCAAGGAGGTCGCCGCACGCCTGCTCCATTCGTGGAGCCCGCGTGCGGGCAACGCCTTCGTCAGCGTCAACTCCGCGCGCATCACGCCCGAACGCTTCGAGCAGGAACTGTTCGGCGAGGAAGCGGACGGCACGCTGATCCGCTCCGGCCTGCTCGAAAGCGCGGACGGCGGCACGCTCTACTTCGACGAAGTGGCTGATATGCCGCTTTCGACGCAGGCGCGCATCCTGCGCGTGCTGACTGACCAGGCCTTCGTGCGTGTCGGCGGCACACGCCAGATTCGCGTGGATGTGCGGGTTGTCTCCTCGACCTCGCGCGATCTCGAAAAGGAAATCGCCGAGCGCCGCTTCCGCGAGGACTTGTTCTACCGCCTCAACGTCGTCCCGATCGTGATTCCGGCACTGCGCGAGCGGCGCGACGATATTCCGGCGCTGATCGACCACTTCTTCGCGCGCTATGCCAATGAACAGGGCGTTTCGCCACCACATGTCAGCGGCGAGGCCATGACCGCACTCCAGGCCTATGAGTGGCCGGGCAACGTGCGACAGTTGCGTAACGTTGTCGAGCGCACCGTCATCATGGCCCCGCGCGAGAAGTTGTCGAAGATCGAGGCGGATATGCTCCCGCCCGAAATCTTCAACAGCCGGGGAGGGGCGGACGCAGGCGTCACCGTGATGATGAGCGCGCCCTTGCGCGAGGCGCGCGAAACCTTCGAGCGTGAGTACCTGCGCGTCCAGATTCGGCGGTTTTCCGGCAATATCTCGAAGACGGCGGCGTTCATCGGGATGGAGCGCTCGGCCCTGCATCGCAAGCTGAAGCTGCTCGGAATGTCGGAGCGGCGCGAGGACGAACCGGACCTCGACGAACCGATCTGAGTTTCGGTGTAACATTTCTGCTACAAAAACCCCGTTTACTGCATTGCAGCAAATGGGTAGTTTCTGATTCGAGAACGGCCCGCGCAATTCGCGGGACCAGATCGCGGACCGCATGGGCGGCCGCCAAAAAGAAGGAGCATACACAATGGCTGGTCGTACCCTTTCCGCGCGACCCAAACCGGCACCTGAGACCCCTGAGGTCGAAGAAGCCGCCGAGTCAGTAGCCGCTGCGCCCGTGAGCGCCGGTACTTCGGCTCCGGCTCCGTCCGGCAAGGGCGGCCAGAACCTTCAGGACCAGTTCCTGAATCTGCTGCGCAAGAACAAGACCCCGGTCACCATGTTCCTCGTCAAGGGCGTGAAGCTGCAGGGAATCGTTACCTGGTTCGACAACTTCTCGATCCTGCTGCGCCGTGATGGCCAGTCGCAGCTCGTCTACAAGCACGCGATCTCGACGATCATGCCTTCGACCCCGGTCGATGCGCGCCAGTTCGGCAGCGGACCGGAGAACGCCAAGAAGCAGCGCGTGCTGCAGGATGTCTTCCTCTCCAGCATCCGCAATGCCGGCGTGCAAGTGACGATGTTCCTCATCAACGGCGTGATGCTCCAGGGCCGCGTCGCCGCTTACGACCTCTTCTGCATGCTGCTTGAGCGCGAAGGCTACGTGCAGTTGGCCTACAAGCATGCCGTCTCGACGATTCAGCCCGTGACTCCGGTCGACCTTCAGGCGCATGAAGAAGCCGACGACTGAGAAAAGCTGAACCGAATTGAACGACGAATTGAAGGGCGAGGTCACGCGCGGCGCGCGGGCCCTCGTCGCCTATCCGCAAATGAGGGGCAGGGGCGACCTTGATCCCGAAGCGCGCCTTGAAGAAGCCAGGGGGCTGGCGCTCGCCATCGGCCTTGAAGTGGTCGAGGCGATGGCGATTGTCATCCGCGATCCGCGTCCGGGCACTCTGTTTGGCGAAGGCCAGATCCAGAACATCGGCGTCGCCTGCGAGCTTAACGAGGCTGAACTCGTCATCGTCGATGGTTCGCTGACGGCGATCCAGCAACGCAACCTCGAAGAAAAGCTCAAGCGCAAGGTCATCGACCGCACCGGCCTGATCCTTGAAATCTTCGGTGAGCGTGCAGCGACGGCGGAAGGCCGACTGCAGGTGGAACTCGCCCACCTCGACTATCAGGCCGGACGTCTCGTGCGCAGCTGGACTCACCTCGAGCGTCAGCGCGGCGGCTTTGGCTTCCTCGGTGGTCCCGGTGAGACGCAGATCGAGGCGGACCGCCGCATGATCCGCGATCGCATGGCCAAGATCCGTCGCGAACTGGAGCAGGTGCGCCGCACGCGCGGTCTTCACCGCGACCGGCGTGAAAAAGCGCCATGGCCGGTGATTGCGCTTGTCGGGTACACCAACGCGGGCAAATCGACACTGTTCAACCGCCTGACCGGTGCGGATGTCATGGCTGAGAACCTGCTGTTCGCGACACTCGATCCGACGATGCGGGCGATCCGCCTGCCGGGGCTCGAAAAGGCGATCCTGTCGGACACGGTAGGGTTCATCTCGGACCTCCCGACCCAGCTTGTCGCGGCCTTCCGCGCGACTCTGGAGGAAGTGACTGCCGCCGACGTCATCGTCCATGTGCGCGATATCGCCAATCCCGATACCGAAGCGCAGAAGCGACAGGTCCTCGAAGTTCTGGCCGATCTCGGCGTCTTCGCCGAACAGGATAATCGGGAAGGGGAGGCCTCTGATGAAGCCGTGCCCGCAATTCCGATCATCGAGGTCTGGAACAAGTGGGATCTGCTCGGCCCCGATCAGGCCGCAGGATTGCGCGAGGCGATGGACCATCGCGACGGTGAAACCATCGTGCCGTTGTCTGCGCTGACTGGCGAAGGCTGTGACGAGTTGCTCGAAACAGCCGGCCGCAAACTGACGCTGGACGCGAAGACTTACACTTTCGTCATTCCTGCGGCAGATGGCCAACGACTGGCGTTCCTGCACGCGAGAGGCGAGGTCGTGTCGGAACAGGATTCCGGCGAGGGAGAGCAGGGCCCGCAACTGCGGTTGCAGGTCCGTCTTTCCGAACGTGAATTCGGGCGCTTCATGGCTCTGTGAAACAAACTCGCACCGGGGCGAATATCCGGCTCAGCGTTCGGAGCGCTTGACCACCTGCCAATAGGCTTCCTGCTCATCGAGCGAGAGCGCCGCGAAGTCCTCGCCTTCGGATTTGGCGAAGCTTTCCATCGCCTTGAATCGACGCTCGAACTTGGCATTGGCGGCGCGCAGCGCGTCTTCGGGCGCGATGCCGTTCAATCGCACGAGATTGACCGCGGCGAATAGCAGGTCGCCTGCTTCCTCCAGCTTTTCGGCGGAAGAAGCTTCGGCGAGCTCGTCCATTTCCTCGAGAACCTTATCCGCCGCGCTGCTCGGGTCCGGCCAGTCGAATCCGACACGCGCCGCTCGCTTCTGCAACTTTTCGGCGCGCATGAGTGCGGGCAGCGAAAGCGCGACGCCATCGATGGCGCTGGTGGCACCCTTGGCGGCGCGTTCCTTGGCCTTAAGGCTTTCCCAACGTTCGGTCTGTGCATCGCCTGATGCATCGTCGCCGAAGATATGTGGGTGGCGAGCCTCCAGCTTGTCTGAAATCGCAGCGGCGACATCGGGGAACGCGAAGTGTCCGGCTTCCTCGGCCATGCGGGCATGGAACACGACTTGAAGCAGCAGGTCGCCGAGTTCCTCACGCAGCGCGCCGAGATCGTCGTGCGCAATGGCTTCGGCAACCTCGTAGGCTTCCTCGATCGTGTAGGGAGCGATGGTCGCGAAGGTCTGATCCTTGTCCCATTCGCAGCCGTCCTGCGGATCGCGCAGGCGGGCCATGATGGAAAGGAGGCGGTCTATCTGCTGGTGTCGGGTCATAGCCATATGAAGATGATAATTATGATTATGTAAAATATGAAGTGGTGAGAGCGTGCATTCTCATGGCTGGATACGGAAGCCGGACCATTGGATGACCAGCACCAGACCGATGATGATCGCAGCCCATATCGATGCCAGCCGTAAAGCTTTGCTTCCCCCGAGCCCACGTATTTCCGGATTGCGCACCGCCAGGATCAGGCAGCCGATGATGGAGATCATCGATACGATCATGGCGGTCGAGTTCACGGCGCAATCACCAGTCCATCATAAGCGACCTGCACGTTGGCAGGCACGGATGCACTCAGTGTGGCATAGTCCATGCTCTTGTCGAGATGCGTCAGCACCGTCGTGCCGGCGCGACAGACCTCCGCCAGCTCAAGCGACATCGCAAGATGCGCATGGGTCGGATGTGGTTCGCGACGCAGACAGTCGACCACCAGCACGTCGCAACCGTAGAACAAGTCGATCATTCCGCGCGTAATCTGGTTGAAGTCTGTCGCGTAACCGACTGATTTTCCGTCCGCATCGAACAGGAAACCAGTCGAGTCCATTCCACCATGCGGCATCTGCGTGTGGCCAACGCGGAATCCTTCGCACAGGCGTACAGTGTCGAGATTCTCCAGCGATATCAGCGTCGGATAGCCATGTTGCCCGGCAAAGACGTAGCCGAAGCGCTGGCGCAACCGGCGCACGGTCTCTGCATCCGCGTAACCCGGGATCGGCCCGGCGCGGCCATAACGCAGCGGACGCAGATCATCGATGCCGTGGCAGTGATCGGCATGGTCGTGCGTCCAGAACACCGCGTCGATGCGATGGACGTCGTTGGCCAGCAACTGCGCACGCAAATCCGTCGGCGTATCGACGAGGATACGAGAACCGGCATCGCTCTCCAGCAGGATGGCGACGCGGGTTCGGCGGTTTTTCGGTTCGGCCGGGTCGCACGAGCCCCAGTCCGGGCCGCCATTCTCGCCGCCAAGGCGCGGCACGCCGGTCGAGGTGCCGCTGCCGAGGATCGTCACTTTCACGCGTAGGCGGCCTTGGTAAACAGCGCGAAGAAATTGCGCGTCGTCGCCTGGCCAAGTTGCTCGACGCTGGTCCCGCGCAGATCGGCGACGAAGCGCGCAGTATCTGCCGTAAACGCTGGCTCGCACTTGCGGCCGCGATGCGGCACGGGCGCGAGGAACGGTGAGTCCGTCTCCACGAGCAACCGGTCCTCGGGAATTGTCTTCACGACCTCCTGCAAATCCTTCGCGTTCTTGAAAGTCACGATGCCGGAAATGCTGATAGAGAGGCCGAGATCCAACACCTTATGGCCGAAATCGGCGCTTGCGGTGAAGCAGTGGATGAGCGCCGGGAAGGCGCCCTTCCCCATTTCTTCCTCAAGGATGCGCGCGGTATCGTCCTCGGCATCGCGGGTATGGATGATTATCGGCAGGCCGGTTTCGCGTGCGACAGTGATGTGTGTGCGAAAAAGCGCCTGCTGCACGTCGCGATCGGACTTGTCGTAATAATAGTCGAGGCCGGTCTCGCCGATGCCGATGACGCGCGGATGGGCTGCCGCTTCGAGCAGCGCCCCCTCGCCCAGATCGGCATGCTGGTCCGCTTCGTGCGGATGGATGCCTATGGAAGCCCAGACATCGGGTTCGCGCGCCGCAGTCGCAACGACGCGATCCCATTCCCGCTGCCGCGTCGAGATATTGAGGAAGCCCTTGATCCCGGCTTCACGCGCGCGAGAAAGCACGCCCGACTGGTCCTCGACGAGCCCTTCGTATTCGAGGTGGCAGTGGGAATCGATCAGCATCAGGCGGCAGCTTCCTCAGGCAGTTCGAGGCGCGGGAACACGCCCTGCGGCTTGTCCACCTTGTAGCCGGAGGCGGCGAGCGCTGCTAACCATTCGGCGTCGGCCAATGCGGCGTAGTGACGCGCATCGGCAGCCTGCCCCATCTGATCGAGCAGGGTATCGATCGCGGTCGGTACGACGGGCCTGACCGCGATGGCGAGATCCCGCACGACGCGGAACAGCGTCATCAGCACGGCTTCCATGCGGGCGGGGTCACTCTTGCGAAGCGCCCACGGGGCCTGCTCGTCGACATACTGGTTGCAAGCGAATACCGCGCGCATCCAGCTTTCCAGGCCGGTGCTGAAATCAAGATCATCGAAGGCGCTGCGAAGCCCGGCGATGCCCTCGGCGACGGCAGCGAACAGGGCGGCGTCTGCCTCTGTTTCTTCAAGCCCGGCCTTCACTTCGCCATCCATGTTCTTGAAGATCATGGACAAGCTGCGCTGCGCAAGGTTGCCGAAGCTGTTCGCCAGTTCGGCGTTGGCACGGGTGACGATCGCTTCGGCAGACCACGAACCGTCCTGCCCGAACGCCACTTCGCGCAGGAAGAAATAGCGCAGGGTATCGACGCCGAACGTCTCCGCCAGCCCGATCGGGTCGGTGACGTTGCCAAGCGACTTCGATTCCTTCTGGCCGCGGTTGAGCAGGAAGCCGTGTCCGAAGACCTGCTTCGGCACGGCGAGGCCCGCGCTCATTAGGAAGGCGGGCCAATAGACAGTGTGGAAGCGGACGATGTCCTTTCCGATAAGGTGGACGTCTGCAGGCCAGAACCTGCCAAAATCGCCGTCCGCCTCAGGAAATCCAAGGCCGGTGATGTAGTTGGTCAGCGCATCGACCCAGACGTACATGACGTGGTTGTCGCTGCCGGGCACCTTGATGCCCCAGTCGAAACTGGTGCGTGAAACCGACAGATCGCGCAGGCCGCCTTCGACGAAGCGCTGTGTCTCGTTGCGGCGGCTTTCCGGGCGGACGAAGTCACCGGTGGCGTACAGTTCGAGAAGCTTGTCCTGGTACTTCGACAGACGGAAGAACCATGATTCCTCGACCGTCCACTCGACCGGCGTACCCTGGGGCGACAGCTTGCCGCCGTCCTCGCCCGCTACGAGTTCGCTCTCGTCATAATAGGCCTCGTCGCGGACCGAGTACCATCCCTCGTAGCGGTCGAGATACAGGTCGCCATTGGCTTCCATGCGGCGCCACAGTTCCTGTGTCGCGGCATGGTGACGCGGTTCGGTGGTGCGGATGAAGACATCGTAGCCGATGTTCAGAGCGTCGCACATTTCCTTGAAATATGACGACATTTCATCAGCCAGAGCGGCAGGTGTAATGCCAAGGTCGCGCGCCTTCTGCGCCATCTTGAGGCCATGCTCGTCGGTGCCGGTCTGGAACCGGACGTTGAAGCCCTCCGCTTTCTTGAAGCGGGCAATGACGTCGGCCGCAATCGCCTCGTAGGCGTGGCCGATGTGCGGGCGCCCGTTGGGGTAGCTGATAGCGGTCGTAATGTAATAGGGCTCGCCCATGTGGCGTCGCGCTTCCCTGGCTGGTGTTTACAGGTCGTTCTTCAAGTGCGTTCTGAACTCAGGCCACGGCCCAGTAAAACGCGCTAGCGTGCCGCTTCTCTAGGCATCGCAGCCGAGGCCAGCAACCCGCCAATTTCCATTATGAGCAGCCCGGCGTCGAAATTGTAGGTCGGAGCCTGAGTCGCGAGTTTGGTCAACGCCCCGTATGCCTCGATGATACCAAGCTGGCGGCGTCGCGGCGCGTCGCGCAGTTCATGTACCAGCACGGCGCGCGCGAGTTCCAGCGTGGCGATCTGCCGGTCGCGTGCGGGGCGCCCGCCCATCTCGTCTGCCAGTGCGCCGCGTAGCGAGAAATCGGCGTCGCCGCGCTGGAGGATGCGCATCATCAGGGCGTGGATGATGCCGAGGTCATGCTCGACAATATCGAGTGCGATACCGGGCGAGCCTTGAGCGGCAGCGATGGCGGAGGCGCGCGCTGCAGCATCGGCCTGTGGCGCATCGCGCCGGATTACCGCGTCGAGTTCGTCGGTTCCCAATGCCGCGAAGCGCAGGACGCGACAACGCGAACGGATCGTCGGCAGCAGGCGTCCGGGTTGGTGGGCGACGAGCAGGAAATACGTGCCCACAGGCGGCTCTTCCAATGCCTTGAGAAGCGCATTGACGGCGCCCTTCTCCATGTCGTCGGCAGGGTCGATGACGATGGCGCGGCGGTCGCCGAAGGTGGGTTTGGTGGCCAGGCGGCGAATCATCGCGCGGATCTGGTCCACGGTGATGTTCCGCTTGGTCTGGTAGGGCTTGCCCTCGGCCTTCTTCTTCGCTTCGTCGTCGTTGGCGGGGAGATGGTCGAGGATATGGATGTCGGGATGCGCGTCGATGTCCGGCACCGGCGCCCCGGGCACGCGGACCAGTTCGGCTGCTGCTGCCCGGGCGAAGGCGCGCTTACCGAGGCCCTTGGCGCCACTCAGCAGCCACGCGTGATGCATGCGCTCGGAGGCCAGAGCGGCGAGCCATTCCTGCCATGCAGCGTCCTGACCGACTACGGGCGTTGGCACGCTCATGGCAGGAACCGGGCCAGTGCGGCGACGACCAGCGCATGCGTCGCTTGCGGATCGCCGTCACCGTCGATGCGTGCGAAGCGGGCCGGTTCTTCGTCGGCAAAGGCCGAGAAGGCGCTGGCGACGCGGGCGTGATATCCGGCATCGCGACCACCGATGCGATCGCTGCCTTCGGTGTCCCGCAACGCCAGTCGCTGTACCGCGATCGCCGGACTGACCTCGACCAGCAGTGTCAGGTCGGGCAGGAGCCCATCGCTGCCGATGTCGTGGAGCGTAGCGATATCCGCGTCAGACAGCCCGCCACCGCCACCCTGATAGGCCCTGCTCGAATCGAGGTAACGGTCGCAGATCACCCAGGCGCCGCGCGCCAGTGCCGGGCGGATGAGGCGGTGTACATGATCAGAGCGTGCCGCAGCGAACAGTAACGCCTCGGCGCGCGGGTTCCAACTTTCGCCGCCGTCCCCCTCCACGCCGTTCAAAAGAAGCGCGCGGATCGCCTCCGCTCCCGGAGTGCCGCCCGGCTCGCGCGTAGTCACGACGTCGAACCCGCGGATACGCAGGGCATCTGCGAGCAGGCGGGCCTGCGTGGACTTGCCCGCCCCCTCCCCGCCCTCAAGCGCGATGAATCGACCCTGCGTCATGAGAACAGGTTGATAAGCCCGTTCAGCAGCCTGTCCAGCCAACCCGCCGTGCCGACGTCACGCCCGGCGTAGAGCGGCACGCGGCCCGGAGCGAGGCCGGCGACACGGATTTCCAGTTCACCCACCTGCTCGCCCTTGCGGACGGGTGCGACGATCGGACCGTTATAATGGACGGCGAGGGTAATGCCGGGCTGCGTCCCGCGCGGGATGGTCGCGTGGACTTCTCGATTGGCGACAAGCGGCAAAGAGCGGGCATCGCCGCCCTGCACTTTCGCCTGTGCCACGGTCTGCCCCTGATCGAACAGATGGCGCGTGTCCCAGGCGGCGAATCCCCATTCGAGCAGTGCCTTGGCGGCATCGTCGCGCACCTTGGGCAACGGCGAGCCGGCCAGCACCATCACCAGACGGCGCCCGCCGCGCTCGGCCGTGCCGAGGAAGTTGTAGCCTGCCTCGCGCGTGTAGCCGGTCTTGATGCCGTCCGCGCCGGGCACGACGCCGACCGTCGGGTCATGGCTGCGCATGTTCACGTCGCGCCAGACCCAGCGCTTGTGGCCGGAGAATTCCCGGTACAGGTCCGGGTAGCGGGTAATCATCGCATCGGCGAGGCGCACGAGGTCGCTGGCGGTGACGTAAGTGTTGCCCTCATCCATCCAGCCATTGGGCGTGTTGTAGTGACTGCGCGTCATGCCGAGGCGCCGTGCCGCGTCGTTCATCTTCGCAGCCCAGCCCGCAACGCTGCCCGCATAGCCTTCGCCCAGCACGACGGCGGCATCGTTGGCCGAGGCCGTCATGATACCGTGGAGCAGATCGCGCGTGGTCGGCCTGTCCTTGGTCGTGATGTACATGTTGGTGCCCTTGGCGAACCATTCCTTCTCGGTCTCGGGCCGCTCCTGGAACTGCCGGTCGAGGCTGAGGCGGCCCGCGCCGATCTCTTCGAACGCCACGAACGCGGTCATGACCTTGGTGACGGAGGCGGGCAGGAAGGGCGTGTCGGGGTGCTTCTGCTCGAGCACCTGGCCGGAACCGAGATCTACCAGCAGGCTGACCGGGATCGGCGCGACTTGCGGGGGCGGCGTCGGGATGGTGGCGGCCGACGCGCTCACAGGAATCGTCACTGCGAGGGCCAGCTTCAGAACTTTGGAAAACGACTTCAAGACCCGACTTCTCCCGCGCGCCCTGCGGCGTCTGGTTTGCGCGCGGGAGACGTTTCAGTTTCAGTCCGCGCCGAGGATTCGGGCATCCCTATAGCCCGCCGCCTTGGCCTTCTCCAGCGCCGGAGCAGCTTTTGCACGGTTGGCGTAGGGTCCGAGCCGCACGCGCCAGAACTTGCCCGCAGGCGAAACGCTGCCGCCGAGCTGTGCCGCGACCTTGCGGGCCGAAGCTTCGGACGAGAACGCGGCGACCTGCACGACGAATGCGCCCTTTTCGGCGACATCCGGCTTTGGCTTGACCACTTCGACTGAAGGCTTGGCGGACGGTTTCGGCGTCGCGGCGACCGGCGGCTTCGCTGGCTGCGCGATTGCAGGAGCAGCGACTGCAGGTTTGGAAGGCTTCGGAGCCGGAGCTGTCTTGGCCGACGGAACGGGCTTCATGGTGATTGCAGAAGGCGCCGCGACCTTTGAAGATACTACAGGCGGCTCGCCCTTGGGCATGGTGGGTGGCGTGGAGGGAGGCGGCAGCAGCGGTGACTGGTCCGCCAGCTTTCGGCGCAGAACCTTGAGCAGCCCGTCCGGCGTCGCCATTCGCTCCGGTGCTCGGCCACCCGTGCGCAGCATAGCGCGCTCCTGTTCGGGCGGGTTGACCCGGCGCACCCGCACGGGGCTCTTCGATCCCGGTGCCATGCCAAGCTGCGCCGAGGCGTCTGGGGAAAGTTCGATCAGCGCATCGTTGACCATCGGCCCGCGCCGCTCGATGCGCACGAGAATGGTCCGTCCGGTCTCAAGCGAGGTCACTTCGACATAGCATGGCAGCGGCAGCGTCTTGTGCGCGGCGGTGACGCCGACGCCTTCGCCAACGATTGCATTGCCTACCGCGTCGTAGTTGAGCTGGTCGCTGGGCGTCCAGACGGTGCTGCCGATGGTGAACGGCTCGCCCACGACAACCGGGTAGTCGGCAGCCGGCCCTGTTGCCGGAGAGGCGGGCTGCGGGCTGCGGGTCGCGGCGAAAGCGCCGCCCGAGCCGAGCAGGACCAGCGCCGCAAGCGGCAGGGCGTGGTTAACGGGAAATCTCATCAGCAAGCAGCCCCACGGACATCGCGTAGTAGTTGGAGCAGTTGTACTGGAGGATGACCCGATAATTACCGGTTAACAGATAAGCCGGGGTGCCTGGTCCGTCGGGCTGGAACAGCGAGGCGAGCACGTCGCTGCCGATGGCCGTCTGCGGTGTCACGCCAAGCGCGCGCCATTGCGATACGGTCTTCCATTGCGAATGGCGCGCATGAACGGCCGCGCAGGCTGGCGACGACAGCTTCGTGGCATAGCTGTTGACGTTGAACCCCGCAGGCAGACTGGCCCGGACGCCCCACGGCTGGCCCGGTCGCCATCCGGCATCGCGGAAGTAGTTGGCGATCGACGCCAGCGTGTCTGCGGAACTGTTGAAGATGTCGGCGCGTCCGTCGCCATCGCCATCGACTGCAAGGCGCAAATAGACGCTCGGCAGGAACTGCGGATAGCCGAAGGCCCCGGCCCAACTGCCCTTGAGCTGCGAGCGGGGCACGCCGCGATCGACCATCTTCATGAGCGCGATCAACTCGCTCTCGAACAGTTCGCGGCGACGGCCTTCCCAGGCGAGTGTCGCCAGCGAGCGGGCGAGATCGAAATCGCCGGTGTAGCTGCCGTAGTTGGTTTCATGGCCCCAGATCGCGAAGAGAATCGGTGCGGGCACGCCATAGCGCCGCTCTATCTGCGGCAGGATCGAGCCAAGCGAAGCATAGCGCGCCTTGCCTCGCGCAACGATGGACGCGCCGACGTGCTGCGCGATGTAAGGCGCGAGCGGTGGCGGTGCGCCCCGGCTTCCTGGCTGCGATGTGTCCAGTGCGATCACACGGTCGTTCGGGGTGAGCCCGGTCAGCACGCTGGTGATCGCGCTGTCGCTGACCCCCTGCTTACGGGCATGGGAGGCGACGGTCTGCAGGTAGTCCGGGAAACTCTCCGGCTGCGCGCAAGCCTGCGCCGCGGGGAGCGCAAGGGTGATGGCAAAGACGGGAAGGCGTAGCGATCGGATGAAGGAGGCAAAGGTCATCACGACGAAACTTCGCACAAAGCGCTGCGGTTGCAAATGGCTGTGCGCCTGCTGTCGTGGACAGTCGCCGCAAGCCCGATGCCCCTCACCGCCCATGATCGCTCTTGCGCTGCCGCAACTTTGAGCTATGCGCAGGGACGCAGCGGACAGGTGGCCGAGTGGTTTAAGGCAGCGGTCTTGAAAACCGCCGTGGGCGCAAGCTCACCGTGGGTTCGAATCCCACCCTGTCCGCCACACCCCTCACATAGCCCCGATCACTGGGACAAATCGTCCGATGGGAAGTCCCGGGCGGCGGGACTAGAGCTCGGTAATGACCAGAGCCGGATTTCTAATCCTCGTCACTGTTGCCGCGCTTCTTTCGGGATGCGCGGACGACAGGCATGAGGAGCGCATGCGCGCTGCAGGACCAAACCCGACACTCGATGCGCTGTTGAAGGTGGCGGAGGTCGATGCCGGGGCCCGCAAGTTCAGACAATGCGCAGCCTGCCACCGGATTACGGAAGGGGCGCCGGATATGGGAGGCCCCAATCTGCACGGCGTCTACGGGCAGTCCATGGGACGGACGAGCGGGCGCTTTGGCTATACCGCTGCACTGCGTAATGCAGGTGGTCGTTGGGATGCGAGCACGCTGGATAAATGGCTGGCGAACCCGGCCAAGCTCGTGCCAGGCACAACCATGCAGTTTGCTGGCGTTCCGGACCCGCTCGATCGCGCCGATATCATCGTCTATCTGCGCAGCCAGTCCGGGGCACCGTAAACGGCGTCGCGGCACTACGCCGCGACGCCGAAGATATCACGCGGTTGCGGGTTGCGGTCGGTTGGCGAGCAGATTGTCCACTACCGAAGGATCGGCCAGCGTCGACGTGTCGCCGAGGTTCGAGACGTCGTTCTCGCCGATCTTGCGCAGGATGCGGCGCATGATCTTGCCCGAACGGGTCTTGGGCAGGCCCGGGGCGAACTGGATTACGTCGGGCGTGGCGATCGGGCCGATCTCGTGGCGGACCCAGGCGACCAATTCCTTGCGCAGCGCCTCGTCGGGCTGGACCTCGGCATTGCAGGTGACGAAGGCGTAGATGCCCTGCCCCTTGATCTCGTGCGGCATGCCGACGACCGCCGCTTCGGCGACCTTGGGATGGGCGACGAGTGCACTTTCGATCTCCGCCGTACCCATGCGGTGGCCCGATACGTTGATCACGTCGTCGATGCGACCGGTGATCCAGTAGTAGCCGTCCTCGTCGCGGCGGCACCCGTCGCCGGTGAAGTAGCTGCCCTTGAAGGTGGTGAAATAGGTCTGGAAGAAGCGCTCGTGATCGCCCCAGACGGTGCGCATCTGGCCGGGCCAGCTGTCGGTGATGACGAGGCAGCCGTCGCCCGAGCCTTCGATCTGCGCTCCGTCGTTGTCGAGCAGTCTGGGCTGCACGCCGAACATCGGGCGCGTGGCGGAGCCGGGCTTGAGCGCGGTGGCGCCGGGCAGCGGCGATATCATGACGCCGCCCGTCTCGGTCTGCCACCAGGTATCGACGATGGGACAACGCCCCTCGCCCACGACTTCGTGATACCAGGCCCATGCCTCTGGATTGATGGGTTCGCCGACCGAACCGAGCAGCCGCAGCGACGTGCGGCTGGTCTTCTTCACCCAGTCGTCCCCCTCGCGCATCAGCGCGCGCAGGGCCGTGGGGGCGCCGTAGAAGATCTCGACGCTGTATTTGTCGACGACCTGCCAGAAGCGGCTGGGATCGGGATAGTTCGGCACACCTTCGAACATCACGGTGGTGCCGCCGTTCATCAGCGGGCCGTAGACGACGTAGGAGTGGCCCGTGACCCAGCCGATATCGGCGGCGCACCAGTAGATCTGGCCCGGGCGGTAATCGAAGACGTATTCGTGCGTCATCGAGGCCCAGACGGAATAGCCGCCGGTAGTGTGCAGCACGCCCTTGGGCTTGCCGGTGGAACCGGAGGTGTAGAGGATGAACAGCGGATCCTCGGCGTTCATCTCTTCGGGCGCGCATTCGGCAGGCTGTTCGGCGACGGCGGCGGCCCAGGCGATATCGCGGCCTTCGACCATCGGCACATCCGCGCCGGTGCGGGCAAGCACGATCACGCTGTCGACACCCGGGCAGATCTTCAGCGCCTCGTCGACATTGGCCTTGAGCGGCACCTTCTTGCCGCCGCGCAGGCCCTCGTCGGATGTCAGGACGATGCGGCTGTCGCAGTCCTGGATGCGGTTCGCCAGTGCATCGGGAGAGAAACCGGCGAAGACGATGGAATGGATCGCCCCGATGCGCGCGCAGGCCAGCATCGCCACGGCAGCCTCGGGCACCATCGGCAGATAGATGGTGACGCGCTCTCCCTTCTTCACGCCGCGCGCTTTCAGCAGGTTGGCGAAGCGGGAGACCTGTTCGTGCAGTTCGCGATAAGTGATGCGGCGATCCGGGGTATCGGGGCTGTCCGGCTCCCAGAAGATCGCGATGTCATCGCCGCGCGTGGCTAGATGACGGTCGAGGCAGTTGGCGGAAAGGTTGAGCGTTCCGTCGGTGAACCACGAAATGCCGAAGTCCTCCTCATGGAAACTCGTCTGCTTGACCACGCTGAACGGCTTGATCCAGTCGATCCGCTTCGCTTCTTCCGCCCAGAATGCCTCGGGATCGGCGACCGACTTTGCGTACATCTCCTGATAGCGGGCGTCGTCGATCAGGGCATCCCGGCTCCACGCGGCGGGAACGGGATAGACGGCCTCGGCCATTTCGGTTTCTCCTCTCAGGTCTCTCTCGCCGGGGCGCCCGGCCTTGATGCTGCAATAGCACACTGGACGGGTGCCGATCACATTGGACAATGGTCGAACGGCCCCGCCGGTTTCGTGCAGGATGGCGGGCTATGTGATCTCGATCAAGGTACTGCGACGCGCTTCGGCGTAGCCATGTCGCATCGTTCCTTGATGAAAGACAGCATCCCATGCCGTTCTGGACAGTCACCCTCCCCACACGTTCGGGCATCGACCTCGACGTGCGTCCCGCAACCGAGGCGGACGGACCGGCGCTCGTCGATTTCTTCGAGCGCGTGACTGACGAGGACCGCCGTTTCCGCTTTCTCGCCGCCGCCGATCACGTCTGTGCGGAACAGCTTGAGCCGCTCGTCCATGCCGATCACTTCCGCACCGAATCGTGGCTCGGCTTCAACCGCGCGAGCGGACAGGTCGTCGCCTCGGGCGTGCTGGCTTGCGATGGGCCGCTCGATACGGCCGAGATCGCGATATCGGTCTGCGCGAGCCATCGCGGCAAGGGAATCGGCTGGGCAATGCTCGACTACATCGCCGATCAGGCTGCCGCGCGGGGCTGTCGCCGAGCCATCGCAATCGAGAGCCGCGACAACCATGCGGCCATTGAACTGGAGCGTGAAAAGGGCTTCCGGCCCGAACCGCTGGAAGGCGATCCGACGCTGGTGGTGCTCGCAAAATCGTTCCGCTGAGGGACAGCGGGAAAGCGCTCGCAAATCGCTAACGCACTGGTAACCTTTTGCGTCGCATGGGGTGGTCCCCCCAAGGAGACCCCATGCGCGATTCCCCCATCACCGGCTTCAGCGGCGACCGTATGCCGCGCTCCGCACGAGTCGGTGTCTCGATCCTGTGCGAAGTGCGGCAAGGCACCCGTCCGTGGCAGCAGGCCCGGCTCGAAGACCTGTCACCCGGCGGCTTTCGCATCGCGCGCCTGCCCGATGCGCGCATGGAAGTGCCGCTGCGCATCCGCATTCCCGGCCTGCAACTGCTGAGCGCCCGTATCTGCTGGATCCGCGACGGCGCGGTCGGCTGCGAGTTCACCGACAGCCTCCACGTCGCCGTGTTCGAACACATCGTCCGCGCCGCCAGTTGATACGAAAAAGGGCGGACCTTGCGGCCCGCCCTCTTCTTTTTCAGCTCTGAACCAGACGTCAGATGTGGATCGCACGACCATAGGCGGCCAGCGTCGCCTCATGCATCGTCTCCGAAATCGTCGGGTGCGGGAACACGGTGTTCATGAGTTCCTGCTCGGTGGTTTCCAGCGTCTTGCCGACCACGTAGCCCTGGATCATCTCGGTCACTTCCGCGCCGATCATGTGCGCGCCGAGCAGTTCGCCGGTCTTGGCATCGAACACGGTCTTCACGAAGCCCTCCGGCTCGCCCAGCGCGATAGCCTTGCCGTTGCCGATGAACGGGAAGGTGCCGGCCTTGACCTCGTAGCCCTCTTCCTTGGCCTTGGCTTCGGTGAGGCCGACCGAAGCGATCTGCGGGTGGCAGTAAGTGCAGCCCGGGATATTGCGACGGTCGAGCGGGTGCGGGTGCACCTCCTTGTTGCCGAGTTCCTTGGCGATCGATTCGGCGGTGGTGACACCTTCATGGCTGGCCTTATGGGCAAGCCACGGGCCCTTCACGCAGTCGCCGATGGCCCAGACGCCTGGCACGTTGGTGCGGCCATAGTCGTCCACCTTGACGAAGAACTTCTCGTCCGGCTCGATCTTGAGTTCTTCCAGGCCGATGTTCTCGACGTTCGGCACGATGCCGATGGCGACGATGACGTGGCTGAATTCCTGCGTCTCTTCCTTGCCGCCCTTGGGCGTGATCTTGACTGAGACGCCCTTGTCCGAAGCCTTGACGTCGCTCGCCTTGGCGCCGGTGAGGATCTTCATCCCCTGCTTGGTCAGCGCCTTTTCGAGGAACGTGGAGACGTCCTTGTCCTCGACCGGAACGATGCGGTCCATCATCTCCACGACCGTCACGTCGACGCCAAGGTCGTTGTAGAAGCTCGCGAATTCGATGCCGATGGCGCCCGAACCGAGGACCAGCAGCTTGGTCGGGGTTTCCTTCGGAGTCATCGCATGGCGATAGGTCCAGATGCGGTTACCGTCCGACTTGGCGCCGGGCAGTTCGCGCGCACGGGCGCCGGTGGCGATGATGATGTGCTTGGCCGAAAGGGTCTCGGTGCCCTTGTCGCCGGTCACTTCCAGCTTGCCCGGCGCGACGAGCTTGCCGGTGCCCATGTGGACGGTGATCTTGTTCTTCTTCATCAGGTGCGTGACGCCCTGATTGAGTTGCTTGGCCACGCCGCGCGAACGCTTGACGATGGCGTCGAGGTCGGCGGTGATGTTCTCTGCGGCCAGGCCGTAGTCCTTGGCGTGCTTCATGTGGTGCAGCACCTCGGCCGAGCGCAGCAGCGCCTTGGTCGGGATGCAGCCCCAGTTGAGGCAGATGCCGCCGAGCAGTTCGCGCTCGACGATGGCGGTCTTGAGGCCCAGCTGTGCGCTGCGGATCGCCGCGACATAGCCGCCGGGGCCGGAACCGAGAACGATGACGTCGTAAGTATCAGCCACTGAATTAGCTCTCCTGCTCGATTGCGCGGGGCCTGCCCGCGTCGTCTATCGCAACGAAGGTGAAGACCGCCTCGGTCACTTTCACCTGTTCTTCTTCATGCCGGTGACGCCGCCATGCCTCGACCGCGATGGTCATCGAGGAACGGCCCACCTTGCGCAGTTCACCGTAGACGCTGACCTCGTCGCCGATCTTCACCGGCTTGTGGAACTGCATCCCGTCCATGGCGATGGTCACGGCACGGCCATGCGAGTGGCGCGCAGCGATCAGCCCCGCCCCCATGTCCATCAGGCTCATCAGCCAGCCCCCGAAGATGTCGCCATAGGCGTTGGCATCGGCGGGCATGGCAGTGATGCGGATGACGGGTTCGCGGTAGTCTTCCGCCATGTCACACAATCTCCGAGGCCGGGGTTACGGCCCGCGGCCTGTCGTTCTCGTCCAGCGTCACGAAAGTGAACAGGCCGGTCGCAACCTCCACCTCCTGCTCGCTCGCCCGCGCCCGGCCGAAGCCGCGCGTGGCGATCGTCATCGAGGTGCGGCCGGTGCGCTGCACTTTCGCATAGACGTTTAGCTCGTCGCCCACGACCATGACGCCGGGAAAGGTGAAGTCGGTCGCCCCCACCACCACGGCCTTGTGGCCGGTGCGGCGAGTGACCAGCGAGGCGGCGCCAAGGGCAAGCTGGCTCATCAGCCAGCCCCCGAAGACGCCGCCATAGGGGTTGAGGTCGGTGGGCATCGCGGTAACGCGAATGACCAGATCTCCGGCCTCAGCGTCCATCTCAGGCGATCATCGCAAGCGGGTTCTCGACGAACTCGCGGAACGCGGCCATCAGGCGTGCGCCATCGGCGCCGTCCACGGCACGATGATCGAAGCTGCCCGTTGCCGTCATGATCGTCGCCACTCCCAGCGACCCGTCTGGCATGACCCAGGGACGCTTGTCGCCTGCACCAATGGCGAGGATGGTCGACTGCGGCGGGTTGATGACGGCCGTGAACTGCTTGATGCCCATCATGCCCATGTTGGAGATGGAGGCGGTGCCGCCCTGGTACTCCTCGGGCTTGAGCTTGCCTTCCTTGGCGCGCGTGCCGAGATCCTTGGTCGCCTTGGCGATGGCCGAGAACGACTTCTCGTTCGCGCCGGTGACGATCGGGGTGATGAGGCCGTTCGGGATCGACACGGCGACCGAAACGTCGGCGCGCTCGTACTTGATGATCTCGTTACCGGCGAAGGTCACGTTGCATTCCGGCACCGCGATCAGCGCCATGCCGAGGGCCTTGACCAGCATGTCGTTGACCGAAACCTTGACGCCCTGCTTCTCCAGCGTGGCGTTGATCTGCGAGCGCAGCGCCATCAGCTTGTCGAGCTGCACGTCTACGGTGAGGTAGATGTGCGGTGCTTCCTGCATCGACTGGGTAAGGCGCCGCGCGATGGTCTTGCGCATCCCGGAAAGCTTCTCGACCGTGTGCGGCACGCGGGCGTCGAGCAGGGCGCGGGTCTCGTCGGCCATCTCGACCGAGGAAGTCGCGGCAGCGGGCGCTGCGACCGGAGCAGAAGCTGCGGGAGCCGGAGCGGCCTTCTTTGCGGCGCCACCCTGCGCGGCCTCGACGTCGGCCTTGACGATACGGCCGTTCGGACCCGAGCCGGTCACGCCCGACAGGTCGACGCCCTTGGCATCGGCGATGCGCTTGGCGAGCGGCGATGCGACGACGCGATCACCCGAAGCCGCGGCCTTCGGAGCCGCTGCGGGAGTGGGCGTCGGAGCAGCCTCTGCCTTCGGAGCTTCTTCCTTGGGCGCGGCAGCCTTCGGCGCATCGGCCTTGGGAGCCTCGACCGAGGACGCATCTTCGCCTTCACCGGCGAGGATGGCGATCACGGTGCCGACCTTGACGCCTTCGGTGCCTTCGGCGACGGTGATCTTGCCGATCACGCCTTCGTCGACGGCTTCGAATTCCATGGTCGCCTTGTCAGTCTCGATCTCGGCCATGATGTCGCCGGAGGAAACGGTGTCGCCTTCCTTCACCAGCCATTTGGCCAGCTTGCCCTCTTCCATCGTGGGGGAAAGGGCGGGCATCTTGATCTCGATGGGCATGGAAACTTCGCGTTCCTTATTGTCCGGGGGAGGCCATTAATCGGAGTTGGCCCCCTCCTTGGACGGCTTGAGCGTTGCGTTCAAGCGCCTTACAGTTTCTTTTTTCGCAACAGTGGTGGCTTGTGTTGCAGCCTTCACGTATCGATAAGCCCGATGGAGAGGGTACAGCCAATGCGCATCTATCTGGTGATCGTCGACGAGAGCGAGGAAGCGCTCGTCGCCCTGCAGTTCGCGGCCCGCCGCGCGGCCAAGACCGACGGTGCGCTGCACCTTCTGGCGCTGGTCCCGCCGCAGCCCTTCAACGCCTTCGCCGGGGTTCAGGCAACCATCGAGGAAGAGGCGCGCGCGCGGGCGGAAACGCTGGTTACAGCGGCTGCCGGCAACCTTTTGTCGCAAGGCGCCAAGATGCCGGTCATCTCGGTGCGGATGGGCGAGGACATCAAGGTCGTGCGCAAATACCTTGAGGAACACCCCGAGGTTTCCGCGCTCGTCCTCGGCGCGGCGAAGGAAGGCGGGCCCGGCGCGCTGGTTTCGCACTTCACCGGGGTCGGCATGGCGCACATGACCTGCCCGGTGTTCGTGGTGCCCGGCGGGCTCGATGCGGAGGCCATCGAACGGCTCAGCTAGCGTGTACTGAACGGCACCTAGCGGCACCACAGCGCCATCAAGGGGGTACAGACACGTCGTCGTCCCGGAGCAAATCCGGGGCGACGAACTCCTACCGCTTGCCGCGCCCCTGATGCCGGATGTTCTTCGGTCGACCGCGCTGGCCGACGAAGTGCTTGCCCTTGTGCTTGAGCGCCGGAGCGTTCCCACGCGGTTCGATCCGGCCGCCGCCGTCGGGCAGTTCGTACTTGAGCGCACCCGTCAGCGGGTTCGCCTCTGCCAGTCGCAGCTTGAGGATCTGGCCGATGGAGAAGGTCGTTCCCGTCTCGTCGCCGACCAGCACCTGCGCCTTATCGTCATAGGTGAAACGCTCGTCGCCCAGCGTCGAGACCGGGACCAGACCGTCGCCGCCGAGGCCGACGATAGTGGCGAAGAAGCCGAACTTCTGGACGCCGGTGATGCGCGTGTCGAACACCTCGCCCACGCGGCTCGCCAGCCATGCGGCGACGTAGCGGTCGATCGTCTCGCGCTCGGCCTCCATGGCGCGGCGTTCGGCCTGACTGATGGCGTCGCTGACGCGGCCTAGGTCTTCGCGATCACGCTCGGACAGGCCCGACAGCGCCGGGATGTCCGCCTTGGGCTTCGGCTGCTCCAGTCCATAGGCATCGACCAGCGCGCGGTGGACCAGAAGGTCGGCGTAGCGGCGGATCGGCGAAGTGAAGTGCGCATAGGACGCCAGCGCCAGGCCGAAGTGCCCGGCATTGGCAGGGCCGTAGTACGCCTGCGTCTGGCTGCGCAGGACCGCTTCCATGATGAGCGCCTTCTCGGTCTCGTCAGTCACGTCCTTGAGCATGCGGTTGAACAGGCTCGGCGTGATGACCTGCCCCATCGCCAGCTTCTTGCCGAACGTGGCGAGGTAGTCCTTGAGCGCCATCAGCTTCTCGCGGCTCGGCGTCTCGTGGATGCGGTAGACGACGGGCGCGACCTTGGCCTCCAGCGCCTTCGCCGCGGCGACGTTGGCGGCGATCATGAAGTCCTCGACCACGCGGTGCGCATCGAGCCGCTCGCGAATGGCGATCTCGGTGATGCGGCCCTTCTCGTCCAGCTTTACCCGGCGTTCGGGCAGTTCCAGTTCCAGCGGATCGCGGTTCGCGCGCGCCGTCGCCAGCGCCTTCCAAGCTGCCCAGAGGTTCGTCAGGTGCTCCTGAGCCCGGCCCTCGTCGATGCGCGCCTGCGCCTCCTCGTAGGCGATCACTTCGTCGATGCGCACGATGGCGCGGGTGAAGCGCCAGTCGACGACCTTGCCCTCGGCATCGATCTTGAGATGGCAGGCCATTGCCGCGCGGTCCTCGCCCGAGCGCAGCGAGCAGACGTCGGCGCTCAGCACTTCGGGCAGCATCGGCACGACGCGGTCGGGGAAGTAGACCGAATTGCCGCGCCGCCGCGCCTCGCGGTCGATCTGGCCGCCAGGGCGCACGTAGAAGGACACGTCGGCGATGGCCACGAGCGCGTCGAAACCGCCCTGGCCGTCCGGCTGGGCCCAGATCGCGTCGTCGTGGTCGCGCGCGTCGGACGGATCGATGGCGACGATCGGCAGGTGGCGCAGATCTTCGCGATGGTCGGGGCTGAGCGGCAGCTTGGCCGAAACCTGCGCCTCTTCCAGCACTTCCTCGATGAAGTGGTTGGGAATGCCGTGCTTGTGGATGGCGATCAGGCTGAACGACTTGGGCGCCAGCGGCTCCCCCAGCACTTCCGTGATCTTCACCGAAGGCCGCGCCGAACGGCCGATGGGCACGCCCAGCACCAGTTCGCCCGCCTTGGCTTCGCCGAGGTCCGAGATCGGCGAGGAATTGCGGATGCGCTTGTCCACGGGCGCGAGCCAGGGCTTGCCGCCGCCGTCGATCTCAACGACCCCGAGAATCTGCTCGGAGCGCAGTTCCAGCTTCTTCATCGGGAAGGCGCGCCAGCCGGTGCCGGTCTCCTCGGTGCGCGACAGCACGCGGTCGCCCTTCTTGAGCGCGGACCCGCGGCCCTTCTCGACCAGGCGGATGCGCGGCGGCGGCGTGGCGTCCTCGGGCTGCCAGGTATCGGGAACGGCGATCGCCTCGCCCTCGTCGATGTCGATCACGCGCAGGACGGTGACCTTGGGCAGGCCGCCCATCTTGTGGAAGGCGGTGCGCTTGCCGTCGATCAGGCCCTCTTCGGCCATGTCCTTGAGCAGCGCCTTGAGCTGGATCTTCTCATTGCCCTTGAGCCCGAAGTGGCGCGAAATCTCACGCTTGCCCGCCGGTTCGGTCGAGTTCTGGATGAAGTCGAGAATCTGCTTGCGAGTAGGCAGGCCGGGAGCGGGACGATCCTTTACCGAACGATCTTTTATCGGGCGGTTGCCGGTGGGCCGATTGCTTGCGGGACGGTTCTTAAAGGGCATCCCTCGCAAATGCCCCCTGCCGCCGCGCAATGCAATCGCGCAAGGGACGGCTGCACACTGAAAGGTAGTTCCCGCGCGTCGGCCCCATCTTTCGTCATTGCGAGCATAGCGAAGCAATCCAGCGCGGTTCAGTGACGCCGGATTGCTTCGCTACGCTCGCAATGACGAAAAGAGGTAAACGGGGCCGAACCCCACTCAGAAGTGATCGGGCTCCGGCCCATAACGGTTGACGCCGTCGCTCGACGGCCAGACGCCGAAGATGACCACGATCACCAGCGGCACCCATGCCAGCAGGCCGTTGAGCATCAGTTGCCCCTGCGCCGCCTGCAGCTTCGCCATGTCGCCGCTCTGGGCAATGACCATGACCTGTGCCACCGCGTCGATCGACGCGACCTGAATGCCAAGCGCCGCAAGCTGGATCACCACGGTCAGCGCCGCCACCCAGCCCGGCTTGTCCGAATCGTGCAGGCGCCGGGTGAACGAGGCGACCAGCAGGCCCATCATCACCAGCGTCACGGCCACGGACACCCACACCGAAGTGCGCATCATGCCGGTGAGACGCTCGAACATGCGCTTCTGGATCTCGATCTCGCTGAGGCCCTGCTGCGCGGACGTGAACACTTCCGCCATCATCGGCCCGGTCAGCGCGATCGAGATCAGGAACGAGATCGCGATCTGGATGATCGCGAGGAACAGCACGTAGAACCAGAATGCCGAACGTCCCTCACGCCCCTTGAAATTGGTCAGGTTGGCGAGGTTGTACTTGATCGCTTCGAGCATCCGGTTCCCCCTTTTGGATCAATAGGATCGCGCCACGTATATCCGCTCGACCGCCGGGCGTCCCGTGAAAATGCATTCACCCGTCACCGGCTCGCTTTCGAGCGGCGTGTTGCGCATCGTCAGCTTGAGGCCCTTGAGCTTCTGCACCACGGCTTCCAGTTCATCGCCGGTCGGGCGCGCCCATTCGACTTCGACCCAGCCCGGATAGCGCTTGTCGTCCGAAAAGAACGCCGCGAGTTCGTCGAAGGTCGACGCCTTCGAGATGTTCGCGTCGCGCTTCGCCTTGGCTTCGGCGTGCAGCGAGGACTGGATATCCTCGATTTCCGCCACGGCGCGGGCGACGAAATCGTCCTTGGCCATGCCGACGAAGTTGGCCTTGCCCGCCTCGGTCCAGAGGCGGTCGCGGCGCAGCATCGAGACCTGTCCGCCCGCAGCATCGCGGCCACCGATCTCGAGGATCAGCGGCACGCCCTTCTTGACCCAGGCCCAGCGCTTTTGCGTGGCCTTGCCCGGGCGCTTGTCGAGCAGCACGCGCACCGGCTCACGCAGCGCCGACTGGCTGGCGAGCGCCTTGCGCAGTTCCTCGCAGTAGGCGAGCAGCGCGTCGTCCTCGGGCGCGTCGCGCAGCATCGGCAGGATGACGATCTGGTGCGGCGCCACGGCGGGCGGCACGCGCAGGCCGTCGTCGTCGCCGTGCGTCATGATGAGGCCGCCGATCATGCGGGTCGAAGTGCCCCAGCTCGTCGTGTGGGCATACTGCTGCGTGCCCTCGCGGTCCTGGAAGGTGATGCCCGCGGCATGGGCGAAGCCGGTGCCGAGGTAGTGCGAGGTGCCCGCCTGGAGCGCCTTGCCGTCCTGCATCATCGCCTCGATCGAATACGTCGCGACGGCGCCCGGGAAGCGCTCGTTCTCGGGCTTCTCACCGGCGATAACGGGCATGGCCAGCTCGGTTTCCACGAAGTCGCGGTACATTTCGAGCGCGCGCAGGGTCTCGGCCATGGCGTCGTCGCGGTCGGCGTGGGCGGTGTGCCCCTCCTGCCAGAGGAACTCGCTGGTGCGCAGGAACATGCGCGTGCGCATTTCCCAACGCACCACGTTGGCCCACTGGTTGACCATCAACGGCAGATCGCGCCACGACTGCACCCAGCGCGCCATGGCTTGGCCGATCACCGTCTCCGACGTCGGGCGGACGATCAGCGGCTCTTCCAGCTTCGCTTCGGGATCCGGCACGAGGCCGCCCTTGCCGTCACCGACGAGGCGGTGATGGGTGACGACCGCCATTTCCTTGGCGAAACCCTCGACGTGCTCGGCTTCCTTGGCGAAGTACGACAGCGGGATGAACAGCGGGAAGTAGCAGTTCTGCACCCCCGCCGCCTTGATGCGGTCGTCCATCAGGCGCTGAATGCGCTCCCACACGCCGTAGCCCCACGGCTTGATGACCATGCAGCCGCGCACGCCCGATTCCTCGGCCATTTCGGCTTCGGAGATGACTTCCTGATACCACTGGGCGAAATCGTCTTCGCGCTTGGTGGAGAGGGCGTGGCGGATCGCTGTCTTCTGATTCATGCCGCGCCTGTTAGCGGGACTCGCCGGAAGGTTCAAACCTCTGGATCGAGCAGATCGACGAGATCCTCGGGAAAATAGGGCTCCGCCAGTTCGGCGAGCCCGGCGCGGTCGAACCAGCGCCAGCTGCGCATGACCGAGCGTTCAAGTTCGGTGTGGCCGCCCGTGTCAATCGCCTCGGGATCGGCCCCGGCGGGCGTGCGGACGCGGAAGTAGCGCTCGTCCGCCGTAACCGGCACGCCTTCGATGGTGATGAAGTCGGCAATCTTGCGAGCGACCTGCGGCCCGGGCTCGGCGACGAAGCCGGTCTCCTCCAGCAGTTCGCGCCTTGCGGCGTCCTCGTAGCTTTCGCCGGGATCGACCGCCCCGCCGGGCGTACACCAGAACGGCTCGCGGTCGGGCGGGTCGAAGCGGAACAGCAGCACGCGGTCCGCCGGATCGAGCAGGATGATGCGCGCGGCAGGGCGGGCGACGCGGGAGGTCATCGCTCTCGCCCCTTGCGCGGTCTTACTTGCCCAGCGCGTCGAGACGCTTCTGGATTTCGGCCATCTGGTCGCGCAGGGCGGACAGGTCGCCGGGGTTCTCGGCAGCGGGCGGCGCCTTGGTTTCCGGCTGCTTTTCCGCACCCGGCATGAAGGCGGAGGAAGCGGCGCGGAACATCGCCATGTTCTGCTCGGCCAGCTTCGCCAGCGGGTTGTTGCCGAGGCTGTCCTCGAACGCCTTGGCGAGCTTCGCCTGGTTGGCGCGGAAGTTCTCCATCGAGGCTTCGAGGTAATGCGGGATCAGCGACTGCATCTGGTTGCCGTACATGCTGATCAGTTCGCGCAGGAAGTTGACCGGAAGCATCTGCTCCCCGTTCGATTCCTCTTCCATGATGATCTGCGTCAGGATCGTGTGCGTGATGTCGGAGCCGGTCTTGGCGTCCAGCACCTTGTAGTCCACGCCTTCGCGGGTCATCTTCGCGAGGTGGTCAAGCGTGATGTAGCTCGACGAACGGGTGTTGTAGAGTCGCCGGTTCGCGTACTTCTTGATGATTACGGTGTTGTCGTCGCCAGACGCCGTTTCAGCCATTTCCAGTCCCCATTTGCCGGATAGCTAAGTTACCATTCCGGGATATCGCATTGCAACACAAATTGCTGCGCAGCAAAAGAGGGATTCGCTCGAAATTCCGCGAATTTCAGCGTCCAAAACGGTGTCCAAGCAAGGTTAACAGCTCGTATTGGGACAGGCCGGAGGCGGCGGAAGCTTCAGGCAGCGCGTATTGCGCGGTGATCCAGTCGCCCTCGCCGATTTCCGGCGCGTGGCTGAGGTCGACGACGGTCAGGTCCATGCTCACACGGCCAAGGACGGGCAGCGTATGTCCGCCTGCCGTGAACTCGCCCTGGTCCGACCAGCAGCGCAGGTAGCCGTCGGCGTAGCCCAGCGCGATCGTGCCGACGCGCATCGCGGTGGTGGCGGTGTAAGTCGCGTTGTAGCCGATCGTCTCGCCCGCCGCGACCTCGCGCACCTGCAATATCGCCGCCTGCGGTTGCACGACCTGTCGCAGCGATGCCGCCATTTCCGGGCGTGGCACGCCACCGTAGAGCGCGATGCCGGGGCGGGTCAGGTCACCGTGATAGGCCGTGCCGAGCGCGATGCCGCCGCTGTTGGCAAGGCTTGCCCGCCGGTGGGGCAGCGCGGTGCGGGCGTGCTCCCACCGCTGGCGCTGCAGTTCGTTGAGCGGCGTATCCTCCTCCGAGGAGACGAGGTGCGAGAGCAGCACGTCGATATCGAGAGCCGCCAGCACCGGCTCGCCAAGCTGGTCGAGCGTCACGCCGAGACGGTTCATCCCGGTATCGACCATCAGATCGCAACGCCCGCCTCCGGCGTCGAGCCAGCGCCGGGCCTGTTCGAGCGAGTTGATGACGGGCTTCACTCCCGTCTCCCGCGCAAAGGCCGCGTCGGCATCGCTCAGCGGGCCATGGAGCACCGCGAGCATCTGCGGTTCGGCCACTTCGAGGACGTCGGGGACTTCGGACCAGTGCGCCACGAAGAAGTCCCGGCACCCCGCCTCACGGAGCAACGGAACGACGCCCTTCACGCCAAGGCCATAAGCATCCGCCTTGACCGCCGCGCCTGCGCGGGCGTTGCCGGACATGCGGTCGAGCGCACGCCAGTTCGCTTGCAGCGCATCGGGATCGAGGTTCAGGCGCAGCGCCGGACTCGGCATCGAAAGGTCGGGAAACTTCGTCACCGAGCGCCCATAGCGTCACCTTGCGCGCGAGGGCAACTCAGGGGCCGGATCAGACGGCGGAAAGCGCCTTTACCGCGGCGTCCCACGGCAGCATGACCGCGCCATGCCGCGCCGGATAGTCGCGCGCGGCAGCGATGGTCGCGAAGCCCGGCCATTCGGGCAGGCCGCCCTCGCCCGCCAGCCAGTCCGCGACTTCGCCCCTGACCCTGACGATGTCCGCGCCGGATGTGCCGGAGGCTGCTCGCGCGAAGATCGCGGCCGAAGCCTGCCCGATCGCGCAGGCCTGGCTGCGCAGGCCGACCCGCGCGATCCTGCCCGCATCGTCGAGCGCAAGGCCGAGCGTGATGGTGCTGCCGCAGCTTTTCGAGCGCGCTTCGCCCCGCAGCGGCAGGTCGTCGGTCAGTGGACAGGCGGCCAGTTCGATGGCGAGGCCGAGCACTTCGGGCGTGTAGAGAACGGCGGTCGCCACGCTTTATTCAGCCTCTCGCGCAGCTTCGGCGGCGCGAGCTTCCGCCCGGCGTTCGGCGATGAGCTGGACCAGCGCCTCGCTGCTCGCGTTGATGAAGGGATAGGTACGCGCCTGCGTGATCCAGTCCGGCCGCCCGCCGACGCCCCAGATCGTGTCGTAGCCAAGCACCAGCACCGAAAAGCCGAGCACGATGATGATGACGCCCTTGACTGCACCGAAGCCGAGGCCGAGCACTCGGTCGATCGGGCCGAGCACCGAGGCGCGGCTCTTCGCCCCCGCCCACTTGGCGACAAGCTTCACGGCGAGGAAGGGAATGCCGAGCAGGAGTGCGAAGGCCAGCACCGCTGAGCCCGAATCCGAGCCGATGTAGTCGCCGAGGAACGCCGTTGCCGGCGTGTGGAACAGGCGGATCGCGAAAATGGCGAAGACCCAGGCCGCAAGGGCCAGAATCTCCTGCACGAAGCCGCGGATGAAGCCGGTAATGGCGCCGAGGCCCACGAGGAGCAGAACGGCGATGTCGAAGCCTGTCATAGACCCGCTGAATTAGGCATCGGCAAGGATGCGGTCAACGAGGTTGGGCAGCATCGTCAGCCCCGAAAACGTCAGGCCCTTTTCAGGCGGCGGACCGTTGGCGGGACCGAAGGCCTTGGAGAAGCCCAGCTTGGCCGATTCGCGCTGGCGGATCGAGCCGTGGGCCACCGGCCGGATCTCTCCGGCGAGCGAGACTTCGCCGAACCATACCGCGTCTGTCGGCAGCGGTTTGTCGCCGAGCGCCGAGATCAGCGCCGCCCCCACCGCAAGGTCGGCGGCCGGGTCGCTCAGGCGATAGCCGCCCGCGACGTTGAGATAGACTTCGCAGTTCGAGAAACTGAGCCCGCAGCGCGCCTCCAGCACCGCCAGCAGCATCGCCATGCGGCCCGAATCCCAGCCCACGACGGCGCGCCGGGGCGTCGCACCGCTCTGCAGCCGCACGATCAGCGCCTGGATCTCGACGAGGACGGGGCGCGTGCCCTCCATCGCCGGGAACACGGCGCTGCCCGCCATCGGTTCCTCGCGGCCCGACAGGAACAGCATCGAAGGGTTGCCGACTTCGGCAAGGCCGTCGCCCTCCATGGCGAAGACGCCGATCTCGTCCACTGGGCCGAAGCGGTTCTTGAGGCTGCGCAGGATGCGGTACTGGTGGCTGCGCTCCCCCTCGAAGCTCATCACTACGTCAACCATATGCTCCAGCACGCGCGGGCCGGCGATGTTGCCATCCTTGGTGACGTGGCCGACGAGGACGAGGGTGACGCCGGTTTCCTTCGCGTAGCGGATCAGTTCGAAGGCGCAGCCGCGCACCTGGCTGACAGTGCCGGGGGCACCCTCGATCTGGTCCGAGTGCATGGTCTGGATCGAATCGATCACCAGCAGCGACGGCTTGTCCATCATGCCGAGCGTGGTCAGGATATCGCGCACAGAAGTGGCTGCCGCCAACTGGATCGGCGCCTTCGAGAGGCCAAGCCGCTCCGCGCGCAACCGCACCTGCCCCGCCGCTTCCTCGCCGCTGACGTAGACCGAGAGGCCGCCCGCATTGGCGATGTTGGCCGAGACCTGCAGCAGCAGCGTGGACTTGCCGATGCCGGGATCGCCGCCCATCAGGATCGCCGAGCCGGGCACCAGACCGCCGCCTAGCGCCCGGTCGAACTCCGAAATGCCGCTCTTCTGCCGCTGCGGCACTTCGCCCGGCGCATCGAGCGGGGTGAACTGGATCGGCCTTCCGCCCGAAGACAGGTCATGCTTGGCCGAGAACACCGTCTGCGGCGCCTCCTCGGCAAGCGTGTTCCACTCGCCGCAATCGGCGCATTGCCCCTGCCAGCGGGTGGAGACACCGCCGCAGGACTGACAGACATATCGACGCTTGGGTTTCGCCATGGCGTTCGCGTAACCGGAACGGAATGAGAACGCAATTGCCAATCCTGTAACCCTGCGTAAGATAACGGGATGCAGCAAAAAGAACTGCGGATCGCTCTGGTCTGTTACGGGGGAGTCAGCCTCGCCGTGTACATGCACGGCGTCACCAAGGAGCTGTGGAAGACGCTCCAGGCCAGTCGGGTGCACTGGTCGGGAGAGGCGGTTCCCTCTGGAAGCGCAGCGGTTTACCTCGATCTCCTCAGGCGGCTTGAGAGCGGCGGCAATCTGAAGCTGCGTGTGCTTTCCGACATCGTTGCAGGGGCGAGCGCAGGCGGCATCAACTCGATCTTTCTCGCGCAGGCGATCCATTCCGGGCAGTCGCTCGAGCCGCTGACCGATCTCTGGCTGGAAACCGCCGACGTCGATGTGCTGCTCGATCCCGATGCGAAGCCGTGGTCGCGCGCGGCGAAGTTCTGGGCGAGCCCGCTCGTGACGTACCTGCTCCACCGGCCCGGCAACG
Source organism: Novosphingobium kaempferiae (assembly GCF_021227995.1). Classification (NCBI taxonomy): domain Bacteria; kingdom Pseudomonadati; phylum Pseudomonadota; class Alphaproteobacteria; order Sphingomonadales; family Sphingomonadaceae; genus Novosphingobium; species Novosphingobium kaempferiae. The sequence continues at coordinate 3,725,132 of NZ_CP089301.1, forward strand.
CGGTGAGCGAGAGCGTCGCGCCGGAGACGCGGACGGAAGTGCGCGAGAAGCTGTCGCGCCTCGTCCGCTCGCGCTGGTTCGAGCCGCCGTTCAGCGGCATCGGCTTCGCGCGGCTGCTGCACCGGGCGCTGACCGCGATGGCGCAGGCGCCTGCGGGCAAGCCGCTGCTGCCGAGCGGGCATCCGCTCGACCTGTTCGTCACCGCCACCGACTTCAAGGGCCATCTGGAGACGCTGCGCCTGCACTCGCCCGCACTGGTGCTGGAGAGCGAGCACCGGCTGACCTTCGGGTTCCATGCCAAGGCAGGCCATGACGGGGAACCGCTGGCAGCGATCCCGGAACTCGTGATGGCCGGGCGTGCGTCGGCCAGCTTTCCGGGCGCGTTCCCGCCGCTCCAGATCGCGGAGATCGACCGTCTCGTCGATGAGGAAGGCGAACGCTGGCCCACTCGCGACGCGTTCCTCGCCCGCATCATGCCCGAGCATGCACGGCGCGGCGATCTCGACTGCGTGTCGCTGATCGACGGATCGGTGCTGGTGAACGCGCCCTTTGCCGATGCCATGGAGGCGCTGCGTGATCGTCCCGCCACGCGCGAGGTGGATCGGCGCTTCGTCTATGTCGATCCCTCGCCCGACCATGTCGGTGCGGAAATGCGGCGCGATAACGGCGTTCCGGGGTTCTTCCCGGTGATCTTCGGCTCGCTGTCGGCCATCCCGCGCGAACAGCCGATCCGCGACAATCTGGAGGCTCTTGAGGAACGTTCGCGCGAGATGGCGGCGCTGCGCGAGATCGTCATCGCGCTGCGGCCCGAGATCGAAGAGACGGTAGAGAAGCTGTTCGGCGGCACCTTCTTCCTCGACCGGCCCACTCCCAAGCGCCTTGCGGCGTGGCGCACCAAGGCGCAGTTCGCCGCGTTCGAGCAGGCCGGGTTCGCCTATCACGGTTATGCGCAGGTGAAGTTCAGCGGAATTGCCATGATGCTCTCGCGCATGATCCTCGAAGCCGCGCCGGAACTGGACCTGCCCTCTCCCGAGCCGGTGCGCGCACGGCTGATCGCGCATCTGGCGGCCAACGGTCTCGACCGCGCGCGGGCGCTGCGCGACGCGCACTCACCGGCGATGATCGAGTTCTTCCGCACCCACGACATCGCCTTCCGCATCCGGCGTCTTCGCCTGCTGGCGCGGCGGGTGACGCAGGAGTGGGAGGCTGAGCCCGGCGTCACCGAGCAGGACCGCGATGCGGCGCGCACCGCGATCTACAACGCGCTGGCGCTCTACATCGAGCGCGAGCCATTGGCGGCGATGGGTGAGGCTTTCCCGGCTCTGGCGACGGTGTTCTTCGAGGATCCGCAACCTGCGATGGAGCATCTCGCCAGCGCCCGCAGGCTGCTGGAGACCGACGCGGCGGTGGACGAACTGCTGGCCGAGGCGCTTGCGGCGATGCCGCAGGCGCTGCGGCGGCGGGTGCTGCTCGCCTACCTAGGCTTCCCGTTCTACGATACGGTGACGCTGCCGCTGCTGCGCGGCGAGGGCCTGACCGAGTTCGATCCGGTGCTCGTCGACCGCATTTCGCCCGAGGACTGCCATGCGATCCGGCGCGGTGTTGGGGAGACACTCAAAGGCACCGAGTTCTTCAACTTCGGCGCGTTCTTCAGCCGGACCTATCGGGAGAACGACTATCTCTGGGGCCGCCTGCACGGCGCGGAACGAATGATGGACCTGATCGCCTCCACACTGTCCGCCGAGCATGCGATGAGCGCGCAGGAACTGTTGGGGTTCAAGCGCCGGGCGTTCCTGGCGATTCTCGATGAGGAGAAGGACCGGCTGCGCGCCGATCCGGGGCTGGTGCGACGATTGCGGCGCGAGGTGCTGGGCGGGAAGTGAGGGGCAAATAAGCAAAACGGGCGGAGCATCGGCCCCGCCCGTTTCGTCCTTATTCCGTCAGGTCGCTCCAGGCGTCCTTGATGCGGTCGAAGAAGCCCTTCGACTGCGGGCATTCGTCGCCCGTCTCGGTTGCCTGCAACTCGCGCAGGATTTCCTTCTGGCGGGCCGAGAGCTTCGTCGGCGTCTCCACCGCGATCTCGATCACGAGGTCGCCGCGGCCACGCCCCTGCAGCACCGGCATGCCCTCGCCGCGCTTGCGCAGCTGCTTACCGGACTGGATGCCCGCCGGGATGTCGAGCGCGATCGTCTCGCCGTCGATGCCGGGGATCTCGATGGAGCCACCCAGCGCCGCCGTGGTAAAGGTGATCGGCACCTTCGTCACCAGCGTCGTCCCGTCACGTTCGAAGACGCGGTGGCGCTTGACGTGGAGGAAGATATAGAGGTCGCCCGGAGGCGAGCCGAACGGCCCGGCCTCTCCCTTGCCGGAGAGACGGATGCGGGTGCCCGAATCTACGCCCGGCGGGATGTCCACCTGCAGCGTCTGGGGCTTGTCCACGCGGCCTTCGCCGCCGCACGAGCGGCACGGCTTCTCGATCACCTCGCCGCGACCGTGGCAGGTCGGGCAAGTGCGTTCGACCACGAAGAAGCCCTGCTGCGCGCGCACCTTGCCGTGGCCGCCGCACATGGAGCAGCCGCGCTTGCTGGTGCCCGGCTCCGCGCCGCTGCCGTGGCAGGGTTCGCAGCCTTGCGAGACTTCGATGGTGATCTCGGTCTGCTTGCCGCGGAACGCCTCGTCGAGCGAGACTTCCATGTCGTAGCGCAGATCGGCGCCGCGACGCTGCTGCTGTCGCCCGCCGCCACCGAAGGCGCTGCCGAAGATGGATTCGAAGATGTCGCCGATATCGCCGAAGTCGCCGCCGCCGGGACCACCGCCACCGCCCATGCCCTGCTGGAACGCGGCATGGCCGTAACGATCGTAGGCGGCACGCTTCTGCGGATCCTTGAGACAGTCGTAAGCCTCGCTGATCTGCTTGAAGCGGGCTTCGGAATCGGCGCAGCCCGGGTTCTTGTCCGGGTGGAAGCGCATGGCGAGCTTGCGATACGCCGACTTCAATACCTTGTCGTCGGCGGTGCGCTCTACCTCGAGCAGTTCGTAATAGTCGATTTCAGTCGCTGACACGTGATTCTTCCCCTGGGGAATAACCTAACCGCCACCGGCGCGGTTTGCACCGGTGGCGGTCAGGATTTTCATCAGGACTTGTCAGCCCTTGTTTTCGTCGACTTCCGAGAACTCGGCGTCGACCACATCGTCGTCACCGGCCGGAGCTGCGTTCGGCGATGCCGCCGAAGCCTGCTCCTTCTCGTAGATCGCCTGGCCGACCTTCATCGCCACCTGGGTCAGTTCCTGAGCCTTGGCGTTGATCTCGGCGGCGTCGTTGCCTTCGAGTGCGGTCTTGGTCGCGGCGATCGCAGCCTCGACTTCACCCTTGAGCGCGACGTCGATCTTGTCGCCATGCTCGACGAGCTGCTGCTCGGTCGCGTGGACGAGGCTGTCGGCCTGGTTGCGGGCTTCGGCCGATTCGCGACGCTTCTTGTCCTCTTCGGCGAACTTCTCCGCGTCGCGGACCATCTGGTCGATGTCGGCGTCCGAGAGACCGCCCGAGGCCTGGATGCGGATCTGCTGTTCCTTGCCCGTGCCCTTGTCCTTGGCGGACACGTTCACGAGACCGTTGGCGTCGATGTCGAAGGTCACTTCGATCTGCGGCACGCCGCGACGCGCCGCCGGGATGCCGACGAGGTCGAACTGGCCGAGCAGCTTGTTGTCCTGCGCCATCTCGCGCTCGCCCTGGAACACGCGGATCGTCACCGCCTGCTGGTTGTCCTCGGCGGTCGAGTAGACCTGGCTCTTCTTGGTCGGGATCGTCGTGTTGCGGTCGATCATCTTGGTCATGATGCCGCCCAGCGTCTCGATGCCCAGCGACAGCGGGGTCACGTCGAGCAGCAGCACGTCCTTGACGTCGCCCTGCAGCACGCCTGCCTGGATCGCCGCGCCCATGGCGACGACTTCGTCAGGGTTCACGCCGGTGTGCGGTTCCTTGCCGAAGAAGTCCTTCACGACTTCGCGGACCTTGGGCATGCGGGTCATGCCGCCGACGAGCACGACGTCGTCGATGTCCTTGGCCGAGAGACCGGCATCGGCGATCGCCTTGCGGCAGGGCTCCAGCGTGCGCTGGATGAGGTCCGCAACCATGCGCTCCAGGTCGGAACGGGTGATCGTCTCGACGAGGTGCAGCGGGGTGGTCGCGCCGCCTTCCATGCGCGCGGTGATGAACGGAAGGTTGACCTCGGTCGTCGCGGTGGACGACAGCTCGATCTTCGCCTTCTCGGCCGCTTCCTTCAGGCGCTGCAGAGCGAGCTTGTCGCTGCGCAGGTCCATGCCTTCCTTGGCCTTGAACTTGTCGGCCAGCCATTCGACGACCTTGGTGTCGAAGTCTTCGCCGCCCAGGAACGTGTCGCCGTTGGTGGACTTCACCTCGAACACTCCGTCGCCGATCTCGAGGATCGAGACGTCGAAGGTGCCGCCGCCAAGGTCGTAGACCGCGATGGTCTTGCCGTCCTGCTTGTCGAGGCCATAGGCCAGCGCCGCGGCAGTCGGCTCGTTGATGATGCGCAGCACTTCGAGGCCCGCGATCTGGCCAGCGTCCTTGGTCGCCTGGCGCTGCGCGTCGTTGAAGTATGCCGGCACGGTGATGACCGCCTGCGTGACCGCCTCGCCGAGGTACGACTCTGCGGTTTCCTTCATCTTCTGGAGCGTGAAGGCGCTGATCTGCGAGGGCGAGTAGTCCTCACCACCGGCCTGGACCCAAGCGTCGCCGTTCTTGCCCTTGACGATGTGGTACGGAACCAGCTCGGTGTCCTTCTTGGTCACCGGGTCGTCGAAGCGGCGGCCGATGAGGCGCTTCACCGCGAAAATCGTGTTGTCGCCGTTGGTCACGGCCTGACGCTTCGCGGGCTGCCCGATCAGACGCTCACCATCACGGGTGAAAGCGACGATCGAGGGCGTGGTGCGTGCGCCTTCGGAATTCTCGATGACCTTCGGCTTGCCGCCGTCCATGACGGCAACGCAGCTGTTGGTGGTGCCGAGGTCGATACCAATTACTTTTGCCATTATCCCCATTCCTCACGTCAGTGGATGACACCAAGCGGATCGCCTCCCTTCCATCAAGGCAAGGCGGCTTGCTCGGCTCTGTGACGTTCCAAGTCGTCGAGCCCGGATATAGGTGACGTTTCGCTTGGAACAAGCCCGTCCGAATGGCATTACCCGGGCGATTTTCCAACGGGGCCGACGATAGAGGAAATACCTGTGAAGAAACGCAACCTTTCGCTCGCCCTTGTCGCTGTCGCTGCACTCGTTTCAACGCTAGGCGGGTGCGGGAAGACGCCCGACAGTCCGACGCAATCGAACGAGGCGACGCTGAGCGGCCCCGACGCCAAGCCCGGTATGGTGGCGAGCGACGCGCGTCTGGTCCTCCCCGTCGTCGCCGGGCGGCCCGGCGTGGTCTACTTCACCGTGCGCAACGACGGCGCGGAGCCGGTGACGCTTGCGGGCGTCGATGTCTCCGGCGCGGGCAAGGCGGAAATGCACCAGACCAACGGCGGCTCGATGAGCAAGGTCGAGAGCCTGCCGATCGATCCCGGCGCCTCGATGGTGTTCACGCCGGGCGGGCTGCATGTGATGGTGTTCGACATCGCGCCCTCGCTCAAGGCCGGCGGCAATGCGGAACTGACGCTGACGTTCTCCGACGGAGACAAGCTGTCGATGCCGCTCAAGGTGGAGGCGATGGGCGCTGCGAGTGGCGGTTCCGGCGAGCATGACGGCATGGAAGGGATGCACCACTGAACCCCGGACCGGGCGACGAACGGGCACTGACGGCGGGCGAGGTCGACCTCGTCCGCTCGGTCTTCGGCGACGCCGTGGACTGCGCGCCGGTACGCATCCGACGGCGGCGGTGGTTTCCGTTCCAGCCCGCGCATACGGTGATGGCGCCGTGCGGGCACCTGCACTTCCATCCGCGCAGCCAGCTCTATCGCGATGATTTCGCGGACCAATCGGGTGATCTGCGTGGGCTCTTCATCCACGAGATGACGCATGTGTGGCAGGCCCAGCACAAGGGGCGATACTACCTGCCGCTCATGCGCCATCCGTTCTGTCGCTATGATTACGCCCTGCGCCCGGGCTGGACGCTGGACCGCTACGGCATCGAGCAGCAGGCCGAGATCGTGCGCCATGTCTTCCTGCTGCGCGAGGGGTATCACTTCCCGGGAGCGCCGGAGCTTGGCGCCTATCGGGGCATTCTTCCGTTCACGCCGGGGGCTTCGACAAGCTCAACCTGAGCGGATTTGTACAAGATGAAACTGCTCTATCCCGCTCATGCTGGGCCTGTCGAAGCATAAGCGCACACCACCTCTCCATAAAAAGGACGCGAACACCGCAGTGCTCGCGCCCTTTCAACATCCGTCAGGACCGATGGATCAGCAGTCGCGATCCCAGTAGCGGTCGCCGCGACGGTCGTAGCGGTAGCAACCCCGGTCGTTGTTCTTCTTGGCCTGCGAGCCGATCAGGCCGCCCGCCGCCGCGCCTACTGCAGCGCCGGTGCCGACGTCACCACCGGCAATCGCACCGACGCCCGCGCCAAGCGCGCCACCGGCGAGGGCACCTTCGCCCGCATAGTTGCTGGCGCAGCCACCGATGCTCAGCGCACCGGCGGCGAGAATGGGAAGGATGAGCTTGCGCATCGTTGTTCTCCGCGAAATTCCTTGGTTCTGAAAAGTGAACGGAAGTGAACGCAAGGGGTTCCCGCGCAACAATACGACACGTTGCCCATCGGATACGTGAACGGCCCGCACTCGGTCGTTCCGAGGCGGGCCGTCCCGTTATTCAGTCGAATGGAAGTCGGTTCAGTCCGGCTTCTTCGCCACCGCGACCATGGCGGGACGCAGCAGGCGGTCCTTGATCATGTAACCGGCCTGCAGTTCCTGGATCACCGTGCCCGGCTCGGCATCGGCCGAGGGAACCTCGATCATCGCCTGATGCTGGTTGGGGTCGAGCGGCAGGCCCATCGAGGCGATGCGGCTGATGCCGTGGCTGGCGAAGACCTTGTCGATTTCGCGACCCGTGGCCTCGATCCCGGCGACGAGACCCTTGAGCTTCTCGTCCTCGCGCAGTTCGGCGGGGATCGCGGTCAGCGCACGGGCAAGGTTGTCCGACACCGACAGGATATCCCGCGCGAAGCTGGTCGCGGCATAGGCGCGGGTGTCGGCGATGTCCTTTTCGAGACGGCGACGCACGTTCTGCGTCTCGGCGCGGGCGTAGAGCACGTCCTGTTCCGCACCGGCCAGCTTCTCGCGCAGGTTCGCGATTTCCTCGTTCTCGCCCTTGGTGTCCACGAAGTCCTCCGGCACGCCCTGAAGTTCTTCCGCCACTGCGGGATCGATGGCGGGCGACTGCGTCTTGTCGTCGGTCATTATTCTATCTGTTCCAGCTATCCGATGAGCTTGCCCAGGCTCTGGGCGGTGAAGTCCACCATGGGGACGACCCGCGCATAATTCAACCGAGTCGGCCCGATTACCCCCACCACGCCGACCACCCTGCCCTCGCGGTCGCGATAGGGCGAGGCGATGACGGATGAGCCCGACAAGGCGAACAGCCGGTTCTCCGAGCCGATGAAGATGCGCGTGGACTGCGCCTCGCGGGCGGTATCGAGCAGGTCGGCGACCGACTGCTTGTTCTCCAGATCGTCGAGCAGCGAGCGGACGCGTTCCAGATCGGTCAGCGCCGCCTCATCGAGCAGGTTGGCCTGCCCGCGCACGATCAAAACGGGGCGCGCCGCCGCGTCCTCGCTCCACACGGCAAGGCCGCGCTCCACCAGATCACGGCTGGCGGAATCGAGCGCCGACTTGCCCGAGGCGATCTCGGCGCGCATCGCCCGGGCGGCTTGTGCCAGCGTGCGCCCGCCAAGATGCGCGGAGATGTAGTTCGACGCCTCTTCCAGCGCACCGGAAGGCAGCGCCATCGGCAGTTCGAGCACGCGGTTCTCCACCGCGCCGTCCTGCCCCACCAGCACCGCCAGCGCCCTTCCCGGCGCCAGTGGTACCAGTTGCAGGTGCATGAGACGCGGCTCACGGCGGGGCACCATGACGACGCCTGCGCCGGACGAGAGATTCGACAGCAACGCGCTCGTCGCCTCCAGCGCGGCCTCGATCGGACCGGGCGCGGCGATGCGGCGCTCGATGGCCTGCCGCTCCTCGACCGTGGGCTCGGCCACCTGCATGATGCCGTCCACAAACAGGCGCAGCCCCGCCTCGGTCGGCAGCCGCCCCGCACTCGTATGCGGCGCGGCGAGCAGGCCCAGCCCCTCCAGATCGGCCAGGACCGAGCGGATCGAGGCCGACGACAGGCTCACCCCGCCCGGGCCGGCCAAGGTCTTCGAGCCGACCGGCGTGCCGGTCGCCAGGTATCCCTCCACCACGAGGCGGAAGATCTCCCGCGCGCGGGTGGTCAGTTCGGTGATCGGAGGCGTGGGCATCTTGCTCCTCAATTTAGGCAATGCCCTTGAACCCTCAAGCCCAATGCGCCTAGGGCGAACCGGTAATCCACGATACGATAATCACAGCAAGGACTCCTGAAATGCGACCTTCCGGCCGTGCCCCCGACGAAATGCGCGCCATCGACATCCAGACCGGCTTCACCAAGCATGCCGAAGGCTCCGTGCTGATCTCCTTCGGCGACACGCGCGTGCTCGTCACCGCGTCGGTCGAGGAGAAGGTGCCGCCGTTCCTGCGCGGCAAGGGCGAAGGCTGGGTGACGGCGGAATACTCGATGCTGCCGCGCGCCACGCACACCCGTGGCAGCCGCGAAGCCGCCAAGGGCAAGCAGTCGGGCCGCACGCAGGAAATCCAGCGCCTCATCGGCCGCAGCTTGCGCGCCGTAGTCGACATGAAGAAGCTCGGCGAGCGTCAGATCGTGCTCGACTGCGACGTGCTGCAGGCCGACGGTGGCACTCGCACCGCCTCGATCTCGGGCGCGTGGGTCGCGCTGCGCCTCGCAGTCGACAAGCTGATGGCCGAGGGCAAGATCAAGGAAGACCCGATCACCGCCCGCGTCGCCGCGATCTCCTGCGGCATTCACCAGGGCACGCCGGTGCTCGACCTCGACTACATCGAGGACAGCGCGGCGGACGCCGACGCCAACTTCGTGCTGATCGAAGGCGGCTTGATCGCCGAGGCACAGGCGACCGCAGAAGGCGCGACGTACGACGAAGAGGGCCTGCTGCGCCTGCTCCGCCTCGCCCGCATCGGCTGCGAGCGCATCTTCGCGGCGCAGGCCAAGGCGGTCGGTCGCTGATGACCCGCAAGCTCGACGGATCGAAGCTGGTCATCGCCACCCACAACGCGGGCAAGCTGCGCGAGATCTCCGCGCTGCTCGCCCCGTTCGGCGTGGACTGCGTCTCGGCGGGCGATCTCGGCTTGCCCGAGCCGGAGGAGACCGGCACCACGTTCGTCGAGAATGCGCTGCTCAAGGCCCATGCCGCTGCCAAGGCGGCGGGCCTTCCGGCGCTGGCGGACGACAGCGGCCTGTCGGTGACGGCGCTCGGCGGACGGCCGGGCGTCTACACCGCCGACTGGGCGGAACGGCAGTGGTTCGAAGGCGAACCCGGCCGCGACTGGTACATGGCGATGGGCAAAGTCGAGGGCCTGCTGAGCGAGCAGGGCCTCGACGTCGACCGCTCCTGCTGGTTCTCCTGCACCCTCGCCATCGCCTGGCCCGAGGGGGACGAGGCTGTCTACGAAGGCCGCGTGAACGGCACGTTCTCGTGGCCGCCGCGCGGAACGATGGGCTTCGGCTACGATCCCGTCTTCGTGCCCGCAGGACATGAAGTCAGCTTTGCCGAACTCACCGTCGCCGAAAAGCAGGCGATGAGCCACCGCGCGGACGCTTTCGCAAAGCTGGTGGCCGAGCAGTTCGGCGATGGCCACAACGGCTGAGGCCATCCGCCTCGGCCGGGAGGCGGCCGCGAAGGGGCAACTCGACGCGGCCGTCCGGCATTTCCGCGCGGCGCTGGAGCAGGCTCCCGGCGATCCCGCGATCACCATCTGGCTCGGACAGGCGCTCTGCGCGTCAGGGCATCTGTTCGAGGGGGCTCCCCTGCTGCGCGACGGGGCGCTGGCGCGGATCGATGCGGGCGTCGCTCCCGGCGATCTGCTCCCGGTGGGGCACTTGTTGCAGACTGTCGGACAGCCTGTGGCTTCGCTGACACTGCTGGACGCCATCGCTGGTCGAGGCGTCGACACCCTCCCCCTATGGCAGTCCACCGCCACCGCAGCGGCGCAACTTTCGCGGCACGATCTCGCGCTCGAAGCCTGCACCAAAGCGCTGCATCACGACCCGCAAGCGCCGCAGATCGAGGTTCTGACCGCCAGTATCGAAACCGACGCGGGACTTGCCGAGAACGCTGCGGCGCGGCTCGACCGCGTGCTTGCCGGAACGCCCGCCCCCCGCGAACGCATGCGCGCCCATCGAGAACGCGCCCGGGCGCGGGACAAGCTGGGCCGCTGGCGGGAGGTCTTTCCCGATATCGCGGCGGGCGCAGCCCTTGCGGGAGAACTCCCCGAGTACGCGGCGCAGGACAAGTCGCTGGTCGCCCGCCTGCTGGCTCGCGATGACGCCGATTTCGACGCCGCCATGATCCAGCGCTGGCGGGAACAAGCCCCTGCGGACGACCATCCCGCTCCCGTCTTCCTGATCGGCTACCTGCGTTCGGGCACCACCCTCATGCAGGAACTGCTGGCCTGCGCGCCGGGCGTGATAGTGGCAGACGAAGCCCCGCTGCTGTCGGGAACGCAGGCCGCGATTCGCATCGGCACATCGCGGCTGAGCGCGCTCGATGCGCTCAGCCGCGACGCTATTGCGGCCTTGCGCGCACGCTATCGTCGCCTTGCCGCCATGCGGTTCGGTCCCGATGCCGATGCCAGCCGTCTCGTCGACAAGTTCGCGCTCAACGTGCTCGACCTGCCGGTGATCCTGCGCCTGTTTCCCGAAGCGCCGATCCTGTTCATGGTCCGCAACCCGCGCGACGTGTGCCTTTCCAGCGTGCTGCAGATGATGCCGCCCTCGCCCTCGACGGTGAACCTGCTGCGCTGGGAGGACGCCGTGCGCTTCCACGCGCTCGTCACCGCAGCGTGGCGGAAATGGCGCGATGCGTTGGGGTTGCAGGCCTGCGAAGTGCGCTACGAAGCGCTGGTTTCCGATCTGGAGGGTACCATGCGCAAGGCCCTCGCCTCGACCGGAATCGCGTGGACCGAGGCCATGCGCGATTTCCACAAGAACGCCGCTACCCGCGCGATCAGCACGCCCAGCCGCAGCCAGGTGACACGCCCGCTGAACCGCGCCTCGGTGGAGCGCTGGCGGCACTACGAGCCGGAATTCGCCCCCGTCGAGCACATCCTTGCCCCCGCCCTGCACGATTGGGGCTATTGACTTCCCGCGCCGACCCGCGCCTGAGAGAACGATGGCCCGCGCCCTCTACATCCACTGGCCGTTCTGCCTCGCCAGGTGCCCGTACTGCGACTTCAACAGCCATGTCCGCGACCGCGTGGACCATGCGCACTGGCAGGAGGCGCTGCTTGCCGACATGCGCCACGAGCACGCGCTTGCAGGCGGAGAACCGCTCGAATCCGTGTTTTTCGGGGGAGGCACACCCTCGCTGATGCCGCCTGCGCTGGTGGCGCGGCTGCTGGAGGAAGCAGAACGGCTGTGGGGCTTCGCGCCCGGTATCGAGATCACGCTGGAGGGCAATCCTTCCTCGGTCGAGGCCGGGAACTACGCCGCTCTCGCCGGGGTCGGGGTCAACCGCGTGTCGCTCGGCGTGCAGGCGATGGACAACCAGACGCTGCGTTTCCTCGGGCGACTTCACGACACCGAGGAGGCACTGAAGGCGCTCGAGGTGGCACAGACGCACTTCGAGCGGGTCAGTTTCGACCTCATATACGCACGTCCCGGGCAGTCGCTCGACGCATGGCGCGCCGAACTGGAGCGGGCGCTGTCGTTCGGCACCGGGCACCTCTCGCTCTACCAACTCACCATCGAGCCCGGCACGAAGTTCGAGACCATGGTGCGCAAGGGCGACTTCGCGCCGCTCGACGAGGACGCCTGCGCCGACATGTTCGCCCTCACCCGCGAACTGACCGCCAGCGCGGGCCTGCCCGCCTACGAGGTCAGCAACCACGCCCGCATCGGCGAGGAAAGCCGCCACAACCTGACTTACTGGCGCTACCACGATTACAGCGGCATCGGCCCCGGTGCGCATGGGCGGCGCGGGGGCATGGCTACGGTGCGCCACCGCAAGCCGGAGAACTGGCTCGCGGAGATCGCCCGCAGCGGCCACGGCATCGTGGAAGAGCGCCCGCTCGGCATTCCCGAGCAGGCGAGCGAGGCCATGCTGATGGGCCTGCGCCTGCGTGAAGGCGTTGATCTTGCAGCCATGGCAGCGCGCTTCGGCATGGACGAGGCGCAGCTTTGCGATCCCGCCAAGGCGCAGTTCTACGAAGGACAGGGCCTCGTCTGGCGCGATGGCGCGCGGATCGGCGTGACCGGCGATGGCATGGTGCTGCTCGACGCGCTGCTGGCGGAACTGGTGCCCGAACAGCTGGTGGAAGGCTGAGTGCATAAGGCCGACCTGCTCGAACCGTGGGGAGCCCATCTCGCGCAAGGGCGTCGCCGCAGTCCGCATACGGTGCGCGCCTATCTGGCGACGGCTGGGCGGCTGATCGACTCTCTTGGCGATTGCGACTGGGACCGGCTGGCGAACCTCGACGCGGCGGCCTTGCGCACGCATCTGGCGGCTCGGAGGCAGGATGGGATCGGCAATGTCTCCGCCGCCCGTGAACTGTCCGCTCTCAAGGCGTTCCTGATCTTCGCACGGGAAAAGGCGGGCGTGCCGCAGGCCTCCGCGCCGCGCTTGCGTGGTCCCCGCGTCAAGAAGGGCCTGCCGCGCCCCGTAACGCCCGACGAGGCGGTGAACCTCGCCGCCGGTGTGGAGGAAGATGCCTCCCAGCCGTGGATCGGCGCACGCGACCGGGCGGTGCTGCTGCTGCTCTACGGCGCGGGACTGCGCATTGCCGAGGCGCTTTCGCTGACCGGCGCGGTGCTGCCGCTGGGCGAGACGCTGACCGTTTCCGGCAAGGGCGGCAAGCAGCGCGTCGTGCCGCTGCTGCCCATCGTGCGCGATGCCGTGGCGGACTACCTCGCCAAGTCGCCCTGGCCGGTCGAGCGCGACCATGCGCTGTTTCGCGGCGCCAAGGGCGGGCCTCTGTCGCAGGGGATGGTCCAGAAGGCGGTGGCGCGGGCGCGGGTGTGGCTCGGCCTGCCCGCCAGCGCGACGCCCCATGCGTTGCGCCACAGCTTCGCCACCCACCTGCTTGGCGCGGGAGCGGACCTGCGTTCGCTGCAGGAACTGCTGGGCCATGCCTCGCTGGGCTCGACGCAGATCTACACCAAGGTGGATGCGGCGACCTTGTTGGACGTCTATCGGAACGCGCATCCACGGGAGCGGGGGTGACTTCGCTTCATTCGTCATTGCGAGCGTAGCGAAGCAATCCAGCCGGTGGCGGTGCCTTGGATTGCTTCGCTACGCTCGCAATGACGATCGGCAACGTCACTTCTCCCGCGGCTTCCAGCTCATCACGCGCCACAGGTAGAACACCACCGTCGCCGCGCCCACCACCAGCGTCGCGTAACCCAGCCACTGCTCCGCCTCGGACAGCGTGTGCCCCAGCCACTTGCCGCCGAGGATCAGCGCCACGTTCCAGATCGCCGCGCCGACGAAGGTGAAGCCCAGGAACTTGAAGTGCCCCATATGCGCAAGGCCCGCCGGGATCGAGATCACCGTGCGGAACATCGGCATGAAGCGGAACAGGAACACGACCCAGTGCCCATGGCGGCGCAGGAAACGGCCCGCGACCTCGACGTCATGCCACTCCAGCGTCAGCCAGCGACCCCAGCGGTCGATGAAGGGACGTAGCCGCTCGTAACCCAGCCGGTCGGCGACGAGGAACAGCACATAGTTGCCCATAGCCGCGCCGAGCGTGCCCCAGAACAGCAGCGGCCAGAACTGCATGTCCCCGCGCGCCACCGCGATGCCGCCAAGGCCCATGATAAGCTCCGACGGGATTGGCGGGATGATATTCTCCAGCGCCATCAGGAACATGATGCCGAGATAGCCGCCCTGACGGACGATCTCGTAGACCCACTCAGACATTCGTGCTGGCCCTTGATGGCGAGGCGCCTGCCGCTCCGGATTGCCGCGCGACCTGCGGTCGCTCGCAATGACGACGGTGGGGGCGATACGTCACGAAAGCTGTACCGGGGATTGCTTCCCCACAGCTCGTCATTGCGAGCGAAGCGAAGCAATCCCGCGCGGCGACAGCCTTCACATCGCCGCGTGGCGCCGTTCGATCGCGTCCCAGATACGCGCGCCGGTGTCGGTTCCGTTGAACCGGTCGATCGCCACGATGCCCGTCGGCGAAGTCACGTTGATTTCCGTCAGCCATTTCCCGCCGATCACGTCTATGCCGACGAAAACCAGCCCCCGCGCCTTGAGTTCCGGTCCGAGCGCCGCGCAGATTTCCTCTTCCGCCGAAGTGAGCGTACTCGCCTCCGCCGATCCGCCGACCGCGAGGTTGGAGCGGAACTCGCCCGCGCCCGGCTTGCGGTTGATGGCGCCCGCGAACTCGCCGTCGACGAGGACGATGCGCTTGTCGCCCTCGGACACGTCGGGAAGGAAGGGTTGGACCATGAACGGCTCGACCCACGCGTTCTCGAACATCTCGATCAGCGCGCCGAGGTTCGATCCGTCGGCGGGCACGCGGAACACCGCCTTGCCGCCGTTGCCGTGCAGCGGCTTGATGACGAGGTCGCCGGGATGGCGCAGGTTGAACGCCTTCACGTCCTCGATGCGGCGGGCGATGAATGTCGGCGGCATGAAGCGCGCGTAGTCGAGCACGAAGACCTTCTCCGGCGCATTGCGCACCGATGCCGGGTCGTTGACCACCAGCGTGCGGCCCTCCAGCCGTTCCAGCAGGTGCGTGGCGGTTATGTAGCCGAGATCGAACGGCGGATCCTGTCGCATCAGCACGACGTCGATATCCTCGACCAGATCGATCAGGCGGTACTCGCCGCGCGTGAAGTGGTTGCCCTCCACCCGCTGCACCGTGACCGGCGCGCCCCATGCGGTCAGGCGGCCGCCTGCGCCGTGCGCGGTGTCGTAGGCCAGCGTCTTCACGTCGTAGTGGAAGAGCGTGTGCCCCCGCGCCTGCGCCGCCAGCATCAGGGCAAAGCTCGAATCGCCCCCGATCTTGATCGTTTCGAGGGGGTCCATCTGAACGGCAATACGCAAAGACATGTAATCGCGCTCCTAAGGGGGCGTCCGGAGTGCTCCCTTAAGGAGCCGGCTGTGGTTCGCCGCATATAGGTCGCAGCGCGCAAAGCGAACCTCAACTTCTAATCGCGGAGAGAAATTTTCCATGAGCACGAAGCACACCTTCATCGCCCTCGTCTGCGCCGCCGGCATCCTTGCGGTGCCGGGCATGAGCCTGGCCAACCCGGAGCCCCATCCGACACCGCACCCGACCCCGGCTCCGACCGATCATCCGAGCCCGCATCCCACCGATCACCCGTCACCGCATCCGACCGATCATCCGAAAGGCTGACATCGGTTGAAACCACCCTTCGTCATTGCGAGCGAAGCGAAGCAATCCATGGTCGGCGCGGACCGCCGGATTGCTTCGCTTCGCTCGCAATGACGAACCGGTGGGCCAATGCCCTTTCAGAACGCGCCGGGTTGCCAGGCATTGACGATCCGGCGCGGCCATGAGCGCGGGGCGATAAGGATCACGTCGATCCGCTGGTCGTCGCCGGGCTTCGCATAGCGGCTGGAGATCATTTCCGCCGCATCGGCCACGCGCCGCAGCCGCCGCTCATCGATGGCCGTCGCGAGTTCCGCCTGCGTCCGCCGCCACTTCACCTCGACGAAGCACACCGTCCGCCCGCGCCGCGCGACGAGGTCGATCTCGCCCTTGCGGGTCTTCACCCGTCGCCCGACGACGCGCCAGCCGGTGATCCACAGGTAGAGCCCCGCGAGCCACTCCCCGCGCCTGCCGTGCCGCTCTGCCGTGCGCCTGCGCTCACCGCTCACTTAAGCTCCATCGCGCGGGCATAGAGCATCTTGCGGTCGAGCCCGGTCGCCTTGGCCACCGCCGCTGCCGCCTGCGACGCCTTGGCCCCGGCCAGCGCCTCGCGCAGCAGGGCGTCGACATCGACCTCGCCCCTGGGCTCGTCGCCGGGCGGGGCGATCAGCAGCACGATCTCGCCCTTGGGCGGGTGCGCGGCGTAGTATTCCGACAGTTCCTGTGGAGAACCGCTGCGGCATTCCTCGAATTTCTTGGTCAGCTCGCGCGCCACCGCGACCTCGCGTCCCGGCAGCACCTGCGCGATGGCGGCAAGCGAGGCGTCGAGACGCGGCGCGGTCTCGTAGAAGATCAGCGTAGCCGGAACCGCGGCAAGCCCCGCCAGCGTATCCTCGCGCGCCTTGGCCTTGTTGGGCAGGAACCCGGCGAACAGGAAGCGGTCGTTCGGCAGGCCCGAAAGCGTCATCGCCACCACCGCAGCATTCGGCCCTGGCAGGCTGGTAACCGCGATTCCCCGCTCCCGCGCGGTGCGGACGAGACGGTATCCGGGGTCGGAGATCAGCGGCGTCCCGGCGTCGCTGACGAGCGCCACCGGCTCGGCCTCCATCGTCGCCAGCAGGCGCTCGCGATCCCCCTCCCCGGCGTGGTCGTCATAGCGCACCAGCTTCTTCTTGAGGCCGAGGTGATGCAGCAGCTTGCCCGTCACGCGAGTGTCCTCGCAGGCGACTACGGAGACCCCGCGAAGGGTCTCGACGGCGCGCATCGTAATGTCCCCCAGGTTGCCAATGGGGGTTGCGACTATGTAAAGGCCCGGCGACAGTGTGTTTTCCATAGGGCCGGACTCATGGCCCATAGACCGAGGGAGCGGCAAGCCATGTTCGACGTCAGCGAGGGTCTTCGCCTCAAGCGCCGGAATCTTCTCGCCGCCGCCGCAATGGCACTGGTCGCCGGTTGCGCCGTGGTGCCCAAGGCCCCGCAGCCCGCCCCGCCGCCTGCCCCTACTCCCGCGCCCAGCCAGAGCGACATCCCCGTCGACACCGAGCGCCACCGCGTCGCGCTGCTGGTTCCCGTCTCGGGCACCAACGCGGGCGTCGGCCAGGCCATCGCCAATGCCGCCAACATGGCGCTGCTCGATACTTCGGCGAAGAACCTGCGCGTCACCACCTACGACACCTCGACCGGCGCGGCGGAGGCCACCCGCAAGGCCATCGCCGACGGCAACCAGCTGATCCTCGGCCCGCTGCTGGCGGACGATATCCCCACGGTTTCCGCCGTCGCGCGTAGTGCGAAGATCCCGGTCATCTCGTTCTCCAACGACGAGAAGGCCGCCAGCCGCGATGTCTTCATCATGGGCAACCTGCCCGGCCAGTCGGTGACGCGCACCGTCGAATACGCCCGCGCGCAGGGCGTCTCGACGTTCGCCGCCCTCGTCCCGCGCGGCGACTATGGCGACCGCACCAGCGCCGCCCTGCTCGCCGCCGTGCGCACCGGCGGCGGATCGGTCGTCGCGCTCGAGCCCTATGAGCGCAGCTCCGTTTCCATCGCCGCCGCAGCCCAGCGCGTAAAGGCCAAGGGCGGCTTCCAGGCGCTGCTGATCGCCGACAGCGGCAGCCTGTCGGTCCGCGCCGCCACTGCCTTCAAGGGCACCGCGAAGGCCCCTGCCGGCACCGGCGTGCGCCTGCTCGGCACCGAGCTGTGGAGCGGCGAGCGCGACGTCAACGCCTCGCCCGCGCTTGCCGGTGCATGGTACGCCACCGTTTCCGACCAGCGCTTCGGCCAGTTCTCCAAGAGCTACCGCGCCCGCTTCGGCGGCCAGCCCTTCCGCATCGCCACGCTCGGCTACGACGCGGTGCTGCTGACCCTGCGCGTCGCCCGCGACTGGAAGCCCGGCACCCGCTTCCCGGTCGATACCCTGCGCGACACCAGGGCGTTCCCCGGCGGCTTCCTCGGCGTCGACGGCGCATTCCGCTTCACCCGCGGCGGGCTGATCGAGCGCGCGCTGGAAGTGCGCGAGGTTGGGGCCGGAACCGTCAAGGTGGTGAGCCCGGCTCCGGTGAAGTTCGGGGAGTAAGGCTTCCGAAACCGCGTCATTCCGGCGAATGCCGGGACCGTGGGCCGTGAACAGCCCACTTCACGGCGGGAGCCCTGGCGCCAGCTTGCGCCTAAAAACCGCCCACGGTCCCGGCATTCGCCGGGATGACGACGCGCCTTCGTTCCCGCTTTGAACCTCCCCTGCGGATAAAGCGCAAGCAACCGCTTGCCGCCGCGATTCCGCGCGTCCTATAGTCGCGCTCATGTCCGACGACCTCTTCGACAAGCTCCCCGCCGCCACCGGCGAGTCCTATGACAGCTCCGCGATCGAGGTTCTGGAGGGGCTTGAGCCCGTCCGCCGCCGTCCGGGCATGTATATCGGCGGCACCGACGAGCGTGCGCTGCACCATCTCGCGGCTGAAATCCTCGACAACGCGATGGACGAGGCCGTCGCCGGCCACGCCAACCGCATCGAGGTCGTGCTGGAGGAGGAAGCCGGCACCCCGGGCCGGATCACGATCACCGACAACGGGCGCGGCATGCCGGTGGACGAGCATCCCAAGTTCCCCGGCAAGTCGGCGCTCGAAGTCATCCTGTCGATGCTCCACTCGGGCGGCAAGTTCTCGGGGAAAGCCTATGCCACTTCGGGCGGCCTCCACGGCGTCGGCATCTCGGTGGTCAACGCGCTTTCGGTGAAGACGCGGGTGGAAGTCGCGCGCAACAAGGAACTCTACGCGCAGGAATTCTCGCGCGGGATCACGCTTGGGCCCATCCAGAAGATCGGCGCGGCACCCAACCGGCGCGGCACGTCCGTCACTTTCACCCCCGACGCCGAGATCTTCGGCGACCAGAAGTTCAAGGCCGCCCGCCTGTTCAAGCTGGTCCGGTCGAAGGCATACCTCTTCGCAGGCGTCGAAATCCGCTGGAAGTGCGCGCCCTCGCTCGCGGTGGACGGCATCCCGGCGGAGGCGACGTTCCAGTTCCCCGGCGGCCTTGCCGACCATCTGGCCGAGCAGATCGGTGGGCGCGAATGCGTGACCACGCAGTTCTTCTCCGGCCGTCAGGACTTCGCCAAGGGCGACGACGGCTCCGAGCAGGGCCGCGTGGAGTGGGCGATCGCCTGGCCGCTCTACTCGGACGGGTCGTATTCCTGGTACTGCAACACCATCCCGACGCCCGATGGCGGCACCCACGAACAGGGCCTGCGCGCCGCGCTGACCAAGGGCATCCGCGCCTTCGCCGAACTCGTGGGGCAGGCCAAGAAGGCCAAGGACATCACGCCGGACGACGTCATCACCGGCAGCGAGGTGATGCTCTCGGTCTTCATCCGCGAGCCCCAGTTCCAGAGCCAGACCAAGGATCGCCTGACCTCCCCGGAGGCCGCGCGGCTGGTGGAAGCCGCGGTGCGCGACCACTTCGACCACTTCCTCACCGACAATCTCGATCGCGGCAAGGCGCTGCTCGGCAGCGTGATGGAGCGCATGGACGAGCGCCTGCGCCGCAAGGCGGAGCGCGAGGTCAAGCGCAAGACCGCGACCAACGCCCGCAAGCTGCGCCTGCCTGGCAAGCTGACCGACTGTTCGGGCGACGGCCCCGGCGAGACCGAACTCTTCATCGTCGAGGGCGATTCGGCAGGCGGCTCGGCCAAGCAGGCGCGTGACCGCAAGACGCAGGCGATCCTGCCGATCCGCGGCAAGATCCTCAACGTCGCCAGCGCCACGGCGGACAAGATCCGCGCCAACCAGGAAATCGCCGATCTCGGCCTCGCGCTCGGCTGCGGGACGCGCAAGGACTGCAACGCGGACAACCTGCGCTACGACCGTATCGTCATCATGACCGACGCCGACGTCGACGGCGCACACATCGCCACGCTGCTGATGACCTTCTTCTTCCAGGAGATGCCGGAGATCGTGCGGCGCGGGCACCTCTACCTCGCCCAGCCGCCGCTCTATCGCCTCACCTCGGGCGCGACTTCGGCCTATGCCCGCGACGATGCGCACCGTGCCGAACTGGAAGCGACCAAGTTCAAGGGCAAGAAGGTCGAAGTCGGCCGGTTCAAGGGCCTCGGCGAGATGAACCCGGGGCAACTGCGCGAAACGACGATGAGCCCGGACACCCGCTCGCTCATCCGCATCACGCTGCCGCAGGAGAGCGAAGGGCGCTTCGCGGTCAAGGATCTGGTGGACCGCCTCATGGGCCGCAATCCCGAGCACCGCTTCCACTTCATCCAGAACCGCGCAGGCGACGTCGATCGCGAACTGATCGACGCGTGACCGGCACGCAGGCGCGGTGCTTTCGGCGGTGAACCGATGGCTTGGCTGCCTGCGCTGGATCATGGTCCTCGTGCTGGGCAGCGTTGTGACCACAACCGCACTGGCCGCTGACGACCGGGAGGCGCTGCTGCGATCCCGTATAGCGGAGGTCGTCGCGGTGATGCGCGGCACCCGCGCCCCGGCGGATACCTTTGACGCACGGTTCCTTGCCGAAGTGCCGCCCGACAAGCTGCGCGCCCTTTCGGCACAGCTTGTCGATCAGGGCGGCGCGCTGGAAGACTGGACGGATTTCCGGCGCGAGCAGGCAGGGTCGGCGACGTTCACGCTCCGCTTCGCACATGGCACGGCGCCTGCCCGGATCGAGCTGAACCCCGCTGCGCCGGGCCTCGTCTCCGGCTTTCGCATCTTCGGGCTGACGCCTGCGGGCGACACGCTCGACAGGCTGGAGGCCGAGTTCGCGGCATTGCCCGGCAAGGCCGGGTTCGCGGTCTACCGTTTGGGTGACGGCGCTCCGGCGCTGGTCGGCGGGCGCAACGCGGACAAGGCTCTGGCGGTCGGTTCCTCGTTCAAGCTCTATGTCCTCGCGGCGCTGGTCCGGCAGGTGAAGGACGGCGCGCGGCGGTGGGACGACGTGGTGCCGGTCTCGGGCAAGTCCTTCCCCGGCGGCACTGTACACACCCTGCCCGATGGCGCGCCAGTGACGCTGCACACGCTCGCCAGCCTGATGATCGCGATCAGCGACAACAGCGCGACCGACATGCTGGTGCGCCTCGTCGGGCAGGAGGCGCTGGCCCGCGAAGTGCGGCTGTCCGGCCATGCAAGGCCCGATGCCCTCGCGCCGATGCTGACGACGGCGCAACTCTTCGCCCTCAAGCGCGGCGGCGCGCCGATGGCCGCGCGCTATGCCAAGGCCTCACCTGCCGAGCGCGCCCGGCTGCTGGCAGCGCTCGATCTGTCCGGCGTGGCACAGGCCGATCCCGGCGAGGTCTTCGGCCACGGTCCGGTCGCCATCGACAGCGTGGAATGGTTCGCCTCCTCCGCCGACCTCGCGGGCGTGATGGACGACCTGCGCCGCTTCGACAGTCGGGAGGCGCTCGACATCCTCGCCGTCAATCCCGCGATGGATGGCGCGACGGGGCGGGCGTGGTCCTATGTCGGGTACAAGGGGGGCTCGGAAGACGGGGTCATCAGCATGACCTGGCTGCTGCGCGGCCGGGACGGCGCATGGAAGGTCGTCACCGGAAGCTGGAACGATGCCAGGGCCCCCGTCGACAACCAGCGCTTAGAGATGCTGATGCGCAGGCTCGCAAAGGTCGCGGGCTAGGCTCTCGCGCGGCGCCAGACCACCGCGAACAGCAGCGCGAGCACCAGCGGCATGACCGGCACGCCCGCGTTCATCGCCAGCGGACGGGCGAAGGCGGGCGCGGCGATGGCGAGGAGGATCGCCAGCTTCTCCCAGTCGCGGAAGCCGTCGCGCAGCCCCTGCCCGGTCAGCCAGAGCAGCGGGAAGGCGAGCAGCACCAGATCGTAGTCGAGCACGAAGGGCGTCACCAGCGGCGCGCCTGCGAGGGTCAGCGCGGCCAGTCCGGGCGACCAGCGCTTGTTCCATGCTGCCCAGGCCAACAGGCCCGCGACGCCGAGCGACACAACCGCCTGCACGGCATAAGCCGCGCCGGTCGGCACCCCGAGGAGACGCAGCGCGGCAAAGGGGCTCACCATCTTGGCATAGCCGACGGCGCCCTCGGCCATGGCGTCCTGCGCCCTCGCGCTGGCGGCAAGCCAGTCCGGCCAGACCTGCGCGCCGTAAAGTGCTGTCGTCGCAGCGGCGAGCACCATCGCCGTCACCAGAGCCGACCCGATGGTCCGCCATTCCCGCGTCAGCAGCAGCGCCACCGGCAGCAGCAGGCCGAACTGCGGCTTGATCGTCGCAAGGCCGAGCAGCACGCCCGCCAGCACCGGACGAGAACGGACCAGCCATGCCCCTCCCCCCAGCAGCGCCGCGACCAGGAACGCCGTCTGCCCGTGCGTCGCCACGATCGGCACCGCCGGAAAGCCCAGGAACAGCAGCCAGAGCGGCGCAGGCACTCCGGCATCCCGCCACCAAGCCCGCACCGCCGCGAGATGGGCCGCGCCCGTAACGACCAGCCACGTCGCCAGCGCCGGGAAATAGCCAAGCCACCCCAGCGGACGGCAGAACGGCAGGAAAGAGGGCGGATAGAAGAACGCCGTATAGCCGTTTTCCGGCGCGAAATAGGCGCGCTGCGCCGCGACGTGGGCGGCGCCGTCGTAGACGTTCGCGCCCTCGCCCAGCATCCGACCCACCGTCCAGAAGCTGATGAAGTCGCTTCCCAGAAGGAACCCGTTGCGGTCGACGCCGTCGCGCGAAGTCGCCACCAGCAGCACCAGCATCGCCACGTTGAGCAGTGCGAGCAGGCGCAGGTATCCGAGGCTGCGCGCCGCGCCCAGCCAGTCCATTCGCCGCAGGAAATGAAGCCCCATGCGCGCCGATGTGCAACGCCCCGGCGGGGTTGTCCATCGCGCTCTCGCGCACGGCCCGTCGGTATTGCCTTGCTGCGACGCACCACATAGGGCTTAATCGGACAGTTAAAGCGATCAGGAAGAGCCGATGCAGCGTTTCGAAGGCACCAGCAACTACGTCGCCACCGAAGACCTCAAGGTCGCGGTCAACGCCGCCGTCCTGCTGCGTCGCCCGCTGCTGGTGAAGGGGGAGCCGGGCACCGGCAAGACCGTGCTGGCCGAACAGATCGCCGAGGCCCTGAACGCCCCGCTCATCACCTGGAACGTCAAGTCCACCACCAAGGCCCATCAGGGCCTGTACGAATACGACGCGGTCGCCCGCCTGCGCGACGGCCAGCTTGGCGACGCGCGCGTCCACGACATCAACAACTACATCCGCAAGGGCAAGCTGTGGGAAGCGTTCACCGCGCCGCAGCTTCCGGTGCTGCTGATCGACGAGATCGACAAGGCCGACATCGAATTCCCGAACGACCTCCTCGCCGAACTCGATCGCATGGCCTTCGACGTGTACGAGACCGGTGAGCACGTCGCCGCCGTCGAACGCCCGATCGTGGTCATCACCTCCAACAACGAGAAGGACCTGCCCGACGCCTTCCTGCGCCGCTGCTTCTTCCACTACATCCGCTTCCCCGACCGCGAGACGATGGAAGCCATCGTCGACGTCCACTTCCCCGGCATCCAGAAGACGCTGGTGAGGAAGGCGATGGAGATCTTCTACGAGTTGCGCGAAGTGCCGGGCCTCAAGAAGAAGCCCTCCACCAGCGAACTGCTCGACTGGCTCAAGCTGCTGATGAACGAGGACATGCCGCTCGACGTGTTGCAGAACCGCGATCCGGGCAAGGCGATCCCGCCGCTGCACGGGGCGCTGCTCAAGAACGAGCAGGACGTGATGATGTTCGAACGGCTCGCCTTCATGGCGCGCGGAGGACGGTGAGATGACGGCACCCTATTCCGGACGCTGCAACTGCGGGGCGGTGAGCGTCACCATCACCGCCGAACCCGTCGCCACGCGCCAGTGCTGGTGCCGCCAGTGCCAGAAGTCTGCGGCGGGCGGCCCGACCAACAACGCGATGTTCCCGACCGAAGCGGTGGAACTGGAAGGCCTGCGCGGCGACTACGTCTACGTCGCGGCCAGCGGCAACGTGCTGACGCAGGAGTTCTGTCTCGAATGCGGCACGCCGGTGCTCGGCCGGTCGAGCGCGCGGCCGCAGTTCCGCACCATCCGCCTCGGCCTGCTCGACGAAGGCCACGGCCTCGGCCCGGCAATGGCGATCTGGACCGAGGAAGCCCCGCCATGGGCGGTGATCGACCCGGCGCTGGAAAGCTGGCCGCAGCAGCCCCCGCCGCCGAATGTCTCGCAGCAGTGAGGCGCGCGCGTTTTCCTACAGGTCGCGCGATGCGTAGGATGCGCGCCGTGACCGGCATGTACTCGTCTTGCGCCACTCCCCGGACGGGTGTCTTTTCAGTGCACGCGGAAGGTCACACCCGTTTTCGTGGGAATGCCCGGATTTCCGCGGTTCATCGCGCCAAACGGAAGACACTTCAGGGCCGTTCCGGCTCAACGAAACCCCGCTTCGTCAGGGCCATCGCATGTTCCTGAACTTCATCGACGAACTGCGCGCGGCGGGCATTCCCGCCTCTCTCAAGGAGCACCTCGTCCTGCTGGAGGCGCTCGACAAGGACGTGATCGAGCAGACGCCCGAGGCGTTCTACTACCTCAGCCGCGCGACGTTCGTGAAGGACGAGGGCCTGCTCGACCGCTTCGATCAGGTCTTCCAGAAGGTCTTCAAGGGGGTGATGAGCGACTACGGCCAGCAGCCGGTCGAGATCCCCGAGGACTGGCTGAAGCAGCTGGCGGAGCGCTATTTCTCGGCCGAGGAAATGGAAGCGGTGAAGGCGCTCGGTTCCTGGGACGAGATCATGGAGACGCTGAAGAAGCGTCTGGAGGAACAGGAAAAACGCCATCAGGGCGGCAACAAGTGGATCGGCACCAACGGCACTTCGCCGTTCGGCCATTCGGGCTACAACCCCGAAGGCGTGCGGATCGGCGGAGAAGGCAAGCAGGGTCGCGCGATCAAGGTCTGGGAAAAGCGCGAATTCGCCAACCTCGACAACACGCGCGAACTGGGCACCCGCAACATCAAGGTCGCGCTGCGCCGCCTGCGCCGCTTCGCCCGTGAAGGCGCGGCGGAGGAACTGGACCTCGACGCCACGATCGCGGGCACGGCGAAGCAGGGCTGGCTCGACGTCGTCATGCGGCCGGAGCGGCATAATGCGGTGAAGGTGCTGCTGTTCCTCGACGTCGGCGGCTCGATGGACCCGTTCATCCGGCTGGTCGAGGAACTGTTCAGCGCCGCCACCGCCGAGTTCAAGAACATGGAGTTCTTCTACTTCCACAACTGTCTCTACGAAGGCGTCTGGAAGGACAACCGCCGCCGCTGGTCGCAGCGCACTCCGACATGGGACGTGCTCCACAAGTACGGCCACGACTACAAGGTGATCTTCGTCGGCGACGCGGCGATGAGCCCCTACGAGATCAGCCACCCCGGCGGCTCGGTAGAGCACATGAACGAGGAAGCCGGCGCGGTCTGGCTCCAGCGGATCGTGCAGACCTACCCCGCGACGGTGTGGCTGAATCCCACGCCCGAACGGCAGTGGGGCTACTCCGGCTCCACCCGCATGATCCGCGAGATCATGGGCGGGGCGATGTTCTCCCTGACGCTCGACGGACTGGACGGCGCGATGCGGGAACTGACGCGGAAGAAGGGGTAGGGATCACGGCGTCGTCCCGGACCTGATCCGGGACCGGTGGCGGCCTTTAGGTGAGAGCTTGCGCTCAGGCGCGCGCGGCGAAGTGGGCTGTTCACGGCCAGCGGTCCCGGATCAAGTCCGGGACGACGGGATCAGTAGAGCAGCAGGTCGGCCACTTCCTCCCGCCACGCGGCCTCGTCCCGGCCTGCGATGGCATCGAGGTCGACCGGAAGCGAAGCCGGGTCGTCGACCCACTCACGCAGGGCCGGACCGCCGTTGATGACGTCGATGGCAAGGCGCTCGAATTCGTACTCGTAGGGGAAGTCCCGCCAGATGGGATAGTCGGGATAGAGCCTGCGGATCGCCTTGAAGGCCAGCGCCTGAAGCCGCCACGGGCGGAAGGCGTGGTGATCGTAGAAGGCGCCCTCGGCGTGGATCATAAGGCCGTTGCACAGCGTCTTGGCGTGCTTGTGGAAGGTCGGCTCGAACCAGCATTCGCGGATCGCGCAGCCGGTCAGCCACTCGGGAGCGAATGCCTGCATCTCGGCCAGCACGGCCTTGGCGTCGATGTCCGGGGCGCCGAACAGGACTTCGAGCGGGCGCGTGGTGCCGCGGCCTTCGGAAAGGGTAGCGCCCTCGATCATGACGGTCCCGGCATAGGCGCGGGCCATGTTGAGATTGGCGGCGTTGGGGCTCGGGTTGATCCAGATGCGGTCTTCCGGCCAGCCATGACCGGGCGCGGCGTCGGGTTGCCAGCCCTCCATCGCGACGACGCGGTAGTCGACGTCGAGCTTGAAGTGGCGAACGAACCAGTGGCCCATCTCGCCCAGCGTCAGCCCGTGGCGCATGGGCATCGGCCCGGCCCCGACGAAGCTCTCCTGTCCCGGGAGCAGCGTGGTCCCCTCGACCGGGCGACCGGCGGGATTGGGACGGTCGAGCACCCAGACGCTCTTGCCCTCGGCAGCGGCTTCCTGGAGCAGGTAGAGCAGCGTGGTGACGAACGTGTAGATGCGGCAGCCGAGATCCTGCAGGTCGAACAGGAACACATCGGCGCTGGCCATCATCGCCTTGGTCGGGCGACGGACCTCGCCGTAGAGGCTGTAGACGGGGATGCCATAGAGCGGATCGACCTCGTCCATGGTCTCCACCATGTTATCCTGCTTGTCGCCCTTGAGCCCATGCTGCGGTCCGAAGGCGCTGGTGACATTGACGCCCGCCGCGATGAGCGCGTCGAGCGAATGAACCAGATCCTGCGTCACGGAGGCAGGATGGGCGATGAGCGAGACGCGCTTGTCATCGAGCGGGGCGCGCAGGGTGTGGTCCGCCAGCAGGCGGTCGATGCCGAACTTCATGGCGCGGTGGGTGCCGCAATGGTCGCCGTGAAGCAAGCCGGATCATGGAAGTCCGGCACCTCGGAACCGTGGACAAGCGCCCAGTAGCTTTTGTGGCCGGCCTGCTCCTCTATCACGGCGGTAAATCCGCAGCGCCACGGAGCGGTGGGCAGGCCAGTAGCGGGAATGGCGGCATCGAAGATCGCCATGTCGGTGCCGAGCCGCATGGTGCAATCGGGCTCGCGTGGCATCGGGCGCTCGGCCATACCCTCGCGCGGGGCGGTGAAATCATAAACGTTCCACCTCTCCGATGGCGACAGGTTAAGTTCGGTGTAGCCCGGTCCCTCGCCCGGCTGGAGGAACAGTTCGAAGCAGGTTGTCTGCCACAAGCCATCGGCCCTGCCCTTCCCCGCAAACGAGGGCACCATAAGGCTCCCGGCGCCCATGATCTTCCACCGTGCCCGCAGCCAGGTCGCATCGAACCCGATGATCCGCGCCTCGATGCTGCGAACGGCAAGCGGGGGATGCGCGGGATGGAAGACGAGTTCGGTCATTCCCAACCGCTAATCGTCGGCGGTGGCTGCTGGCAATGCGGATTCGTCGAGAGGATGCCTCCAAGCGCTCACGGCTTTGTTTCGCGGGACCGGCGTGCTAGGCGCGCCGCTCCCTTGCAACACGAAGCGGAACCGATGACCTACAATTCGACCCTGCTCAGCCTGCTCGAAGAGCGCGGCTACATCCACCAGCTCACCGACGCCGAGGGCCTTGACGCCATGGCAGCGAAGCAGGTGGTGCCGGGGTATATCGGCTTCGACCCGACGGCGCCCTCGCTGCACGTCGGGCACCTTGTATCGATCATGATGCTGCGCCAGCTCCAGCGGGCCGGTCACAAGCCGATCGTGGTCATGGGCGGCGGCACCGGCAAGATCGGCGATCCCAGCTTCAAGGACGAAGCGCGCAAGCTGCTGACCGAGGATCTCATCAAGGAGAACGTCGCCTCGATCCGCCACGTCTTCGAACGTTTCCTGACCTTCGGCGACGGTCCCAGCGACGCGATCATGGTCGACAACGCGGAATGGCTCGACAAGCTGGAATATATCCCGTTCCTGCGCGACATCGGCCAGCATTTCTCGATCAACCGCATGCTCAGCTTCGACTCGGTCAAGCTGCGCCTCGACCGCGAGCAGTCGCTGAGCTTCCTCGAATTCAACTACATGATCCTGCAGGCCTACGACTTCCTGGAACTGTCGCGCCGCGCCGGATGCCGCCTGCAGATGGGCGGATCGGACCAGTGGGGCAACATCGTGAACGGCGTGGAACTCGCCCGCCGTGTCGACGGCACGCAGGTCTTCGGCCTGACGACGCCGCTGCTCACCAACGCCGACGGCACCAAGATGGGCAAGACGGTCGGCGGCGCGGTCTGGCTGAACGAGGACCAGTTGTCGCACTTCGACTACTGGCAGTTCTGGCGCAACACCGACGACCGCGACGTCGGCAAGCGCCTGCGCCTCTTCACCGACCTGCCGCTGGACGAGATCGAGCGTCTGGAAGCGCTGCAGGGAAGCGAGATCAACGCCGCCAAGATCGTGCTCGCCAACGAGGCGACACGCCTATGCCGTGGCGATGAAGCCGCCAGGTCCTCCGAGGCCACCGCACAGGCAACCTTTGCCGGCGGCGGCCTTGGCGAAGACCTGCCGACCATCGAAATCGATGCGGAAGGCATTCGCCTTGGCGCGGCATGCACCGCCCTTGGTTTCGTGGCATCGAACGGTGAAGCCAAGCGCAAGATCGCCGAGGGCGCGGTGCGCCTCGATGATGTGGCGGTGGATGACCCTGCCCTGCTCGTGACCGTGCCCGCAGGCGAAAGCCGCAAGCTCAGTCTGGGCAAGAAAAAGCACGGCGTTATCAAGGGTATATAATAGTTAGTCCGGCCATCCTGAATACTATGGATGGCCGGAATTAACCCCTTGTTTGCCAATTGGTGCCAAGGTTCCGCCTCGATCAAGAACGAAGGTCAGGAACCATGAGTGCAGGAGCGCAGCTCACTGTAACCGACAAACGGCGCGCGACGCGTCATCCGGTCGATTATACGGTGATTGCCGAGCATCGCCAACTTGGCGACCTCGATCTGCACATCGTCAATATCTCGGCGCAGGGCTTCATGGTTCAAGGCGAGATGAACCTTGAGCGCGGCGAACGACTGGTGATGCGTCTGCCGGTCATCGGCCGCATCGAAGCGCACATGATCTGGACTCACGAAGGTCGTTCCGGCTTCCAGTTCGAACGCATCATCCGCATCGATGATTTCCTCAAGCTGGTTGATACCCTGCAACCCAACCCCCGGCTCCGTCCTCGTCGCTGAGCCGTAACGGCTTGCCGCTTCTGCAGCACGTTTCACCGATGACGATACATTGTATCTTGATATAGTATAACATGACAGTTAGCGGGTGCAGCATGAACACCCGGTCCTCCCGCTTCGCCCTGCTGGCCTGCGCCAGCGTTCTGTCTTCCGGCGCCGCATTTGCTCCAGACATCGTGCATGCGCAGACGGCATCGACGCCTGCCTCGCCACGCAATGAGAAGGCGGCGCATGCGCCGGCTCATGCCGACGACGATGCGGGCAAGGACATCGTCGTCGTCGGGCATCCGCCGACGGACTATGGCCTCCTTGCTGCCACTGCCAGCGTCTCGGGCGACACGCTGGTTGCCCAGACGCGTGGCCAGATCGGTGAAATTCTGAACTCGCTGCCGGGCGTTTCCTCCACCAGCTTCTCGCCCGGCGCCTCGCGCCCGGTGCTACGTGGTTTCAGCGGCGACCGTGTGAGCGTGCTGACCGATGGCATCGGCTCTCTCGACGCATCCAACGTATCGGTCGACCACGCCGTCGTCTTCGACGCACTGACGGTCGACCACATCGACGTATTCCACGGCCCCTCGGTCCTGCTCTTCGGCGGCAACGCCATCGGCGGCGCGGTCAACGCCATCGACAAGCGCATCCCGCGTCAAGTTCCCGACCGCATCACTGCAACCGGCATCGGCAGCTATGCCACTGCGGCCGACGAACGCGCCGTCAGCGGCGCCATCGACGCCCCGCTCGGCGACCGGTTCGTCGCGCACGTCGATGCGTCCTGGCGGAAGGCGGACGACCTGCGTGTCGGAGGCAACGTCTATTCCAAGGCCCTGCGCGGCGACATGCTCCACGCTGCCGAGCATCTGCGCGAAGATGGCGAGACCGAAGAAGCAGCCGAACTCGAAACCGAAGCAGGCCGCAGCGGCCGTCTGCCAAACTCCGCGGCACGCACCACGACCATCGGCGCAGGCCTTGCGTTCATCGACGCCGGCGGCAGCCTCGGCATTTCCTATCAGCACTACGACACGACTTACGGCGCGCCGGAGCGACCAGAGACCGGCCACGGGCACGAAGAGGAAGGCGAAGGCGGCCACGATCACGGCGAAGGCCCCGTGACGATCGGGCTCAAGCAGGACCGCTTCGACCTGCGCGGCGAACTCAAGCTCAGCGGCTTCCTCGACAGCGTGCAGGTGCGCGGTGCTTATGCCGACTACCAGCACACCGAATTCGAGGGAGACGAGGTCGGCACCGTCTTCGAGGGCGAAGGCATCGAAACCCGCCTCGATCTGGTCCAGGCCAATCACGGCGGCTGGCGCGGCCGCAGCGGCGTGCAGTACCTCTGGCGCAGCCTGACCGTCACCGGTCCGGAAGCAGTGGTCCCCGATTACGAGATCGACCGCATCGGCTTCTTCACCCTGCAATCGCTCGACGTCGGCTCCGGCTTCACCTTCGATGCCTCTGGCCGCTACGATAGCTCGCACGTCCAGTCGCGCGGCGCCGACTTCGACAAGAGCTTCGACCTGTGGTCGGGCGCAGTCGGCGCAAGCTGGAAGTCGGGCACCGGCATCAATATCGGCGCGAACTTCGTGCATGGCGAACGTGCGCCCTCGCCCGAGGAACTGCTGAGCGACGGCATCCACGTCGCCACCCAGTCCTACGAACTCGGCGACCGCACGCTGGGCAAGGAAAAGAGCAACGGCTTCGAGGCCTACGTCCGCTACAACACGCCGACGGTGGACTTCTCGCTGACCGGCTACCTCACCGACTTCGACAACTACATCGCCCCGCTCGCGACCGGTGCCGAACAGGACGGCCAACCGGTCTACCAGTACACGGGCGTCGAGGCGCGCTTCAAGGGCTTCGAGGCTGCAGGCAGCTTCCAGGCCGTGGCCTGGGACAACGGCGAGCTGCGTTTCGACGGCGCGGCGGACTACACCCATGCGCAGATCAAGGGCTACGGCCCCGTCCCGCGCATCCCCCCGCTGCGCCTGCGTGGTGGCAGTGCGGTGACATTCGGCGATGTCCGTCTGCGCGGCGAAGTCGAATGGAACGCCAAGCAGGACCGCGTCGGCCAGTACGAGAACCCGACCAGTTCCTTCACACTCGTCAACCTCAGCGCCGACTGGCACCCGATGGGCGACAACGGCCCCGTCACACTGATGCTCTCGGCCGACAACCTGTTCGACGTGATCGGCCGCCGTTCGGCTTCGTTCACCAGCGACTTCGTGCCCATCGCCGGACGCGACGTTCGCCTGACGGCGAAATTCACCTATTAAGAAAATCAAGCCAAGCTTGTCTTGGCAAGGGGAGACCACGCTGTCATTCAGCACGGCGTGAGTCTCCCCGCCCCAACATCGCCGCTCCAGATCGCCGACTATCGCAAGTTCTGGCTCGCCCGCTTCCTCGCCGTACTGGCGACCACGGGCACCGTCGTCATCATCGGCTACCAGCTCTACGACGTGGCGCGGACCGACTATGGCATGTCGATCGCCCAAGCCTCGTTCCAGCTTGGCCTCCTCGGCTTCGCGCAGTTCCTGCCGGTGTTCCTGCTGACCCCCGTGGCGGGTTTCGTCGCCGACCGGTTCGACCGCCGCCGCGTCGCAGGCACTGCCTCATTGCTCGACATGTGCGTCGCCATCGGGCTCGGCATCACGACTACGATGGAAGTGCGCAGCCTGCCCGTGCTCTACGCCTTCGCGGTGCTGCACGGCGTGGTCCGCGTCTTCATCAGCCCCTCGATGTCTGCCATCGCCCCGAACATCGTACCGCCCAAGCTGATCCCACGCGCCATCGGCTTCAATTCGATCGCGATGCAGGCCGGGACCATCATCGGCCCTGCGGCCTACGGCTTCATGTTCGCGAGCCATCACGCCATGCCCTACTGGTGCTCGGCGCTGTTCACCCTCGGCGCGTCGATCTCGGTCCAGTCGATCCGCAACCTGCCCGCGATCCCGCGCGATCCCGCCAAGGCCCACCCGATCCGCCAGATCGTCGAGGGGTTCAACTTCGTCTGGAGCGAGCGCTTCCTGTTCGGCTGCATCACGCTCGACCTCTTCGCGGTGCTCCTCGGCGGCGCGACCGCGCTGATGCCGGTCTTCGCCCGCGACCTTCTCCATGTCGGCCCCGAGGGCCTCGGCCAGATGCGCGCCGCCACCGCCGCTGGTGCTGCGGTCGTCGCACTGTGGCTGTCGTTCCAACCGATGCAGTCGAACGTCGGCGTCAAGATGCTCGCCGCCGTCGTGGCTTACGGAGCGGCGACCATCGGCTTCGGCCTCTCGCGCCATTTCCTGCTGTCGCTGGCGTTCCTGGCGCTGCTGGGCGCCGCCGACATGATCTCCGTGTTCATCCGCAGTTCGCTCGTCCAGTTGCGCACCCCGGATGAAGTGCGAGGCCGCGTCTCCGCGATTTCCGGCCTCGCCATCTCCGCCTCGAACGAGTTGGGCGAGTTCCAGTCCGGTTTCGCCGCCGCGCTGCTCGGCGCTACCGGAGCGGTTGTCTTCGGAGGCAGCGCTGCCATAGTCATCACCCTTGCCTGGGCCTGGCTCTTCCCGGAAATCCGCCGGGCCCGCACCTTTGAAGCCCGTTGGGAGCAAAAAGCATGAAGGCCGACAGCATCCTCGCCACCATCGGCGATACCCCGCACATCCGCCTGTCCCGCCTGTTCCCGGACCATGAGGTCTGGGTGAAGGCCGAGCGCGCCAATCCCGGCGGCTCGATCAAGGACCGCATCGGTCTCGCCATGATCGAGGCGGCCGAGGCCGACGGCAGCCTCCAGCCCGGCGGCACGATCATCGAGCCGACCTCCGGCAACACCGGCATCGGCCTCGCCATGGCAGCCGCGGTCAAGGGCTACACGCTGGTCCTCGTCATGCCCGAATCGATGTCGGTCGAGCGCCGCCGCCTGATGCTGGCCTATGGCGCAAAGTTCGACCTGACCCCGCGCGAGAAGGGCATGAAGGGCGCCATCGAACGCGCCAAGGAACTGATCGAGGCTACCCCCGGCTCGTGGATGCCCCAGCAGTTCGACAACCCCGCGAACGTCGATATCCATGTGAAGACCACCGCGCAGGAAATCCTCAAGGACTTCGCGGAAGAGCCCATCGACGTGCTCGTCACCGGCGTCGGCACCGGCGGCCACCTCACCGGCTGCGCCGAGACGCTCAAGGCCGCATGGCCGTCGATGAAGGCCTATGCCGTGGAGCCGACGCTTTCGCCCGTCATCTCCGGCGGCCAGCCCGGCCCGCATCCGATCCAGGGCATCGGCGCAGGCTTCATCCCCGGCAACCTCCACACCCAGTCGATCGACGGCGCTATCCAGGTCGATCCGGCCGACGCCAAGGAATGGGCACGCCGCTGCGCCACGACCGAAGGGATGCTGGTCGGCATCAGTTCAGGCGCGACGCTTGCCGCCATCGCACAGAAGTTGCAGGATCTGCCCGCCGGCAGCCGCGTCCTCGGCTTCAACTACGATACCGGCGAACGCTACCTCTCGGTGCCGGATTTCCTGCCCGAATAAGCGCCCTTCCCGCGAATTGCCCGAGAGAACAATGACCTACACCCCTTCGCTCGAACCCGTCGCCTACTCGCATGCGGGCGTCGACCTCACCGGCTGGCTGGCCCGGCCGGAGGGCACGGCCCGTGCGGCCGTGGCGCTGTTTCCCACCATCGCCAACGTCATCCCGCTGATGGAAGAGCGCGCCCGCAAGCTGGCCGCGGAAGGCTATCTGGTGATGATCACCGACTTCTACGGCGAGCCGATCGCAAGCTTCGAGGCGTCGTTCCCCATCGCCGAGAAGCTGCGCGCCAACAACGACTACTACCGTGCCCGGATCATCGCCGGGATCGACGTACTGCGCGGGCTGGCGGATGGCCTGAAACTCTTCGCCATCGGTCACTGCATGGGAGGCCAGGCGGTGCTCGAAGCCGCGCGCGCGGGTGAGGAACTGGCAGGCGTGGTCAGCTTCCACGGCACCCTGCCGACGACGGCACCGGCCCAGCCCGGCGGCATCCGCCCGCGCATCCTCGTCTGCCACGGCGATGCCGACCCCCTCGTTCCGCGCGAACATGTCGTGGCGTTCTGGGAGGAAATGGACGCAGCCGGAGCGAACTGGCACTTCCACAGCTACGGCAACGTGAAGCACGGGTTCACCGACCCGCACAGCCCCGACAAGGGCATGGCGTTCCTCGACTACAACGTCAGCGCCGATCGCCAGTCCTGGGCGTCGATGCTGTCGTTCTTCGAAGAAATCCTGGGCTGATATACATTCCTCCCCGAGCTTGTCTCGGGGAGGTGGCGGCGCGAAGCGCTGACGGTGGGGCAGTGGCGCGAGGCTTCAGCGCTCGACCCGCTCCAGCACTTCGCCATCCAGCTTGCGATAGAAGCAGCTGCGCGCACCGGTGTGGCAGGCCGGGCCTTCGGGCGTGACGCGCAGTTCCAGCGCGTCCTGATCGCAGTCCACCCGGATTTCGTCCACACGCAGGAAGTGCCCTGAAGTCTCGCCCTTGAGCCACAGCTTCCCGCGAGAGCGTGAGTGGAAATGCGCCAGCCCCGTCTCACGGGTCTTCGCCAATGCCTCGGCGTCCATATAGGCGACCATCAGGATCTCTCGCGAACGCGAATCGACGGCGATGGCGATGAGCAATCCCTGCGCATCGAAGCGCGGCAGGAACGCTGTTCCCATCTCCCGTTCCTCAGTCGTCACGTCCGTCATAGCCCCGATCATCCCTGTTTCCGCTACCAGCGGCATAATTGTTGCAGCACAGCCACAGCGGCGGATCAAAATCCACGTTAACCGGCGAACCCTCTTTCCAAAAAAGACGATTCGGTGAAATCTGTCCTTGCAGCTGGGGGGCTGCTTCTGACCCACAGGTCGCTCGCAGGCAAGTGTTCGGCAAGGAACACCGGCCTGAAACGGAAAGCGGGCCACGGTTCAGGGAATGCTTACGATGAGGGATCGGACCAGACGGTATCAGGGGCACCGTCTAACTGCGCAAGCAGGGTTCAACAGTTTCGTCACGAGGACGCCCGGAGCCGCAAGGTTCCGGGCGTTTTCGTTTGATCAGGCGATATCGAGCGCCTCGTCCAGCACGCGGGAGAAGCAGGCGATGACCACCCGCTCCGCCCCCGCCCGTTTCAAGGCAGAGACGCAGGCATCACTCGTGGCCCCGCTGGTCAGCACGTCGTCGACGAGAACCACCTTCGTCCCTTTCAGCACGGCCTTTCGCCCGGGATGCACCGCAATCGCGCCGGACAGCGCCCGCTTGCGCGCCAGCTTGCCAAGCCCACCCAGCGAGCGCGTCGCCTTGCGCCTGACGAGAGCATCGACCGCAAGCCGTGCCCCGGTTCGCTTTCCGATCTGCCGGGCCAGTTCGGCCGCCTGGTTATAGCCGCGCTTCCACAAGCGCCAGCGATGCAGAGGGACGGGCACGAGCACCCAGTCCTCGTCCACGAATGACAGCTTGGGCACCATCAGCCCCGCCATCATCGGCGCGAGCGCAATGCGGTTGCCGTGCTTGAAAGCAAGCACAAGCTTGCGCGACGGATCGTTGTAGAGCGTGCCCGCAGCGATCCCGCCATGGCGCGGTGGATCGGCGAGGCATGGTGCGCAGGTTCCGCCCTCCGGCATGGCGTCGCCGAACGGCCGCTGGCAGGATGCGCAGCAAGGCTCCCCCGGAATGACGAGCGTGTTCCAGCAGTCCACGCACAGCCCCGCCGCCGAACCGATCGCCGCTCCGCATAGCGGGCAGCGTGGCGGAAAGATCAGGTCTATCAACGGCGCAAGGGCCTGTCCGGGCGACATGGCGCGATCCTATGCAACCGCCCTTGCGCAACAAGCCCGCACGAGGGGCATTGCAAGGTTTTCATCGACGCGGCAGGGGAACGTCCATGGCAAGCAAGGCTCCCCCCCGCATCTTCTCCCCGGCCCGCCGCATGGCCCTCCGCCGGCGCATGCTGCAACTCCAGCAGTTGCCCGATGCACCGCGCTACCTGATCGACGACATGGTGGAGGATGTGCTGGAGCGCCTGTCCTTCCTGCGCTTCGAGCCGAAGACCGCGCTGGTGGTGGGCGATTATTCGGGTGCCCTCGCCACTCAGTTGCGCGCGCAGGGTGTGACCGTGACCGAAGTCGATCCCGCCATGGGCTTCGTCGAGGAGCAGCCCTGGCCGTTCGCGGACATCGATCTCATCGCCAGCCTCGGCACTCTCGACACCGTGAACGACCTGCCGGGCGCGCTCGTCCATGCGCGCAAGGCGCTGGCGCCGGGCGGGATGCTGATCGCCAGCTTCCTCGCCTCGGGCAGCGTGCAGAAGCTGCGCGACGTGATGCTGGCAGCCGACGGCGACCGACCGGCGGCGCGGGTTCACCCCTCGGTCGATGTGCGCGCGGGGGCACAACTGCTCCAGCGCACCCTCTATGCGGACCCGGTGGCGGATCATCGTCATCTCGACGTGGGTTTCCGCAGCCTTGAGCGCCTTGCGGGCGACCTGCGTGCGCAGGGCCTGGCGAACGTGCTCGCCGATCCCGGCCCGCCGCTCGGCAAGGCGGCGCTGGCGCGGGCGCATGATGCGTTCGCTGCTGCCGGTGAAGGCGGACGTACGGTGGAGCGATTCGAAATCCTGACGCTGTCCGGCTGGAAGCGTTGAGGCACAAAAAATCGGCGAGGCCCATGGGAGCCTCGCCGATGAATTTTTCCGGTAGCGGTCCCGGGTCAGGCCCGGGACAACGCCATCAGGCCAGCGCAGCCTGAGCCGCAGCCAGACGCGCGATCGGCACGCGGTAGGGCGAGGCCGAGACGTAATCGAGGCCGACCTTTTCGCAGAACGCGATCGAGGCGGGATCGCCGCCATGCTCGCCGCAGATGCCGAGCTTGAGCGCATCGTAAGTCGCGCGGCCACGCTCGGCGCCGAGCTGGACCAACTGGCCCACGCCCTCGACGTCGAGGCTGACGAACGGGTCGCGCGGATAGATGCCCTTCTCGACGTAGGGGCTGAGGAAACGCGCGGCGTCGTCGCGCGAGACGCCCAGCGTGGTCTGCGTCAGGTCGTTGGTGCCGAACGAGAAGAACTTCGCCTCTTCCGCGATCTCGCCTGCCATCAGCGCGGCGCGCGGCAGTTCGATCATGGTGCCAACGAGGTAGTCGAGCGTCTTGCCCTTCTCTGCGAAGACCTTGGTCGCAGCCTCGTCGACGACCTTCTTGAGGATCGCCAGTTCGCGCTTCGTGGCGACGAGCGGGATCATCACTTCCGGCACGATCGCCTCGCCCGAAGCCAGGGCGACGTCGCAGGCCGCCTCGAAGATGGCGCGGGCCTGCATCTCGTAGATCTCGGGGAAGGTGATGCCGAGGCGGCAACCGCGATGGCCGAGCATCGGGTTGAACTCGTGCAGTTCGTCCGCCCGGCGCTTGAGCGTATCCACACCGATGCCGATGGCGTCCGACAGTTCCGAGAACTCCGCGTCGCTGTGTGGCAGGAACTCGTGCAGCGGCGGGTCGAGCAGGCGGATGGTGACGGGCAGGCCCGCCATCACCTCGAAGATCGCCTGGAAATCCGCACGCTGTTCGGGCAGCAGCTTGGTGAGCGCCTCGCGGCGGCCCTTCTCGTCCTCGGCCAGGATCATCTGGCGCACGGCCGAGATGCGGGTGGCGTCGAAGAACATGTGCTCGGTGCGGCACAGGCCGATGCCCTCGGCACCGAACTGGCGGGCCATGCGGCAGTCTGCGGGCGTCTCAGCGTTGGTGCGCACCTTCATGCGGCGGTGCTTGTCGGCCCACTCCATTAGCGTACCGAAGTCACCCGCGAGTTCCGGCTCGATGGTGGCCACTTCGCCCGCCATGATGTCGCCGGTGGCGCCGTCGAGGGTGATGAGATCGCCCTCCTTCAGCTCACGGGTGCCCATGCGCAGGGTGCGGGTCTTCATGTCGATCGACAGGCCGGACGCGCCCGAGACGCAGGGACGGCCCATGCCGCGCGCCACGACCGCCGCGTGGCTGGTCATGCCGCCGCGCGCGGTGAGGATGCCCTTCGCCGCGTGCATGCCGTGGATGTCCTCCGGCGAAGTCTCGACACGAACGAGGACGACCGCCTCGCCCATCTCCGCGCGCTTTTCGGCGGTGTCGGCATCGAGCACGATCGCGCCCGAAGCCGCGCCCGGCGACGCCGGCAGGCCCTTGCCGAGAATGTCGCGCGGGGCCTTGGGGTCGAGCGTCGGGTGCAGAAGCTGGTCGAGCGCCATCGGATCGACGCGCTTGATCGCGGTCGCCTCGTCGATCAGGCCTTCCTCGACCATGTCGACGGCCATCTTCAGCGCGGCCTTCGCGGTGCGCTTGCCCGAGCGGGTCTGCAGCATCCACAGCTTGTTCTGCTGCACCGTGAACTCGATGTCCTGCATATCGCGGTAGTGCTTTTCGAGCAGGTCGAACACGGCGGCGAGTTCGGCGTAGGCCTGCGGCATCGCCTCTTCCATCGACAGCGGCTTGGCCCCGGCACGCTCGCGCGCGGCCTTGGTCAGGTACTGTGGGGTGCGGATGCCGGCGACGACGTCCTCGCCCTGCGCATTGACCAGCCATTCGCCGTAGTAGGCGCGCTCGCCGGTCGCGGGGTCGCGGGTGAACGCCACGCCCGTTGCCGAGGTGTCGCCCATGTTGCCGAAGACCATGGCCTGCACGTTGACGGCGGTGCCCCAGTCACCCGGGATGTCGTTGAGGCGGCGGTAGACCTTGGCGCGGTCCGCGTCCCAGCTGTCGAACACGGCCTGGATCGCGCCCCAGAGCTGTTCCTGCGGATCCTGCGGGAACGGCTTGCCCAGTTCACGCTCGACGATGGCGGTGTATTCCTTGACCAGCTTGCGCCAGTCGTTCGCGGTCAGTTCGACGTCGTTGTCGTAGCCGTTGTCTTCCTTGGCGATCTCCAGCGCTTCCTCGAACAGATGGTGCTCGACGCCGAGGACGACGTCCGAATACATCTGGATGAAGCGACGGTAGCTGTCCCACGCGAAGCGCTCGTCACCCGAAGTAGCGCTGAGACCCTCCACGGTCACATCGTTCAGGCCGAGGTTCAGCACGGTGTCCATCATGCCCGGCATCGAGACGCGGGCGCCCGAGCGGACCGAGACGAGCAGCGGGTCGGCGGCGTCTCCAAACGCCTTGCCCACGGTCTTCTCGATATGGGCGAGCGCTTCGGCGACTTCTGCCCGCAGTTCGTCCGAGAAGTTCGCGCCCTCCGCGAGATACTTCACGCACTCTTCGGTGGTGATGGTGAAGCCGGGAGGCACCGGCAGACCGATCCCGGCCATCTCGGCAAGGTTCGCGCCCTTGCCGCCGGTGATCACCTTGTCCTTCGCGCGCGGATCGTCGTGCTTTACGCCGCCGCCGAACGTGTAGACCTGCTTAGTCATTAGTCCCAAATCTCCGGGATTTTTGCGCAAGAATGCAGATCGTGGGGAAACCCTCCTACCCCTCGATCCGCGAGAAATCCGCCACGTTGTGCACCGCAGCACGGAAGCGATCAAGCAGTGCAAGACGAGATGTTCTTTTTATGGAGTCAGTATCGTTGACCGTCACCTGTTCAAAGAACCCGTCGATAGGCGCGCGAAGCGATGCCAGCGCGCTCATTGCACTTGCGAAATCTTCGTCAGCAACTGCCGTGGCCGCCCGAGGTTCCGCAGCATCGAGCGCGTCGATCAACGCCTGCTCCGCCGGTTCGGCCGCATAGCCGAGCGCCGACTTCGCCGCAGCATAGATTTCCTGCATGTCGGGATCGTCGACGTTTTCGAGCGGATCCTCGTCGCCGGTATGCGGATGTGCGGGTGCAGCATCGGGGCCGGTCCAGTTCTCCTTGCGGAGAATGTTGGCGGCACGCTTGTAGCCCGCGAGGAGGTTGGCGCCGTCCTCGCTGCCGACGAAGGCCTGCAACGCATAGACGCGGGCGAGAAGGCGGACGAGATCGTCCTCGCCGCCGAGCGCAAACACGGCGTCGATCAGGTCATGACGAACGCCTGCTTCCTTCTGCTGGACCTTGAGGCGGTCAGCGAAGAAGTTGAGCAGGTCCAGCGATCTTTGTTCAATCTCAAGTTGCAGCGGTGACATATAACGTTTGTTTAACGGTATATTTTGGGACGCCGAGATGCTTTCGGCAGCTTTACCAAGCGCAGTCAGACGTCCGCGAATAGCCTCATTCTGCTCGCAAAGGACCGCAAGAACCCGATCGAATATCGGCAGCAAGTCGGCTCGAAGATCATTCTGCGTGATCTGAACCTGAGTTCCGATGGTGGCACGGCGCAAGGCGAATGGATCTTTGGAACCCGTAGGCCTTTCTTCAATGGCAAAGAAGCCGACCAACGTATCCAGCTTATCCGCCAGCGACACTGCCACCGTCACCGGTGCGGTGGGGACTTCGTCGCCCTGCCCGACCGGCTTGTAGTGGTCGCGGATGGCGTCGGCCACGGCGTCGGGCAGACCCTCGGCGCGGGCATAGTAACCGCCCATGAGGCCCTGCAGTTCGGGGAACTCGCCGACCATCTCGGTCACGAGATCGGCCTTGCACAGTTCCGCCGCCTGACGCGCCAGAGCCGGGTCGCAGTTCGGGACGATGCCCTCGGCTGCCAGCCACTCGGCCAGCTTGGCCACGCGCTCGACCTTGTCGGCAACGGTGCCCAGCTTCTCGTGGAAGGTGATGCGGGCCAGCTTCTTCGCTTGATCGGCCAGTGAAACCTTACGGTCCTGCTGCCAGAAGAAACGCGCGTCGGACAGGCGCGCGGCAAGAACCTTGCGGTTGCCCGCGACGATCCCCGTGCCGCCGTCAGTGGCGTCGATATTGGCGGTGCAGACGAAGGCATCGGCCAGATTGCCCTCGGCATCCTCGCACACGAAGTACTTCTGGTTCACGCGCGCGGTGAGCTGGATCGTCTCGGGCGGGACTTCGAGGAACGCCTCGTCGAAGCGGCCGAGCAGCGGCACCGGCCATTCGGTCAGCCCTGCGTTCTCGATCACCAGCCCCTCGTCCTCGACGAGCTTGAGGCCCGCGGCGGCAGCGACGTTGCGCGCCTCGTCGCGGATGAGATCCTGACGCTCGACGTGATCGACGATGACGTGGCAGGCCGACAGCTTGCGCGCGTAATCATGCGCGCCGCCGATGGTGATCTCTCCGGGCGCGTGGAAGCGGTGGCCCTTGGTGGCGTAGCCGGACTTGATGCCGCCGACTTCGCACTCGACCAGATCCTCGCCCAGAATGGCGACGATGCCGGAGAGCGGGCGCACCCAGCGCAGCGATTCCGTGGTGATCGACGCGGCGCCCCAGCGCTGCGACTTGGGCCATGGGAAGGCGCGCACGATGGCGGGGATCGCCTCGGCCAGAACGTCCTTCACGGCGCGGCCGGGCTTCTCGACCACGGCAAAGTACGTGTCCTTGCCCTTGAGGTCGCGCACTTCGAGCTGGTCCTTGGTCAGACCCGTCTTGCGCAGGAAGCCTTCGAGCGCCTGTTCGGGCGCGGTCGTGGCAGGGCCCTTGGTCTCCTCGCTCACCGCTTCGGTGGTTTCCGGCAGGCTGTTGGCGATCAGCGCGAGGCGGCGCGGGGTCGACCATACGGTAATCTGGCCAAGCGCGACGCCCGCAGCGTCCATTTCCTTGCGGAACAGCTTTTCCAGATCGGCGCGCGCGCCCGCCTGCATGCGGGCCGGGATCTCTTCGCTGCGCAGTTCGAGAAGGAAGTCGGTCATACGGTCCACCCGGGGAACTTGGCTTCCCACTTGTCCTTGTTCACGTCGATCCATGCCTGGCACGATCCCTTGGCGAGATCGCGCACGCGGGCCATGTAGCTGGCGCGTTCCTGCACCGAGATCACGCCACGCGCCTGCAACAGGTTGAAGAGGTGCGACGCCTCGATCGCCTGGTCATAGGCGGCGAGCGGGATCTTCGCGTCGATGCAGCGCATGCACTCGGCCTCGGCGGCCTTGAAGCCGGCAAACAGGGCGTGCGTGTCGGCGATCTCGAAGTTATACTTCGATTGCTGCTGCTCGTTCGCTAGGAAGACATCGCCATAGCTGACGCCTTCGTTGTTGAATCGGAGGTCGTAGACCGAGTCCACGCCCTGAATGTACATCGCCAGACGCTCAAGGCCGTAAGTCAGCTCGCCCGCTACCGGCTTGCAGTCGAAGCCGCCCATCTGCTGGAAGTAGGTGAACTGCGTCACCTCCATGCCGTCGCACCAGACTTCCCAGCCAAGGCCCCAGGCGCCCAGCGTCGGGCTTTCCCAGTCGTCTTCGACGAAGCGGATGTCGTGCTCCAGCGGGTCCACGCCGATCTCGGCGAGGGACTGGAGGTACAGTTCCTGCAGGTTCTCCGGGTTCGGCTTCAGGATCACCTGATACTGGTAGTAGTGCTGGAGCCGGTTCGGGTTCTC
The DNA here is from genome assembly GCF_021227995.1 of Novosphingobium kaempferiae. NCBI lineage: Bacteria > Pseudomonadati > Pseudomonadota > Alphaproteobacteria > Sphingomonadales > Sphingomonadaceae > Novosphingobium > Novosphingobium kaempferiae. The sequence goes on from NZ_CP089301.1 coordinate 3,767,930, forward strand.
GCCATAACGACCGTCGGTCGGACGGCGCGAGGGCTGCACGTAGGCGGCCTTCCACGGCTCGGGCCCGAGCGCGCGGAGCGTCGTGGCGGGATGGAAGGTGCCCGCGCCCATGCGCATGTCGTAGGGCTGCAGGATAAGGCAGCCCTGCGCGCTCCAGAAGTTGTGGAGCGTCAGGATCATGTCCTGGAAGCTGAGCGGCTGTTTGGCGGCGGTCATTGCGGTTCCGTCGTTTTATCGAATGCGCGGCCTTTGGCGGATCGGGCCCGTCAAATCAACAGCACAAAGCTTTGCCATGCCCTGATGCCCGAGGCGCAATGTCAGGTTTTGTTGACATGGTCAGCGAATCACGACATAAAGTCATGCATACCTGACATAACGTCAGGATGGCATGACGAGGTGTACCATGATCGAGCAGTTCAAGAGCGTCACCGTCCGCAGCGTCCTGAAGACCCTGTTTCACGGCAAGCCCGACGCCACTCGGGAAGAAGCCCGCAACTATCTGCGCTGGGGCCATGTCGCGCCGTCGGCCGAGCACAAGATTATCCTGCTGGCGGCGGCTGCCATCGCGGCCATTCTCATGCTGGTGACGGCAGTGCAGGCCGACGCCGCCCCTCGCCCGGGACAGCCCGTCAAGGCCGCAGCGGAGCCTGTCACGCGCGTCGTCCTCATCGCCCCGCTGGCCTGACCGGCGATGAACAACCGGCTCAAGGTGCTGCGCGCGGAGCGCAACTGGAGCCAGGCCGAACTGGCCGAGCGCCTCGACGTGTCCCGCCAGGCGGTGAACGCGATCGAGACCGGCAAGCACGACCCCTCGCTCCCGCTGGCGTTCCGCCTGGCGCGGCTGTTCAACCTCTCGATCGAGGAGATTTTCGATGACGGACACCGTTGATACCGTCCGCCCCATGAGCGCCATGCATGCATCGCTCCGACTGGCGGGAGGCTGCATACTCGGGATATTCGGCGCGGGCCTCGCGGTCGGCGTGACGATGAGCGTCATCGAGGACGGCGTGCTGAGAGCCAGGGGCGGCATCGCGCTGGGCGTCGCCGCAGCCTGCATCGCCATCGCGTGCTGGCTGCTCCTGTCCATGCGGACGCGCTTCCCCCTGCCGCGCAGCCCGCGCGCCAGACGCTCTCGCATCGCGCTCTACCTCTCGCTGGGCGTCGCCTTCGTCGCGGGAGGCGCCGCCGGGATCACGGGACACCTGACGGGAGACGGCAACGGCTTCCCGATGCTGTTCGAGCACGGCCCCATCAGCAGCACGCTGGCGATCTGCGCCATCGCCGGATGGCTGATCGCGATGGGCGCCTCGATCTACTGGCACCTCACGCTCGACGAGATCGAGCGCGCCGAATACGAGGCCGGGGGCACGCTCGCCATGTATGCCTACCTGCTCGCCGCCCCCGCATGGTGGCTGGCGTGGCGCGGCGGCATGGCGCCCGAACCTGACGGCGTCGCGATCTTCGTGATGGTGTGCACCGTCTGGTCGCTGGGCTGGGCATGGCGACGCTATCGTTGATCTGGTCGAACGCGTGCGCGGCGTCTAAGGAGACTGCAATGTCCCGCTTCCGCTTCTGGATCGACGCCGCGACTTGCGCGCTGTTCGTCCTCCCCGCCCTCCCCGCCTACGCCGAGCCGGAGGCCGTGGCGGTTGCCGCCCCCGCTCCCGTCGTGACGCCCGCCTTGTGGAAGGTCGCGGACAAGGACACGACTATCTGGCTGTTCGGCACCATCCACGTCCTGCCCGGGCAGGTGGACTGGTATCGCGGCCCCATCGCCGCCGCCTTCGACGCATCGCAGGAACTCGTCACCGAAGTCCGCATGGACGAGACCGCGCAGTCGCAGGACGTGATCCTGCGCATGAGCCGTCGTGACGACGGCAAGACCCTGCGCGAGACGCTGGCGCCCGCCGAACAGCAGGCCTACGACACCGCGCTCTCCGGGCTCGGCCTGCCGACGACCGCGTTCGACGCCAACGATGCGTGGTTCGCCGCCCTCATGCTGACGCTGATCCCGCTCAAGACGGCGGGCTACAGTACCGAGACCGGCATTGACCAGCAGGTCGCGACCCGGGCGAAGGCACGGCACCTGACGAACGAGGCGTTCGAGACGGTCGAATATCAGATCGGCCTGTTCGACAAGCTCCCCGAACCGACCCAGCGCGCCTATCTCGGCGAAGTACTGGAGGCGCTGCCCTCGGTGAAGGCCGATGTCGATGCCATGGTCGCCGCGTGGAAGACGGGCGATGCCGAGCATCTCGCCGAACTGCTGAACGAGGACGAGAGCGATCCGCTTGTGCGCAAGGTGCTCATCACCGACCGCAACGTCACATGGGCAAAGTGGCTCAAGGCCCGCCTGAAGAAGCCGGGCACCGTATTCGTCGCGGTCGGCGCAGGGCACCTTGCCGGGCCGGGCAGCGTGCAGGACCAGCTTGCCGCCTCCGGCATCCGTTCGCAGCGGGTGCAGTAAGCCTTCATGCGCCGCTTCATCGTAGCGCTCTGCGTTCTGGGGCTCCTCGCCTGCTCGCCCAAGCCGCAGGAGGCCAACCCCGCGCTCTGGCGGATCGAGGACGGCAACGGTCATGAAGGCTGGCTGTTCGGCACCATCCATTCATCGGACCGCCCGCTGGCCTGGCGCACGCCCAGGGTCGATGCCGCGCTCAACGGCTCGGGCACGATCATGGTCGAGGTCGGCAACCTTGCCAATGAGGCCGAAGTCGCCGCCACGTTCGCGCGCCTTGCGGGTAGCGAGGGGCAGCCGCCGCTGTCGCAGCGAGTGGCCCCGAAGGACCGCCCTGCCCTCGCCACACTGCTGAACAAGAGCGGCCATGCCGATGGCGACTTCGCCGCGATGGACACCTGGGCCGTCGCCCTCACGCTGGCTCGTTCCGGAGCGGACGAGGGCGATACGCGCAATGGCGTAGACCGGGGGGTGATCGCCTCGGCCGGAACGCGCCCGGTGGTGGAACTCGAAGGCGCCGCTACGCAACTCGGCCTGTTCGACGCGCTGCCGGAGAAGGAACAGCGCGACCTCCTCTCCGCCGTCGTGGTCGAAGCCTCGACGCCCGATCGCGACCTCGCCGCAAGCTGGCGCAAGGGCGACATGGCCGCGATCGAGAAGGAGACGCGCTCGGGCCTGCTCGCCGACCCGGAACTGCGCAAAGTGCTGTTCACGGGGCGCAACCGGAGCTGGACGACGAAGATCGCTCAGGCCGTGCGTTTGGGCCGAAAGCCCTTCGTCGCGGTCGGTGCGGCGCACATGGCGGGATCGCAGGGGCTGCCCGCGATGCTGGAGGCTGAGGGTTTCAAGATCACACGCGTTGAGTAGGACGCCGGGGCTTCGACAAGCTCAGCCAGCGCCCCATCACCCCACATGCCCCTTGCTTTTCCGGGCATCTGCCAGTAAGGGCCGCGCCTTCCCGTCATGGTCATCCCTGGAGGCGTGGCGGGACGGTGCGGGCCGATGAGCGGTCCGACGCCGTACTTTTATCCAGTTTTGAAAGGCAAGTCCCATGAGCGATACGCTTAACCTGCCGGCCGAGACGCGTGATCGGGCTGGCAAGGGAGCCTCCCGTGCACTGCGTCGTGACGGTCGCGTGCCCGCGGTCATCTACGGCGGCAATGAAGAGCCCCTCGCGATCCACGTGCAGGAAAAGGAGCTGGCCCGCCAGCTCGGAACCGGCCACTTCTTCAACTCGATCATCGAAGTCGAAGTCGACGGCAAGAAGTTCCGCACCCAGCCCAAGGACGTTGCCTTCCACCCGGTCACCGACCGTCCGCTCCACGCCGACTTCCTGCGCGTCGTCAAGGGCGCGACCGTGCACGTGAACGTGCCCGTCGTGTTCGAGAACGAGGAACTCTCGCCGGGCCTCAAGCGCGGCGGCGTGCTCAACATCGTTCGTCACGACCTCGAACTGGTCTGCGACGCCGAGAAGATCCCGCACGAGATCACCATCGACGTGACCGGCTTCGACGTGGGCGAATCGATCCACATCAGCCACGTCAAGCTGCCCAAGGGCGTCGAGAGCGCGATCACCGACCGTGACTTCACGATCGCGACGATCGCCGCTCCGTCTGCCCTGCGCAGCGAAGAAGGCGACACCACGCAGGAAGCGGCAGGCGAGTAAGCCTTCCCACCTTCGGGTCCGGATCAGGCCCCTTCCGCTTCGGTGGAAGGGGCCTTTTCTTTTATGCGCCCTCCCCCTACCGGAAGGGCCGAAAGGAACACGATGGCTACGCAGCTCTGGGTCGGTCTGGGCAACCCCGGCCCGCAATACGCCTTCAACCGCCACAACGTGGGCTTCATGGTCTGCGATGCGATTGCCGAGATCCACGGCTTTGGTCCGGTCCAGAAGAAGTTCCAGGGCTGGCTGCAGGAAGGCCGCATCGGCAGCGACAAGGTGCTGCTGCTCAAGCCCGCGACCTTCATGAACGAAAGCGGCCGGTCGGTGGGAGAGGCGATGCGCTTCTACAAGCTGGATCTGTCGGCGCTGACCGTGTTCCATGACGAGCTCGACCTCCTGCCCTTCAAGGTCAAGGTGAAGCAGAGCGGCGGCCATGCCGGGCACAACGGGCTGCGCTCGATCGACCAGCACCTCGGCGCGGATTTCCGCCGCGTGCGCCTCGGCATCGGCCATCCCGGCCACAAGGACCGCGTGACCGGCTACGTGCTGGGCAACTATGCCAAGGCGGAGATGGACCCGCTGGCGGACATGCTGGGCGCTGTGGCCGCCGAAGCGGACTGGCTGGCGAGCGGGGACGACACTCGCTTCATGAACGACGTCGCGTTGCGGCAGCAGCCCTGATGCCACCAGCTCAACGAGTGTCGGGTTAGCTTACAAACAGTTCACTTCACCTGACTCGACAACTAGAAAAACCCCGAAAATCAGCGTTTGGCATGGCCGTTGCTTAGAAGCAGTCAACCAACACGGGTAACTAGGGGTTAGACTACCATGTTCCGCAAGACTCTGATCGCACTCTCGCTCACCGTCGGTGCGACCGTCGCCATGACCGCGCCGGCGCACGCGACTTATGGCCACAAGCACACCTGCGGCTGCGGCCACCTGAGCAAGAAGCAGTGTGGCGGCAGCACCTCGACCAGCACCAGCTCGACCTCGGGCGGAACCACCACGACCACTTCGGGCGGCACGACCACCTCGACCTCGACGTCCGGCGGCACCACGACGTCGACCTCGGGTGGTACCACCACCTCGACTTCGAGCGGCGGCACCACCAGTTCGTCGGGCGGCACCGCGGTTCCGGAGCCCGGCATGCTCGGCATGCTCGGCGCTGGCCTGATCGCGCTGGCCTACGCCCGCCGTCGCAAGACGCGCGCCTGACAGTTCCGCACGCTCGATGGCCGGCGCGGGGGGCGTCGGTACATCGGGCGGATACGGCCCCGCACTTTCCCTTGCCGGGCCGACACTACAGCCGCCGCCGGTCTCAACCGGCGGCGGCTTTTGCTTTCCTGAGCTCGCGCGCGATCTCGGCATTGCGCGGATCGATCAAGGCCGCCGCCTCCAGCAACCGCCGCGCCTCAGGCAAGTCCTGACCGGCAACGAGGCGAACGGCGCCCGCGACGTAGAGATAGTCGGCATTGCGCCGATCCAGCGAGACCGCCCGGTCGGCATGCCGGATCGCCGCCGCCGCATCGCCTAGCCCACTGCTCGCCAGCGCCAGACGTCGCAGCACCTCGCCATCCTCGCCCCGCGCCAGCAGGCGTTCGTAGACCGTCACCGCCGTGGCCCACCGCCGTCCGGCGAGCGCGCCTTCGCCCTGCTCGACGAGCGCCATCGTCTCCCTGATCCGCGTAGGATCCAGCCGTGCCTGCAAGGCCTCCGCCTCGGGTGCCCCCACCGCACGCCCCGCCTGCGCCGCGCGTTCGATTACCTCCGGCTGCGCCAGCGTACTTGCCGCCAGCGGCGCAAGGGTCGCCCAGGCACCCTGCGCATCCCCGGTCGCGAGTTGCGCCTCGCCCAGCATCAGGCGCGCATAGGGATTGCCCGGAAGCACCAGCACTGCCCGGCGAAACAGAAGCCGCGCCTGCTCCGCATGGCCAAGTCGAAGCAGCGCTTCCCCATAGGTCATGCTGAGCGGCGAGCCCGCGTCGAGTTCGGACTCGCGGGCCTGCAAGGCAAGGCGTATCTGCTCCCACTCACCCTTCTCTGACATGAGCTGGATACGCATCTGGTCCACCTCGGTGTCGTTAGGTGCCACCTCTGCGGCCTGTTCGACCAGCCTCGACGCCTCATCCAGCTTGCCGATTCCGTCGTAGTGACGGGCCAGAGCGAGCATCGGCGCAGCGCGATCCGGGAACGCATCGATCGCCTTGCGATAGGCCCGCGCTGCCTCTTCGTCGCGTCCCTGAGCCGAAGCGAGGTCTCCCGACATCACCAAAGTCTCGTAAGAGTTTGGTCCAAGCTGCTGCATTCGCTTGAGAAGTCTGGCGGCACGGACGAGATTTTCGTTCACCAGAAGATAGCGCGCAAAGGACGCGGCCAGCCGGATATCGCCGCCTTGCGCCATACCCTTCTCGTAGGCATCCCGCGCTCCCTCGTCTTCGCCCAGCGCCAGCAGGGATTCGGCCCGCACACGCCACCCCTCAGGCGAAGCATCATCGCCCAGCAGCTCCAGCGCCCGCTTCGGATTCTGCCGCAAGAGCGCCGCTTCGGCCTTCATCCGCGCGGTATTGCGCCCTCCGGCCCGCTCCAGCCGCGCAATCGCGCCCTCAGCGCCATCCGGGTCGCCAAGCCGCAAGTGCGTTTCCGCCAGTAGCGCCAGCATGGCCGCATCGCGCGGCTTTTCCTGCAAGGCCGCGGCCACCTTCACGCGCGCTTCCTGATAGTTCTCGGCCGCGAAATTCTCCCGCGCGCTGGCGAACAGCGTTTCGGGACTGTCGCCGCAAGCCGAGAGGGAACCGAAAGCAACCAGCGGCAGTACGAGACGGATCGAGCGCTTCATACGCGCAGCTTCTGGCCCCAAGACCTGAAATTTCCGTCAACCGCCCCCATATTCGCCGCCGACTGGTCAAGTCGCCCCAGCATCGCTATGGGCGCGCAACAAACATATTTCCGGAGTTTTCGATGGGTTTCCGTTGCGGGATCGTGGGCCTGCCCAATGTCGGCAAGTCGACCTTGTTCAATGCGCTGACAGAGACGCAGGCGGCGCAGGCGGCCAATTATCCCTTCTGCACGATCGAGCCCAACGTCGGCCAGGTCGGCGTGCCCGATCCGCGCCTCGACAAGCTCGCCGAAATCGCGGGTTCGGCGAAGATCATCCCGACGCAGCTGTCGTTCGTGGACATCGCCGGCCTCGTGCGCGGCGCATCGAAGGGTGAGGGCCTGGGCAACCAGTTCCTCGGCAACATCCGCGAAGTCGACGCGATCATCCACGTCCTGCGCTGCTTCGAGAACGACGACATCCAGCACGTCGACAACAAGGTCGACCCGATCGCCGACGCCGAGACGGTCGAGACCGAACTGCTGCTCTCCGACCTCGAAAGCCTCGAAAAGCGTGTCCCCGCCGCTCAGAAGAAGGCGACGCAGGGCGACAAGGAAGCCAAAATCGTCGCTTCCGTGCTCGGTCAGGCGCTGGAACTCCTGCGCGAAGGCAAGCCCGCGCGCCTGACCCAGCCCAAGGACGAGGACGAGGCCCGCGTCTTCGCGCAGGCGCAGCTCATCACCGCCAAGCCGGTGCTCTACGTCTGCAACGTCGAGGAAGAAGCAGCGGCCGAGGGCAACGCCTTCTCCGCCCGCGTCTTCGAGAAGGCCGCGGCAGAAGGCGCCAGCGCGGTCATCGTCTCCGCCGCCATCGAGGCCGAACTGACCGGCATGGAAATCGAGGATCGCATGGTCTTCCTCGAGGAAATGGGCCTTGCCGAAGCCGGCCTCGCGCGCATCATCCGTGCCGGGTACACGCTGCTCGAACTGCTGACCTTCTTCACGGTCGGCCCCAAGGAAGCGCGCGCCTGGACCATCCACAAGGGCGCCAAGGCACCCGAGGCGGCAGGCACGATCCACTCCGACATGCAGCGCGGCTTCATCCGCGCCGAAACCATCGCCTACGACGACTTCGTCGCCCTGAACGGCGAGGCTGGCGCCAAGGAAGCCGGCAAGCTGCGTCAGGAAGGCAAGGAATACGTCGTCGCCGACGGCGACGTGATGCACTTCAAGTTCAACGTCTGATCTCGGGAACGGCCGTCCACATCTGGCGGGCGGTCGTTTGCCGAAGCGCCGGACCGGACACTGCGACATGGCACTGTCATCGCAGCCTTTCTAAAGAGCCCGCGTGATTCGCTTCGATTTCGTGCTCGCCGCGCTGCTCGCGCTCCTGCCATTCCACGCCATCGCCGAAGAAATCCGCAAGCCGGTGACGATCCTCGTATCGATCGACGGCTTCCGCGCTGACTATCTCGAACGCGGCGTGACGCCGACACTGTCGCGGCTGGCCCAAGGCGGCATCAGCGCCGCGATGCGCCCCTCGTTCCCCAGCAAGACCTTCCCCAACCACTGGGCCATAGTCACGGGCAAGGTGCCCGACCGCAACGGCATCGTCGCCAACCGCTTCGAGGATCCGCACCGCCCCGGCGAGACATTCACGATGGCGAGCGACGATCCGTTCTGGTGGAACGAGGCCGAACCGATCTGGGTCGCCGCAGAGAAGGCCGGTATCCGCACCGCCGCCATGTTCTGGCCCGGATCGAACATAGCGTGGGGCGGTGTGCAGGCGCCCAAGCCCGCGCACGGCCAGATCGGCGGCACGCGCCCGCAGGACTGGCAGCACTTCGATGGGTCGATCACGCCGCTGCAGCGGGTCGAGACCGTGCTCGACTGGATGCGCCGCCCCGCCGGTATCCGTCCTCGCTTCATCACGCTCTACTTCGATGAAGTGGACACTGCCGGTCATACCTACGGGCCGGATGACGCGCATACCATGCAGGCGCTTGCCGATGTCGACGGCGATGTCGGCAGGCTCGTGGAGGGGCTCCGCGCGCTCAGGCAGCCCGTCAATCTGGTGATCGTCGCCGATCACGGCATGGCCGCGATATCGAGCGAGCGCGTCATCGCGCTCGATACGGTCGCCAATCCGAAATGGTATCGCCTGATAGAGAGCGGCCCCTTCGCAGGCCTAGCCCCCACGCCGGGCAACGAGAAGAAGCTGGCCAAGGCACTGGCCAAGCCGAACGCCCACATGGAATGCTGGCCGCGCGAGGCTATTCCCGCCCGTTTCCATTACGGCAGCAACCCGCGGGTCTTCCCGTACTTCTGCCTTGCCCAGACGGGCTGGCAGATCCTTGCGACAAAGCCGGGCAAGGCTTCGACCGGCGGTGCGCACGGTTATGACAACACCGCGCCCGAAATGGCCGCGCTGTTCGTCGCCAACGGTCCGTCCATCGCCGTCGCGGGTCGCCTGCCCGGCTTCGCCAACGTCGATGTCACCGCCCTGCTGCGCGACCTGATCGGACTGCCCGCCGATCCCCATGCCGACGGCAGCGGCGCTCCGTTTCGTGGAGTTCTGCGTCGCTGAACCAGATCAGGTCCGGCAGCGCATCGTCCCGTCGGCGCGGAAGGCCACGCGCTCCTGCGCATCGTGGATGATGATGCGGGCGGGCCAGGTATCCGCATCGGCATTCGTACCCGCATCGGGCTGGCGCACGATGTCCACCCAGCTCGACAACCCGATGTAAGTCGTGCGTGCCCCGCTCGGCAGGTCGGCGCTGAGATTGCGCGCCGAGAACCGCTTGAGATCGCTGCCAACGCGCATGTAGCCCTCATCGCGAGTGGCGATGAACAGCGGGTCGGACGCAGTGCCCTTGCTGAAGGTGCAACCGGGCTTGTCTAGGCCGTAGCGCTGGATGTCGTCGGTGGTGATGGCGATCGGCACGATGGGCTTGAACGGCTCCCTGCTCATCCGCTCAACCATGGCGACGTCATGGGCATCGTCAGCCGCTTTCTCCGCAGGAGTGTCCTCTCCGCAGCCCGCCAGCATCGCGAGCGCGGCCATGGTCGTCGCTAGTCTTCGCATCATTTCCGCCCGAACAGTTTCTCTATGTCCTGATGGGCAAGTTTAACCCACGTAGGGCGGCCATGGTTGCATTGGCCCGAACGCGGCGTGCGCTCCATTTCGCGCAGTAGCGCATTCATCTCCGCCACCGAGAGCACGCGCCCTGCCCGCACCGAGCCGTGGCAGGCCATCGTCGCGAGGACGAGGTCGAGCTTCTCCCCCAGCAGCAGGGCGTCGCCGTTACGGGCGAGATCGTCGGCAACGTCCTGAACCAACGCGCCGACATCGCTCTTCGAGAGCACCGACGGGACTGCCCGAACCAGCATCGCCGCCGGGCCGAAGCGTTCGAGGACGAGCCCGTGACGCGCCAGTTCGGGCAGCTTGTCCTCCAGCGCGTCGCAGGCGACTTCCTCAAGCTCGACGACCTCGGGCAGCAACAGTGCCTGGGAGCGATTCATCGCCTCCTCCGCGCCCGCCGCCTTCAGCTTCTCGAGCACGAGACGTTCGTGCGCGGCGTGCTGATCGACGATGACGAGGCCGTCTTCCGCCTCCGCAACGATATAGGTGCCGGCCACCTGCCCGCGTGCGACGCCGAGGGGATAGCGCAAGGCCTCCTCGCTCGCCTCGACCGCAGCCTCGGCACGCGCGGCGGGCTGGGCCATGACCTCGGCTTCGTAGGAACGCCATGCCGCGCCCGTCTCGGACACGCGAGACGGCTGATAATCGCTGCGCGGCGCGCTGTACTCGCGGGCGAACAGCGAACCGAGCGACGGTGCGGGCGAAGGCGTGACCGGCTCCACCTGCCACATGTTCATCGCGGCGCTCTGCGGCGGCTGTGCGCTCTTCTGTCCCGCGCCTTCCAGCGCATGACGCAAGGCACCGACGAGGAAACCGCGGATGAATGCGGGGTCGCGAAAGCGCACTTCCGTCTTGGCAGGGTGGACGTTGACGTCGACTTCGTCGGGCGGAATGTCGAGGAACAGCGCCAGCACCGCATGGCGGTCCCGCGCCAGCATGTCAGAATAGGCCCCGCGCACCGCGCCGACGAGCAGCTTGTCACGCACCGGACGGCCATTGACGAAGAGGTACTGGTGGTCGGCGACCCCGCGATTGTACGTCGGCAGGCCCGCGACGCCGGTGAGCCGCGCCGTGCCGCGTTCGGCCTCGATGACGACGCCGTCCTCCGCCAGTTCGCGGGCGACGAGGCGTGCCACGCGCGCCGCCAGTTCCTCGCGCGGCTGCACCGAAATCACGCGACGTCCGTCATGCTCCATCGTGAAACCGACATCGGGCCGCGCCATGGCGAGGCGACGCACCACGTCGAGGCAGACGGCATACTCCGAGCGTGGCGAGCGCAGGAACTTGCGCCGCGCGGGCACTTTGCCGAACAGGTCTTCGACGCGGATGCGCGTGCCCGGCGGAAGGGCTGCGGGGCCATCCTGCGCGACGACGCCATGGTCGACCACCCGCCTCCAGCCCTCGGCAGCGTCGTGCGGTCGGCTTTCGATGGTCAGTCGCGCGACGGAGCCGATCGAGGGCAGCGCCTCGCCCCGGAAGCCCAGCGTGGCGACAAGTTCGATCGCCTCGTCCGGCAGCTTGGAAGTGGCGTGACGTTCAAGCGCCAGCGCGATTTCGTCCGGCCGCATGCCGCAGCCGTCATCCGTCACCTCGATCATGTCGAGCCCGCCCGAGGCGATCCGCACGGTGATCTCGGTCGAGCCCGCGTCGATGGCGTTCTCCACCAGTTCCTTGAGCGCGGAGGCCGGGCGCTCCACCACTTCACCCGCGGCGATGCGGTTGACGAGGTGTTCGGGCAGGCGGCGGATCGTGGGCATGGAGGTCTCGGCAACAACGTTTCGCGACTGCCATGGAGGCAGCATCGTGATGGCTCGCCAAACTAGCGACGAAGCGCCGCTAATTCGAGACGGGCGCGCATCGTTTCCCCCCGGAAAGCGACACAAAATTTTGGCCTTTCGCGAATCGATGGGCTAAGGGGAGCCCTCCCACCCGCAACCCCCTGTCGTCGTCGTCGAAGATGATTCGACAAGCGATTGGTAAGAAACGGATTTTAGATGGCCGGCCCCTTCTCGCGATTCTTCAAACTCGGCTCCCAGAACATGGCGATCGACCTCGGCACGGCGAATACGCTGGTCTACGTGCAGGATCGCGGAATCGTGCTGAACGAGCCTTCGGTCGTCGCCATCGAGACGATGAACGGCGTGAAGAAGGTCAAGGCCGTCGGTGACGACGCCAAGATGATGATGGGCAAGACCCCCGACAACATCGAGGCCATCCGCCCGCTGCGTGACGGCGTGATCGCCGACATCGAGATCGCGGAAGAGATGATCAAGCACTTCATCCGCAAGGTCCACGGCAAGAAGAACCTGTTCCGCTATCCCGAGATCGTGATCTGCGTCCCCTCGGGTTCCACCTCGGTCGAGCGCCGCGCGATCCGCGATGCCGCGTCGAACGCGGGCGCCAGCCAGGTCTACCTGATCCTCGAGCCGATGGCCGCCGCAATCGGCGCCGACATGCCCGTCACCGAGCCGGTCGGCTCGATGGTGGTCGACATCGGCGGCGGCACCACCGAAGTCGCGGTGCTTTCGCTGCGCGGCCTCGCCTACACCACGTCTGTCCGCGTCGGCGGTGACAAGATGGACGAATCCATCGTCTCCTACGTCCGTCGCCACCATAACCTCCTGATCGGCGACGCCACGGCGGAGCGCATCAAGAAGGACTACGGCATCGCCGTCATGCCTGCCGACGGCATCGGCGAGACGATCCACATCAAGGGTCGCGATCTCGTCAACGGCGTGCCGAAGGAGATCACGATCACCCAGGCCAACGTCGCAGAGGCGCTGGCCGAGCCGATCGGCGCGATCATCGAGGGCGTGCGCATTGCGCTTGAGAACACCGCGCCCGAACTCGCGGCCGACATCGTCGACCAGGGCATCGTCCTCACCGGAGGCGGCGCGCTGATCCAGGGCCTCGACGACTATCTGCGCGAAGAGACCGGCCTGCCCGTCAGCGTCGCCGAAGACCCGCTGTCCTGCGTCGCGCTCGGCACTGGCCGCGCGATGGAAGACCCGGTCTATCGCGGCGTCCTGATGTCCGCCTGATCGAACAGGGGGCACCGCGCCGGGAAAGGCGCGGGGCTCCTGAAGGGCGCGGCGGACCTCCCTGCACGGACCGTCGCGCGGGAATGACAGGAGTGCATGGCGCATGGCACCGCCAGCCAATCGGCGCTCCGGCTTTTCGCGCAGGGCGCAGTATTCGACGTTCTTCAATTACACCGCCGGCGTGCTCGGCGCGGTGGTGGGCCTTGGGCTGCTCGTCGTCTCGATCGTCAACCCAGGCGCCTTCGCGACCCTGCGCGGCGCCGCTGCCGATCTGACCGAGTCCCCGGCGCAGGCCACCGCTGGCGGCCGCCGTGCGGGCAAGGACTTCTTCGCCGAGATCGGCGGCTTCTTCCAGACCGGCCGCGAGCATGTGCGCCTCGAACGCGAACTTGCCGAAGCCAAGGTAAGGCTCGCCAAGGCGCAGGCGACCGAGACCGAGAACCGCAAGCTCAAGCAGCTGATGGACTTGCGCGAGGAGGATGCGCAGCCGGTCGCCTACGCCCGTCTCGTCAGCTCGACCGGCGCCAGCACTCGCCGTTTCGCGACGCTTGGCGCAGGGACCGACAAGGGCGTGGTCAAGGGCATGCCGGTGCGCTCGCAACTCGGCCTCGTCGGCCGCGTGCTCGAAGTCGGCCTGTCCAGTTCGCGCGTGCTGCTCATCACCGACACCGAAAGCGTCGTGCCCGTCCGCCGCGCGAAGGACGGCATCCCCGCCTTCGCGCAGGGACACGGCGACGGCACGATCCGCATCCGGCTCGTCAACCTCGGCCTCAATCCGCTGCGCAAGGGCGACGTGATGGTGACTTCGGGTTCGGGCGGGCTCTACCGCCCCGGCACGCCGCTCGCGGTCGTCACCGAACTGCTTCGCGACGGCGCAGTGGCGCGCGTCCTCAGCAATCCCTCCGACACCGACTACGTCGTGATCGAAAGGGCCTGGGCGCCCCCGCCGCCTCCGCCGCCCGCCGAATCCGCCCCCGGGAGCGAGTGAGCATGCCCCTGCTGTCCGGCAACGACACGGTCGTGAGGCAGAGGATCAACCGCAAGCCGTCGCGCTCGATCGCGACCGGACTGCCGTGGCTGACGGTCATGCTCGGATCGCTGGTGCCGAGCTGGTTCCTGATCGCCTCGGCACCCGTTCTACCGCCGCTCGGCTTCCTGATGTTCATCGCGTGGCGCCAGTTGCGCCCCGGCCTGCTGCCGATGTGGGCGGGCCTGCCGCTGGGCCTGTTCGACGACCTGTTCTCAGGATCGCCGTTCGGAACCGCCGTTCTGCTCTGGTCGGTATCCACGATCGTGCTCGACAACGTGGAAGCCCGCCTGCCCTGGCGTAACTTCCTGACCGAGTGGCTGGTGGCGATCGGGCTCATCGTGGCGTATATCGTGCTCTGCCTCGGCGTTTCGAACATCGCCGGAGCATCCGCCCCCCTTCGTGTCATCGTGCCCCAGGTCCTGATTTCCGTGATTTCCTACCCGCTCGTCGGCCGTTTCGTTGCCCTGATGGACCGTATCCGGCTCACGCCGTTCGTGGTCATGCGATGAAGTTCAACTTCCGGCGCCTGCTGCGTCCGCCGCATGTCACCACCGGCACCCTGCGCAACAGCTTTGACCGCCGCACGATCGTCGTCGGCGGCATCCAGGGCGGCATCGGCTGCCTGCTCGCCGCGCGCATGACCTACCTCTCGGTCTTCGAGAACGAGAAGTACAAGCTCAAGGCCGAGAGCAACCGCGTCAACCTCTCGCTGATTCCGCCGCGCCGGGGCTGGATCCTCGACCGCAACGGACAGCCGCTCGCCTCGAACCGCGCCGACTTCCGCGTCGACGTGATCCCCGAACGGATGAGCGATCCGGCACGCACGATCACCGAACTCGGCAAGCTGCTGTCGCTGACCCCGATCGCGATGCAGGACTTGCAGGACAAGCTGGACCGCGCGCACGGCTTCGCGCCGGTCGAGGTCGCCTCGCGCCTCGACTGGGAGCGGTTCGCCGCCGTCAGCGTGCGCCTGCCCGACCTGCCCGGCGTCGTCACGCAGCGCGGCTACTCCCGCTTCTACCCGACCGGGCCATCGGTCGGCCACCTCATCGGCTACGTCGGCGCGGCATCAGCCGAGGAGTACGAGAAGGATCACGATCCCGTCCTCATCACGCCCGGCTACAAGGTCGGCAAGGACGCGCTCGAAAAGTTCTACGAGAAGGACTTGCGCGGCAAGCCCGGCGCGCGGCGCGTGGAAGTCACCGCATCGGGCCGCATCGTGCGCGACCTCGACACGCGCGAGGACGTGCCCGGCAAGACCGTCAAGCTGACCATCGACGCAGGCATCCAGGACTACGCCGCCCGCCGCATCGGCCCGGAGTCCGCCGCCGTCGTGGTGATGGACTGCCAGACGGGCGACGTGCTCGCGATGTGCTCGATGCCCAGCTTCGATCCCAACAGCTTCTCCGACGGCATCGGCCGCCTCGAATGGAAGATGCTGTCGGACGACGACCACGTTCCGCTGCGCAACAAGGTGCTGCGCGGGCTCTATCCGCCGGGCTCCACGGTCAAGCCGATGGTCGGCCTCTCGTTCCTTGAGGCCGGGCTCGATCCGAACGAGTCCGTGTTCTGCGGCGGCGGCCTGCGCGTGGGCAACCGCGTGTTCCACTGCTGGCAGCGGCGCGGCCATGGCCAGGTCAACATGGCCAAGGGCATCTACCAGAGCTGCGACGTCTACTTCTACCACTTCGCCCAGCGCATCGGCATGGACCCGATCGCGGCGATGGCGAAGCGGCTCGGGCTCGGGCAGGAGTTCCCGATGCCGGTGGCCGGCCAGTCCTACGGCACGGTGCCCAGCCCCGCGTGGAAGCTCAAGAAGTACGACAAGGAATGGCAGACCTTCGATACGGTCAACGCCACCATCGGACAGGGCTACTTCCTCGTGAATCCGCTGCAGCAGGCCATTCAGGCTTCCCGCATCGCCAGCGGGCGGATCATCATGCCCAAGCTGATCCACGGGCACGAGCATGAGCCGCAGAAATCCCTCGGAATCCCGGAGGAACACCTCGCCTACGTGCGGCAGGCGATGTCGGACGTCGCCAACGGCCCCGGCTCGGCCCCGCATGCGCGACTGCCGTTCCCGGACATCAAGCTTGCGGGCAAGACCGGTACGGCGCAGGTCGTCGGGCTCAATGTCGGCAACGGCAAGGGCGGCCTGTGGAAGCACCGCGACCACGGCCACTTCATCTGCTTTGCGCCCGCCGACAACCCGCGCTACGCCTGCTCCGTCGTCGTCGAGCACGGCGGAGGTTCCGGGGCTGCCTATCCGATCGCGCGCGACGTGCTGACTTACGTCTTCGACAAGCAGAAGGGCATGGAAGTACTCGACGAACTGGAGAAGAAGTGGGGCGGCACCGCGAAGGAGCGCCTCGACGCGCGGTTCCGGGCCTATTCCGCGCAATACGGCGTCGGAGCCCCCAAGGTTTCGCCCGAAGACGAGCGCCGCAAGCTGCAGGGCGCGGATCAGGGGGACGAACCCCGCCAGCCCATCAGCGAGGCGCAGTCGCCCGCACCCGAGCCTGACGAGGCGGACCGCCCCGCCGCGGCGCCCTCGCCCACACCGACGCCCACCACCGGAGGACCGACGCAATGAACCGCTCGATCGTTCCGGAAGCGATCTCGCGCCAGCCCTGGCAGATGCTGATTCCGCTGTGCGGCCTCGTCGCGCTGGGTGCGGCGGTGCTCTATTCGGCGGCGGGCGGCAGCCTCCAGCCTTACGCGCTGAGCCATGTGGTGCGCTTCGGCGTGTTCCTCGTCATGGCGATCGTCATCTCGCGGATGAGCCGCAACCTGTTCCGCATGGCCGCCTACCCGGTCTACGGCGGCATCACGGTCCTGCTGGTGCTGGTCGAGCTGATCGGCGCGGTCGGCGGCGGCAGCCAGCGCTGGCTGAACCTCGGCTTCATGTCGCTCCAGCCTTCGGAACTGATGAAGCCGGCCATCGTGCTCGTTCTCGCGCGCTTCTACGAGACGCTGCCGCATGCGATGACGGCAAGCTGGCGGGGGCTCGTCCCGGCGGGCGTGCTGATCGGCGTGCCTGCGCTGTTCGTGCTCATCCAGCCTGACCTCGGCACGGCGACGGCGGTGTGTTTCGGCGGTGTGGTGACGATGTTCCTTGCAGGCCTTCCGCTCTGGTGGTTCACGAGCGCCGCGGGAGCGCTGCTCGTCATCGCGCCCATCGCGTTCTTCACCCTGCTGCACGACTACCAGCGCAACCGCGTGCTGGTGTTCCTCGACCCCGAGGGCGATCCGCTCGGCACCGGCTACCACATCACCCAGTCCAAGATCGCCATCGGGTCCGGCGGCATCTTCGGCAAGGGCTTCGGCAACGGCACGCAGAGCCATCTGCAATACCTGCCCGAACCGCACACCGACTTCGTCTTCGCGACCATGTCGGAGGAGTGGGGCCTGATGGGTGGGCTGTTCGTGCTGTTCGTGTTCACCGTCGTCATCGGCTGGGGCATGGGCGTCGCGCGGCGCGCGCCGGACCGGTTCTCCAGCCTGCTGGCGGCGGGCATGACGGCGACGATGTTCTTCTACGTCATGATCAACCTGATGATGGTCATGGGCCTTGCCCCGGTCGTCGGGATTCCCCTGCCTTTCATGAGCCACGGCGGCACCTCGATGCTCACCAACATGATCTGCCTCGGTACGATCATGGCCGTAAACCGTTGGAATCAGGGGCGCGGCTCGCTGCGCTGAGGGCCCGACGGACGAATGGGCAAACTTTTTCAAGTTTCCCCTTCCAATGCCGGAATCAGCCGTTATAGGAGCCTCTCCGCCGCCGAATCGGCGGGGCCGCAAGGCCCTTCGAGGACAGGTAGCGTGGACGCATAGCTCAGTTGGTAGAGCAGCTGACTCTTAATCAGCGGGTCCTTGGTTCGAGCCCAAGTGCGTCCACCATCCTGTCCCCCGGAGATCCTGTGGGGACGCATAGCTCAGTTGGTAGAGCAGCTGACTCTTAATCAGCGGGTCCTTGGTTCGAGCCCAAGTGCGTCCACCATTACCATCTCCCGCGGACATCCGTGGGGACGCATAGCTCAGTTGGTAGAGCAGCTGACTCTTAATCAGCGGGTCCTTGGTTCGAGCCCAAGTGCGTCCACCACCTCCCACACCTTCCCTCTCCTGATGGCAAGTCATCGCTCTGTGCGCTGCCGCACAGGGCTCATGCGCAAACACCCGTAGATGGCACGGGTCGTCCTCCAATATCCCGGTCCCTCGCACCGCAGGTGAACAGGGAGATGGGCATGAACGGGAACGACCTCGATCGCCGTGATATCCTTCGAGCCGCTGGCGCCGCCGCGCTTGCCGCGCCCGCCATCGCAGCGCTGAGCACGGAAGCACAGGCCGCCAAGCCCGCTTCAGGCATGTCCGCTGCTCAGCGCAACAGCGCGCCGCTCGGTGCCCGGCTCCAGGGCATCCAGCATTTCGGCCTGACCGTGCAGAACATGGAGCGCGCCTTCGAGTTCTACACGCAGGTGCTCGGCGGGACCGAGGTGTTCCGCCATGGCGACTTCCAGGGCGACCAGGTCCAGAACACCCTGCTCGCCGACCAGGAGATCATCGCCACCGAACTCGGCGTCAATCCCCGCACGATGGGCGTGCCCGACCTGCGTGGCGGGGCGCAGCGCCTCGACGTGCGCTTCGTCCAGTTCGACAACGTGGTGGTGGAACTGCTGCAGTACCGCGACGCCGACCAGCCGATGGGCGGGCCGCGCGCCTTCGCCGAGCCGGTCGAGCACATGAGCCCGGCCTATCCGCGCATGATGCATATCTGCTTCTATGTCGGCGACGACGTGGACTTCAACAAGTTCATCACCGACCTCGAAGCCGAATCGGCGCGGCGCGGAATGACGCAGGTGCGCGCCAACCGCTCGATCCGCGTGACCACGGAACAGGAGCGCAAGGCCGCACCGCAGGACGCCAACACCACGAAGGTGACCGAGGAGCCCTCCACCGGCTGGGAACTCATCTACTGCAAGGGCCCGGAAGGCGAGCAGCTGGAATTCGTGAAGGCGCTCGGCCCGGTGAAGAAGCGCTTCGCCGACGCCCTCGCCGCTCGCAAGCGCGCCGCTTCCTGACCAACGCCTTCGCCAAGGAGCCTGACATGCGCCCCATGTCCATCGCCCGCCTGATGCTGCCCGCGATCGCGGCGGTGACGTTCATCCCTTCCGCCATCGCGGGGGATGGCGCGTCCATCCGCTACGATGCCGTGCCCGAAGGTGCGTGGTCGATCGTCGCCGAAGTGCGCGCCAAACCCGGCAAGGAAGCCGCCCTGCGCGAAGCGACTTTGCCGCTGGTTGAACTCGTCCGCAGCGATCCCAAGAACCTCGTCTATTTCCTGCAGGAAGATCGCGCCGCGCCCGGCCATTTCGTGTTCTACGAGATCTTCGCGAGCGAATCGGATTTCAAGGCGCACAACGCCATGCCTTACGTGCAGACGTGGTTCGAGAAGCTGCCCGAACTGGCGCAGGGCGGGGTGACGGTGATGCAGATGGGCATTCTCGGCCACAAGCCGAAGTAAGCCGGTCAGTCCTGCGGCGGCTTCACTGCCATGGCGTAGGCCTGCGCGATCTGCTCGATCACGCGGGCCTTCAGCGCAATGCGGAATTCGACGCCGACCTTGTCTTCCCGCAGCCAGCGCACCTCGGCCTCCACAGGCTTGAGGTGCGCAAGGCTGAGTCGGACCACCTCGCCCGGCACGAAAGCTTCGGAACTGCCGACGATGCTACAGCCGCCTTGCGAGAGATCGCCGATTTCGACCGCAAAGACGTGCCAGCTCGACTTGCGACAGCGGGCACGGAGCAGCACAGGTAGCCGCTCGGCCAGTCGATCGCAGTTCTCCTCGGCCAGCATGGAATGTCCTCTAGGCAGTTACCCGAGGGTGCCTAGCAGGCAGAAGTAAACCTTGCGTTTCAATCCTCTGCAGAAGCGTCCTCGGCGTCGGCAGGCGGCGCGGCGGTCCCGGCAAGCTGGGCGTCGATGCGCTTCGCCCGCTCGACGATGGACTTGTTGGCGGCGTCATAGCGTTCCTCGAACGTCGGCTCGCGCTTGCAGCCGCCGAGCGACGCTGCAAGCGCGAGAGCGAGCACCAGCCGGGTGCGCATCAATAGTCCTTCCGGATGCGCACGTTCAGGCTGTTCACGCCCGAACCACCGGCCTGGCTCAGCACCGACAGCCACTTGGTGACGCTGACTTCCAGCTGCGTGGCGGTGAAGCCGCGCGCGTCGGTGATGAGTTCGACGTAGATGTCGTC